>NZ_VFTB01000030.1:0-4031 GCF_007003945.1 Mesorhizobium sp. WSM4307
AGCAGTTCCCCTCCCACGTACTGCTTCCTGTGATGACAGCGATGGGGTCCCATGCCGGCAAGGCGAATTTGAACAGCATCGCTAGGTGTTTAGATTGTGGTATTCGGCTTTGCCCCCCGCCTTGAACGGGTTGTTTTGAAGTGCTGCGCTTCGAGATGATGACAAAACGTGGTCTGTGTGAACAGCCACAAGCATCAGGAAAGGAAGCGCAGCATGAAAAATTATGCCGGACTGGACGTCTCCGTGAAAGAGACCACCGTTTGCATCGTGAGAAGGGCGCCGAATTTGCCGAGAGATGAAGGTTGCTAGTCATCCGGACGATCTTGCTGACGCATTGAAGAACCCCGCATGGAATCTCGCCCGGATCAGGCTTGAAGCCGGCCCCTTATCCCAATGGTTGGTCTGGCGGCAGCCGGACTACGTGACCTGTATCGAGCCCCGTCATTCCAAGGCGTTCTCAAGGCACAGGTCAACAAGACCGACCGCAACCATGCTCGCGGCATCGCGCAGATATGCGGGTTAACCTGTTCCGGCCCGTGCATGTCAAGAGTAAGCGGTATTCTCGGGCCACGGCCTTGAGCTCGAGCTTGTTGATGTAGACCCAAGGCAGGAGATCGTCGATCTGGCTGTTGGGGTGGCCGTTGACGATCCTGGTGAGGACATCGGCGAGATAAGCCGAGCGGTTCGACACCATTGAGCTTGCAGGTTTCGATCAGCGAGGCGATGACTGCCCAGTGTTCGGCGCCGCCGTCAGAGCCTGCGAAGAGCGCGTTCTTGCGGTTGAGCGCGAAGACTGATTCATTATGCACCCCCTCTTCAAATGGCGGGAAACAGCGATTTCTGATTATCGTCGTTGATGATACGCGGAGATTTGCGCGCCAAATCGGCCTTGATCCGTTCATCTTCAAGGTCGCTGGCGCGGATCTGGTAGGGCGCGCCGCGCATGACCTGCTCGGCTGGTAATATGCCGTCCCTGACGAACCGGCGGATTTTGACGTGCGACACGCCAAGCTTCGCGGCCGCGTCCGACATGGTAAGCCACTCGCCGTTCTTGTCGGAAGACCGATAGCCGCTGATCTTGTGCACCGTGCGCAGGGATTGGACGCGTCGCGCCGTCCAGGTCTTTCCCTGACCCGTCTTCATGCCCATGCGGTTGAGTGTGGCGGCGATTTCGGCATCCGACCATCGCGTTGCCATGGATCGCATGACCGCCAGAGCCTCCTCAGGCGTACTCTGGCCATGCTCTCCGGATTTGGACTTGCGAACCCTTACCTGGGAATGCTGGCCCCCATGCCAATGGATGGTCAGGATCACATCGCGCGCGTCGTCATCGACGTCCGCCACAATGTCCTTGATGAGCGCGCGCAGCAGTTGCTGACGGAACCGCATATCGACACCCGGCGCATTCCAGGCGGCTTCGAGATCCTGGGCGAGGCCGGTGAAGTCAGGGATCGCGTCGACAGGCTCCATACGCTGGACTTCACTGAGCCGGGCCTCGCAGGTCTCCACGCGCCTGAGCCTAGCTTCCCAGTTCCTCTCGAGCTGGGCCGCTATAAGCCGGTTCTCCGGGTCGCAGGCGGCGTAGCGGCGCTCGGCGAGCGATGCCTCATAGCGTGCCTGCTGCAGGTCCATCTCGATCATCTGCCGCCGCCTGGCTTCGCTCTCCAGCTGCATCTGTTCAGCCTCCAACGCCGCCTCGATCGCCATCGGCGCAACCGCCTCCAAGGCTTCGCGGGCCACCGCCGCATCGGTGCGAAAGCCGTTGAACGACATGCATCGCGCCTGCGCCATCATGGTGTTCTCGCAACGATAGACCGGGTAACCTTGGCCACGTCCGGCATACGTGACAACCAGTCTTCGCCCGCATCGACCACAGGAGAGAAGACCCGGGAGCAACGCGCGACCGCCGCGGCCCGACTTGACGCCGCCGGCTTTGCCATAGGCGTTGGCGGCGAGAAGTTCCTGGTTCCGTTCGTACTCGCTCCATCCGATATAGCCTTCGTGATGCTCCTTGAGCACCACCGCCCAATCGCTGGCCGGCTTGTAATGACCATAGCTCTTGCGGACGCGGCCATCCACGATCTCGGTGCGCTTCTCGCTCTTACCATAGACATAAGCGCCGGCGTAGAACGGGTTCTTCAGGACGGAGATCACGTTGCGGTAGCGGACCGGAACCCAGGCGAAGGACACCATCTTCTTGCCGTCGGAGGGTCTGGGGAAATGCACGCCATCGTCGATCATCGAGATCAGGACCTGGCGGGCACTGCCGAGTTCGCGGAAACGCGCGAATATCAGGCGAATGGTCTCCTGCAGGCGTATATCGGGATCGAACCCGAGACCGTAATCCCGGTGCCAGACGTAGCCGAAGGGCACAGAGATGCGCAGTTCGCCGCGCTGTGCCTTGGCGCGGTCAGCTTCGTACATGCGAGCACGCAGCACCCCGAGTTCGAACTCGCTTATGCTCCCCTTCATGCCGAGCAGCAGGCGATCGTTCGGCAGTCCCGGATCGTAGACTCCGTCCAGATCGATCACCCGTGCATCGACTTCGCCGCACAACTCGAGCAGCCGATGCCAGTCCGGTCCGTTGCGAGACAGGCGGGACGCCTCCAGGCAAAGCACAGCGCCCACATGACCGGTGCACAGATCGTCGACCAGGCGTTCGAAACCGGGACGTTCCACAGCTCCACTTGCGGTGCGTCCCAAGTCCTCGTCGATCACCTCAACCTTGCGGAATCCCCAGCGCCGCGCGACGTCGACCAGCTCATATTGCCGACGCTGGCTCTCAAGATTGAGCTGCACTTGCGCCTGCGTGGACTGACGTACATAGACAACGGCCTTGCGCTTGAGGATGGTGGCCGGAATCAGATTACGGCTCGTCATCGCGGCTCTCCTCCGTCACGATACCGGCGGCGGCCATCAGCACATTGGCGAGCCGGGCGATCACGATCGTTCGTTGCGCTGCGCTCAGCCCGACTAGCTTGTGCGAGTCGAGCGCATGCTGAGCTGGCGAACGATCACGAGAGATCGTGTCGGTGGCGGCAAGGTTCTCATTTTGAGTCTCCCCGATGATGAAACCATCCGGAGAGCCTCGCCGGAAACGGCGCTGGATCAAGAGCTTGTTCAGTTCAAGCAGTGCAGCAAGCGACGCGCGCGGGGAGCCCAGATCCATTGCTGCGCACGGGACTTCGACCTCCTGCCCAACATGGGCAGAATGACCCCGAGATTGCGATCGGACGGATCGAGCGTTCGACGGTGTTGCTGTCGATCTCGATGCGGCCGTCGTCAAGGAAGTGCGAGAGGCCTTCCCAGCGTGAGAGCGTGTAGCGGATTGCCTCTGCGAGCTTGGTCTTCTGACTGATCAGGCCGAGCTTCTCACGCAGCCAGGGTTCGAGATCGGCGACGATGGCGCGGCTTTTGTCCTGACGCATCGCGCGGCGCTCGTTGGCCGATCGGCCACGGATGTCATCCTCGATCTTGTAGAGTTCGGCGATCCGTCTCAGCGCGTCACTGGCGATCGGCGCGGGACCGGCTGCTGCCAGTTCATAAAAGCGCCGACGGACATGCGCCCAGCAGAAGGCGAGCGTGACGCCGCTTTTGTCGGCCAGCACGCGATAGCCGCCATAGCCGTCGACCTGCAAGATTCCGGTGAAGCCTGCGAGATGAGCGATCGGACGCTCGGCCTTTCGGTCCGGCGCATAGACATAGGCGACGCCCGGCGGGTCGCTCCCCTCCCATCGTCGGTCATCGCGGGCATAGGCCCAGAGTTGACCTGTCTTAGTCTTGCCGCGGCCGGGATCGAGCACCGGCGCGGTCGTCTCGTCGGCGAAGAGTTTTGCCGAGGACTTCAGCTTGCCAAGCAGCCGCTCATGCACCGGACGCAGGTGCCAGGCGGCGCGGCCGACCCAGTCGGCGAGCGTAGAGCGATCGAGATTGATACCCTGCCGGGCGTAGATTTGCGCCTGACGATAGAGCGGAAGGTGATCGGCATATTTTGAGACCAGCACCTGGGCGACCGTTGCCTCGGTCGGAAG
>NZ_VFTB01000031.1:0-1490 GCF_007003945.1 Mesorhizobium sp. WSM4307
GGGACGACGGTTATGACACGCTGTCCTGGATTTCGCAGCAGCCATGGTCGAATGGACGCGTGGGCACATATGGGTGCTCGGCGCTTGGTATCGCGCAGGTTTTGCTGGCGCAGTTGTGCCATCCAGCCCACCGATGCGCAATTGCGCAGGGATCGGGCGGCGCGAACGGCTCTGCCGGAGGGCGATATCGCAACGGGGATCTCCGTCTCGGCGGTGCGGTGGAGGTTGCCGCGTTTGTCCCCTGGTTCCACCAAACCGCAGCGAAGGACCGGTCCCGAGTGCAACCGAAAAGCGATGAGGAGTATCAGCGGGCTTTCGCGTCGCTGCCGCTCGTCAACATGCTTAAGAGCCTTGGGGGACCGCCGACTGACTGGGAGGACTGGGTCTCGCGTGACCCAGGCGATCCCTGGGGGGATCGGAATGGGATGCTTAGCGAGGACTCGACCATCGACGTCCCAGCCCTGTTCGTGAACTCGTGGTACGACGTGGGGGCTGCCGACGCGCTTCACCAGCAGCGCGTTTTTAGTGCTCGCGGATTGAGCCCGGCGGCACGCGATCACCAACATATCATTCTGTCGCCAGCCACGCATTGTGGCACCGAGAGTCTCAAAGCCCCGACGGTTATCGGCGAGCGCGAGCTGGGCGACGCGCGCCTGGATTGCTGGCAGATCTACCTGGACTGGTTCGACTGCTGGCTGAACGACAAGCCCGACCGGATCGAGGGAATGCCCCGCGTCCAGTACTACGTGATGGGTCGCAACGAGTGGCGTGCCGCGTCAGAATGGCCCCCTCTTGGTGTGGAACTGCAGCACTGGTTCCTCCGCAGCGGCGGGAATGCCGCGACCCGTCTAGGCGACGGGACTCTTGATGTAGAGCCTCCGAGTGCCGACGAGCCGGCTGACACGTTTACCTACGACCCTGGGGATCCGGCGCCGTTCTTGGGGATGGACGGCGGGAAGTCAAGTGGAACTACTATAGGACCCCGCGATTACCAGGACGTCCAGCTTCGTCCAGACGTCCTCTGCTTCACTTCACCGCCCCTCACAGAGGGCATGGAGGTTACCGGATTTGTCCGGGCGGTCCTCTTCGTCTCTTCTTCGGCCCCGGACACGGACTTCGTGGCCAGACTGTTGGACGTACATCCCGATGGCCGTGCGATTGACGTGGTGGACGGGATACTGCGCGTCCGCTATCGCGAGGGCTTTGATCGGGCTGTTTTCATGGAACCGAGCGTTATATGCAAAATCGAGATTGATCTCGACGCCACAAGTAATTGGTTTCCGGCCGGCCATCAAATTCGCCTGGAAATCACTAGTTCGGCCTTCCCGCGGTTCGACCGCAACCTGAATACGGGAGGTAACAACTGGGACGAAACTGAATGGGTAGTGGCTCGGAACACGATTCATCACTGCGAGCAGTTCCCCTCCCACGTACTGCTTCCTGTGATGACAGCGATGGGGTCCCATGCCGGCAAGGCGAATTTGAACAGC
>NZ_VFTB01000032.1:0-1426 GCF_007003945.1 Mesorhizobium sp. WSM4307
TGAACTGACCCCCGAAAGTTGGACACAACCTTCGGGGGTTTTGCATGTCCAAACACAGTGCGCGCTTCAAGCGGTCAGTTGTCGACAGCTATTTGTGCGAGGATGAGAGCTACGCGAGTGCGGCCTCGAAGCATGGGGTTGACGCTGCGACTGTTCGCAAGTGGGTAGCTTTGTATCAGGCGCACGGCGATGGTGGTCTGTGTGGCAAACAAGGCCGCTACGACGCGACGTTCAAGCTGTCCGTGCTTGAGCGGATGTGGGCGGACGGTCTGTCGCATCGCCAAACGGCGGCGCTGTTCAATATCCGCAATGCCGGTTGCCTGACGGGCTGGGAGAAGCGCTATCATGCAGGCGGGATAGAGGCGCTCGGGCCACGCCCCAGAGGACGACCCATGTCGAAGCCGCCGACCCCCGCAGTGCCTGTAGCAGCCAGTGACGAGGCCAAAAGCCGCGAAGAACTGCTGGCCGAGCTGAAGCAGCTGCGGATGGAGAACGCCTACCTAAAAAAACTGGAGGCCTTAACGCAGGGACACGCGCCCAAAAAGCGCAAGCCGTCCAGGCGTTAAGGCCGTTGCATCCGCTTGAGGGACTACTCGAACTGGCGAAACTGCCGCGCAGCACGTTCTATTACAGGCAAAAGGCGGCCTCGCGCTCGGACCGCCAGGCGGCGCTGAAGGAGGCGATCAAGGTCATCTTCGACAGCCACAAGGGCCGCTATGGCTATCGCCGGGTGACCGCGCAACTGCGCCAGTTGGGCCGGCGCGTCAACCACAAGACCGTCCAGAGCCTGATGGCCGGGATGGGATTGAAGTCGTTGGTCAGGCCGAAGAGGTATCGTTCCTACAGGGGCGAGGTTGGGCGGACCGCTCCCGATCTCTTGCAGCGCAAGTTCAGCGCCGAGCGCGCCAACCACAAATGGGTGACCGACGTGACGGAGTTCAGCGTGGCCGGCGACAAGCTTTACCTGTCACCCATCATGGACCTCTACAATGGCGAGATCGTCGCCTTCGAGACGGCGCGGCGGTCGCGCTTCAAGCTGGTGGACAATATGCTGACCAAGGCCTTCGCCCGGCTCAATGAGGACGAACGGCCGATCCTGCATTCCGATCAGGGATGGCAATACCAGATGTCGGCATTCCAGCGCAGGCTGGACGCCAGAGGCCTTGCTCAGAGCATGTCGCGCAAAGGCAATTGCCTCGACAACGCAGCGATGGAGAGCTTCTTCGCCACGCTCAAATCCGAGCTCTTCTATCCGGAAAGGTTCGAAACGGTCCAAAGCCTCGATACGGCCATCGAGGAATACATCGACTACTACAACCACCGCCGCATCAAACTCAAACTGAAAGGGCTGGCCCCTGTGCAATACAGGATCCAGCCCCTAAACTCACCACATCAATGAACCGTCCAACTTTACGGGGTCAGTTCA
>NZ_VFTB01000003.1:0-636686 GCF_007003945.1 Mesorhizobium sp. WSM4307
CTGTGCCCGGCAACCCCGCTCGCCTCGACCACCTCGGCGGCGCCAACCGTCGGCGCGGCCGTGATCGAAAGCGTCGGCCCGTCATCGTCGAAGTTGATGAAGGAGCCGACCTGTTCGGTGTAGGCGTTGGTGCTCGTCGACGAGTAATGGAACTCGGTGATGTCGCAGCCTTCGTTTGAATCGACCCCCGTAACCGTCAGCCGATCCATTGGGCTGCTGGTGGTGATATCGACAGTGGTGACGTTATCGAGTCCGGTGATGGTGACGATGCCGGTGCCGAGCCCGCTAACGTGGACGCCGCCATAGGTGCCATCGACGGTGATGGGGGACGCAAATCCTGATTGACCCGTCAACGTGACGCTGGTGATGGGCGCGGCGGTGGTCGGGCTGCCGTCGTAGAAATTCAAGCCTTGCTCGTTGCCCTGAACGTTGAAGGCGCTGATTTGGATGTCCACCCGCAAATTCGGATTGGAAGGCGTGATCTGGTTGATCGTGAACCCGGCCTGCGTGATAGTTTCGATATGGCTGCCGTACTGGATTTGCGCGGCACTGCCTGCGGCCAGGTTACCGCCGGTCACAAAATCGACCTGCAGCTTTTCGGTCGGATTGATGCTCTGGTTGTTGACGCCGAAGCCCTGCGTACTCACGTTGGCGGTGGCATTGTTCGCCCCAAGGAAACCTGTCACCAGAATCTGCTTGGAAGCGTCGTTGGCTGAATTGATCAGGTAGAAATCATGATTGCCGGGCGCGGCGTTCTGGCCTGAGAAATTATTCGTGGTGGTCCCGGTGACCGAGGCGAACACATGATCAGTCAGATCGATGCGGTCGTCCGGGTCGGTCGCGTTCGGATGGAGCAACGGCACATACTCAACCGTGTACAGGTCCGCATTGGTGTTGCTGGTGCTGATCAGCGCAAACGAAAAGGCGAGCGGATCGGTTGGGGCGGGCATAGTGGCCGCGTTGGAAGTGCCGATGACGCCGATCACGACGTTTGGATAAGTTGGGTCCTGGAACAGCCAGACATAATTGCCATCGACCGTCCGAATGTTGCTGTTCACGCCGATGGTGGTGGAAAACGGGGTTCCATTCAGGTTCTGGGAGAGAACGACCGAGGTGATGGTTTCCCCTGCGGTCGCCGAGGCCACCACGAAGTTGGTCTTGAAGGCGACCTCCGGTGAGGGCAGCCCGCCCGGATCATCGAGACTTAGGAGATATAGCAACGTGGCGTCGTTGCTGTGCGGCGGAACGGACGGGTTAATATCATCGTCCTGAAGACCGGTGGTCTCATCGATGATGATGTCTTGGGTTGTGATGTCGAGCATGGAGATTCTCCCCAGTTTAAAACGCTTCAAGAAAAAGGGATCCAGCCCCCATATGCCAGAAATGCACCCTACCCGAGTGCATCCGGCCGCGTGATGGATTGCGTCCCTCCGACCTCATTGTGCCGCCGACGCGGAGGACGCGTCCATTTGCGCTTCGATAGTATTAGGGTGGATGCCCATAGCTGATCGAACGATATATATCCTTCGATAGATCATGCCGGCGCGGGCGGAGGCGCTGTTGTCGTGGCCATTGGCATCAGGCGGCTTTCCGGCCCGTTGCGGGCATCATGTCGATGCCAAGCTAAAGAGGGAGAGATGGTCAGAGCAGGCCGCTTCGGCCTATTCCTGGACGCTCGTCATCTTCGCCATGCGCTACCCAGGCCAATTCCGCCCGGCCGTCGAGGTGCAGCTTCTCGTAGACGTGATGCAGGTGCATCTTCACCGTACCTTCGGATAGATGCAGCCGCTGCGCGATGGTCTTGTTGCGCAATCCGCGCGAGACGAGATCGGCGATCTCGGTCTCCCGCCCGGTCAGCCTGGATTTCGGCTGGGGCTGCGATCGAGGCATCAGCAGTTGCTGGACGATCTTGTTGTCGATCCACTTCTTGCCCGCCGCCACTGCATTCACGCATTCGGCGAGATAGCGGTGGCTGATGCCGTCGAGCAGCAGACCGTCGCCGTCGAGTGCCTGTATTTCCTTGATATCGAGCCTGCCGTTCGGCTGCACGATGAAGATGACGCCGAGACTGTCGTTGCAGGCTCTCAGCCGGGAGGAAAGACCGATTGCCTGCGGATCGGCAATGTCCAGCCCGACGATGACGATATCGGGCCGATGGCGCGCCACATAAGGGAGAACGTCCGCAGGGCGGCGGCACTGGGCGACAACATCGTGTCCAGCCTTGCGCAGCACCCATTCCAGACCGGCGAGATAAACCCCCCGCGGGTCCGCAACAACCAAAGTTGACATGCGAACCGTCCGTAAAAAACGCAACGAACTTGTCTAAAAATCCGTAAAATCAGGAAACCAGAGCTTAAGCAGTTTGTCAAGCAACAGCTAATATGCATTTTGCTATAATAGCAAGCCAATGCTGTTGGGGCGCCCGGCATGGGCACCTCGCAGGGCAGCAGTCGGAATCGTCGTCGCGGCGAGAGCCTTGAGCCGGTTCGATGCATCAGGATCTTTTGAGGATCTCCGGTTGCTCGAACTGCAGGGCCGCGGGCCGCGATCTCAGGCAACGGCCCAGCGCCTGGGGTTGCTAGGGGGACTGGCAGCGGAAGGCCGCTGGGCCTGACCGACAGGGCCTTGAGGACGGGCGGCGCCGGCTGGCGGGATATATGCACTCCAATTGGCAACAGCGAAACATGCGAATGAAGGAAGTCAAAGCCGGCTGAAGGCCGTGCGACATGTCACCGGCGAGGAAGTCGAGTTTATCCGATGGAATTCCACACGGCCGGTATAGCCTCATACGGCTGGGTAGCCCAACAGGCTTAGTTGCAAATTTGCTAATATATGGACAAACTCATTGGAGCGGGGAGGAACCCGAAAACTCACCGCAATGGCCGGTGCGGCGTCTGTCGCGCCCCAAAGCCCACCCGCGCCGGCCATTCCCCAACGGTTAACCTACAGCCGATCGAAATCAGCCAGCCCGAGACGTCTTCGCTGGCCCTCTGCATATGCCAGCTCCGGACGCGACTTGAAATCATCCACCGGATGCAGTTGAGGGAATCCAGGTAACTGATTCTTATTTGATGAAATTTGGTGGCGGGAGGGCGCTACCGCCTTTCCCGAAGGTCGCCGCGACGGTCCAGACATGACAACGGAGGGACTCGAATTGTCTTGCATCCCATGATGCAGCAAGGCTCATGTACGTACGTGCCGCGTCGCCTGCTGGGCCAGCCTAGGCGTCGCCATCTCCCGTCATAAGGCGGTTGAGATTCGGCAGCTAACTCCCCAGTATGATGCGTGCCAGTCCCAATGGATTCTCGACCGCCGAAAAGTGTCCGGTATCCTTGAGCGTGAACATGCGCGCGTCAGGGAGCAGTGCCCTGGTCCGCTCCCTTTCGTTGGGGCGCGACCAGTCGCTGTCGCCATAGATGAGCGTTACGGGCGTTGAGACGTGCCGATACTGGTCCCGCGCCTCGCTCCAGGATCGCCAACCTGCCAGCACTTTGCGCGCGATGCGCTTATATCCAGGGCGTTGCGCCACCCGGCCGAACTCGGCCAGAAGCTCGGAAGGCAGTTTGCGCGGATCGTGATATCCGCCACCCATGATCTTGCCGAGTACCATCTGGTTTTCCATCCACGCATTGAACGGACCAAGAATTGGGATCTGCAAACTTCCGATGATGAGGTTCGCGAACCAGTTGCCACGTCGCAGGCCATCGCCATAACGGGTTTCGTAGTCGTAAGGATTGCTGGCGAAGACGCGCTCGACCCGCCGCGGAATGGCGGCAGCGACCGTGAGAGCCAACGCACCCCCGATCGATTCGCCAACAAGCGTGACGCCGGTGAGGTTGAGCTTCTCGATGAAGCCGATGACGCTCTGCCTGAAATACGGCTCATCGAAGGACGCGAGCGGGTCGATCGGCGAATGGCCGTGTCCAGGCAGATCGATGGCATAAACCGTAAACGACTTGGCGAGGAGAGGGGCCAAACCGCGAAAATATTCAAGCTGTGTGCGGATCGTATGCACAAGGATCAATGGCGGGCCATTGCCGCTCTTTTCATAACGCAGGCTGAGCGCGTCCGATATTTGCAAGAGGCTTGGCTGGGATTTGGTGGCCGTTAGCATTTCATATCTCTTCTTTGTTTGTGACGGCAAATGAGGCAAGCGCATCTCAATCAACCGGCGCGCCAATCCCACCGTCGGAACAGCGCGCTGGCGTTGACGCCTCCGAAGCCAAAGCCGTTGCAGATCGCGTACTCCATCTCCATTGGCCGGGCCCGGTTTGCGACGAAGTCGATCCCTTCACCCGCTGGATCAGCGGTGTTCAAATTGAGGGTGGGCGGTGCCATCTGATCCCTGAGCGCCAGGATCGCGAAGATCGCGCCAAGCCCGCCGGCGGCTCCAAGCAGGTGTCCGGTGGCCGCCTTCGTGCCGCTGACCGCTATGCCGTAATCTTCCCCGAAGACGCTTTTGATCGCGGCGATTTCCCCCAGGTCGCCGACTGGCGTGGACGTCGCGTGCGCATTGAGGTGGCTGATCTCGCGCGCCGAAATGCCGGCCTGGGCAATCGCGATCTCCATGGCTCGACGCGCGCCATCGCCGTCCTCGGGACCGGAAGTGACATGATGGGCGTCCGCCGTCGTGCCGTAGCCGACCAGTTCGGCGAGCGGCTTGGCGCCGCGCGCAAGCGCGTGGCTCAATTCCTCGATGACCAGGATGCCGGCGCCTTCGCCCATGACGAAGCCGTCGCGCGCCATGTCGAACGGGCGGGACGCCTCCTCAGGACGATGATTGAAGGACGTCGAAAGAGAGCGTGCCGCGGCAAACCCACCGAGACTGACCGTATTTGTGCAGGCTTCCGTTCCGCCGCACACCGCGATGTCAGCTTCATTGGCGCGGATAAGACGAGCCGCGTCGCCGATCGCTTGAATGCCGGCCGCGCACGCCGTCACCGGCGCTCCGAGCGGACCTTTGAAGCCATGACGGATCGAAATCTGTCCTGCCGCCAGGTTGACCAGGAAGGATGGCACCGTGAACGGTGAAAGACGTCGAACACCGCGCTGGTCGACCGTTCGCACCGCTTCGGTTATGGCGGGGAACCCTCCGATACCCGATGCGATGATCGTCGCGGTGCGGACCCTGTCATTTTCCGAAACCGGCTTCCAGTTCGCCTGGGCAATCGCCTCTTCCGCTGCCGCCAGTGCGAAGAGAATGAAGCGATCCACCTTGCGCTGGTCCTTTGGCGCCAGGACGGTGTTGGGATCGAAGCCGGCTTCGGGATCCTCTTCCAGGGAAGGAACCGTGCCGCCGATCTTCGCCGGCAGGTCTCCCACGACATCGTCCGGCAGCCTGCGGATGCCCGAGCGACCGGCAAGCAGACGCGACCAGGAGGCTTCCACATGTGCGGCAAGGGGCGTGACCGCTCCCATGCCCGTAACAACGATCCGTCGCATCTATTCTCCCATCACTTGGGTGCGTCGCCAGCGCTGCGTGCGGCTTTCAAGCCGCGACTGCTTCGCGAACTTGATCGGACGCTGCACCCAGAAAAGCCCTCGCGAGGTCGGGATCATTGACGGCGCGCGAGAGGACGACCGCACCGACCATTGTCGAGAGAACGGCCATGGCCTTAACGCCGGCCTCCTCGCCGCGGGTCTTGCCAACCCATGAGCCCAGCATCTCGAGGTATTCTCGGATGCCGGCCTCAAATGATGCCTTCACCTCGGCGCCTTGCCTGGCAGCATCCGAGCCAAGCGCAACCACCGGGCAGCCGTCCATCTTTTCCTCGCGATGCCCGGTGCTGAGATAGAAGTCGATCACGGCGCCAAGCGGATCCTCAGGGCTCGCCGCGGCCGCTGTCGACCATCGGTTCGCAGAACTCTCCAATGCCCTTCTGGACGCCTGCGCGACCAAGTCGTCCTTGGACGCGAACTGCTTGTAGAACCCGCCTTGTGTCAGCCCGGCGCCCTCCATCAAATCCTTGACGCCGATGCCATCGAATCCGCGCTCCCGAAAAAGCCGGCTCGCCACATCGATCACGGTTTGCCGGTTCTGCTCAGCTTGGCTGCGAGTCACACGCATCATCCATCTCCTTTTTGATTGCGTTCATAATCTATATCAGCTATAGAGTACGAATGCAATCTATTTTCACAGAGGGCGATGGGCATGAAAAAGCGACTTGTTATTGGACTGGCGAGCATCCTGGTCATGGGGCTAGGGGTGGCCGCATTCATTACGCTTCGCACGCAGATGGCCGCTGCCGCGGCTGACCCGAGGCAGGAACCTCCGATGGTCAAACTGGTGACGGCAGCGGGGGTCACCGGATCTGACCGCGGCTTCACGGGCACAATTGCGGCGAGGGTGCAGAGCAATCTTGGTTTTCGCGTCCCCGGTAAGATCATCGAGCGACTTGTGAACGTCGGCGAACAGGTCAAGGCAGGCCAACCGCTGTTGCGGATCGATGATACCGATCTCGTCCTTGCGCTCACCGCGAAGCGCAACGCTGTCGCTGTGGCGCGCGCTGCCCTGGTTCAGACGAGCGCCGACGAAAAGCGCTATGCCGTCCTGGTCCAGAAGGAATTGGCGGCAACTCCGCAGCGTTACGAGCAGGCGAAGGCAGCACTTGATACCGCGACCGCACAGCTCGCGGCCGCGGAAGCGGACGCGAAGGTCGCGCAGAACGAGGCGGCCTATTCCATTCTGGACGCGAACGCAGATGGAACGGTCATCGAAACGCTTGGTGAGCCTGGACAGGTTGTCACTGCGGGACAGACCGTGGTTCGGATCGCCGACGCCGGTCCCCGCGAAGCGGTTGTAGCGCTTCCCGAAACGATCCGGCCGGAGATCGGCTCGGTAGCCGAGGCGGCGATGTATGGGGCCGATGGGCAGCACTATACGGCGCATCTGCGACAGTTGTCGGACGCTGCCGATCCCCAGACCCGCACCTATGAGGCCCGCTATGTGCTCGACGGTGAGGCCGCGGCAGCACCGCTTGGCGCGACGGTAACCATTCGGCTTGCAAGCCAGGCGAGTGAACCCGAAGTCCAGGTGCCGCTGGGAGCCGTGCTGGATGATGGCCAGAAGACCGGCGTTTGGATTCTGGACGGCGCAACCTCGACCGTACATTTCCGGCCCGTCAAGCTTGTTCGTTTGACCGGCGAAACCGTCGTGATCTCCGGGTTGAGTTCCGGTGATTCGATTGTTGCGCTCGGCGCTCATCTCCTGCAGGAGGGCACCCGCGTCAGGACCGCCTCTGGAAGCGGGAGCAACTGATGAACCTCAATCTTTCCGCGATCGCCGTTCGCGAGCGAGCCGTAACCCTCTTCTTCATCATTCTGCTGGTCGCTGCCGGCGCCTACGCCTTCCTCATGCTTGGACGTGCCGAAGACCCCAACTTCACCATCAAGACCCTGACGGTCACGACGGTATGGCCGGGCGCAACGGCGCGCGAGATGCAGGACCTCGTCGCCGAACCGCTGGAGAAGCGGCTTCAGGAATTGACCTGGTACGACCGCGTCGAGACGACGACACGGCCAGGCTATGCCTATTTGACGGTTACGCTGAAGGACAGCACACCGCCATCCAGCGTGCAGGAGGAGTTCTACCAGGCCCGCAAGAAGCTCGGGGATGAAGCCCGCAACCTGCCGCCCGGCGTGCTCGGTCCCTTCGTCAACGACGAGTATTCGGATGTGAGCTTCGCGCTTTATGCATTGAAGGCCCAAGGCATGCCGATGCGGGAACTCGCGAGGCAGGCCGAGACCATTCGCCAGGACCTTCTGCATGTGCCCGGCGTCAAGAAGATCAACATCCTCGGCGAACGTCCCGAGCAGATATTCGTCGAGTTCTCCTATGCCAAGCTGGCAACCCTCGGCGTGTCGGCACAAGACATCATTGCCGCCTTGCAGCGGCAGAACACCGTCACGCCGGCGGGCTCGATCGACATAGAGGGGCCGCAGGTCTTCATCCGGGTCGCCGGCGCCTATGACAGTGTCCAGGCGATCGCCGACACGCCGATCGTCGCCGCGGGACGGACGCTGAAGCTCTCCGACGTCGCCGAGGTCCGGCGCGGCTACGAGGATCCTCCCACCTACATCATCAGGCACCAGGGTGAGCCGACCATCATGCTCGCTGCAGTGATGCAGGAGGGCTGGAATGGTCTTGAACTCGGCAAGGCGCTGGAGGAGAAGTCCGCTTCCATCGCACAGACGCTGCCGCTCGGAATGACGCTGGCCAAAGTCAGCGACCAGGCCGTGAATATTGGCTCGTCGGTCAACGAGTTCATGCTCAAATTCGCGATGGCGCTCGGCGTGGTGCTCCTGGTGAGCCTGCTCAGCCTTGGCTGGCGCGTCGGCATCGTCGTGGCGGCCGCGGTCCCACTGACGCTCGCCGTCGTGTTTCTCATCATGCTGGAAACCGGCCGGTTCTTCGACCGCATCACGCTCGGTGCCCTCATCCTGGCGCTTGGCCTCCTCGTCGACGACGCCATCATCGCCATCGAGGTGATGGTGGTGAAAATGGAGGAGGGCATGGACCGCATCAAGGCAGCAGCCTATGCGTGGAGCCACACCGCGGCGCCGATGCTCTCAGGCACGCTCGTGACGATTGCCGGGTTCCTGCCGGTGGGCTTCGCGCGCTCGACGGCGGGCGAATACGCCGGCAACATCTTCTGGGTCGTGGGGTTCGCCCTCATCGTCTCCTGGATCGTCGCTGTGATCTTCACCCCTTATATGGGCATCAAGATGCTGCCCGCGATCAAACCAGTCGAAGGCGGCGCTCACGCCATATACGACACACCGAACTATCGGCGCCTTCGCCGGCTCATCACCTTTGCGGTGCGCCACAAGTTTGTGACCTGCGCTGCCGTCGGCGTCGTCTTCGCGCTTTCGGTTGTCGGCATGGGCGGTCTCAAGCAGCAGTTCTTCCCGACATCCGATCGCCCTGAAGTGCTGGTCGAGGTTCGCCTGCCGGAAGGCACCAGCATCGAGACGACGACCGCCACGGTCGAGAAGCTGGAACACTGGCTTGGCAGCCAGCCCGAGGCCAAGATCGTGACGAGCTATATCGGTCAGGGCGCCCCCCGCTTCTTCTTCGCCATGGCGCCCGAATTGCCCGATCCCGCCTTCGCAAAGATCGTCGTGCTGACACCGGACGCGGAGGCGCGCGAGGCTTTGAAGCACCGGCTCCGCGTGGCGGTTGCGACAGGGCTTGCCCCCGAAGCGAACGTCCGTGTCACGCAACTCGTGTTCGGACCCTACACACCGTTCCCGGTCGAGTTCCGGGTCATGGGGCCAGACCAGCGGCAATTGTACACCATCTCCGAAAAAGCCCTCGACATCATGCGCGGCGTGCCGGATGTGCGGCAGGCCAATCGCGACTGGGGCAATCGCACGCCGGTACTGCGCTTCATCCCGGATCAGGATCGACTGAACCTCATCGGCCTGTCACCGGCGGAGGTGGCCCAGCAACTCCAGTTCCTCCTCACCGGCATCCCCGTCACGCAGGTCCGCGAGGACATTCGCAATGTTCCCATCGTGGCACGCAGCGCCGGCGGTGAGCGGCTGGATCCGACGCGTCTGGCCGACTTCTCGCTGATGAGCCGGGATGGCCGCCAGATTCCGCTCGACCAGATCGGTCACTCGGACGTCCGCCTGGAAGAGCCGATCCTAAAGCGACGCGATCGCACACCCGTCATCACGATCCGCTCGGACATCAACGAGGCGACGCAGCCTCCAGAGGTTTCCAAGCAGATCATGACGGCCCTTCAGCCGGTGATCAGATCCCTTCCGGCCGGCTACCGCATCGAAATGGGTGGATCGATCGAGGAGGCGGCCAAGGCCAACACAGCGCTGGGTAAAGTCTTCCCGGCCATGATCGCCGCCATGTTGATCGTCATCATACTGCAGGTGCGATCCTTTTCGACGATGGCGATGGTCATGCTGACGGCGCCGCTCGGCCTCGTCGGCGTCGTGCCCATGTTGCTCACCTTCAACCAGCCCTTTGGATTCAACGCCATTCTGGGCCTGATAGGGCTGGCCGGCATCCTGATGCGCAACACGCTGATCCTGACGGAACAGATCAAGGAGAACCGTGCCGCCGGCCTTGACGACTATCAAGCCGTTATCGAGGCCACGGTGCAACGCACGAGGCCGGTGATCCTGACCGCACTTGCCGCCGTGCTGGCCTTCATTCCTCTCACGCACTCCGTCTTCTGGGGATCAATGGCCTATACGCTCATCGGCGGCACGGCGGCCGGCACGGTACTGATCCTGCTGTTTCTTCCAGCGCTCTATGTCGCGTGGTTCCGGATCAAGCCGACCGCGGATGAGGTCCAGGAGGTTTCGACGCAGGAGCCGGAAGTGCCAGCAGCAATGGCGGCTGAATAGGGGCCGGCAATCGCAGGAAACTGTTCAAGTTCCCGCCGTTGGCTTTGCCCGACCAAGGCAAGGCCAACGGCTCGAACTTACCACTTACTGCTGATCGTCCAGGCCTGTCCCGCAGGCTCGTGCTTCATCAATTCTGGAGACATCCGTGAATCGTCCGCTCCGAACGCGAACTGATCCCGATGAGATGCGCGCACGCATCCTGGAGATGGCGGAGGAGCAGTTTCGCCGCATCGGCTACCATAAGACATCGGTGACCGACATTGCCGCGGAGCTCGGCATGAGCTCGGCAAACGTCTACCGTTTCTTCCCCTCCAAGGGTGCGATCATCGAGGCCATTTGTGGCCGGGTCGTCAACGAGGTCGCCCAGATCGCCTTTGCGATCGCACGCACGAGCGCGCCAGCCTCCGAAAAACTCAACCGGCTTCTGAGCGCCATTCACCACCACGGCACGACTACCCTGATCAAGGAAAAGCGCATGCACGACATGATTGTCGCCGCGATGCAGGAGAACCGGGCGATCATCAAGGCGCATATCGAGCGGCTGATCTCAATCTTCGAGGTGATCATCCGCGAAGGCATCGAAGCGGGCGAATTCAAGGTCGAGGATCCCGCCGAGGCGGCGCGCGCGGTCAAGACCGCGTTCACACCGTTCTTCCACCCGATTCTGATCGAGCACTGCCTTCAACACGGCGAAGACATCGAAGCGGGCCTACGTGAGCAGATTCGCTTCATTCTGAAAGCCCTCGGCAAGTCGTACTAAGCGGCCTGCCGAAACAAACGTCATGCAATATGCAGCAACCAGGCCGACGCGGCCTCGCGTCATAGATCCGACACTCGCTTTGGGAACTGAAACACGCGCGAAGCTGACTACCAATGTCGGAAACTGGCGGCATCCACGACGTTGGTCGGCACCACAATGTCAGCAGATAAGTATGGCCTCGGGCCTTGAAATCATTGAGGATTTTCAAGCGCGGCGCTATTATATATCCGCGATTTCGTTGTGATTTCAATAGTTTAGAGGAATTTTGGTAGCGGGAGAGGGACTTGAACCCCCGACCCCAGGATTATGATTCCCGTGCTCTAACCAACTGAGCTACCCCGCCAGGGCGGCGAAAGGCCCGAAATCCGCCTCAAATCGAAAGGCATTTCGAGGCGTTCGCCAAGGTCGCGCGGATATAAGGTTGGGAGGGCGAGCCTGTCAAGCTTCGAAGCATTCCATATCGCCGCATATTCTCATTGCCGAAAAAGCTTTGCCGCATGGACATTTGGTTGCAACCGCCGGGGTTGAGTTCGAAGGGGCACGTCGCTATGTCTCGGCCACGAGTTTTTAGAGTTTGAAACAGATGAAGCCGCGCATTGCAGTCCTCGGTTGCGGATACTGGGGTAGCAACCATATCCGCACCCTCAAGGCGCTTGGCGCGCTGCACGCGGTTTCCGACGCCAACCGGGCGCGTGCCGAAGGCTTTGCCAGCGAACAGGATTGTCTGGCGATCGAGCCGGACCAGTTGTTCGGCCGGGACGACATCGACGCCATCGTCATGGCCTTGCCACCTCAATACCATGCCGAACTCTCCGTGCGCGCCGTCGAGAGCGGCAAGGACGTGCTGGTGGAGAAGCCGATCGCACTGACGGTGCCGGATGCCGAGCGCTCGGTGCAGGCGGCCAAGGACAATGGCCGCGTCTTCATGGTCGGCCATGTCCTGCGTTTTCATCCCGCCTTCGAGACGCTGAAGGGGCTGATCGACAATGGCGAACTTGGCGAGGTCCGCTACATCCACTCGCACCGGCTTGGCCTTGGCAAGTTCCATACCGAGAACGATGCGCTGTGGGACCTGGCGCCGCACGATCTGTCGATGATCCTGGCCATCACCGGTACCGAGCCGATCGAGGTGCGCGGCGAGGGTGCGGCCCTCCTCGACAATCTCAGCGACTTCGCGCATCTGCACATGCGCTTTCCCAACGGCCTGCGCAGCCATCTTTTCACGTCGCGGCTCAATCCCTATCGCGAAAGGCGGCTGACCGTGGTCGGGACCAAGGCGATGGCGGTGTTCGACGATGTCGAGCCGTGGGAGCGCAAGCTTGCCGTCTACCGCCATGCGGTCTGGCAGGACAGCGGCCAATGGGCCTTCACCACCAACGAGCCGTCCTATGTCGCGGTCGCGCAAGGCATGCCGCTGACGCGCGAGCTTGAGCATTTCATCCACTGCATCGAGACGCGGGCCGAGCCGCGCACCAGCGGCGAGGAAGCAATCAGGGTGCTGCGCATCCTGACGGCGGGCACGGTCACCCACACCAAGTCCTGAGACCGTTTGGAAATTCTACTCTGGCGGCCATCTGATGGCGTTTTCTGCGCTTCCCCGTTCTACTGCGTCGCAGTAGAACTGAGCTCACGGACCCGAATGTCCGCTGCGCTCCGGTTCTCGAAACCACCACCATATGACTCGCCAGAGCGAATTTCGAAACGGTCTCTGAGGGGAGTGTCTATTCGGCGGGAATTTGCGCCGGCCTTGCCGCAAGCTTCGTCAGCATGGCCTCGGCCTCGGCGCCGCGCTCGGAGCGCTCGATGAAGCCGCCGCCGAAGACGCGCGCTTCGTTGCCGTCGTCGGAATAGAGCACGCAGGCCTGGCCGGGCGCGATACCGGACTCGCCGTCGGCCAGTTCGACCGACGTCACGCCCGCGACGTGGCGCAGCACCGCCGGACGCGGCGGCCTGGTCGAGCGCACCTTGGCGAACAGTTCGAGGCCGCCTTCGGGAATATCGCCGAGCGGCCCGTCGCCAAGCCAGTTCATGTTGCGCAGATAGATCTTGTGCGTCTCCAGTGCCTCGCGCGGGCCGACGACGACGCGGGCCCGTTCGGCATCGAGATGGACGACATAGAGCGGCTCGCCCGACGCGATGCCGATGCCGCGGCGCTGGCCGATCGTGTAGCGCAATATGCCCTCGTGGCGGCCGAGCACGCGGCCGTCGATATGGACGATGTCGCCCGGATTGGCGGCGGCTGGCTTCAGCTTGGCGATGATGTCGGAATATTTGCCTTGCGGCACGAAGCAGATGTCCTGGCTGTCCTGCTTGGCGGCCACCGTCAGCCCCATCTCCTCGGCAATGGCGCGAACCTGCGGCTTCGACAGGCCGCCCAGGGGAAAGCGCAGATAGTCGATCTGCGCCTGCGTGGTGGCGAACAGGAAATAGCTCTGGTCGCGATCGGCATCGACCGGCCGGTAGAGCGCGCGGTGGGCGCCATTGGCGCCGGAGCGAATGTAGTGGCCGGTGGCGAGCGCATCGGCGCCCAGTTCCTTGGCGGTGGCCAGCAGATCGGCGAACTTCACAGTCTGGTTGCAGGAGACGCATGGGATCGGGGTCTCGCCGGCGACATAGCTCTCGGCGAAGGGGTCGATGACCGCCTTGCGGAAGCGCTCTTCATAGTCGAGCACATAGTGGGGAATGCCCAGCGTCTCGGAAACACGGCGGGCATCGTCAATGTCCTGTCCCGCGCAGCATGAACCGGCCCGGTGCGTGGCCGCGCCGTGATCGTAAAGCTGCAGGGTGACGCCGACGACATCATAACCTTCGCGTTTCAACAGGCCGGCGACCACGGACGAATCCACGCCGCCCGACATGGCGACGACAATGCGGGTGTTTTCGGGACGTCCGGGAAGGTCGAGACTGTTCATGATGCTTTCATTCTGCGCGGCGTCTGAATGCCAATGTCGAGAATATAGGTCAAGCTTTCCGCCGGCGCCAGCTTGCAAGGCGATCGACCGATTGCGCGTGATCCGCGATCAGCCGGATTTTTTCCAACCAATTCAAGGCTTCCAGCCGGATATTTCAAATGCCTGCGAAAACACTAACGCGGCGTTCACGATCCTTACCTAGTCATTAGGGTCTGCTTAGGCAATTTTTAAAGCTGTGGCGGTAACGTGGCGGGGATTGGGTCTTTGAGTTTTTTGTAGAGAGTACGATGACCGATCTGGTTAGACCTAGAGTTAAGTATGTTATCGGGCCTGACGGCAGCCCTCTCACGATTGCCGATCTGCCGCCGACCAACACGCGTCGCTGGGTTATCCGGCGCAAGGCGGAAGTGGTTGCGGCGGTGCGCGGCGGGCTTTTGAGCCTCGAAGAGGCATGCCAGCGCTACAAGCTCACCACCGAGGAATTCCTGTCCTGGCAGGCGTCGATCGACGAATATGGCCTTGCCGGGCTGCGCACCACGCGCATCCAGCAATACCGGCACTAGGCCGGGCTGAAGATACAAAAGGGCGCGGCATGCCGCGCCCTTTTGCTTTTGGGTCGTGTCTTTGCCGGTCAGATCGTCAGCGCCACCTTGCCGATTGGCTTGGTGGCGAGAAAGGCGTGAGCAGCCCCGGCCTCTTCGAGCGGGAAGCTCTTCGCCACATGAACGGTGAGCTTGTCCGCGTCGATCAACCGGCCAAGCTCCACCAGGCCTTCGCGGTCAGGCACGACGGACATGCGCTCGACGCGGATGTCACGCGCGCCGGCGAGCGCCCTGGTGGTGTCGTTCAGGTCCAGCAAGGACACCAGCACGCCGCCGTTCCTGATGACCTTCAGCGAGCGTTCCGCATGGTCGCCGCCGATTGGGTCCAGCACAAGATCGATGTTGCTGATCCGGCCGGCAAAATCGCCTTGAGTGTAGTCGATGACCTCGTCGGCGCCGAGCTTGCGGACGAAATCGAGCTTGTTGGAGCTGGCAGTGGCGATGACGTAGGCGCCGCGCGCCTTGGCGATCTGCACTGCCAGATGGCCGACACCGCCGGCCGCCGCATGCACCAGCACGCGCTGGCCCGACTTCAAGGCGCCATGGCGGACAAGGCCCTGCCAGGCGGTCAGGCCGGCCAGCGGCAACGCGCCTGCCTGGATATGGTCCGCCGCCTTCGGCTTCAGCGCGACCTCGTCGGTCGGCACTGCTGCTCGCTCGGCGTAAGCCGCCGCCTGCTTGGGGAAGCGTGGCATGCCGAACACCTCGTCTGCGACCTTGAGGCCGGTGACGCCGGCGCCGAGCGCCTCGACGGTTCCCGAAATATCCCACCCGACGATGAAGGGCGGCTCTCCGAGAAGCTTGTAGTGACCAGAGCGGACGGCGCCGTCGACCGGATTGATGCCGGCTGCCTTGACCCGGACCAGCACTTCGCCGGGCTTGGGAGAGGGATCGATTTGGTTGGCGATGACAAGAACTTCGGGTCCGCCGAAGGAATTCTGGATAACGGCACGCATGGTATCTCTCCTGCTTGGTTGGTGCCGCTATCATTTGGATAGTAATATTCCCTTGTCCAGTATGTACCTTTTTGATATATACTCACCTCATGGATAGTGATAACGACTCTCCCTTCGGCTATGATGCGTTCCGGCGGACGTGTCCTTCCCACACCGTGCTCGAGATGCTGGCCAGCAAATGGGTCTATCTGGTGGTTTGCGCGCTGCGCAAAGGCCGGCTGCGCAATGGCGAGCTGGCCCGCAAACTCGAAGGGATCACGCCCAAGATGCTGGCGCAGACATTGCGCGTGCTCGAGCGCGATGGCCTGGTGCGGCGTGAGATCTTTCCGGTCATTCCGCCGCGCGTCGAATATGAATTGACCGAGCTTGGCCAGAATCTGGGAGGGCTGCTTACCCAGATCAGGGCATGGGCGGAGCAGCACGCGCCTGACATCAAGGATGCCCGGGCCAGGGCGATTGCCGTAAGTGAAGGGGATTGGGCAGCCTAGAGCGGGGATCTCGCGGCAAGGGGGTGGTTCGGGCCGATGGCCCGATGAGCTCCCCGCCCGCGCCGGTGCCGATCTCGCCGGTTCAGCCGATCATGGCGCTGCGGCCGCCGGTTTCGGCTTCGCGGACCTTGGTGTCGCGCGATTCCAGCATTTCAGCCTTGGAAAGCTCCGCTTCAGCTTCGCCGAGTAATGATTCGGCAGTGCTTCGCTGTTGGGCGAGGTCGCTTTGCGAATTTCTGAGGTTGTCGCGGCGCAAGCGGGCCGCCTTGGCGAAGGTCGGATAGGCGAAATGATTGATGTCGGTGATGCCGGCTTTCTTTTCCTCGGCGGTGATCTGAAGCTCCAGTTCGACGGCCATGCGTTCGAACTCGGCGATCATCATGTCGAGCTGCAGAAGCTGGCGCCGCTTCTCATTCACCTGAAACTGTTTCAGCCGAACGAGGTTTTCACGTGACTTCATGATTCGGTACTCCCGGAAACGCACACCCGCACATATCGTCCAAACCACCTGGAAAGGCCCAGGCTTTGCCCGTGTCCACCGGCATCTCCCATACTATGGGAAACAAAACCCTAAAGTTTTTTGCCGGCGGTAACCATTCGTTTACGGGCATTGTTAATCATACGGGTCAGGACTTAAGGCCGGGTAAAAATTCCGGCCGCCGAAGCGAAGGCGCGTCGATGAGTCCCTGGAGTCGCTTAGTCCAGGTTGTTAATGTGTTGCATTAGGAATTTGGGTATGAGATTCGTTATTAGATTCAAGAGGGTGTAGAAAGGGGTTAAAAAATCTGATACCGTCATGGACGGGAAATTAGGTTTTGTTAACCATTCAATGGCAGCCTCTGCACAAGGCAACCACTGCTCCGGGGCAGGACGGGTCGTGAAATGGTCCGGCAGCAGAAAAGGGGAATGAAATGCGTGTTCTGCTGATAGAAGATGACAGTGCAACCGCACAAAGCATCGAACTGATGCTGAAATCGGAAAGTTTCAATGTCTATACGACGGACCTCGGTGAAGAGGGTGTCGATCTGGGCAAGCTCTACGACTACGATATCATCCTTCTCGATCTCAACCTGCCCGACATGTCCGGCTACGAGGTCTTGAGAACGCTTCGCCTCTCCAAGGTAAAGACGCCGATCCTGATCCTTTCCGGCATGGCCGGCATCGAGGACAAGGTGCGCGGCCTCGGTTTCGGCGCTGACGACTACATGACCAAGCCGTTCCACAAGGACGAGCTGGTTGCGCGCATCCATGCCATCGTGCGGCGCTCCAAGGGCCACGCCCAGTCGGTCATCACCACCGGTGACCTAGTGGTCAACCTCGACGCCAAGACCGTCGAGGTCGGCGGCCAGCGCGTGCACCTTACCGGCAAGGAATACCAGATGCTGGAGCTGCTCTCGCTGCGCAAGGGCACCACGCTGACCAAGGAAATGTTCCTCAACCACCTCTATGGCGGCATGGACGAGCCGGAATTGAAGATCATCGACGTCTTCATCTGCAAGCTGCGAAAGAAGCTCGACGCCGCATCCGGTGGCCAGAACTACATCGAGACCGTCTGGGGTCGCGGCTACGTGCTGCGCGAACCCGAAGACATCCGCGTCAGCGCCTGAGCGGCGCGCGCCGCCCGAATCATTGCCATCATCGACAAAAAACCCGGCTTCGGCCGGGTTTTTGCGTCATGGATCAGCGATGAGAGGCCTCTGCCGCCTCAAGCTGCGATTTTCAGGTTGCGAAAGCGCTCGAGCAATTGCGGGCGATTGAACGGCTTCAGGAGATAGCCCTGGGCGCCGGCGCGCTTGGCCCGCATGATCGAGGCGATGTCGAGCTCGACCAGCGAGATCAGGATCTGCGGTCTTATCGGGCTTTCCATGGCGCGCACGCGGCGGATGAGGTCAACCGCCTGCACGTCCGGCAGGGCACCGTCGACGACGATGATGTCGGGCATGTCGGCGGCGCACATCTCCAGTGCATCAAGCCCGCTGGCTGCTTCGATGACCACCATGTCGGAACCGCCCAGGATGCGTTTTGCAACCTTCCTGATGACGCTTGAATCGTCGACGAACATGCAGCGTTTCATTTTCCGGGTCCTCTTTGCCTTGGGGCAATCCGGTCGTGCGGGGCATCTGACAAGCACCCTAGGCCGATCTGGTAAAGAACCCGAAAAGTCTTTAGGTAAAATTTTTGGAAAGATGACGCCGGGCAGGCTTTTCTTCGCGAATGCTTCGCTGCCGCCGCGGATTGAGCCGTCACGGCAATATTACGCAGTTGAAATACTTTGTTCTCGCCGCAAGCCGGCCGGACGCTCAGGCTGCCGAAAGCACGATTTCTTCCGCCGTCGCATGGATCGATATCGTCATGCCGGCCTCGCGGGCCAGCAGCAGCGTGTAGTAGGGTTGCACCGAATGCGCGTCGATCGGCTCTTCCGGCTTGTGGCCGGAATGCAGTTCGAGGAATTTCGGCGGCACGCGCAGCATCGGGCCGCTTGCCGAAAGGGAAATGCGCGGCTCGGTCTCGAGATTCTCGAGGGTGACGACCAGCTTGCCGCCACGCGGAATGGCGGCGTTGGCGACCAGGATCAGGTTGAGCAGCAGCTTGACCTTGTTCTTGGGCAGCAGCGCGCGCGCCCCGTTCCAGGTCAGTTCCGGCTTTTCGTTCTTGAGGAAGGCGATCGCCACCGCTTCGGCGTCGCCGGTGTCGATCAGCATGCCGGCGGAGCCTGCCGCGCCGAAGGCAATGCGGGCGAACTGCAACCGGGCCGAGGCGTTCTTGGCGCTCTGGCGGATGAGCCGCATGGCGTCCTCGTCGGCGCCGCCCTCGTCAAGCAGTTCAAGCCCGTTGTTGATCGCGCCGACCGGCGAGATGATGTCGTGGCAGACACGGCTGCACAGAAGCGCCGCGAGGTCGGGCGCGGAAAGGGTGAACAGATCGGCCATCGGTGAAAATCCCTGCAAAATTCCACAATTCCTGGCCGAGCGATCGATCGTCGCGCCTGCCCATACGAATCACGCCTCAACCCGAGGCTTTCTGAATACACAGCAGCTCTACGTACAGCAACAAATCCAAAATTGTCGTCCGGCAAATGGCGCCTTTGCGCAGGCTTTGAGAGCCGCGCGACCCCAAAAGCCAGCCTTCGAACCGCCATCTTCCTGTGGGAGTTAATGGTTGAAAAAGGATTACGGCATAGTTTGCCCCTAACAGTCATCCTTAACGGCCGCCTAAAGAGCCGGACCGGATGCGAGGCGTCGGCGAAAGTGCTCCATGACGGAGATTGGAAGCATGTTTTCCCGATTCTACGACCGGAGTTTCCTCCGCGTCACCTCAGGCCGGAAGTTTCTCCGTGTCTGCTCAATGGCGATCACGCTCATGGGCGTCCTCGTCTTCTCGACTTCAGCCCTGCGGGCCCAGGAGTACACCGCTCAGGAGATTATCGATTCCGGTCACAAGTTCTTCGGCGCGACCTCGGGTGGGCTCGCCACCGTCGTCGAGAAGATCTTCGCCTCCTACGGTCTGCCCAATGGCTATCTGCTCGGTGAGGAGGGGTCGGGCGCGCTGATCGGCGGCCTGACCTACGGCGAAGGCACGCTCTACACCAAGAATGCCGGCGACCACAAAGTGTTCTGGCAAGGCCCGTCGCTGGGCTGGGATTTCGGCGGCGAGGGGTCCCGGGTGATGATGCTGGTCTACAATCTCGACGATGTCAGCAACCTCTACAACCGGTATGGCGGCGTCGCGGGGTCGGCCTATGTGGTGGCAGGCGTCGGCTTCAATGTGCTGAAGAACAACAATGTGCTCCTGGTGCCGATCCGCACCGGCGTCGGCGCCCGGCTCGGCGTCAATCTCGGCTATCTGAAACTGACCGAGCGGGCGACCTGGAATCCGTTCTAAAGTCCGACCGGTCATGACCGCAATGCCAAGTTTTCGATGGGAATTGTAGGCCTGTGACCCTGCGCGTGCTGCGGCAAGCTCTTGCCGCAGCGCCGGATTTCCGCCATGCCAGTGTGATGCGGTCCAGTTCCGGCGGTTGCCGCCGATAGCGGGTAGTCCTTTGGTTCAGTCGGTCCTGTTCTTTGCCCTCGGCTTTCTCTGCGCCGGCTTTCTGGCGCTGATGGTGGCTCCGGCCGTCTGGCGCCGGGCCGTCGCGTTGACCCGCAGGCGCATCGAGGCCTCCATCCCGCTGACACAGACCGAAATCCAGGCAGACAAGGACCGCATCCGGGCGGAATACGCCATGGCGACGCGCCGCCTCGAAATGAACGTCAAGGCGCTGCGCGAGAAAGCGGCCGAACAGCTCGTCGAGATCAATCGTGGCCATGAGGCGTTGAAGGGGTTGGCGATCGAACGCACGGACAAGAACAACGCGCTCGCCGAACTCGGCGCCAAGAACGAGGCGCTGCGGCAGCGCGAAGAGGAACTGCACCGGCTTTCGGAGCGGCTCAAGGAAACCGAACGCAAGCTGGAGAAGCGGGCGCTCGAGCTGGAAAAGCTGGAGCAGATGTATGACGATGCCAGTTTTTCCTCCTCCAGCCGGCAGATCGAGCTCGTGGCGCGGGAGTCCGAATTGCAGAAGCTAGCCAGCGATATCGCGCTGCTGCGCGGCCAGCGCAAGGAAGCGGACCGGCGCCAGCAGGAGATCGCGGCCGAAAGCAAGGCCGCACGCGATGCGCTCAAGGCGGAGAAGAAAAGGGTGGCCGAACTCGACAAGAAGGTCGAACGGCTGCTGGCGACGCTAGCCGATCGCGAGGACAAGCTCGACCGCCGCGAAAGGGAGCTGGCGCGCCTGCGCGAAAAGGCGAAGGCCGAGGACGGCGGACCGGCCTTGCGGCTGGTCGGCAAGCCGGATGAAGCGGGCAGGCCTGACGAGGCCAAACAGCGCGACGATCTGGACCAGGCGATCGCCAAGCTCGACAGCGACCGCGAGCGGCTGGAGGCCAGGCTGACGGCGCTGGCGCGCGAGAACAAGCGGCTCAAGGCGGATCTCGGCGCCGCGGCATCGTCGGGCACGGCGAATGCCAGTGCCGCGCTGCGCGAGCAGATGAACGAGCTTGCGGCTGAAGTCGTCCACCTGACGGCCAAGCTCGAGGGGCCTGACTCCCCGATCGCCAAGGCCCTGGCGGCACCACAGGACAGCCGATCCAACGGCGGCGATCGTAGCCTCGCCGACCGCGTGCGGGCCTTGCAGAAGGCGGACGCGAACTGAAACGGCGGTGCGCCGCCGTCGCCCATGCTGCTCAACGATGCGAGAAGTGATGCAGCGCGATGGCTGACGCGGCGGCGACGTTCAGGCTGTCGAAGCCTTTCGACATGGTGATCCGCACGGTTTGCAGGCGCGCAAGCAGGCTTTCTGGCAGGCCTTCGCCCTCGGTGCCGAGATAGAGCGCCAAGCGTTCGGCCTGCCTAGCATCGCGTAGGTCGGTTCGTCCACGCGGTGATAGGGCGAATTGTTCAAAATCCCGTTC
The DNA here is from genome assembly GCF_007003945.1 of Mesorhizobium sp. WSM4307. Classification (NCBI taxonomy): domain Bacteria; kingdom Pseudomonadati; phylum Pseudomonadota; class Alphaproteobacteria; order Hyphomicrobiales; family Phyllobacteriaceae; genus Mesorhizobium; species Mesorhizobium sp. WSM4307. Next base: position 21,540 of record NZ_VFTB01000003.1, read on the forward strand.
GGCGAGCATCGCCGTAAAGCCTGATGTGTCGGTGAAGGATGCAAACGGGATCTTGAGCGCGGCGCCGACGGAAACGCGGATCGCCTTGCGGTACAGCGGATCGCAGCATGTCGCATCCATCAGCACCGCATCGGCACCGAAGGCGGCGGCGTTGCGGAAGATCGAGCCCATATTGTCGTGGTTGGCGATGCCGACGAGCACCACCACCAAGGCCTGGTCGGGCAACGCATCCAGCAACGGCCCGGCCGCTTGCGGCGCCTCCTTGCGGCCGATGGCCAGGATGCCGCGATGCATGTGGAAGCCAGCGATCGCATCCATCACCGCGCTGGTGACGACGTAGACCGGCAGGTCCGCCGGCGCCTTGTGCAGGATGTCCTCCAGGCCGCCGAGCCGGTTTTCCAGGACAAGAATGGATTCGGCGCCGAAGCGGCCGGACGACAGAAGCAGATCGAGGACCACTTTGCCTTCGGCGACGAAACGGCCTTGTCGGCCTGCAAGATCGCGTTCGCGGATATCGAGATAGGCGGCGACGCGTGAATCCCGTGGGTCGTCGATGCGAATTGGGTCCATGTCCTGCGCTCAAACATCGAGAGCGTGGTTCGTGCGTTGGAGAGACGCACAAGCCACGCTCCGAAAATCGTCAGCGAGGTAAGCGGCCGCAGCAGCGTCCGGTCAAGTCCCGGCGCGGCGCAATCTCTGTGCCATCTGGGACAGGTCCTCCTTGCCGGTACCGAAAATACCATCCAGCACGACAAGCAGCTCGCGCACCGCGTCGGATTTGCAGGAGTAGTAGATCATCTGACGGTCGCGGCGGGTTTCCACGAGGTCAAGCGCCCGCAGCTTGGCCAGATGCTGCGAGAGCGCGGATTGGCTGAGCATCACCTTGTCGGCGATGGCGCCGACCGACATTTCACCGTCGATCAGATAGCTCATAATCAAGAGCCGCTTTTCGTTGCCCATGAGCATCAAAAATTCGGCAGCAGATTCGGCGTTGGCGATTAGCTTTGTCGAGACCATGAATGCCCCATGCTGTTTGCTCATCAAGGCGCCATGGGGGCAATGGTGCCTGAATCCATAAATTCACTTGCGAAAGGCCACTGACGAGTCAGTGCCACCTGTGAAGGGTAGAACATTTCCTTCAAATCTCAAGTGTTGCTTTTGATCAAATGCAATTAAGTTTCATCATCTGCCCGTCCGGCCGCCTGGCCGCCCCTGGCCATTTCGACCAGAACGGGTCGCAATTCCCTCGTCGCTACCAGAGGTTGTGGGAAGAATACCCGGCAAACATCGTCTCCCGACACCAGATCCATGCCATCGGCATCCAAACCGGCGATGCCCCAGCCGTCGGCAGATACCCCGGCGTAATGATGCGCGTAAATGGCGACCGCGTCCAGATGGTCCGCGTTCATGTGCTCGATGGCGGATTGTTCGCTTACCGCAAGTTCTTCGACGATGGGGCCGACGGTGACGAGATCGGAGCGATCGAGCACATAGGCCTTGCCGAAACCGCCATTGAGGCTGGCGCGCTGCGGCTCGAGGCGAAAGATCGAGAAGTCACCGAGCCCGGCATAGAGGCGGGCCTTGGGATTGCGGTTGAGATAGCGGCGCTCGGCGCGGGCGTGTGCGTCAGAGCCACGCTCAAGCCGCGACGCCTGGCAGATCAGCGTCAGGCGCGGATGCGCCAGCGGGTCGCCCTTGCCGGGCTCGCCGAGCAGCAGGGAACAGCGTGGATCGGCAAGCATGGCGGGCGTGTGGGCCGAGAGCATCGAGACCAGGATCAGCGGTGCGCCGTCGATATCGGTGGCGACGCCGACCCGGCTCGCCAGCGGCGACCCGGTCTGCGGCTCCAGCACCGCCAGGGCGCCGAAGCGGGCGCTGCGCAGAAGCGTCTTCGCCAAGCGGATCGCCTCGGCGTCGGTCTGGCGGATCACGTCCTTCTTTCGATCGGCCAAGGGTCTCGTCCTGCTAAGTTGATTTTCCTATTCCACTTATCAGACGATGATGCCGGTCCTGGCAAGCGTTCCATGCAAGTCGGCCAAAACCGCATCGCACTTCTGGACTTATACTACTTCGGCGCCATGCGGATGGCGCCGTCGAGGCGGATGGTTTCGCCGTTCAGCATCTGGTTTTCGATGATGTGCAGGGCAAGTGCGGCATATTCGGACGGTTCGCCGAGGCGGGACGGGAAGGGCACGGCGGCGCCGAGCGAATCCTGCACCTCCTGCGGCATGCCGGCCATCATCGGTGTCTTGAAGATGCCGGGTGCGATGGTGCAGACGCGGATGCCGGAACGGGCAAGGTCGCGCGCCACCGGCAGGGTCATGCCGACCACGCCGCCCTTCGAAGCGGAATAGGCGGCCTGGCCGATCTGGCCGTCATAGGCGGCGACCGAAGCGGTGTTGACGATGACGCCACGTTCGCCGCCCTGCAGCGGCTCGAGCCTGGCGGCGCGGTCGGCGACCAGGCGGATCATGTTGAAGGTGCCGATCAGATTGACCTCGATCACCTTGCGGTATTGATCGAGCGGATGCGGCCCGTCCTTGCCGATCGTCTTCACGCCAATGGCGATGCCGGCGCAATTGACCAGGAGGCGCGGCTCGCCCAGCTTGCTCGCCGTCTCGGCGACGGCGGCCGCACCGCTGTCGGCGTTGCTGACGTCGCATTGGACGGCAATGCCGCCGATTTCGGCGGCGACCTTGGCGGCGCGATCGATGCCGACATCGAAGATGGCGACGCGGGCACCCTTGGCGGCAAGCGCGCGCGCCGTCGCCTCGCCAAGGCCGGAGCCGCCGCCGGTGACGATCGCGGTCTGGCCGTTCGGGTTCATGGCGTCATCCTTTCCCGGAGAAATTCATTATTTCACAAAAGCGCCGAACCGTTTCACATCTTCCTGGAATTGCTCCCAGAAAACAGGGATGGATCAGGCCTGGATCGACGGCCAAGGTCAAGCCATCGCCTAGACGTGCTCGGCGACCCTGGCCTGGCTGGCATGACCGACCTCGCCGGTGAGCCTGGCGACCGCGCCCGGCGTGATCTCGTGCGACAAAAGGCGGTCGAGATCGACAGGGCGCGGCATCGAAATCTGGCCGCGCGGGATACGCTTGAAGCCGAGCGGCCCGTAATAGGGCTCGTCGCCGACCAGTATGACGGCGGGTGCGCCGGCCTTTGCAGCCGCTTCGAGCGCGATCGCCACCAGCCGGCGACCGATGCCGAGATTCTTGAAGGCCGGCCGCACCGCGAGCGGCCCGAGCATCAGCGCGCGGCCGGCACCGGCGGCGATGCGGGTCATGCGCACCGAGGCGACGACGAGATCGCCATCGACCGCCACAAAGGACAGTGCACGCTCGTGGCCGCCGGCTTCGCGGATCTTGTAGGCGGCCAGCACGAAGCGGCCGGGCCCGAAGGCCTCGTCATTGATGGCTTCGATTTCGGGGTCGTGCGCCGGAGTTTCCGGCAGGTATTTCACGTCGGCAAGGCTCATGGTCTTTGCGTTCCGGTAGAGGAGGAAAGGTTGCTGCAAACGGCAGCGTTCGCCAGTCAGCGCTTCATCAAGCGCGGGCGCCCTTTCGTCGTCGGTCAAACCGGATCAAAGCAAAGTCGAACATGCGGAGTGTCCGCTAGCATCAATTTTCGGCCGCCGCAATTGGCCTGATGTGTTCGCCGTCTCCGTCAAGTGACGGTCTGTTCAGCGCCTGACGTCTTCGGCGGGGCAAACTTGCGCCTAGATAATGCGGAAGGATGCAAGGAGATTCGCATGGGATTGCTGGTCGAGGGCAGGTGGCAGGATCGCTGGTACGATACGGCTGACAATGGCGGCAGGTTCGTGCGAACGCAGTCGCAATGGCGTGACTGGATCACCGTCGACGGGGCGCCGGCCGAAGGCCGGAGGCGCGGCTTCAAGGCCGAGCCGGGGCGCTACCATCTCTATGTCTCGCTCGCTTGCCCGTGGGCGCATCGGACGCTGATTTTTCGCGCGCTGAAGAGGCTCGAAGGCATCATCTCCGTCTCGGTCGTGCATCATTTCATGGGCGCCAACGGCTGGACATTCCTGGCCGAGGACGGCGCCACGGGCGACACGCTCTACGGTCTCGATTTCCTGCACCAGATCTATGCCAAGGCCGATCCCGCCTATTCCGGCCGGGTGACCGTGCCGGTGCTGTGGGACAAGAAGGAGCAGACCATCGTCTCCAACGAGTCTTCCGAGATCATCCGGATGCTCAATTCGGCGTTCGACGCATGGGGCGATGCAAGCCTCGACTTCTATCCCCAGGACCTGCGCAATGAGATCGACCGCGTCAACGCGCTGGTCTATCCCGCGGTCAACAACGGCGTCTACCGCGCCGGCTTCGCCACCACGCAGCGTGCCTATGAGGAGGCGTTCGGCGAATTGTTCGCGGCGCTGGATACGTTGGAGGAGCGGTTGTCAAAGCAGCGCTATCTCGTCGGCGACCGCATCACCGAGGCCGACTGGCGGCTGTTCACCACGCTGGTGCGCTTCGACCCGGTCTATGTCGGCCATTTCAAATGCAATTTGCGGCGCATCGCCGACTATCCGAACCTGTCGAACTATTTGCGCGATCTCTATCAGGTGCCTGGTGTCGCCGCGACTGTGAACCTGCATCACATCAAGGCGCACTACTACGGCAGCCACGAAACGATCAATCCGACACGAATCGTGCCGGTGGGGCCGGAGCTCGACTATGGCGCGCCGCATGACCGGGCAAGGTTCGCGATCTGAGAGCCCGTGCGAGAATTCATGATGCACGGGCAATGCGTCTGACGAGGGTCATGATGCATGCCGCGCAAAGGAAGACTTTTGCGGACTTGATGTCGCTTGCGGATCTTTCCAGAGCCGCCGCTTTCGGCTGATCCACGCTAAGAAGCGTTCAACAACCCACCGCTTGGGATGAACGGCGAACCCAATCTGATACTTCGGTTTGCGGACAATCTCGACATCGACGAGCGTCGCAGTTTGCGACTTAACGGCTAAGGCAAGCTTACCAATAGGGCGACGCGGGTTCCTCCCCAAAAACTTCGGCGATCCGTCGCAGCGTTGCCGGCGTCGTTCCCTCCGGCAAACCATCGAGCGGGAAGAAGCCGGCCTCGGCGATCTCGTGGTCCGGCAGCTTCGGTATCGTCTGACTGAAATGCTCGATGACGTAAAAGCCGACATGGTCGCGGCGGCTGGAGCGGCAGTTGAAATGCATCGACTTCAGCACCGCCGGCGCGTTCAGCGCGATGTTGCCTTCCTCGGCGAGTTCGCGCACCAGCGCCTCAGCTAGCGTTTCTCCGACCTCGACGCCGCCGCCGGGAAGCTGCCAGCCGGGCACATAGGTATGGCGGATCAGGAAAACGGAATTCGTCGCGGTATCATGGACGAGCCCGCGCACGCCGAGCGTCATTGGCCGCCGCAGCACGAAATATAGATGGAACAGCCTGGCCCGCAAACCCGGCCAGCCGGTCTGTCGGAAGATGTCGTCCGGATTTGCCATCAGGTGCGAAACCGGTAAGAAAACCTTGAGTGGAAAGCGCGGCGCTGGTCGCCTATGAGGGATGGATGTTCAGGCTCGCGCATATTTCCGATGTCCATCTGGGGCCGCTCCCCGATGTATCCTATCGCGATCTCGCCTCCAAGCGCGTGCTCGGCTACGTCAACTGGCAACGCAATCGCCGGCGCCACATGCATGACGCCGTCATCGACGCCATCACCGCCGACATCAAGGCGCAGAACCCCGACCACCTCGCCGTCACCGGCGACCTCGTCAATCTGGCGCTCGACGGCGAGATCGAGATGGCCAAGCACTGGCTGGAGACGTTGGGATCGCCGAACGACGTTTCCGTGGTTCCCGGAAACCACGACGCCTATGTGCCCGGCGCCTTCGACAAGGTCTGCCGCGCATGGGCGGCCTGGATGAGCGGCGACGGCGTCAACACGCCGGTCGACCGCAACGCGTTCCCGTATCTGCGCGTGCGCGGCAATGTCGCGCTGATCGGCGTCTCGACGGCGCGCGCCACGGCACCCTTCATGGCCAACGGCTTCTTCATGGAAGGGCAGGCGGAGCGGCTCGGCAAGATCCTGCGCGATGCGGCCGGGCAAGGCCTGTTTCGCGCGATCATGATCCACCATCCGCCGGTGCGCGGCGCCGTCTCGCAGCACAAGCGGCTGTTCGGCATCGCCCGCTTCCACAAGGTCATTCGCAAGAACGGTGCGGAACTTGTCCTGCACGGTCATTCGCATCTGCCGTCGTTGTTCCAGATCGGGCTGCGCGGCACCAAGGTTCCAGTGGTCGGGGTCGCCGCCGCCGGCCAGGCGCCGGGTGGCAAGCATCCGGCCGCACAGTACAATCTGTTCGATATCGATGGCGAAAAGGGCAATTGGCGCATCCGGCTGACGCGGCGCGGCCTGACCGGGCCGGCAATACCGCCTGCCGATCTGCAGACCTTGGAACTGGGTGTGGAGGCCAGCGCTTCTATGGCCGCAGGCTGAACACCATCGCCACGAGGCGGTCCCAGAACAGGGCGACCGACACCGCCAGGCCGACCAGTGCGCCTGCGGCGACCAGGCCAAGGCCTGACAGGAAGGCCGACCAGCCCTTGCCGCGTTGCGGCGACCGCAGCGGCGGCTCCGCCTCCGCCACCTCGGCGCGTCTCATGCTGGCGACGGCCGGCTCGACCCCGCCCTCCATCATCCTCTGGCGCTCGACGATGCGCTCGGCGACATACCGGGTCACCGAATCGGCAACCGGCTTCATCTCGGTCGATTCGGCAAGCACCACACGGCCGATGCGGGTGTCCTTGAGGAAGCGGTAGGTGCGGCGGTCGCGCCCCATGGCGACATGGCTGACGGCATCGATCCACAGACGCGGCTGCAGCCCTGACGAAACGACGAAGTCGAAATTGTCCATGTCGGCGGGCACATCGGCAAAGACGGGTGCGAGTTCGGCGGCCAGGAGATCAAGGCGCATGCGATGCGCCTCGCGCATGTCGACGACGACATCGTCGCGGTCGGCGAAGGCGTTCTTCACATCACGGACGGCATCGGACAGTTTGCTTGACGGATCGATCTTTTCGCCTGCGTCCTTCATCGGCGTCTGCCTCGCGGGTTTGGTTAACACGGGGTTAACACAGACGCCGGCAAAATGCACTGGCGAGATGAAGCGGACCGACGCGCTGTGGGATGTTGCGCCGACGCGCGTCGCGTTACGCGACGCGCTTCAGATCTTTGTTTCATGCATGTCGTGCTCCCAAAAGCGAGGTCATTTTTGGGCGACATGCATTAAGCAACTCAACTGGCCGCGGCGGCGAGTTTGGGGCGAACGGGTCTGGCCCGACGGTTCATATTGCGCCGGATGATGCTGGCGATCAGATCGGGCGCTTCCTCGATCAGCATATGGCCGGCCTCCAGCACTTGATGCACATGAAAGCGCGCCGGCAGGTCGTCGGCTTGGGTGAAGGGCAGCACCGCGTCATCACTGCCCCATACCACCATCACCGGCATGGTCAGCCTGTCCAGATGCCCACGCGGGATGACGCCTTGCCGGTCGTCCCTGGTCATGGCGGCGGCGATCGCGACGAGTTTTTCCGATTGTCCGGGTCGCTGGCGCATTTCGCGGAGCGTATCGGCGGTGTGATCAAAAGGCGGCGCCCGTGGACCCGACATGGCAGGCGAGGATCTCGGACAGACTCTGTGCGCCGGCATAACGACGCAACAGCGGCCCGTTGATCTCCGGGCCGAAGCCGCCAGGCGCCAGAAGCGTCAGCGAGGCCACCCTCTCCGGCTCGGCCAGAGCCATCAAGGTCGCCACCGCTCCGCCCATCGAATGGCCAACGAGATGGATGCGTTTGGCCCTGCGGGCCGCAAGGTCGGCAAGAACGGCCCTTGCCGCCACCTTTGCAGGCCCGGCATCGGGAAAGTCGAGCGATAGGCCATGTCCCGGCAGGTCATAAGCAAGCGTGCGCGCGGAGGGCGCCAGCGGGACGATCACGTCGCGCCAGACGTCAGCGCAACCGCCGAAACCGTGCAGCAAGACGATGGTCTTGGACCCGGCACCCTTTTCGGCAGCGTGGAGCGATGAGATCATGAAAGCGGACGGTATCAAATTGCGGGAACGCTTGAAATGCGACTGGATTGCTCTTTGTCCATGGCCAGTAAACCTTTCGCGATTTTCGCGAGCGCTGGCATGTCATCCAAGGGTTCGTCCGGCAAAAGCCGGGAAATCAGCCGGATCGGCGCTTCGTCCTGTGGGCGCGAACGCCCAACAATTCCATTGGTCCAAACGAGGTCAGCTGGCGTTGCCGAGCCCGGCGGCGCGCAAGGCGCCGATCAGCCGCTCGGTCAGGTCGGCCGGATATTTTCGGTCAATGAAGGTCGCGCGAGGGTTGGCGGCGAATTTGGGGAATTTGGTGGTGAGTTCATCGAGCAGCTTACGTGCCAGGCTGTCCTGACCGGAGATCCTGGCGCCGATCAGCCGGGCTGCAAGATAGTGTGACTTTGTTGCGGTGGTTCTCAGGGCAGAGCTGGCGATCGCGGCCTTGTTCGTGTCGCCAAGCATGAATTCCCCGGCGAAAAGCCCGAAATCCCACCATGTCGGATGGCCGCTGGAGGCATCCACGGCATGGGCCAGAAGGGGGGTTCCCTCGGCGTAGCGGCCGGCGAAAACCAACCCATAACCATAGGCGGCCGCCATGGCGACGTCATAGGGGTTGAGGTCATAGGCCTTGCGCATCCAGCGCAGCGCTTCGTCGGCGTTGCCAAGACGCGAATTGATGTAGCCGTAGGAACGATGCGCATAGGGACTGGTCGGACCGATCTGCACGGCGCGATGGGCGAATGTCATCGCCTTCTCGATCGTCGCATCCGGCGGATAGGCGTAGTGGTCGTTCACGGCCTCGAGGTGTAACGAGGCGAGCTCGGAATAAACAAGCGACGATCTTGCGCCGTTCTCGGCAAGGGTTTCGAGGCAGCGATAGGCGGCCTCGTGGGTTCTGGCGTTCTGGTCGAGATAGTATTTCCCATTGAGCAGCAGGCACTGCGTCAGGCCGTTCTGAATGCCGCTCTGCTCGATGTAGTTGTAGATCGTGCCGGACGCGGGCAGCGCCGAACTCAGGATGCCGGCGACACGGTCCTCGACGGCCGATGGCGCGCTGTCGGCGACGGTCAGCTTGCGCGACAAAAGCACACGTCCGGTCGCCACGCTTTGCAGTTCGATGGTGATCTCGCCAGCGCCCGGTCCAGGCAGGACATCGAACATGAAGCTCGTTGCACCGGCGACCGGATCGGTCTTGTCGACAGTGTCGCGACCGATGAAATCGATCGTATCGAAGCCGCTCAGGCCGGCGCGCAACGACGCGGCGACGCGGGCGGCGTCCGCGCCGCTGGCCTTGACGGCGATGTAGACGAGCGGCAGGGCCTCGCTGACCGGGGACGGCCCGATGCTGCTGCCGGCGTTCTCGAACGTCGCCGGCAGATCGCCGCCGGCGAGCAGCGCGCCGCCGCCCTGACGCAGGATCAGGACGCCGAGCATGGCGATGACCACGGCGATCGCCATCCAGAAGAAGCGGAGGTGGCGCGCCACCGAAGGCACGGGAGCTGCCGCCGGCGCCAGCAATGCGGCGGGTGCCACGGCCTCCTCGGCAGCACTGGGGTGCTCGGCCGGAGCCGCCGCCGGCGTCTGCTCGGCGGGTTTGGCTGCTTCCGGCAGACGAATGGCGTTGAGCTCATAGGCGGGGACGTAGCCGCCGCGTGGGATGGCGATGCGGACGGGGTCGGCGATGCCTTCGTTGGCGAAATACTGCTGCAGCAATTCGCGCAGCCGGCCTGCCTGCACCCGCACCACGGCATCGGTCGATGGATCGAAATCGCCGTCCTTGCCGAAGACGTCCATGGCGATGGAAAAGCCCTTGAGCCTGTCGGCTTCGCCGGCCTGTTCGCGTTCGACGAGATAACGGATCAGTTTGCGCGCGCGCTCGGACCGTCCGAACGTTTCGCTGGCAAGCAGTCGCTCCAGTGTCTCGCGCACTGCGGGGGCGGCAGGCGTGGCATGCTGCAAGTGTCGATCCTCTCGAAGTCGGCACAGGTTGAGGCGCGATCATATAGGGCTCGCATCACCACACAAGTATACACCCCTTATGCGATCGCGTACCTCACCGGATAATTTTCCGGTGGTTAATGACGCGGCCGATGCCGGCTACAGGATTGGTGGGTCGCCGGTGTCAGCCGTTTGAGGCCAAGGCCGAAAAAACGGCTGGCGCGAGAGCGGTTGTGATCTCTCGCGCCAATCGTCGGTAGACGCTACCGCGGCTTGCGGCCGACGATGCGGTTGGCGGCCGACGTCACCGCTTCCAGCGAGGCGGCGACGATGTTGGTGTTGATGCCGGCGCCGAACAGCTTGCCGCCGGGATATTCCATTTCGACATAGGAAATGGCGGATGCATTGGAGCCACGCTGCATCGAGTGTTCGGAATAATCGAGCACCGACATCTCGATGCCGACATGGCGCGACAGCGCATCGACGAAGCCGTCTATCGGGCCTGTGCCGGTGCCGGTAATGGTCACTTCCTTGCCCTTGTCGAGGATCACTGCCTCGATCACGCGCCGGCCCTTGACCACTGTATCGGGATAGGTGTGGTGGTCGAGGAATTTCAGGCGCGCGCCCGGCTGGTCGACATAGGTTTCGAGGAAGCGCTCATGGATGCGCTTGGCCGGCACTTCCTTGCCCTCGGCATCGGTGATCGCCTGGATCGCCTGGCTGAATTCGATCTGCAGGTTGCGCGGCAGATTGAGGCCGTAATCGGCCTGCAGCACATAGGCGATGCCGCCCTTGCCGGACTGCGAGTTGATGCGGATGATCGCCTCGTAGCTGCGGCCGACATCGGCCGGGTCGATTGGCAGATAGGGCACCTCCCACAGGCCGGTGTTGGCCTTTTTCAGCGCCTTCATGCCCTTGTTGATGGCGTCCTGGTGCGAGCCGGAAAAGGCGGTGTAGACGAGCTCGCCGACATAGGGGTGACGCTCGGGGATCTTCAACTGGTTCGAGTATTCGTAGACGTCCTTCAGGCGGTTGATGTCGGAGCAGTCGATGCCCGGATCGACGCCTTGCGTGTACATGTTGAGCGCCAGCGTGACGATGTCGACATTGCCGGTGCGCTCGCCATTGCCGAACAGCGTGCCTTCGACGCGGTCCGCGCCCGCCATCAAGCCGAGCTCGGTGGTGGCGATGCCGGTGCCGCGGTCATTGTGCGGATGCAGCGAGATGATCAGGTTCTCGCGGTTGTCCAGATTGCGGCACATCCACTCGATGCGGTCGGCATAGATGTTGGGCGTCGACATCTCGACCGTCGACGGCAGGTTGATGATCAGCTTGTTGTCCGATGTCGGCCTGACGATCTCGGTGACGGCGTTGCAGATCTCCAGCGCGACTTCGAGCTCGGTGCCGGTAAAGCTTTCCGGCGAGTATTCGAAGCGATAGCCGCCGCCGGCCTTGGCCGCCATGTCGGTGATCATCTTGGCCGCATCGGTGGCGATGCGCTTGATGCCGCCCACATCCTTTTCGAAGACGACGCGGCGCTGCAATTCGCTGGTCGAATTGTAGAAATGCACGATCGGGTTGGTGGCGCCCTTCAGCGCCTCGAAGGTGCGCGTGATCAGCTCGGGCCGGCACTGCACCAGCACCTGCAGCGACACATCGGCGGGCACGTTGCCTTCCTCGATGCACCAGCGGGCAAAGTCGAAGTCGGTCTGCGAGGCCGAGGGGAAGCCGATCTCGATCTCCTTGAAGCCCATGTCGAGCAGCAGGCCGAACATGCGCGCCTTGCGCTCATGGCCCATCGGATCGATCAGCGCCTGGTTGCCGTCGCGCAGGTCGACCGAACACCAGATCGGCGCCTTGTCGATGACCTTCGAGGGCCAGGTGCGGTCGGTGAGGCCAACCGTCGGATAGGGTTGATATTTGCGGGCCGCGTCGGGCATGCCGCGGGCTGGTTCCACATGCTCGCCGGCGACCGCGGCGTCAGGGCGGATTTGTTCTCGTGCGTTCATCGTCTTGTTCTCCCGGCGGCCCTCGGATCCGTCTCGGACGGATGGCTGGCGAGTGGCGCCTCTACCAGATTTTCGTTCGCTTGATGTGACTGCCAATTTTGAGACTGGCCAAGGAGCATGCGCTTGCGCGGCGGTTCGACCGCCGGGCGCTCCTTCAGCGAACCCGGCGATCGCCGATAAGGCCGAGAAGAAGCAGGGTCGAGGCAAGCGCGCGCACGGTCTCGCCGGCAAAGCCGGTCTGACGGGAAGCGATGGTGGCGCGTGTGTTCATGCCGGTTCTCATACAGGAGCGCCCCCGCAGAGGCAAGCGGGGGCTGAATCCGTTGAACATTATCCCAATGCGGGTGCTCTTCCCCAGGCGGCGCAAATGCGCCAGACTTGCGCGCCGGCGGGGCTGCGGTGCGCCGCCGCCATGAGGGGGTGTCCATGAATTTCGTGTTCTTCTCGCCGCATTTTCCAACCAACGGCGCCGATTTCTGCGACCGGCTGAAGAAGGCCGGTGCCACCGTGCTCGGCATTGGCGATGCGCCCTATGACGTGCTGGACGGCAGGCTGAAGGCAGCGCTTTCGGAATATTACCGCGTCGCCGACATGGAGGACTACGATCCGGTGTTCCGGGCGATGGGGCATTTCATCCACAAATGGGGCCGCATCGACCGGTTCGAATCGCTCAACGAACACTGGCTGGAGCTGGAGGCCAACATCCGCACCGACTTCAACATCTACGGCACCAAGCTCGATTTCGTGAAGAACCTGAAGCGCAAGAGCCGCATGCGCGCCTTCTTCCGCAAGAGCGGCGTCGAGACCATCGCGCAGCGCAAATGCTCCGACCGCGCCGGCGCGATGACCTTCATCCGGCGCGTCGGCTACCCGGTGGTGGTGAAGCCCGATAGCGGCTCAGGCGCCTCGAATACCTTCAAGATCTCCAACACAGGGGAGCTCGACCAGTTCTTCCGGGACAAGCCCGAGGACGTGACCTTCGTCATGGAGCAGTTCATCGAGGGGCTGGTGGTGACCTATGACGGGCTGGTCAACCGCGACGGCGAGGTGGTGCTGGCGGCCAGCCACCGCTACGACCAGAGCGTCATGGAGGTGGTCAACAAGGACCGCCATATGAGCTACACCTGCTTTCCCCATATCAGGCCAGCGGTCGAGGAGGCCGGCCGCAAGATCCTGAAGGCGTTCGACGTGCGCGAGCGCTTCTTCCACATCGAGCTGTTCGAGACCAGGGACGACCGGATCATCGCGCTGGAGGTCAACATGCGGCCGCCCGGCGCCTGGATGACCGACGCCATCAACTACACGTTCGACATCGACGTCTACGCGGCATGGGCCGACATGGTGGTCAAGGATGCCGCCGGCGGACCCTATGAGGGCAAGTATTTCACCGCCTATGCCAGCCGCAAGCGGCACCTCCACTATTTGCACAGCCACGAGGACGTGCTAGCGGCGCACCGCGACAAGATCGTCCACCATCAGGCCATCGAAGAGGTTTTCAGCCGCGCCATGGGAAATTACGCCTACCAGATGCGCTCGAAGGATCAGGCGGCGCTGCGCGAGGCGGTTGCCTATATCCACGCGGAAAAGGCCTGAGGCGATGGACATCTCCTATCACAAGCATTTCTCCGGCAAGCTCGGCCGCGACATGGAATACAAGCGCTACGGGCATGCCGGCCGGCCTGTGGTGGTGTTCCCGACCTCGCAGGGGCGGTTCTACCAGTTCGAGGATTCCGGTGGCGTCGGCGCATTGGCCGAGTTCATCGACACCGGCCGTATCCAGCTGTTCACGGTCGACGGCATCGATTCGGAATCCTTCTTCGACAAGCATGCCGACGCCGCGCATCGCATCGGCCGCCACGAGGCCTATTTCCGCTATGTGCGCGAGGAGGCGCTGCCGGAAATCCTCTCCACCGCATCGGCCGCCAATGGCGGGCGCAGGCTGAAGCCCTTGTTTTCAGGCTGTTCGATGGGCGGCTACCATTCGTCGAACTTCGTCTTCCGCTTTCCGGAGCTGGCAAGCGGCGTCATTTCGCTGTCGGGGGTCTATTCGGCCCGCGATTTCTTCGGCAAGGCGCTGGAGGGCGACATCTTCTACAACTCGCCGCTCGATTACCTGCCCGGCATCGTCGATCCGAAGCTTTTGGCCCGGCTGAAGGCGCTGCGGCTGATCTTTTGCTGCGGGCAGGGCGCCTGGGAAGAACGCATGCTGGTCGAGACGCGCCAGCTGGAACAGATCCTGCGCGACAAATCCATTCCCGCCTGGGTCGACTATTGGGGCGGCGACGTCAGCCATGACTGGCCGTGGTGGCACAAGCAACTGGTCTATTTCTTCGGCCGCTGGCTGGATGATGATCTGATGCACAGGTTGGACTGATGAGCACGCGCGACGCGATCCGCCGCCTTGTCCAAGCCACCAATGCCGGCGATACCGAAGCCTTCTAGCCGCATCTAGCGACGATGCTTTCCTGAGCGACTGGGGTCGCGATTTCCGTGGCCGCGACGGGATCGCTCGGTGGAACCTGTCGGACAATATCGGCGTCCAGTCCAACCTTCGCATCGTACGCGTCGCGCAACGCGACGGCGTCTATCATGCCCGCGTCGCCGTGACGGGCAACGGCTTCAAACAGCGAGGGCGACATGCCCTTGACGCTGGACGGCGATCGGATCGCAAGCCCGGTCATCAGCTGAAGACCGGATGCGTCAAGGCGCCTTCCCGCGGTTTCGTCCAAAAATATGACTGTCATAATCATGTTTTAGTGGCAATGCCGCCGGCGCTGTGGCATGCCGACGCTTGTCGACACCGAGCTTCAGCCGGTGTCGCCGCACTGGGTATGGAAAGGCCGACGATGAAGCCCTTGAGCGCGCAAACTCGTATCCAAAGCGAAGGCATCTGCGCGGTGATGGACAGGCTGTGCGCTGAGCATAGCGACTATGAGATCGACACCGGCGTTGTCGGCCAATGGGAATTGCGCACGCATTACGGCTCGTTGAATGCCTCGTTCGAGGACGGTGGCGTGCTGATCCGCGTCGCGGCGGAGGACGAGACCTGCCTCTCCTACATGAAGATGATCTTTGCTGGCCACATCGCCGCGCATCTGCGCACGACCGAAGGGTTGCGCTGGCATGGCGACGGCGCGGATGCCGGCACGCCGGTGTTCTTCCGCGAGATTTCGGTTCTGTCCTCGACGCGATTGTCGCCGCATATGCAGCGCCTGCGTTTCTCAGGCCGCGACCTCGACCGCTTCAGCCATGGCGGATTTCATGTCCGGCTTCTGCTGCCGCCGACCGGACGGCAAGCGGTCTGGCCGACCATGGGTGCCGACGGCCTGATCGTCTGGCCGTCCGGCGAGGATGCGCTGACCGTGCGGGTCTACACGATTCGCGCGCTGGACGTGGCCGAGGGCTGGCTCGACATCGACTTCGTGCTGCATCCTGGTGCCGAGACGCCGGCCGCGGCCTTCGCGCTGGATGCGCGGGGCGGCGACGTCATCGGCATGATCGGCCCCGGCGGCGGCGGCTTGCCCGAGGCATCGAACCTGCTTCTGCTGGGCGACGATACCGCGCTTCCGGCGATCGGCCGGATGCTGGAAGAGCTTGCGCCGTCCGCTCGCGCCGAAGCCATCATCGAGGTCGATGGTCCGCGAGACCGGATGGCGCTGGCGGCGGGCAACAACATCGCCGTCCGCTGGCTTTACCGGCATGGCCGCGAAGCGGGCGGCGCCGGCCTGCTGCCCGCGGCGCTGCGTGAGCGCGGTCCCGCGGCCGACGATCTCTATGTCTGGGCCGGGTGCGAGTTCGCGGACTTCCGAGAAATCCGCAGCATCGTGCGCAAGGGATGGGGCCTGCCGCGCGACCGGCACCTGGTCACCGCCTATTGGCGCCGAGACGCGCAAGGCAAGGACGGGGCCGGCGAGGAATAGCGCTGTCTTCAGTCGCGGTCGCTGACCATGGCGATCGCCGGCGCCGCCAGCAGCGCGACCACGCCGGCGCCGCCGAACAGCGCGCCATAGCCGAGATGTTGCGCCACATAGCCGGCCAGGACGCCGCCCGCCATGCTGACCAATGCGTCCATGCATTGGAAAAGCGTGAAATCGACGCCCGCCTGCCTCGGGTCCGACCAGCGCATGAACTGCGCATAAAGCGCCACGAAGCCGAGCGCCATGATGCCCGAAGAACTCAGCATCGCTATCGCCATCAGCGGACCCGCCGGGAAAGTGCCCGAAAGCGCGAAGGCCGAGAGGGTGAATAGCGATCCGGCCTGCAGGACGAGCGCCAGGACAAGCACACTGCGCGTGCCCAGCCATCGCACGAGAGCACCGCCGGCAAGCGCGGCCGCGACGCCGAGGATCATGCTGCCGGCGCCGTTGACCAGCCCGATGGTGGCAAGGCTGAGCCCGGCATCGATCAGAAACGGACCGAGCATGGCCAGCGCCGCCTTCTGCGCCAGAACGTAGATCGCCGATGCCGCAAGGCCGCGGCGTATCTGCGGGCGCCGCAACGCCGCGGCGAGCGCAGGAACGTGTTCGCGCATTTCCTCGCGCGATCGGCTGGCGATGCCGAGCAGGAAGGGAAGGCCGAGCAACACCAGCAGCGAGGCCATGGCCGAAACCGCCGCGCGCCAGCCATGGATTTCGACCAGATAGAGGAAAAGGCCGGCGCCGATCGCCGAGCCGAGATAAGCACCGCCGACCTGGGCGGCATTGCCCCAGCCGAGATTTTCCCCTGCAAGGTTCTGCACCGCAAAACCGTCGCAGGCGATGTCGACGGTAGAGGCCGCAAAGGCAACGACTGTCAGGCAGGCAATCACGGGCCAGAAGGCGGTGGGGCCGAGCTGGGCAACGGCCAGCAATCCGGCGATGGAAACCAGGCCGCCGACAAGGACGATCGCGCCCGTGCGGTTTTCGCCGGTCGGCGGAAGGCGGTGGCGCTCCACCGCCGGTGACCACAGGAACTTCAGCGCCCATGGCAGGGCGATCAGGGTGAGCAGGCCGATGCGGTCGAGCGGCAGGCCCTGGTCGCGCATCACGGCCGGCAGGCCGGTCCAGGTGATGCCGCCGATCACGCTCTGCGCGACATAGAGGCCGCCGATCGCCGCGACGACGGCGGCCGGCGACGACGCGGCCTGGTTTGGGACCGAGACCGACATCAGAAGCGATAGCGCAGGCTGCCGAACAGCGAGCGGCCTTCGTCGCGGTAGCAATAGCCGGCCGAGCAAATCGTCTGCTGGTTGTCGAACAGGTTCTTGGCGTTGATCTGCAGCTTGACCCCTTCGAGCTTCGGACTGCGGTAGCCGAAGTCGTAGGACAGCGAGGTGTCGACGAAGGCGCGCGCGTCGTTCTCGAAAGTGTTGGCGTCGTCGCCGTAGCTCGCGCCGGCGAAGCGTACGCCGGCGCCGAGCCCGAGCCCTTCCAGCGTGCCGTTCTCGAATTGATAATGGCCCCAGAGCGACAGGATGTGGTTCGGCGTCGCCGACAATTCCTTGCCGTCGGTGCCCTCGGCGCCGCGTTCGATCTTCACGCGCAGATAGGTGTAGGAGGCGATGACGCTGAAACCGTTGTCCAACGAGGCATTGGCTTCCAGCTCGACGCCGCGCGAGTTCAGGTCGAGCTGGCGCTGCTTGTTGATGCCGGTCGAGGCGTCGAAGACGACGCCGTCCTTCTGGTCGATGTCGAACAGCGCGGCGCTGATCGTCGCGTTATGGTCGGGGATCTCGTATTTGACGCCGATCTCCTTCTGCGTGGCAATGGTCGGGCGGGCGACGCGGCCGACAGAACTCGAGACGTCGTCATAGACAAGGCCGATGTTCGGCGAGAACGAGGTCGAATAATTGACATAGGGAATGATGCCCCATTCGGTCCGGTAAGACAGGCCGACGCGGCCGGAGAAGGCGCTGTCCTTCTGTTTCGACTGGCTGAAATCGGCCGCCGTTGAGGTGGTGTCGACCCAGTCGTAACGACCGCTGGTGAACAGGGTGAGATCGTTCCACTCCATCTGGTCGTGCAGGTAGACGCCGAGCTGGTTCATCTCCTGCCCGCCGGAATGCGGGACGGGGGCGGCCTCGATGTCGTCGACCGAGACGTAGGAAAGCCCGCTGCCGGCGTCATAGTCCGACCAGGCATAGTCGATGCCGGCAATCGCGGTGTGCCTGACCGAGCCGGTATCGAATTCGAGTTGCGCCATGTTGTCGACGACGAAGTTCTTCATCGCCTCGGTGTAGTGGCCCCAATAGCGCTGCAGCGGCTGGTCGGCGCCGACCGAATAGTGGCCGCTGTATTCGATGTCTGAATCGACGGCGCTGTAGCGCAGGTTCTGGCGCACCGTCAGCCAGTCGTTGAAGCGATGCTCGAACTCGTAGCCGATGCGCCCCTGGTCCTGGGTGAAGTCGTTCCAGGCCGCGTCGCCCTCATAGACATTCGACAGGACGCCATAGGCCGAATTGTAGAAGGCCGCGGTGCCGCCGGTGACGGACTTGGAATATTCGCCGAGGATGGTGAGTTTGGTGTCCTCGTCCGGCTTGAAGGTGACGGCCGGCGCCAGATAGAGCTTGTCGTCGGGATAGTCGGGCAGGCCGGTCTCGCTCAGGCGGCCAAGGCTGGTGAAGCGGTAGAGGATGCTGCCGTCGTCGTTGACCGGGCCGGAGGCGTCGAGTGCCGCCTGGAAGCGGTTGTGTTCGCCGGCCAGCAACTCGATCTCGTGGAACGGCCCGTCCTTGGGCCGCTTGGTGACGACATTGACGATGCCACCCGGACCACTGACGCCGTAAAGCGAGGAGGCCGGACCCTTGAGGACGGTGACGCCCTCGATGCCGTAGGGCTCGGTCTTGAACCAGGCGGAGGGGCCGTTGTACTGGCGCAGCCCGTCGCGGAACATGCCGTTGTAGAAGGCCTGGAAGCCGCGCAGGAAGAAGGCGTCGTAGCGCGTATCGAAACCGAAGCTGTTGGGGTTGGCGCTGGCCGTGTAGCCCAGCGCGTCGTTCAGCGTGCGCGGCTTCTGGTCCTCGATCTGTTTTTGCGTGACGACCGAGACCGCCTGCGGGATCCTGGCAATCGGGGTGTCGGTCTTGGTGCCGATGCGGTCCTTCTTGGCGACGTAGCCGTCCTGTTTCAGGATCTCATTGCTCTCGGCTGTCACCTCGATCCGGTCGAGAATGGTGGCGTCGCCGCCATCCTGGGCAATTGCCGGCCAAGCATGGCAGAGGATGGCGCTGCCCGCCAGCAATGATAATTCCCGGCGCCATGTCCTCGACTGCTTCGACATTAACCTGTCTCCAACTCTCATGTTTTGGTTGCGCTTCCGCGCTCTCAAATATGAGTATAAGAGTCAAGTATTTTTTGACGCCTTGCCGGACTTGATGGCGTCACGTGGCGTCAGCCTTCCTGGCAGGCCGGGACAGGAGCGGCGTCTTGTTCCGGCGCCGAACCGCGGCGCAGACCGAGGAAGACGACGATGGCGGTAAGCACGGTGATTGTCGCCAGCACGACCAGCAGCCTATCGAAAGCCGTTTCGTAAGCATGGACCAAGGCACTGGCGTCGGCCATTGGCAGGCGCTGCGCTGTTTCGCCGATGTTGCCGGTTGCCAGCAGTTGCGCTGCCGCGGCCGCTTCGGCGGGCGAGGCCAGCCCTTGAGCGCCGAGTTGCTTGGCCGTGAAACCAGACAGCGTCGCCATGACGATCGCCACCGCCACGCCCTCGCAAGCGACGCGGGTGGTGTTGAAGATGCCGACCGCCATGCCGGCGCGCTCCCTGGGCACGACGCTGACGGCAAGCCCGTCCATCAACCCCCAGGGCAAGGCGATGCCGACGCCGATCAGCACCAGCGGCGCCACCAGTGCGACGGCGACCGGCGGTGTCAGGCTCAGCCAGACGAGCCCGGCGGCGGCGATGAGCAGGCCCGCGCCGCAGATCGTGGCGGGAGCGACCCAGCGCGCCAGCTGGCCGGCAAGCAAGGGCAGGATCAGCAGCGGCCCCGACAGGCAGATCATCAACTGCCCGGCCTGGATCTCGCTCATCCCTTCAATGCCGATGAAGCGGATCGGCAAAAGCACCAGCAGGACGACGAAGCCATAGGCGGGCGCCGCTGCCAGGAACTGGACGCCGACGAAGCGGGGAAAGCGAAACAGCGTGAGGTCGAGCATCGGCCTGCGCACGCGCCGCTCGACGATAACGAACGCAGCGAAGAACAGGGCGGCCGCCGCAAGCAGGGCGATGACGATGGGGTCGGCCCAACCGCTCTGCGGCGCCTGCAGGACGCCATAGGTCAGCAAAGCCAGTGCGATCGTGAAAGTGCCGGCTCCCGCCCAGTCGAGGCCGGTCGCATCCGGGTCGCGCGATTCCCGGATGGTGCGCAGGCCCAGCAGCGCCGAGGCGATCGCCAGCACTGCCACCAGAACAAAGATCGACCGCCAGCCGAATGCGGAGATGAGCAGGCCGGAGGCGATCGGACCGAAGGCGAGACCGATGCCGAAACTGGTGCCGAGGAAGGAGAAGGCGCGCAGCCGCAGCTGCCCTTCGAATTCCTGCGCAAGTGCGGAGGCGCCGCCGGCGAAAGCCAGGGCACTGCCGATGCCTTGCGCTGCCCTGAACATGTCGAACCAGACGATGCCGGGCGCCAGCATCGCGCCGAGCGACGCCAGGACATAGAGGCAGAGGCCTGCGAGGAAGATGCGCTTGCGGCCGTGGTTGTCGGCCAGCGCTCCAGCCGCCATCAGGCTGGCGCCAAAGGTCAGCATGAAGGCGTTCGTCACCCAGTTGAGCGCGATCGGGCTGCCGCCGAGATCGGCCGCGATGCGGGAGAGCGCGACGGCCGGGCCGGTGAAGGTCAAGGGCATGGTCATCGCGGCAAGGCATACCGACAAGAGCACGAGCCATCGCTCGGCCGGGCCGGTTGTGGTCTTCGAGGTCATGGATTTTCCTATCTGAAGCAGCATCCGCCGGCATGGGCGTGGGTCGCAGCGCCGGTCGCAACGACAAGATAGGTCGGCGGCCTTTCCGGAAAAATGGTATTATATCTCCAGACATACCGGACTGAAGCGCTCGAATGGAAGACTACGATGGATCGTCTCAGTGGCCTCCTGGCGTTCGCCCGCACCGCCGAGCTTGGCAGTTTCATCGCCGCCGGCCGGGCGCTCGGCATTTCGGCCTCCGCCGTCGGCAAGAGCGTCGCAAGGCTCGAGCAGGAGCTCGGCGTGCGGCTCCTGCAGCGCAGCACGCGGCGCGTCGGCCTGACGGAAGAGGGCAGGCTGTTCAACGAGCGGGTGCGGCGCATCCTCGACGATATCGACGATGCCGAGGCGATGCTGTCGCGGACACGGGAAACGCCGCACGGACGGCTGCGCGTCTCGACGCCAATCGTCACCTACCATCTGCTTTTGCCGGTGCTGTCGGAGTTCATGGCCCGCTATCCCGAGATCGAACTCGACATCGATTTCAACGACCGCATTGTCGACGTCATCGAGGAAGGCATCGACGTCGCGATCCGCAGCGGCGAGCTGCCCGATTCACGATTGGTGTCGAGACCCGTCGCACCCTTTCGCATGCTTTTGTGCGCGGCGCCCGCCTATCTCGACCGCCACGGCACGCCCGGGGAGCCGGCGGATCTCATCCGGCATTTCGGCATCAACTTCCGCTTTCTCAACAGCGGCAGGCTGCTGGAGTGGCCATTCATGACCGGAAGCGCCGAACCGCAGATCCGCTCGAAGCTGACCTGCAACAATATGGAGGCCTTGAAGGGTGCCACGATCGCGGGGCTCGGCATCGCCTGCATGCCCGATTTCCTGGTCCGCGAGGCGTTGCTGGACGGAAGGCTGCGCACCGTGCTGGACGATCATATCGACGGTCGTGGTCAGTTCCGGATGCTGTGGCCCTCCAATCGCCATCTGTCGCCAAAGGTGCGCGTCTTCGTCGATTTCCTTCCCGAGCGGCTTGCGGCGCGATAGGTAGCCGGCGGTGAAGAGTGGCCTGTCAGTCCCTGATGCTTCTGGCAACCAGCCGGGCGACGCTCGGGCCGACGAGCAGCACGATCAGGAAGCGCGCCGATTGCAGCGCCATGACGAAAGAGATGTCGACGTGCTGCGCCGCGGCGGCGATGATGGCCACGCTGTCCATGCCGCCGGGGCTGGTCGCCAGATAGGCGGTGAGCGGATCGATGCCAAGGAGATGGCTGATCAGGAAGGCGAGCCCGCCGCAAAAGGCGATCAGCGCTACGATCGAGGCGATGATCTGCGGCAGCGCACGCGTCGCATGGCGCAGGATCGGCCTGGTGAAGTTCAGTCCGATCGACCAGCCGACCATGGCGTAGCTGATTGCCAGCAGCCAGGGCGGCAGCTGCATCTCGACATCAAGGCCGAGATGGATGACGGCGCCGAAGATGAAGGTGCCGAGGAAGAAGGGCGAGGGCAGCCGGCACAGCTTTCCCGCCAGGCCGCCGACCAGCGCGATGCCTGACGTGGCGGCGAAGGCTTGGACATCGATCGGCGGAAACCAGATGATTGGCGGGATTTCGATGCCCGATGTGTCGACCCACATTTTGGCGACGATTGCCGCCGTCATCGAAACGAAGATGACGCGCAGATACTGCATGAAGGCGACAAGGCGCTGGTCGGCGCCAAAAGCGCCGGCCATCAGCACCATGGCGGTAGCCGCACCCGGCGAGGAGCCCCAGACGGCGGTGGTGCCGGGCAGGATGCGCCAGCGGCTGATCAGCCAGCCAAGCAGGCTGGAGGCCGCGACTGTCGCAATCACGACGCCCAGGAACAGCGGCCACTCGGCATGGAAGACGGGAAAGATGTCGGCCGAGATCGACGCGGCGACGAGACAGCCGACAATGGCCTGGGCGGAGCCGAACAGCAGGCGCGGCACCCGCACCGTGGCGCCATTGGTGCCGGCGACGATGGCTGCCAGCATTGGCCCGATCAGCAACGCCGCCGGCAGGGCGGCGAATTCGAGCGCGCCGGCAAACAGGGCCGAGATGGTGAGCAGGACCATCCATTGCCAGGGCGTGCCCATCCGCGCCATGCGCTCGGTGGCGGGCTGGTCGCGAGGCTGCACCGAGGAATCCATGTGTCGGTCTTAGACCCGAAGCACGGCGATGCGAACCCCGCCGTGCTGAAAAAGCTGCCCGAAGGCCTCAGCCTGTCTTGCCGTCAGGCAACCCGAAGCCGCCAACGGGATTGGTCTCCACCTGGAACTCGAAGCCGGCAATGAAGGGTCGCGCCTTGGCGATTGCCGCCTGGACTTCCGGAAGCTGCAGCGAGGCCTTGTGACTTGCCTGGTCGGTCCACACTTCGGTCACCCAGATCGCGTCGGCATCGGCCGGGTCGGTGGCGACGATATAGCTCAGGCAGCCCGGCAGGGCGCCGGTGCTGGCGCGCAGCACGTCCATGACCGCGTCGCGCTGGCCGCGCGCCGCCCGCATCTTGCCGATCAGTCCGTACATTCAGCTGTCTCCCTTCAAAATTTTCGACAAGAGTACGCGGACCGTCAGTATGCAGATAGCCGGTCACGGCATCAACTGGCCGCCATTCACCTCGATCACCTGGCCGGTGATGTAGCCGCTCAGCAGGTCCGAGGAGAGGAACAGATAGGCGCCGACGCAGTCTTCCGCCGTGCCGGCGCGGCCCTGCGGAATGTTGGCCACCATGCCCTTGATCTGCTCTTCGGTCGAATAGCGCTCATGGAAGGGTGTCAGGATCGTGCCGGGCGCCACGGCGTTGACGCGGATGCCGAAGCCGATCAGCTCCTTGGCCATGCCGCGCGTCACATTGGAAACGAAGGCCTTGGCCGAGCCGTAGAGGCCGGCGCCGCCGCCGGCACCATTGCGCGCGGCGATCGACGAGGTGTTGACGATGAAGCCGCCCTGCTTCTTCAGCCACGGCATCGCCTTGCGCGAAGCGGTCAGCACCGAACGCGCATTGAGGTCCATCACTGCGTCGTAATGCGCTTCGGTCTGGTCGGCGTAGGGTACGCGGCCGAGCATGCCGCCGGCATTGTTGACCAGCCCGTCGAGGCGGCCGAAATGCTGGGCGCTGTCCTCGACGACGCGCTCGACGTCGGCGGGGACGGAAAAATCGCCCTGGACGAGGAACACCTCGCCGCCGCTGTCGGCAATGGTCTTGGCGAGTTTCTCGGCGGCCTGGCGGCTCGAATTGTAATGCAGCGCCACCCTGGATTTCTGCGCGGCGTAGGCCAGCGCGAGTGCCGCGCCGATGCCGGTCGAGGCGCCGGTGACCAGCACCGCCTTGCCGGCGAGATCGGGAATGCTGAGCGTGTTGGTGGCTGGCACTGTTGTTCCTCCGGGATGTCTGCCGCCCTTCGTAGGCCTTTGCCACCCCGGTGTTCAAGCCTCAGGGGCGTAGATAGGCATAGCCCTGGCTTTGCAGTTCCGCGAGCTTGACGACGCCGCCCTTGTCGGCGGCATGAAAACCATCGAGCAGGTCGGCGAGCGAAATATCCATGCCCCGCATGGTGTTGCCGCAGGCTTGCGGCTCGAGGCCCTGCTGCACCAGGCCGGCGAAGCGGCCGGAGATAGCAGCCGATATGCCCTTCGACTTGAAGCTCGCCAGGGCCGGGCCATGCACGACCAGCGCGATGTCGACATTGCCGCCGGTGCCCTCATAGTGGTTCTTGATGTTGCCGAGCACGAAGTTGACCTTGTCCACATCGCTCAGGTGATAGGCGACCTTCAGCCTGGCGGGCTCCGTGGCCGCGGCCTGCGCGGCCCGCAGGCCGAGAAACGTTGCGGTCCCGGCAAGAACCGCGCGGAACATGTCGCGTCGGCGCATGGCATCCTCCTCAGATCCTGCCGCGATTTGCGTGGCTGCGGCCGCAATACTAGCATAAATTGACGCTGCGTCTGTCGATGCGAGGAGAGGTCACATGACGTTCAGGGCAGGGGTATGGAAGACAGTCGCGGGCGCCGGATTTGGCGTCGTGCTGCTTGGCTTGCTGACGAGCACGGCCGTCGCCGCCGACGCACTCAAGCTTAAGGAACTCAGCCCGAACGGGGCGGACGTCTGTTTCGGCCGGGTCTATGACGCGGCCCATCTCAAGGCGCATCCGAAGCAGAAGGTGGCACGGATCTTCTTCTACTATGGCCATGACCCGGTCAGCCGGCCGAACGAAGAGCCCACGGCAAATGCCGACACGTCCTACAATGGCTTTCTCACCACGACGGTGCGTGGCGCCAAGGCGCCGCAATGGGCCGGCGGCTGGTGCAATCATGAATCCGAGGATGGCACATCAGGGCCGATCCGTTGCGGCATGGACTGCGACCGCACCATGGCCTCGCTGAAGGTCGATGACAAAGGCCGCCTGATTGTCACCGATGTCTCGGCCGACCTCTATCTCGATGCCGGATCAGAAGAGGAACTCGGCAAGGCCGAATATGACAGGCAGGCGCTGGGCTCAGAAGATGACAATTTCCGCCTCGACCCGATGCCGGCCGCGACCTGCAAGGCCGAGTTCGCGCGCATCGACCCGATCGATCCGGCGCTCGGCCCGCCGCTGCGCGAGCGGCTGAAGCCTGACCAGCCCTTCTGCTACGGCCGCGACTATGACGCGGCGCATCTGGCTTCGCATCCCGAGCAACTGACGCAGTCGATCCGGGTTTTCCGCGGGCCGGTGGAACTGGCGTCCTTCGCTTCGGGCGGCGACATCGCCAACTGGCCTGACGGCGCCGACATCGCCGTCTCGGTCACGGCGCGGCTGAAGTCCGGCAAGATCACGCAGACTTATTCCTGCCAGGGCGAGGCCGACCAGTGGCGCTGCGCGGCAAGCTCGAAGATGAGCGATTTCTCCTGCGACATCGCGCAGAAGGAAATCTTCCTCAAGCGCGGCGCCAACGGCACGATGATGCTGGCCAACCCCAACAGCAGCCTGCCGATCGTCGATCTCTGCTCGAAGGCAGCCGACGGCAAGACGAAGTCGGACGACAAGGTCTATCGGCTGGAGCCAATGCCGCAATCGGCCTGCGCACCATAAGCTGAAGGGCATCACGCAAACGGCACGGCCGTCGTGCCCTTGGGCAGCTTGGCCTCGTCGTCGGGCTCGACATGGATGGTGACGCGCACCGAGGGGATTTCGGCTTTCAGCGCGTCTTCGATCCGGTCGCAGATGACGTGGCTGGCGCCGACCGACATGTCGGCGTCGACGACCAGATGGAACTCGATGAAAGTGGCGCGGCCGGCGATGCGGGTTTTCAGGTCATGCACCTCCAGCGCGCCCTTGCAATTGGCCGAGATGACGTCGCGGATGCGCATGTTTTCCTGCGTGTCGACGGCACGGTCCATCAGGCCATTCATCGACGAGCCGATGACATGCCAACCCTGCCACAGGATGTTGAGCGCGACGATGACGGCGAGCGCCGGATCGAGGATCTGCCAGCCGGTCAGGATTGCCCCGACCAGGCCGCCGAAGACGCCCACCGAGGTGACGACGTCGGTCATGATGTGATTGCCGTCGGCGACCAGCGCCGGCGACTTTTCGGCCCGGCCGGCGCGGATCAGCGTCCAGGCCCAGAAGGCGTTGATCAGCGTGGCGATACCGTTGACGGCAAGGCCATTCCAGGGCCGTTCCAGGGGCGCTGGCGCTTGCCAGGAGCGCCAGACCTCGTTGAGGATCAAAAGCGCGGCGACGACGATCAGCACGCCTTCGAGCACCGCCGAGAAATATTCCGCCTTGTGATGGCCGAACGGATGATCCTGGTCGGCCGGCTTGTAACTGACCTGGATCGCCCAGAAGGCGGCGACCGAGGCAATGACGTTGACGATCGATTCCAGAGCGTCCGAATAGAGCGCGACGGAGCCGGTAATGTACCAGGCGGCCAGCTTCAGCGCGAGCACGACAAAGGCGACCACGATCGACCAGAAGGCAAGGTTGGCGACCTTGCGCTTCGCGGCCTCCCTGGCTGCGATCGCCATCGTGTTCTCGGCTTCGGCCATCGAGGTCAGGCTGCCTTTTCCTTCGCCTTGCGCGGCAAATGAGCGACGATGTTCTCGATGATGCGCATGCCGGCATTGTGGCCGAGCGTCATGATCGATTCCGGATGGAACTGCACGGCGGCAATCGGCTCCTTGCGGTGCTCGAAAGCCATGATGATGCCGTCCTCCGTCTCGGCCGTGACAATGAAATCATCGGGCAGGCGCACCGGATCGGCGAAGATGGAGTGGTAGCGACCGACGGTGACCTCCTTGGGCAGGCCGGAGAAGATGATGCCGGGCTTGGAGACGCGGATGCGCGAGGGCTTGCCGTGCATGGGAATGTGCAACTGGCGCAGTTCCCCGCCATAGGCTTCGGCCAGCGCCTGCAGGCCCAGGCAGACGCCGAAGATCGGCAGGTCGCGGGCGCGCGCTCGTCTGATGGTCGCGGCGCAATCGAAATCCTTCGGCGTGCCTGGTCCGGGTGAGAGCACGACGAGGTCCGGCTTCAGCCGCTCGAAGACTTCTTCCGGCACCGGCGTGCGCACGGTCGAGACATTGGCGCCGGTCTGGCGGAAGTAGTTGGCCAGCGTGTGGACGAAAGAGTCCTCGTGGTCGACGAGCAGGATGTTGACGCCGTCGCCGACGCGCGCGGTGGTGCGCTCGGTGCTGGCGGAATTACCCATCTTGGCGTCGCGGATGGCGGAGAGCATGGCGGATGCCTTCAGTTCGGTTTCGGCTTCTTCTTCCTCGGGAATGCTGTCGAACAGCAATGTGGCGCCGGCGCGCACCTCGGCGATGCCGTCCTTGATGCGGATGGTGCGCAGCGTGAGGCCGGTGTTCATGTCGCCGTTGAAATTGACCATGCCGATCGCTCCGCCATACCAGGCGCGCGGGCTCTTCTCGTTCTGCTCGATGAAGCGCATGGCCCACAGTTTCGGCGCGCCGGTGACGGTGACTGCCCAGGCATGCGACAGGAAGGCGTCGAAGGCGTCCATGCCTTCGCGCAGGCGGCCCTCTATGTGGTCGACGGTGTGGATCAGGCGCGAATACATCTCGATCTGGCGGCGGCCGATGACGCGCACCGAACCCGGCTCGCAGACCCGCGACTTGTCGTTGCGGTCGACGTCCGAGCACATTGTGAGCTCGGACTCGTCCTTCTTCGAATTGAGCAGTTTCAGGATCTGCTCGCTATCCGAGATCGCATCGTCGCCGCGCTTGATGGTGCCGGAGATCGGGCAGGTTTCGACGCGGCGGCCGTTGACGCGCACGAACATTTCGGGCGAGGCGCCGATCAGATATTCGTTTTCGCCCAGATTGATGAAGAAGGAATAGGGCGAGGGGTTGATCGATTTCAGCTTGCGCGAAATCTCGGAGGGCTGGGTTTCGCAGCGCTCGTAGAACATCTGGCCGGGCACGACCTCGAACAGGTCGCCGCGCTTGAACGAGTCCATGGCGCGCCGCACAAGGCTGGCATATTCGCCCGGCTCATGGTCGCCGCGCGGCGGGATGCGGTCGGCGGTTTTGAACAGCTCGGCGATTGCGTCGCGCGGCAGGCCTTCGGTCGAAAATCCCTCGCCTGAATAGTCGTAGCGGTCGGTCCAGGCCTTGGCCGAATAGTGGTCGACCACCAGGATCTCGTCGGGCAGGAACAGCACCAGGTCGCGCTGGCTCGGCTTGCGCACGAGCTTGTAGTCGACCGGGTCGAACTGGAAGGCGAGGTCGTAACCGAAGGCGCCATAGAGGCCGAGATTGGCGTCTTCGTCGGTCTTGAACAAAGCGGTGATGGCGCGCAACACGGTAAAGACCGAAGGCACGCGGCTGCGCTCCTCCTCGGTGAAGACGCGGCCGGGCTTGGTGACGTCGAGGCGGATCAGCGTCTTCGTCGTCTCCGCGATGGTGATGTCGGCAAGGCTGCCCAGCGTCTTGCCGATGACCGGCAGCAGCGCCTGGCCACGGCGGTTCAGCGCTTCGATGCGCATGGCGCGGCCGCGCGCGGAGATGACCAAAGGAGGGTCGATGATGGCGGTGTCCCAGCGTGTGTAGCGGCCGGGATATTCGTAGTTGGAGGAAAACACCGCGCCCCGGCGCGAGTTCAAGCCATCGACATAGGCGTCGATCGCCCCCGCATAGGGCCGGTCGTGGCGCTCACGCGCAATGGTGATGCCACCCGCGGTCACGAAACTTTCAGCGCCGTTTTCCAGAACCTTCATCGTCATTGCCGTCTCCATCAGCTTGTTGGGGCAACGGACCCGGGACTGGCTTTTAAAAAACAAATGGCCGCCCGGACTTTCCGTTGCGGCCACCCTCTCTTTTCACGCACGCGCGTTCGAACAGGCCGCTGTCAGCAGGCCCACCACCAAATGGTCTTGGTCGAACGCATGTTCATGGCGAAATCCATAGCGGCGAAAAACCGGATGCGCAACAGGTTTGAAAGGTCCGTCCGGTGGCCGCCGCTTCAAGGGCTCATGGCACATCGCCAGGGCCGGCGGTCCCGGCTAGGCTGGACTTCCAACGATACCAAGACGGGAAACACCCATGACCGACCAGGCCCAGCGCGCGCGGACGTTCCATTCCCTTCACGTCAAGGGCAACCCGATCGTTCTCTACAATGCCTGGGATCCGGGCTCGGCCAAGATCGTCGAGAAAGCAGGAGCCAAGGCCATCGCCACCGGAAGCTGGCCGGTTGCGGCCGCCTTCGGCTATGCCGATGGCGAGAAAATCCCGCTGGAACTGGCGCTCGACAACATCAGGCGCATCGTGCAGGCGGTCGATCTGCCGGTGACCATGGATCTCGAAGGCGGCTACGGCGTCGAGCCGGAAGTCGTCGCCCGGACGGTGACACGCGCCTTGCAGGCCGGCGCTTTCGGCTTCAACTTCGAGGACCAGATCGTTGGCGGCACCGGCCTGCACGACATTGCTGTCCAGGTGAAGCGGGTCGAAGCGGCCGCGGCCGCCGTCAAGGCCTCGGGTATCCCGGCCTTCCTCAACGCCCGCACCGACATCTTCCTCAAGGCCAAGCCCGATGCGCATGACAAGACGCTGCTCGACCAGGCGATCGAGCGGGCGCATGCCTATGAAAGGGCCGGAGCGAGCGGTTTCTTTGCGCCGGGCCTTGGCGACGAGGGTCTCATCGAGGCGCTGTGCAGGGCGACAGCACTGCCGGTCAACATCATCGCATTGGCGCATGTGCCGCCGCGCCAGCGGCTGGCCGAACTCGGCGTCGCCCGCGTCAGCCACGGTCCGGTGCCATACCGGCAAATGGCGGAATGGCTGGAAGCCAAGGCGCGGCTGGCGATCTCGGGCTAGGTCAGTCCTCCAGCGTACCCGACCTGGCATCGACGCTCTTCCTGTCGCCGACCAGCTTCAGCAGATCCTCGCCGGCGCGGGTGATGCGACGCGAGCGACGCGTCAGGATGATGCCGTCCTGCGGCGCGAACACTTCCGCGCGGCCATCGGTTTCGCCCGGCGCGTGGACGATGGTGGCGAGACGATCGCCCCTGATGACGCGATCGCCGGGCTTCACGTCATAGAGCACAGCGCCGGCCCGTGGCGCCGGCATCATGTCGATATTTTCCAATGGCGCGACGACGCCCTTGAATGGACCGGGCGCGGGCAGCGCGCTGTCGACGATCACACCGCGTGCCACCAGCAACCGGTAAAGCCCGTCGGCGTCCGTCGCGGCGAGCGCGCCATCGACGTCGAGTATGCCGCGATATTCGACCGTGGCGGCGACGCGCCGGTCGAACTTCGCCATTTCGGCGGGAACGTTCTGGTAGGGCATGATCGAGGCGCCCTCGAAGGTGCCGTCAGTGTCCTCGCTCCACAGTACCACTGCGTCGACGCCCATGGCGGCGGCGCAATCGGCCATGGCCGGCCACAGGCTGGTGTGGATGTAAAGATAGGCAAGGCCCTCGTCGTCGCAGTGCAGGTCGAGAACGATGTCGTGGCCGAGCGACAGCTGCACCAGGCGGGACTTCAGCCGCTGGTCGGCGCCGCCAAAGCTGGTGTCGGGCAAGAGCCTGGCGTCGGGCGCGGCAAGCAGCGGAAAGGCGCGGTTGAAATTGGTGCGGGTGCCCAGGTGAAAGCGGCCCTGATGCTCGCCGAAATGATATTGCGCGCGGCCGATCGGGTTGGCCCAGGGCACGATGGTGATGTCGCCCTTGATGCGGCCTTCGGCAGCGGCCTTGTTCAGCGCCGGCATCAGCGCGTCGATGGCGACGACGCCCGGCAGTTCGCCGGCATGGAGGGCGGCCTGCAGATAGGCCGAGGGCGCCGCCTTGTCGCTACCTGTGAAGCGGAACACCGGGAATTCGTAGGAAACGCCCTCGCTGTCGCCGGCGATGCGTTCGATCGATTTCTGCATGACTTCCTCCATTGGAGCGAGAAGACATGCCCATTTGAGGTATCGCTGTCGATTGGTCCAGTCGGCCGCGCTATGGGCGCAAGATTTCCGTCGCTTTGGCGAATGGATGCCTATTCGGCTGCAGCCTGGAGCGGGACAGACGCGCGCCGGTCCAGCGCCTGCGACAGCACCGCGACGGTGACCGCCAGCAAGGCGAGCACCGTGCCGACCAGCGGCAGGTGGGCGTAGGAGACGCCCGCCGAAAGCGCCACGCCGCCAATCCAGGCGCCGCTGGCATTGCCGACATTGAAGGCGCCCTGGTTCAGCGTGGCGGCAAGGTTCGGCCCTTCGGAAGCGGCCTCGACGACGCGGATCTGCAGCGGCGGCACGACGACGAAGATGAGCAGTCCCCAAAGGAAGACGATGCCGATGGCGACGCTGGCAATCGCGCCGAACTGTGTGAAAGCGACGAACAGCGCTGCCATCGACAGCAGCGTGCCGATGACGGTCGGCATCAGCTTCCAGTCCGCCAGCCGCCCACCAATGATGTTGCCGATGGTCATGCCGGCGCCGAACAGCAGGAGCACCCAGGTGACCGCCGAGGTCGACAGGCCGGACACGTCGGTGAGGTAGGGTTTTATGTAGGTGAAGACGGCAAACAGGCTGGCCGAGGCCAGCGAGGCGATCAGCATCGCCAGCCAGACCTGCAGCCTGCCCAGCACCCGCAACTCGCCGCGCAGGCCGCCGCCGCTCGGCTCCGTGACATCCGACGGCACCAGCCAGGCGATGGCGGCGACCGAGATCAGGCCGATGCCGACCACGGCGATGAATGTGGAGCGCCAGCCGAAAGCTTCGCCAAGTGCTGTGCCGGCAGGAACGCCCAGAATGTTGGAAAGCGTCAGGCCGGCAAACATCAGCGCCATGGCGCTGGCGCGTTTGTTGCGCGGCACCAGGCTGGCGGCAACCACCGAGCCGATGCCGAAGAAAGCGCCGTGCCCAAAAGCGGTGAAGACACGCGCCGCCATCAGTGTCCAGTAGTCAGGCGCGATGGCGCAGAACAGATTGCCGACGACGAACGACGCGGCCAGCCCCACCAGCACCGGCTTGCGCGGCAGATGCGCGGTGGCCATGGCGACGATCGGGGCGCCGAAGACGACGCCGAGCGCATAGCCAGTGACCAGCAGGCCGGCCGAAGGGATCGACACGCGAAGGTCGGCGGCGACCTCCGGCAGCAGGCCCATGATGACGAATTCGGTGGTGCCGATGCAGAAGGACGCGATGGCAAGCGCAAGGATCGGCAGAGGCATGGAGCGTCCAGACTGAATCGGTTCAATCCAGAGATTGCGCGAGGAGTTGAGCTATGCGCAATGCACATTGCTGCAATGCACCAATGCAGAATGTCTGGAGCTTTAGGTGCCTCAGGCCAGCGGCTTCAGCTCCTGGGCAATCGTGGGCAGCAGTTCCGAGACAGTGGGGTGGATGTGCGTCGCGCGCGCCAGCGTGTCGACCGGCGCCTTGGCGTACATCAGATCGAGCACGCAATGCACCGCCTCGTCGCCGCCGGGACCGAGCACGCAACAGCCGAGGATCTGCCGCGTGTCGGCGTCGACGAAGATCTTCATGAAGCCTTGCGTCTCGCCTTTTTCAACGGCGCGGCCGACGCGGGTCATCGGCCGCTGGCCGACCAGCGCGCGACGTCCGGATTTCTTCACCGCCGCCTCGGTCATGCCGCAGCGGCCGAGCGGCGGGTCGATGTAAAGCGCATAGGCCTCGATGCGGTCGCTGACCTTGCGTGGGTCGTTGTCGAGCAGGTTGGCGGCGACGATCTCGTAGTCATTGTAGGAAGTGTGGGTGAAAGCGCCCCTGCCGTTGCAGTCGCCCATCGCCCAGATGCCTGGGACGCTGGTGCGCAGCTGGTCGTCCACGATAACGGCGCCACGCTTGTCGACGGCGACGCCGGCTCGGTCGAGGCCGAGATCGTCGGTGTTGAGCGTTCGGCCAAGCGCCAGCAGCACATGAGAACCGACGGCCGGCGGCTTGCCGGCCGAGAAGGCCACGGCGATATCGTCGCCCTGTTTGGCGAAACCGATGTCGTCGGCGCCGACATGGACCGTGATGCCTTCGTTTTCGAGGATGGACAGGATGGTGGCCGAGACGTCCTCGTCCTCGCGGCCGGTCAGGCGCGGGCTCTTCTCGATGACGGTGACTTCGCTGCCGAAACGGCGGAACATCTGCGCGAATTCGAGCGAGATGTAGCTGCCGCCGACGACGACCAGATGGCGCGGCAGGACCTCGAGATCCATCATCGAGGAATTGGTCAGATAGTCGATGTCGTGGACGCCGGGCAAATCGGGCACGGAAGCGCGGCCTCCGGTGTTGAGGAAGATCCTGTCGGCGGTCAGAAGGTCGTCGCCGACGCGCACCGCATTGGCGGATTCGAAGCGCGCATGGCCGCGATAGAGCGTGCATTTGTCCATGCCGGCGATCCACGTTTCCAGTCCGGTGCGGGAGGCGCCCGAAACCTTGTCCTTGCGCGCCTTGATCTTGGCATAGTCGACGCCGACAGGGCCACTGAGCGTCACGCCATAGTCGGCGGCGCGCCGCGCCAGATGCGCGGCATAGGCGCTCGCCACCATCGTCTTGGTCGGGATGCAACCAGTGTTGACGCAGGTGCCGCCGACCAGCTTGCGCTCGATCAGCGCCACGCTCATGCCGGCTGCGTTCAGCCTGCCGGCGAGCGGTGTGCCGGCCTGGCCGGCGCCGATGATGATGGCGTCGAAAGTTTTTGCCGTCATGCCACCGCCGCCACGATCAGCAGGCCGCCGATGATCGCCACCGCGTCCTCGATGAAGGCGGCGGGCGGGTCCTTGCCGAAAGCAGCCGCAAGCCGGCCGCGCGCTTCGGCGCCGCCCAGCGTGCCGATGACGGCACCGATGGCGCCGGCGATCAGGCAGACGATGGTGGCGCCGGCGGTCGCGCCGATCACCGCGCCGGTGAAGGCGCCCATGATGATGCGGGCGCCGAACTGTTGCGGCACTTTACGGCTCGGCGTCGACGGCAGCTGGTCGGTGACCAGCTCGACGATGGCGAGGATGGTGAAGATGCCGACAGCGGCCCAATGGCTCATGAAGCTTGCCCAGGTGCCGGCAACCGGCAGCCAGCCGAGATAGGCGCCCCAGGCGACCGCGGCCGGCGCGGTCATGGCGCGCAGGCCGGCGATGACGCCGATCAGAAGTGCAAGAAGATAGAGCATGTTGATCCCCTCGATCACCAGGCCAGGACGGCCTGAACGGCAGGCTACCATAGGTCCGATATTTGACCAGTACTTGGATTGGCGCTTTTCTGCTGGTCGCAACTATGCTTTGCAAGGACGCAAGGACGTCAATTGGGGACCCGCCATGGCTGGAAGCGAGCGCGCGAAGATGGCGGCCGGCGAATGGTACTCTTGCCTCGATGACGAGCTGGAGGCGCTGCGTGCCCTCGCGCGCGACGCGGTGTTCGAGCACAATTGCCTGCCGCCAAGGCAGCGCGGCAATCTCGGGCCGGACCTCAAGGCATTGCTCGGCGGCGTGGGCGAGGGCGCCCGCATCGAGGCGCCGTTCCACTGCGCCTACGGCTTCAACATCGTTCTCGGCGATGGCGTGTTCCTCAACGCCGGCTGCACCGTTCTCGACACGGCAAGCGTGCGCATCGGCAA
The DNA here is from genome assembly GCF_007003945.1 of Mesorhizobium sp. WSM4307. Lineage (NCBI taxonomy): Bacteria > Pseudomonadati > Pseudomonadota > Alphaproteobacteria > Hyphomicrobiales > Phyllobacteriaceae > Mesorhizobium > Mesorhizobium sp. WSM4307. The sequence goes on from NZ_VFTB01000003.1 coordinate 56,531, forward strand.
GGGAACGCTGCTTGGCCCCAATGTGCAGATCTATTGCGCCGAACACCACAAGGAAGCCACTGGGCGGCAAGCTGGGCTGGAGATCGCCAGGCCGGTCGAGATCGGCGCCCATGCCTGGATCGGCGGCAGCGCGGTCATCCTTGGCGGCGTCAGCATCGGCGAGGGCGCCATCGTCGGCGCCGGCGCGGTGGTGACGCGTGATGTGCCTGCAAACGAGACGGTAGTCGGCAATCCGGCGCGGCCGGTCAAGCGCGGCTGAATTTCCGCCGCAAGCAATCAGGCCTGCGCCATCCGTTCTTCCTGGTCAATCCGCTGGGAGAATTCGCGCCGATACTGCGCCGGCGATGTCCTCAGCCTTGCGGCGAAATGCTGGCGCAGCGAGGTGGCGCTGCCGAAGCCGGCCTCGAAGGCCACGATGTCCATCGATTTTTCCGTCGCTTCCAGCAGCCGCTGCGCCAGTTCGATGCGCTGGCTGGTCAGCCAATCGCCAAAGCTGGTGCCGATCGATTTCTGGAAGCGGCGGGTGAAGGTACGCCGCGTCAGACCGGCGGCCTCGGCGACGCTGTCGAGGCTGTGCGCCTCGCCGAGCGTGGCGCGCACCGCGTCAAGCGCCTGGGTGAAGCGATCGGCATTCGCGCTCTTTGCCACGGGGCGTTCGATGAACTGCGCCTGCCCGCCCTGCCTGTGCGGCGAGAGCACGACGTGCCGGGCGAGCCGCAGTGCCGCTTCCGCGCCATAGCGGGCGCGCACGATATGCAGGCAGCAATCCAGCCCGGCGGCGACACCGGCGGAGGTGACGATGTCGCCATCGTCGACATAGAGCACGTCGGCATCGACCGAGATGTCGGGGTGCAGGGCGCGCAGCTGGTCCGTATAGGCCCAGTGCGTGGTCGCCTTCCGGCCTGAAAGCAGGCCGGCGGCGGCAATGGCAAAGGTGCCGAGGCACAGGCCGACGATCAGCGCGCCGCGCCGGTGCGCGCGACCGAGCGCTTCGTCGAGCGGCCCGGCCAGCGGGGCTTCGAGATCCTTCCAGCTCGGGATGATGATGATGTCGGCATCGTCGAGCGCGGACAGACCGTGCGGGACAAGGATGCTCAGCCCGGCATCGGTCCGGATCATGCCTTGCTCGACCCCGCAGACGCGGAAGTCGAAGCGCGGCAGGCCGAGCCTCGTGCGGTCGGCGCCGAACACCAGGCAAGGCACGGAGAGGTGGAACGGGCTGATGCCGTCGAAGGCGAGGGCGGCAATGATCGGGGCGGTCATGGGCGCTTCCGGTTCGGAAGCTGGATTGTCCCAATTCTTTCGAATGATGTCAATCGGGCCACTTTCGATCACTCCCGAAGCCGCTTATTTTCGGCCCATCGCATCCAAGCCGGAAGGAAAACACCATGTCTGCCCCAGCCAACATCACGCCACGCCGCGCGCTCATCGTCATCGACGTCCAGAACGACTATGATGGCGGCAATCTGGCCATCCAGCATCCGCCGTTCCGCGACAGCGTCGTCAATGTGGCGCGCGCCATGGATGCGGCTGCTGCCGCCGGCATCAAGGTGGTTGTTATCAAGCAGATGGCGCCCGAGAGCTCGCCGATCTTCGCCAAGAGTAGCCACGGCGGCGAACTGCATCCCGAAATCGCCAGGCGCGGCCGCGACCACTATGTCGAGAAGACCCTTCCATCGGCCTTCACCGGTACCGACCTCGAAGCGTGGCTGCGCGCCAATGCCATCGATACGCTCACGGTGGTCGGCTACATGACGCATAATTGCGACCTGTCGACCATCATCCATGCGGTGCATATGGGCTTCGCCGTCGAGTTCCTGTCGGATGCCACCGGCTCGGTGCCCTATGCCAACAGCGCCGGCTATGCCTCGGGCCGAGGAGATCCACCGCGTCGTCACGATCATCCTGCAGTCACGTTTCGCGGCCGTACTGAAGACCGCCGAATGGGTCGAGTGCCTGAAGACCGGCGCCTTGCCGGAACGCGACACGATTTACGCCTCCAACCAGCGGGCGCTGGCGCGCAACGCGGCCTAGGACCACTCCGCAAACGGAAAGGGGGCCGCATCGCTGCGGCCCCCTTTCCGTTTGGGATTTGAAGATTCTAGAACAGGCCTTCGATCTGGCCGACCTCGTTAAGGAAGATCTTTTCCGAGGACGGCGCCTTGGGCAGGCCGGGCATGGTCATGACCTCGCCGCAGATGATGACGACGAAGCCTGCGCCCGCCGAAAGCCTGACCTCGCGCACCGGCACGGTGTGGCCGGTCGGCGCGCCGCGCAGGTTCGGGTCGGTCGAGAAGGAGTACTGGGTCTTGGCCATGCAGACCGGCAGGTTGCCGTAGCCGGCCTGCTCCCAGGCGTGCAACTGGTCGCGCACCGACTTGTCGGCGATCGCTTCCGAGCCGCGATAGATGCGCTGGACGATGGTGTTGATCTTCTCGAACAGCGGCATGGCGTCGGGATAGAGCGGCGCGAATTGCGAGGCGCCGGATTCGGCCAGCGCCACCACCTTGTTGGCGAGTTCCTCGATGCCGGCCGAGCCGTTGGCCCAGTGCTTGCACAGGATCGCCTCTTCGCCCATCGAAGCGACATAGTCCTTCATCGCCTGGATTTCGGCGTCGGTGTCGGAATAGAAGTGGTTGATGGCAACCACCGCCGGCACGCCGAACTGGCGGATGTTCTCGATGTGGCGGCCAAGGTTGGCGCAGCCCTTCTTCACCGCCTCGATGTTTTCCTTGCCGAGGTCTTCCTTCTTGACGCCGCCGTTCATCTTCATGGCGCGCACGGTGGCGACGATGACGGCCGCCGCCGGCTTCAGGCCGGCCTTGCGGCACTTGATGTCGAAGAACTTTTCCGCGCCGAGATCGGCGCCGAAGCCGGCTTCGGTGACGACATAGTCGGCAAGCTTGAGCGCCGTCGTGGTGGCGACGACCGAGTTGCAGCCATGCGCGATGTTGGCGAACGGGCCGCCATGCACGAAGGCCGGGTTGTTTTCCAGAGTCTGCACCAGGTTCGGCTGCATGGCGTCCTTGAGCAGCACGGCCATGGCGCCGTCGGCCTTGAGGTCGCGGGCATAGACCGGCGACTTGTCACGGCGATAGGCGACGATGATGTCGCCGAGGCGCTTCTCGAGGTCCTTGAGGTCGGTCGACAGGCACAGGATGGCCATGACTTCCGAGGCGACGGTGATGTCGAAGCCGCCCTCGCGCGGAAAGCCGTTGGCGACGCCGCCGAGCGAACAGATCATCTCGCGCAGCGCGCGGTCGTTCATGTCCATGACGCGGCGCCAGACGACGCGGCGGGTGTCGATGCCGAGCTCATTGCCCCAGTAGATGTGGTTGTCGATCAGCGCCGACAAAAGGTTGTGCGCCGTGGTGATGGCGTGGAAGTCGCCGGTGAAGTGGAGGTTCATGTCCTCCATCGGCACGACCTGTGCGTAGCCGCCGCCGGCTGCACCGCCCTTGACGCCGAAATTCGGGCCGAGCGAGGCTTCGCGGATGCAGACGATCGCCTTCTTGCCGATGCGGTTCAGGCCGTCGCCGAGACCAACCGTGGTGGTGGTCTTGCCTTCGCCCGCGGGCGTCGGGTTGATGGCGGTGACGAGGATCAGCCTGCCGTCCTTGTTGCCCTTCACGGACTTGATAAACTCGGCGGAAATCTTGGCTTTGTCGTGGCCGTAGGGCAAAAGGTGTTCGGTCGGAATACCGATCTTCTGGCCGATCTCCTGGATCTGCTTCTTCTTGGCGCCGCGCGCGATCTCGATGTCGGACTTCACTTCGGCCATGACGGCTTTCCTCTGGATTGGACTGTGGAGGGGACGGGTTTGATCTCACTAGCAGGCAGGTTGGAACCGGGCGCGGGCTGTTTTAACCCTGTCGCTGCCGCGGCGTCAACTTGCATGCAACTATGTTTCCTATGAAGAAAATTCCTCTGCGGACCGGCCGACCTGTTCTCGGGTTCTTTCCGGCTCCGTTGCCGCGCCGTATAGAAGCCAGAGGACGCGCCGTTCCGCCGTCTCAAAACAGCCGCACAATGCACGGAATGCGACAGAGGCGACGGCGCAAATTCGCCATCGCCAGGCTAAAGCGCATCGCGCTTTAGCCTTTTGTTCTTATGCATGTCGTTCGCCCAAAACCGGGGCCACTTTTGGGCGACATGCATTGCGACCGGCGAACGCTATTGCGTCAGCACGTTGCTGATTTCGACCATGTTGGAGCGCACGCGCAGGATGTAGAAGCCCATCGTCGTCAGGTGCGTCGGCAGCAGCCAGCCATCCTCGCGGCCATTGGCGATGATGAAGGGCTGGATACGCAGGGCCGAGACGAATTGCGCGTCCATCGTGTCCCACAGGCTCTGCAGGTGCTTTTCCTTGATGACGTCCTCGAAGTCGGCCTGCGCGCCCTTCATCAGGCCGTAATAGGCATAGAGCTGGCCATAGGCGAACCAGTAGCGGTCGTCGGCGCGGGTGTCGAACCAGCCATTGTTGTGGTTCTCGGCGCGTTCCTTGAGGATGGCGGAAGTCGAGCCGATGTCCGATGCGATGCGGTCGATATACTGCTTCAGATTGTCGGCGCGGGCATCGAAAGTGGCCTGGCAGGTGGCGAGGCGGGCATTGAACGAGCGCAGCTTGCGCACCGCGTCGCGATAATAGCTCGGGGTCGGTGTCTTCGGGCCGAACGGGCTGACGCCGAAATACCAGGTGTATTCGTCGAACTGCAGATTGCCGCGCGCATCCTGCAGATCGGCATCGATCTGCGAAGTCGTGCGCACGCGGCCGAGATTGTCGGCGAGCTCAGTCGCCGTGCGCCGCACAGCCTGGTTGATGCCGCGCTGGAAGGACGCCTTGTTGTCCATCCACGGCGTGTTGTCCCAGTCGATGCCGAACAGGCCGAGCTTGTAGAGGATCATCGACGAGATCCAGGCATTCTGGTTGACGTTGAAGTCGGTCAGGTCCGCCGCGATCTGGGCAATGCCGGAATTGCCGCAGGTCTTTGCCGTGTCGGTGCCAGTGCCGGCGGCCACCTGCTCGCCGGCGGAAACATTGCGCTTCTCGAAAGTGTAGGTGTCAGGATAGTTCGGGTTGAAATTGTTCCACCACTGGGTGGCATAGAAGAAGTTGGCGTAGAGGCCGATCAGCACCAGCAGGGCCAGGCCGAGCACGGCCTTGAGGATCCAGCCGCGCTGCGTGTACCAGCGGCCGGCCCATAGGAACGGCCACAGGATGGCGCCGATCAGAAGGCCGATGCCGCGGCCGATCCACTGGAAAATCCTGACGAAGAAGTTCACGATCGGATCGAGCATGGCTGTGTCACCCCCTCAAAGCATGATGCCAAAAAGTTGCAGACTTTTTGGATAACATCATGTGCTAAAACAATAAGTTAGAACAAAATGACAGCTCGTTTCGTTCTAGTCGGTCAGGCCGTAGAGGCGTGTGCGAAACGCCACCTTGTCCTTCAAATATGTGGTTTTCAGAACGTCCACAACATGCGATCTCCAGGCGTCGCTGAAGCCGTCATAGTCCTTGTAGAAGCCCTGCTTGTTGAAGATGTAGCGCGAGACAAAGTCGGTCGGCACGAAATCCGAGATCAGTCGGTTGGTCAGCCAGGCGTCGGGATGGTCCGGCTTGGCGCGCACCACCAGGAAGCGCTGCTGCGGGAACACATCCTCGATCTTGAGATGGCCAAGCTGGGCGATCTCGCGCTTGGCGGCGTTGAGGAAGGGGAAATTGCCGTCCTTGGTAATCAGGTCGGCATGGCTCTGGATCCAGGTCTGCAGCCAGACCTTGTCGACATCGGTCAGATTGCGGTTGGGCTCGGCGTCACGGATCAGCGCGCGCACCACCATCTCGGCGCGGTGCTCGAGATAGCCGGACGTTTCTATCCATGAGGCGCGGGGCAGTTCGATGCGGCCGGTGCTGGCCAGGAACTTGAAGACCTTGTCGGCGTCGTTGATCGAGAGATAGCTCACCTGCCACGGCCGCGAGCGGCGAAAGCCCGGGGCCGCCGGATCGCTGATCACCGTCGTCATGTCGGGATCGACGAACACGTAGAGCCCGCCGAAATGGCTGGTCCAGTAGGCATTGTGGCGGAAGATAACCTGGTCTGGCACCAGCGCGTTCTCGCGGATGTCGCCGCAGATTTTCGCCAATTCCACCATGCGCGTCAGCATGGCGTTGTCGCGCCAGGCATCGGGCTCCTGCTTCAGCCGGTCGACGAGCTTGCCGAGTTCAGCGGCCTTGCCCAGCACATCCTCGGCCGACAGAACCTTGAACTCGACCTGGTTGATCGACAGCAGGTCCTCGATGTCGTTGACCTTGGGAACGGAATCCTCGATCTCGCCGTAGATGACGTCCTTGATGGTCAGCGCGTCGATGGCGCGCTGATTCTTGGACATGAACTCGAACATCAGCTGCGAGGTGTTGGAGAAGGCCGTGTGCACCACCGGCAGGTCGATCTGCGACGGCGTCAGGATGATGAAGCGGCGATTGACCTCGTTGGGGTCGAGATAGTCAGGGTCGCCGCACTCGTCGGCGATCTCGGGCGAGAAGCCGGTGCGGTCGACCTGGAAGCTCTTCAGCTTGGTCGGAGGCAGGCCAAACGCGGCCAGCGCCTTGTTGTAACGCTGGACGAGATGCGGCTCGTCGACGGTGAGCAGACGGCCGTAGATGAGTTCGTTGTCGCGCAAGAGGTCGGGTTTTTTGCTCACCTTTCCTTCTCCCCGTTCACGGGGAGAAGGTGCCCGAAGGGCGGATGAGGGGCGGCGCAAGCGCTCATTATTCTTGCTCCAACGCCGTGGCCGGCAGAAATTTCGCACCGACACCGATCATCTTGCGATCGAGTCGACCATCCAGCGCCGCGACAATCGTATCCAGCACGCTCGAAAGATTGGCTAAAACATCCGCGTGCCAGACCCTCAATACCGACCAGCCGTTGTCGTTCATCGTCTCGTCCCTGTACCGATCACTGAATTGACTGGCATGGTGGCTTCCATCGACTTCCACAACCAGATTCGCCTCGCGGCAGGCAAAGTCCGCGAAATAGGGGCCGATCGATAGTTGGCGAACAAACTTGTGACCATTCAATCGCCGTCCGCGCAATTCATGCCAAAGCCTTTCCTCGGCATCGTTCTCAACTCTCCGCAACTCGCGGGCTCTCACAATCTTTGGCTCATTTCTTCCACGCATGGCGCTGCCCCTCATCCGCCCTTCGGGCACCTTCTCCCCGTAAACGGGGAGAAGGAAAAGATCACCACAGCCCCTTCTTCTTCATCTCTTCCATCTCGCGCGCCGCCCGCTCGCGCAGCCGCGCGTCGCGCAGCAGCTTTTCCACGGCGGCGTCGTCGGACTTGTCGGAGTAGCGGAATTCGGAATCGGCGTAGCGGTTGATCTCCTGCATGACAATGTCCAGAGAGAACGGACCGCGCAGTTCCTCGATCATGGCTTTCTTCTCGTCATAGCCCTTGTGCATGAAGGCTTCCGGCTTCTCGAACCAGTCGTCGGGAAGCTCGATGTCCATGGCGCGCATCTTGATGGCGTCGGTGACGTTCTTGATGGCGCGGCCGGTGAAGCGCGGCTCGGCGTCCTTGATCAGGTGCAGGTAGGTGCCGATATCGGCCATGGTCTTGGGCGCGCCATTCTCCTTCATGTAGCGCTCATAGACCTTCATCAGGCCGTCCTCCTGCGGCTTTTCGTGCTCCTCATAAGCCTCCTCGACAGCGCGCTGGATTTCCTGTGCGGCGTAAAGCTCGTGCTTGCCCAGAGGGATTTCGTGGTTCTTGCCGGCGAGCAGCACGAAGATGTCGATATAGTCGTCGCGGGTCTGCGGGCCGTCGACCAGCCAGCGGGCACCGGCGCGCTGGCGCAGCGCGTCGTCGACATTTTCGGGATAGTTGGAGAACATGCCGAAGGAGCAGTTGCCGCGCACCACGGTTGACGCGCCGGCGAAGGCATCCATCAGGACGCCGGTGATCTCCTGCTGGCCGGCCGAGGCGCGGTCGTCGGAGCGGCGCGCCGCCACCTGGTCGATATCGTCTATGGTGCCGAAGCCGATGACGCGCGGGTTCAAGACATTGTTGATGAACTGGCGGCAGTTCTGGCCCGATTTGCCCTGATAGGACGAAATCTGGTCGACGCCGAAATTCTCATAGGCAAAAGGATAGCCGGCGACCTGGCAATAGCCGTTGACGAGGCCGGCGATCATCTGGATCAGCGTCGTCTTGCCGGTGCCCGGCGCGCCGTCGCCGATGAAGGTGAACAGAAAGCCGCCGAGCTCGACGAAGGGGTTCAGCTCGCGCTCGAAGTCGTAGGCCATCAGCATCTTGGCCAGCCTGACCGACTGGAATTTGGCGATGTGGTTGCCGACGACCTCTTCCGGCTTCTTGAAAGTCATCACCAGCGGTTTGGAGCGCTTGCCGGGGGCGACGTCGAAGCCGTCCAGGGTGAAGTCATCGGCATCGATTCGGATATGGGCGTTCTCGAACGGGCCGATGCCGTCGAAGCGGCCTTTTCTGGCCAGCAGCCCATCGATGGCGACGCGGGCGAAGGCGCGTGCCCGTGTCGCCAGGTCGGCATCGTCCTTCGAGCCCGCTATCGCCTTGTCGAGGCCGGCGAGGATCGACTTCACCGCATCCTGCGGCGTGTCGAAAAGGAAGTCGGGTTCGGGGATGTCGTTGGGTGCCTCGCCGTCGCTGTCGATCAGCTGGAACAGATAGGATGCCAGGCTGAAGGCCGAGATATAGGCCGAGGCCGACAGGAGCTTCTTGAAGGCCGACGCCTCGTCGCCCTCGAGCGGGGCGCGGGTGTTCTTCGCCTGCAGGCTTTCGAGGTCCGAGCCTTCGGCGAAGACATCCGATATGGCCAGCGCGATCGCCGTGCCGCGCCGCGCGCGACACAGAAGCGTGTGCTGCGGAATGGTGAGCAACTGGTCGTCGGGATGGACGGCGCCGACGGTCTTCGACAGCTCGACCTCGCGCGTGCGACGCACCGAGCCGACCGAGACGGTGGAGACGAAGCGGCGATTGGTGCCGGCCAGTGCCGTGCCGGACTCACGCGACGGGTCTTCCAGCACGACGATGCGGGTGATGAAGCTCTGCGCTGTGGCGCGGTGCTTCTCGATCGCCGCTTCCGGGATGGTGGTCAGGCCGGTGTCCATGAAGTGTGCTCCGTGGTGTTACGGTCAGACGTCTGAAATGACCTGCCCATTCGACAGGATGTGGACCTTGTAGCCGCCAAAGATCTTCTGTGCTTCGCCGGCGGCGTAGAGCGCCTGGTAGGCCTCGTGCGGGATCAGCGCGTGGTTCTCGTAGCTGGACACGCCCTGGCGCGCGGCTTCCAAATCGTCGGTGTTGATGAAGAATTCCTGCGTCGTCTTCTCGCTGGAAAACAGCCCCTTGCGGCCGGGCTTCTCGCCCTTGGAATAGACCTCCTGGATGGTCCAGGTCAGCAGCCAGGCATTTTCCGGCTTGCGCACCTTGGCCAGCACTTCGGTCACCGTCGAATTGTTGTCGGTAATGCCCGCTGAATAGAAGGGGCCAAGCACGACGCGGCGCAACTGCTTGGGGTGCAGCGGCTCGAAATCCTTGTCGAGGTTTACGGCAATCGTCGCCGGCGACAGCGTGTAGGCGGAGTTCTTCTCGGTGAAATCGTCGAAACGGTGGGCGAGCTCGGGATTGAGCAGGCCGTCGACCGGCAGTGGGATGTCGACCTTGTCGTTGAGCTTGCCGTTCCGGTCGACGAGCTGGCGGACCATGTTCTCGGAGGAATCCTCCACCGTCACCATGTAGACCAGCGGCAGGTTGGCGCTGCCGTCGAAGGTCGCCCAATGGACGAGATAGTAGGGCAATGCCGTCTTCGGATTGACCGACACCTTGGCCGTCTGCGCCAGCGTGAACGGCCCAAAAGTCTGCTCGCTCCTGACGTCCTCGAGATAGAGCCGCTCGGCCATCGACTTCTGCAGCGCCTCGGGGAATTCCTTGTGGCGCAGGATGAAGTCGGCCATCTCCTCGCGCAGCTCGCCGGCCAGCGGGATGTTGGCAAGGCGCGCATCGGCCTGGCGGCGGTCGTTTTCCAGTTCGAGCAGGTTCTGGAACACCGGGAAGCCGCTTTCGGCGCGCGAAATGCGGAACGTGTCCATGAAGCCCAGCCGGTTGCGCCAGCAGCCAAAGGACTTGTCGAGCCGGGCGATGTATTCGGCAACGATCTTGGCGACGATGCCGTGCCGGTAAAGCGGCGAGCGGTCGTCGCGCATGAACACTTCAAGGCCGCTGAGCGCGGCCGTGATTGCCGAGAAATACCGCGCCGCCGCGTCGTTTTCGGGGGTCATTCTGTCAGCCCTGGGATTGTCGCACCGGTGCGCGCGGCAATTATGACTGCACGTAGTTGGCCGAATTGTGCTTCTTCAGCACCTCGTCGAAGCGCCGGGCAAAGGCATCGTCGGCGAGCTTCTTGCGGCGCTGGATATCGGCGCTGGCCACCATGTTCTTCTCGTGCATTTCGAGCAGGTCGCCAATGTGCTTCTGCGAAGCGGCGCCGATGCCGGCCATGGTTTCTTCCGCCGTGTTGTCGACCTGGCTGCCCAGCGTGTTGATCTTGTGGGCGACGTCCTGCTGCGCGGCGGTCTTCAAGGAATCTTCCAGCGCCTTGTAGAGCACGATGCGCTGCTCGGTATCGATGGTCAGCTTGTTGATCAGCGTCGACTGCGCGGCGATCTGGTTGTTGAGCGAATCGACGAAGGTCTGGAACATCGAGGTGTAGCGCTCGAGCGTCTGGCTTTCGGCCAGCAGTTCCTGCTCCTTGGCCTGCTTCTCGTTGTATTCGGTGGCGAGCTTGGAGCGTTCGCCCTCAAGCTGGGTGCGGTCCTTCTGGCTTGTCGAGGCGGCGATCTTGTTTTCGATGTCGAGCAGCATGGGGTTGAGTTCCTCGATGCGTTTCTGCACGGCTTCGAGGTTCGACATGGTGGTCTTGCGGCGCTCGATCACCTGCGACAGGCTGGCCTCGGAGGTCTTGTAGCGCTGGTCGAGAACCTCCTTCTGCGCCTTCAGGATGCCGACGATGGTGTCGGACTTGGCCAGAAGTTCCTGCAGATTGCCGGCCAGCGACATGTTGCGGACGCGGTCGGTGCGCATGCGCTGCTTGCGCTGGCTGGAGAAGACACCGACGAAGTTCTCCCAGCCGGTGTAGTTCTTCATGCTCTCGAACTCGGCGCCGAAGACGTTGGTGGCGTCCTCGAGGCCGATGATCAGGTCGGCAATGTTGCCTTCCATCACCTTCTGCTGCTTCAGCACGTCCTCGATGCGGGCGTTCTCGATGTCGAAATTGGCGTCGCCGATCTTCTTGTCAGCGGTGGCAAGCGTGTCGAGCACGGTGCCGGACTGCTCGATCTTGGTGCGCATGTCCTGGACGACCTGCTTGGTCTTGGCAATTTCGGCATCGAAATTCTGCAATGTCGCCATAGGGGCCTCCCGCTTCGGCTTCCGGTCGCTGGTTGCGAACAGCGGCGAATATATGTGGGGCATCCGGGGATTGAAAGACGTGAAGACAAGGGCCGCGTGAAAACAAAAGAATCCGCCAAGGCCTTGAAAGACAATGCAGGTGGGGTCATGGCGTGATTAGCCGGTCAGTCGGGACTAGTTCAGCTGTCATTGAACTTTCATGCCGGCAAGACAGTCAGCCCCCGCCGACGCGGAAATGCTGAATTCGTCAGGGGATTGAACCGGTTGCAGCCAAACACATCAGTGCGGCCGCACCGCACAGACGCCACTCAGGGCTTCGGATCGGCCTTCAGATAGGCGATGACATTGGCGATGTCGTCATCATTCGTCAGGCCACCAAAAGCCATTTTGTTGCCGGGAACTTTGAGCTTAGGGGCCCTGAGATACTCGGTGAGATTTGCCTCGTCCCAGACGAGACCGGCAGCGCCCGCACTCTTCATGGCGTCGGAATAATGGCCAAGGAAGCTTTCCGCGCTGCCTGCGGCGCGGCCGACGACACCCTTGAGATGCGGGCCAACCTTGTCGCGGTCGGTGGCCGCCTCATGGCAGGCCATGCAGCGGTTGAAGACGTGCTTGCCCTGCACCGGGTCGCCGCCGGCATGGGCGGCAATGGAGGTGGCAATGAGAAGAAGGCTGGCTGAGGAAACGGCTCGAAGCATGGCTGACCCCGGAGAGCTCTGGCTGACGGCCTTATAGGACCGAGGCCTTAACAAACGCTGCACCGTGGCGAGTGGGCCGGTCGTACCTGCTCGCGTCCCCGGCATCGGCCAGCATGTTCCCGCGCATGCAGCGGCTGGCTGGTCAGCATCGGCGTGCTGCACACCGGCATTGCCTATGTGCTGATGGACTCGGCCTTTCCGCGCCTGACGACGCCGGTGATCGGCATCATCACCTTCACCTATCCGGTCGTTGCCATCATCATCATCATCGACTGGGCGGTTACGGGCATCCGCTCGGGCCGGCGCAGGCCGCCGGCATGGCGCTGATCGCCGTGGCGACGCTCGGTGTCCGGCTGGGCTGGCGGTTTCCGCTGTGGCGTGTCTCTGCGGCCTGACGCGGGTCGCAGGGAAGCTGGGTCAAGATTTCATGAAGCCGATGAAATCGTCGGGCGCGGCGCGGCCCATTTCTTCTTCCCAGTGACGGCGGCAGAGCGAGACATAGACATCCTTGCCGATCGCCACCTGTTCACCCTGGTGGGCCACCTTGCCGTCCGGGCCGAGGCGCACGACCATCGTCGCCTTACGGCCACAGCGGCAAATGGTGCGCACCTCGCGCAGGTCGTCGGCGATCGCCAGCAGCGCGCGCGAGCCGGAAAACAGCTTGCCCTGGAAATCGGTGCGCAGGCCGTAGCACATGACCGGGATGTTCAGCCGGTCGGCGATGCGGGCCAATTGCCAGACCTGCTCTTCCTCGAGAAACTGCGCCTCGTCGACGAAGACGCAGTGCACCGTCGTATGGTCGTGATGTTCGGCGACGCGGGCGAACAGGTCGTCGCCGTCGCGGAACATCTCGGCTTCGGTCTCCAGCCCGATGCGCGACGAGATCAGGCCGCTGTCCCCCTTGCGGTAATGGCCGGCGACGAACAGCATCGTCGTCATGCCGCGTTCGCGATAATTGTACGAGGCCTGCAAGAGCATCGTCGTCTTGCCGGCATTCATCGTTGCGTAGTTGAAGTAGAGCTTGGCCATGCCGTCCTTTACGGTCCGTCGATATTCAGGCGATGCCGGCCTGCAAATGGCCGTCCCCTGCGCTTCCCCGTTCTACTGCGTCGCAGTAGATCTGTGCTCACATGCCCAAAAGTACGCTCCGCTCCGGTTCTCGGGCCCCACCATTTTCGTCTCAGCCTGACCTGAATCCAAACAGACCTTAAGCCGAGTTGCCTCTGCGCGGGGAGGGGCCGCTGGCGCATTCCCCTGAAAAAGCCGGCTCGCCGCTGAAAAAGATGAGCGGCGTGACAAAAGCGTCAGCCGTGTCGCTGATTGGCCATTCCGCGCCGTTGATCGTGATTGCCTTAGCGCTTGAAACTACACCAGAATGGTGTTTGGCTGACGAAACAAGGCGGGCAGAGAAACCGTTACGACGCTTCGCCAAAGAATCACAATGGGAGACTGTCTATGTCGCGTATGAATTCCTTCGTCGCCGGCCTCGGCCTGGCGGCGTTCCTGTCCACGAGTGCCGCCTTTGCCGGCGATCCGGCGAGCTGCAAGGCGGTGCGTCTTTCCGATGTCGGCTGGACCGACATCCAGGCCACCACGGGGCTCGCTTCGGTGCTGCTCACCGCGCTCGGCTATGAGCCGCAGGTGATCCAGCTCTCGGTTCCGGTGACCTATGCGTCGCTGAAGAACAAGGACCTCGACGTGTTCCTGGGGAACTGGATGCCGTCGATGACCAACGACATCAAGGACTATACCGCCGACGGTTCGGTCGAGACCGTCAGCCAGAACCTCTCGGGCGCCGGCTATGGCATCGTCGTGCCGACCTATGTCGCGGACGCCGGCGTCAAGACGCTGACCGATCTTGGCAAGTTCAAGGACAAGTTCAACGGCAAGATCTATGGCATCGAGGCCGGCAATGACGGCAACCGCATCATCCTCGACATGATCAAGAACCCGAAGGACAATCTCGAGGGCTTCGAACTGGTCGAGTCCTCGGAGGCCGGCATGCTGACGCAGGCCGAGCAGTCGATGAAGAACAATGAATGGATCGCCTTCCTCGGCTGGACGCCGCATCCGGTGATGGGCGCCATGAAGATCACCTATCTCGACGGCATGGGCGACAGCGGCTTCGGCGCTGCCACCGTGTCGACCAATGTGCGCAAGGGCTACACGACCGAATGCCCGAATGTCGGCAAGTTCATCACCAACCTGAAGTTCAATCTGGATATGGAAGGCCAGATGATGGACGCGATCCTGAAGGGCGGTGACGCCCAGACGGTCGCCACCGACTGGCTGAAGAAGAACCCGGACGCGGTCAAGCCGTGGATCGCCGGCGTGACCACCTTCGACGGCGGCGACGCCGCAGCGGCGGTCAAGACCGCGCTCGGAAGCTGAGCCGACTTCGCATCCGGCATGACCGGATGAAGATGGGCAGCCGTTTGACAAAGGGCTGCCCTTTTTCACATCCTGTGACAAGATGACGTTGCGACAGCGCGGGGCCGAAGTCAGAGCCCTGGTGGAAGAGGGGTGAGATGGATCCGATTTCCAAATTCATGGTCGATCACAAGATCCCGATCGGCGCTTGGGGAAAGTCCTTTTTCGGGTTCCTGACCGATAATTTCGACACCATCTTCAGAGCCTTCTCCAACGGTCTGAATTTCATTCTCGACGGGCTAGTCGACCTCCTGCTGATGGTGCCGCCGGTGCTGCTGGCGCTGGTCATCGTTGGTATTGCCTGGTTGCTGCAGCGCTCGCGGCCGCTCGCCATCGGCGTCTTTCTCGGCCTGATCTTCATCATCAACCAGAACCTGTGGAAGCAGACCGTGCAGACGCTCGTGCTGGTCGTCGCCGCCGCCGCCATGGCGATGGCCATCGGCGTGCCGCTCGGCATCTGGGCGGCGCACAAGCCGAAGGTCTACCGCGTCATGCTGCCGGTGCTCGATCTGATGCAGACCCTGCCGACCTTCGTCTACCTGATCCCGGTCTTGACGCTGTTCGGCCTCGGCAACGCGCCCGGCCTCATCGTCACCATCATCTTCGTCATCCCGACAGCGGTCAGGCTCACTCACCTCGGCGTCGTCTCGGTGCCAAAGTCGATCATCGAGGCCGGCGAGGCGTTCGGCGCCACCAAGAGCCAGCTGTTGTGGAAGGTGGAACTGCCGTCGGCGCTGCCCACCATCATGGCGGGTCTGACGCAATCGATCATGCTGTCGCTGTCGATGGTGGTGTTCGCGGCTCTCATCGGCGCCGGTGGGCTGGGCACCGAGATCAACCGCGCGCTCGGCTCGCGCCGCATCGATCTCGGGCTTGAGGCGGGCCTCGCCATCGTCGTGCTGGCCATCGTGCTCGACCGAATGACCCGCATTGGCGTTGGAGGCAAGAAATGACCGTCGCCGTCGATTTCAAGAACGTCGATATCGTCTTCGGCGCCGACCAGGCCGGTTCGCTTGCGATGATCGACAAGGGCGCCACACGCGCCGAAATCCTGGAGAAAACCGGCAATGTGCTGGGCTGCGCCGGCGCCAGCCTTACCGTGCATGAGGGCGAGATCTCCGTGCTGATGGGTCTGTCGGGCTCCGGCAAGTCGACCCTGCTTCGGGCCGTCAATAGGCTCAACGTGGTGTCGCGCGGCCAGGTTCTGGTCAAGGACGGCGACAAGATCGTCGACGTCGTCACCTGCGACGAGCCGACCTTGCGGCGCTTGCGCCAGAAGCAGGTTGCGATGGTGTTCCAGCAGTTCGGCCTGCTGCCGTGGCGCACGGTCGAGGAAAATGTCGGCCTCGGCCTCGAACTTGCCGGCGTGCCGGACGCCGAACGCAAGGAGCGCGTGCACAGGCAGCTCAAGCTGGTCAATCTCGACCAGTGGTCGAAGAAATACGCGCACGAGCTGTCGGGCGGCATGCAGCAGCGCGTCGGCCTGGCCCGTGCCTTCGCCACCGAAGCGCCGATCCTGTTGATGGACGAGCCGTTCTCGGCACTCGACCCGCTGATCCGCACCAAGCTGCAGGACGAACTGCTGCAGCTGCAGGCCGAGCTGAAGAAAACCATCATCTTCGTCAGCCATGACCTGGAAGAGGCGCTGAAGATCGGCAGCCATATCACCATCATGGAGGGCGGGCGCATCGTCCAGACCGGCGCGCCGGAAGACATCGTGCTGCGCCCCGCCAACGACTATGTCCGCGACTTCATCGCCAATGTGAACCCGCTCTCGGTGCTGACCGCCTGGAACGTCATGCGCGATCGCCGCGACCTCGAGCACGGCGACAATGGCTGGGTGTGGCTAGACCGGCGCAAGACGACGCGCTTCAAGATCGACGATCACGGCCTGGTGGCGGCGGCCGAACGCGATGGCAAGCCGGCGGTGTGGGTGTCCTGCGCCGATGTCGAGGGCCAGCCGGAGGAAGTGGCGCAAGTGTTCTGGGCCAATCCCGGCACGTCGCTGAAAACCGTCATGCTGGCCATGCACCGTTCGCAGACAGCACCCGTGGCACTGTTCGATGACCAGTCCCGCTTTGTCGGCGCCATCGGCATCCGCGACGTGCTGAGCGCGGTGCTGCGGCGCTAGCAATAGAGGAGCGGCGAGACCTCCTTCAACTATCAGGAAAAGGCGCTTTGGAGCGGATTTTGGGTTGGCTGTCTAAACCGCGGACCGCGCAAACTGCGCTCGGGGTACTGCTCGTGATTGCGATGCGATCGATCCTGGAGTTTTTCAGGATCGGCGGTGCGAGCGGCACGCAACTGAGTGCAAATCAGCTCTTTTATATCGAAGGGACGCTCGCAGCCATCATTGCCGCATTGGCAGTCCTTGTCCTGCATGCATTCGGGCGGCATGGTTGGGCGACCCTCTTCAGCGGCGCAGCGATAGTTGCCCTGCTGGCATGGAAGGTCGCCGTCATCCGTTGAAAAACGGCAAAACGGGAACACATCCGAGGCGACCTGCGTCAGGCCGCCAGCGGCAGGCGCAGCTCGGTCAGCAGCCCGCCGTCCGGATGGTTGGACAGGCGGATCTCGCCGCCGGCGGCGCGCGCGATGTTGCGGGCGATGGTGAGGCCCAGCCCAAGGCCGCCGGTCTGGCGGTTGCGGGACTGTTCGAGGCGCACGAAGGAGCCGAAGACGGCATCGATCTGTGCCTGCGGTATGCCAGGCCCTTCGTCGCGGATGGTGAGCGTGATCGTGCCGTCCGAGCGGTGCAGGCTGAGATGCGCCTTCTTGCCGTAAGTGACGGCGTTCTGCACCAGATTGGTGACGCAGCGTTTGAGTGCCACCGGCCGCGCGATGCAGATCAGGCCGCGAGAACGGGTGTCGTCATTGTCGAACGAGACTTCCGGATAGGGGTCGGCGATCGATTCCACGAGCGACCAGAAGTCGATGCGCTCGGCCTTTTCCTCGTTCACCTCGAAAGTGGCGAAGTCGATCACTGAACTGGCGATGCTCTCGACATCGGCGAGATCATGCGCCAGCGCCTCGCGAACCGCCGATTTGCGCAACAGTTCGAGCCGCAGCCGCATGCGTGTCATCGGCGTGCGCAAATCATGCGCGAGTGCCGCGGCGAGATGTTCGCGGTCCTCGACATATTCGCGCAGCCTCTTCTGCATGGCGTTGATCGCCCTGGCGGCGGCCCGCACCTCTCGGCTGCCCGACTCGGCGATCGGCGGGCTTTTCAGGTCCTTGCCGATCCGGTTCACGGCGGTTTCCATCATCCGGTAGGGCGCGGTCAGCCGGCGCAGCGACCAGATCGACATGATCACCACCAGGCCGGCGATCAGCGAATAGAGCGGCAGGCTGTCGAAGCTCAGGATCGGGCCGACGGGCGTGATCGGCTCGGTGAAGTTCAGCCACTGGCCGTCGGCGAAGCGCAAGGAGGCCGTCAGCTTGTCGCTCTGGGCGAAATCGGCGGCGAGCACCAGAAGGTCGCGCTCGACCTGGCCGATTTCGGGGCCGGATGCAGTGCCGCTGGCGTCGTCGGCCTCACGCGTTGCCGGATCGCGCCGCACGCGCGCATCGGTGATGCCGAACTTCGACAGCCGGCCGACGAGAATGTCCTCGAGTTCGGCTAGTTCGTCGTCGCCGGCGATCGAGGAGGTGACGGCGGGCGTGTCCGAGACGGTAAGGGCGTAAGTCGAGTTGAACAGGCCCGCCGCGGTTGCCTTGCGCTCCTCGGGCGTGGCGCCGCTCATCAGCTGCACCAAGGAGAAGGCTCGGTCGTTGAGCCGGTAGAGGTCGACCACGTCATTGGCGGCGGCGCGGTCGCGCGACACGATATAGAGGGTCGCGACCTGGCTGATCAGAAGGCCGGCAATGACGATCAGCAGCACCCAGACAGGCAACGTCTGCGGCAGGAAACGTCTCATTCGGAGGTCGTCTCGGGCAGGAACTGGTAGCCGCCGCTGCGCACTGTCAGGATCAGTTTCGGCGTTTTCGGGTCATCTTCCATCTTGCGCCGCAGCCGGCTGACCAGGATGTCGATGCTGCGGTCGAAGGAATAGTCGCTGTCGCCGCCGGAGAGCTCGATGAGCTGGTCGCGGGTCAGCACGCGCTGGGCGCTCTTGACGAAGGTCTGCAGCAGGTTGAATTCGGCCATGGTCAGCTCGACCCTGACATCGTCGGGCGCGGTCAGCCGGCGCCGCGAACAGTCCATCGTCCAGCCGGCGAAACGGTAGATCTGCTTGGTGGTGGCGCGTTTCGGTTCGGAAGTACCATTGCGCCGCAGCACGGCACGGATACGCGCCAGGAGTTCGCGCGGATCGAAGGGCTTGGGCACATAGTCGTCGGCACCCATCTCCAGGCCGACGACGCGGTCGGTGGTCTCGGTGACGGCGGTCAGCATGATGATCGGTGTCGTATACTGGGCGCGCAGGTCGCGGCACAGTTCCAGCCCGCTCTTGCCGGGCAACATCACGTCGAGCACGATGAGGTCCACCTGCGCGCGGCGCAGGATGGCCTCCATCTCGGTACCGTCGGCGGCAACTGAAGTGTGCAGGCCCCGCTTCTGGAAGAATTCCTGAAGCAGGTCGCGGATGCCCTTGTCGTCGTCGACGATCAATATGTGTGCGTCGGATTTCACGAGGTGCCCTGTCTCGATTGCCGGCCAAGTCATTCCTGGCAGGTGAGCCACACGATAGAATTCGGGCCATATGTTGGCCAGTGCCTTGCTTTTCAAGGGAGAACGAATTCAGCCTTCTCCACATGGAAAGCGATGGCCGTGTTGAAGCTCTCTGTTTCCATGCGTGCGGTTCCCAAAACCGGGACCGATTTGGACGATACGCATGAGGCGGGCGGGACAGACACAATCCAGAAACAAAATTCTACAATTGGGAAAAACTCCTGAAAAGGTAGGGCGGCATAACGGTGCCGTGGCGGTCAGATTACCGGCTGCGACGCAAAATCTCCGGGCTCACGGAAAAACCAATGCCAAGCTTGTCGATCAGTTTGTTGGGTGCGTTGCTGGGCCTTGGCCTGGTCACCGCCGCTGCTGGACAATCGGACGCAAAGGCGCCGCTCACCCGGAGCGAACGGTGCGCCAATCTCAGCCACCAATTTGATGAAGCCCTCGAAACCCATGCCACGGCAACGCAGGTCACCGCGGCAAAGGCACTTCAGAGAAAGGGCAACCGGTATTGTGCTGCCAAGAAACAGGCACAGGGCATCCGGATGCTCGCCAACGCTTTGAAGCTGCTTGGAGTGACACCGAACGACCCAGTCCAGTGACGCTCAAAATCGACCCGCATAAAAAGGAAATGAAGCCATGAAAAAGTCCCTCCTGTCGGCCCTCGGTCTCTCCGTTGCTCTTGCCTTCTCGATGCCGGCTCTTGGCAACGCTGCCGCCACCACGACCGCTGCCCCGGCTGCCGCGACCACGACCACAGCTCCGGCCGCTGCCGCGACGACCACCGCACCGGCCAAGGCTGCTCCGAAGAAGGTTGCCAAGAAGGGCGCCTGCAAGGTGACCAAGAAGCACAAGTGCCCGGTCAAGAAGGCCCCTGCCAAGGCGGCCGCCGCGAAGGCAGCCCCCGCCATGGCGGCCCCGAAGGCTGCACCGAAGAAGCCCTGATCAGTTTCGAGGTCAGTTCTAGCAAGGCCGCCCCGCCGCAACCGGCTGGGGCGGCCTTGCGCCGAATGCATGGTCGATGAGCTGAACACCGGCGGCTTCCAGCCGAGCATTTCGATCGTGCTTAACCCGTTTGCAACGCCGGTCGTGTAGGACAATCCGCATGAAGAAGCGGCTTTCGTCCATTTTGCGTTCGATGGTGATCGGCGGCCTGGTTGCCACCGGTGTCGCCAGGGGGCTGATTCTGCTCACCGCCAGCCCCGTGCCCGATCCTGCCAGTGGCCGCACCGAGCCCTCGCTGTTCGCGCCGATAATTTCCAGCAACTGGGACTACATTACGCCTGTCCAGGCGTGGCTGCTGATCGTGCTGCTTGCCGTGACGCTGGTCTGCGTCGTCGGATGGCCGATCGCGGCCTGGATGGAGCGCCGGGCGGATGCCGGCGCGAACCGCCGTATCTTCGGCCGCCAGGGCCGTTGAACGGCGCCCGACAATTTCCCACATGATTGCAAATGACCGGGCCGGCCCGCCGGCCGCCCGCATGCCACTCAAAATGGACGATCGCTGCCGCCCGTGGCAAAATACCGGGTAAAGCCCGATCGCGAAACTGTCGGTTCCGATGCCAGAAATCACCACAAAACCGCGAACCAAGGTCAAGCCGCAGACCGAGCGGCCGAAGCTCTACAAGGTCATCCTCATCAATGACGATTTCACGCCGCGCGAATTCGTGGTGACGGTGCTGAAGGGCGAGTTCAAGCTCAGCGAGGATCAGGCGCACCGCATCATGATCACCGCGCACCGGCGCGGCGTCTGCGTGGTCGCGGTCTTCACCAAGGATGTCGCCGAGACCAAGGCGACGCGAGCCACCGACGCCGGCAAGGCCAAGGGCTACCCGCTGCTGTTCACGACCGAGCCGGAGGAGTGAGTGATCGGTTCGCCACAGGCGAATTCATCGTGCCAGTGGCACGATGAAAGGTCACGAACGCTGGGGAGTTGCCGCAGGCAACGGGGCCCCGGCAGGTGCCGTTTGACATAAAGCGCGGACAGCTTTGGCGCCAACGCCTGATTAGCATCAATGCTTCAGAGGCCAGCGCCGCCCCTCATCCGCCCTTGGTGCACCCGTGAAGCGCGGAGAAGGGAAGCTTACCGTCCCTCGCGATACCACATCGATCCCATCGCCAGGAGCAGCAGGCCGAGGCCGAGGAAGCCGCCGAACAGCGGCACGCGCGAGACGGCCTTCAAGACGCTGTCGTCGGTGGTGCGCAGGCCGATCCAGTCGCTGCCGGAGGCATCGCCGGCCGAGCGAACCGGCACGATGGACGGCAGGGTCACGTCGCTGCCGAGGGCCGTCGATGACGCCAGCCGGCGCACGCTGCCGCCGGTGGCTTCCGCCGGTGCCTTCAGCCGGTTTTCGGTGGAGATGACATCGGCGAATTCCGGCGCATTGACCGGCCCGACATGGGCGAGCGCGGTGAGATCGCCATTGGCGACCTGGAAGAGGCCGATCTCGTTGGTCTGGACGCTGCCGAGGAAGACGCCGGGCTCGGATTTATCGAGCTTGACGGTCACCGTCTTGCCCGAGGGCGTGATGATCTGCGCGGAGCCTGGATCGTCGGCCATGGTCTGGCGGCGGATCTCCAGCACCATGCCGCGTCCCTCGGCGGTCAGCCGCTCTTCCTCGAGCTCGGGTTCCTTCATCAGCCAGTGGGCGATGCGCCTATAGAGCTGGACGTGCGGACCGCCGCCCTCGAAGCCGCGCGCCCACAGCCAGCCCTGGTCGGACAAAAGCATGCCGACACGGCCTTCGCCCTTGCGATCGAGCAGCAGCAGGGGCCGGTTGTCGGCGCCCTTCATCACCACCTCGCCTTGCGGGTTCTGCACGCCAATGGTGCGGAACCAGCGGCTCCAGTGCGGCGGCTCGGTGGCCGAACCGTCGAGGCCGCGCGTCACCGGATGACGCTGGCCGAGGTCGGTGAGGCGCGGATAGAAGGCCTTTTCGAGCACTTCGCCGGTCGGCATGGCGGGCAAAGCCGACATCAGCGGCGTGCGTGCGATCGAAGACTCGCCGGCATATTCGGGGCCGGCGGCGATCAGCAGCGCGCCGCCCTTTTCGACATATTCGGAGATGTAGTCGTAATAGAGGATCGGCAGCACGTCGCGGTGCTGGTAGCGGTCGAAGATGATGAGGTCGAAATCCTTGATCTTCTCGACGAACAGTTCGCGCGTCGGGAAGGCGATCAGCGACAATTCGTTGATCGGCGTGCCGTCCTGCTTCTCGGGCGGCCGCAGAATGGTGAAATGGACGAGATCGACCGAGGCGTCCGATTTCAACAGATTGCGCCAGGTGCGCTCGCCCGCATGCGGTTCGCCCGAAACGAGCAGCACGCGCAAATTCTCGCGGATGCCGTCGACCAGCGCGATGGCGCGGTTGTTGGTGTCGGTGAGTTCGCCGGGTTCGCGGTCGATGGCGAGTTCGATGATGTTGCGCCCGGCGCCGGGGATGGTCACCTGCAGCGGCATGGCCTGGCCGACGGTGGCATGCTCGACCGCGACCTGCTCGCCATTGACCGAGACGCGCACATCGACCGGGCCGGCTTCGTTTTCCGTCGAGATGACGCGGTAGGTCATGTCGAGCGGCTTGCCGACGATGCCGAAACGCGGCGCGTTCTCGAAGCGGATGCGGCGATCCTTTTCGTGGTCGTTGCCGGTGATCAAGGCGTGCAGCGGGGCGTTGAAGTCGGGCGCGCCCGGGGGCGCGTCGTGCACCTCGCCATCGGTGATCATGATGGCGCCGCCGATGCGCGACGGCGGCACGTCGCGCAAGGCGCCTTCCAGCGCGCCGAACAGCCGTGTTTCGGTACGCTCCTCGGCGGCATCGGACTTGCCGGCCTCGACGACGCGGACGTCGAACTGCTTGAAGCGGCCTAGACGCTGCTGCAGTCCGGCGAGCGCTTCATCGGTCTGCCTGGTGCGGTCGCCGATGTCCTGGCTCTGGCTGCGGTCGACAATCAGCGCGACGACGCTTTTCAGGGGCTCGCGCTCCTCGTTGAGGAACACCGGGTTGAACAGGGCGGCGGCCAGCGCCAGCAGGGCGATGAAGCGCAGGACACCGCCGCGCTGGCGAAACCACAGGCCGACAAGCGCCAGCAGCGCCAGCGGTACCAGCACGAGGGCCAGCAATGGCCAGGAGATCAGCGGTTCGAAGGAGATCGACCAGTTCATTGGTTACTGCCCCAGCCGTTCAAGCAGAATGGGGACATGCACCTGGTCGGATTTGTAGTTGCCGGTCAGCATATACATCATGATGTTGACGCCGGCGCGCAGCGCATAGATGCGCTGCATCGGGTCGGCCGGCACCGTCGGCAGCAGCGGGTCGCCGTTCTCGTCGACGGCCCAGGCGCCGGCGAAATCATTGGCGGTGATCATGATCGGCGAGACACCATCGCCGGTGCGCACCGGCCGGTTGTCGGCGTTGCTGGCGTCGAGCGATGCCTCGACCCAGAGCGGGCTGCCGGCGAAGCGACCAGGGAACTCCGGCAGGATGAAGAAGGACTTGGTCAGCACGTGGTCCGACGGCACCGGCTCCAGCGGCGGCACGTTGAGGTTGCCGAGGATGTCGCGCAGCCGCTCTGTCGCCGGGCTGGTCGAATCGGCGCCGATGCCGTTGGCGAACTGGTCGCGCGTGTCGAACAGCACCGTGCCGCCCTGTTGCATATAAGCGTCGATACGGGCGATCGCGGCCTGGCTCGGCATGGGGGCGGCCGGATCGATCGGCCAGTAGATCAGCGGATAGAAGGACAGTTCGTCCTTCGCAATGTCGACGCCGGCCGGTGCGCCGGGTTCCAGCGCGGTCTTCTCGATCAGGAAGCGGGTCAGGCCCTCGAGCCCGGCACGGCTGATCGAATCGTCGCCCGGCACGCCGGTCAGCACATAGGCGATGCGGGTTTTCGAAATCGCCGTGATGGCCGCCTCGTCGCCCGGCTTGGCGTCGTCGGCGCGGGCGAAATCGGCATGGCCGAACAATGCGCCAAGTGCGATCAGGATCGCAGCGGTGGTGGCCACAGCGCCGGCACGGCGCCGCCGGCGCGAGAACAGCCCGCCCATCCAGAACACCGCCAGCGTGTCGAGCAGCATCAGCAACAGGGCGGCGGTGACCAGCGAACCTTTCAGATTGCGGGATTCATCGAAGGCGTACTGGATTGATGTGACCGGAACCGTGAGTTGCGGGCGCGCCAGCGGCACGAAGGTGCTTGCGGCATCGAGCAAATTGTGGGCGAAGACGCCGGTTTCCGAGCCGTAGAGGCCGGGCGGGTTCTCCAAGGTCACCCGCGCGCCGGCGCTCGGCACCAGCGGCCGTGCATCCGGCGTCGGCGGCACCAGCGAGCCGTCGGCCGCGATCATGCGGTAGGGTGCCAGCGATGTGGCGGCGGCTTCGGCATTGGCGATCGCCGCGCCCTGGTTGCGCGACAGCTGCACGATGCGACGCAGCATCTCGACGAAGCTGCCCGAGATCGGCAGGTTCGACCATGTCGCCTCGGGCGTAACGTGGAACAGCACCAGCGTGCCCTTGCCTCTCTTCAGCCCGGTGACCAGCGGCGTGCCGTCGGCAAGAGCGGCCCAGGTGCGCTCGACGATATCGGGTGTCGGTTCGGCCAGCACCTGCCTGCTCACGGTGACTTCCGTAGGCGGCGCAAGATCGGCGAAAGGACCGGCCTTGGGAAATTCGGTGACCGGCTGCGGCGAGGTCCAGGACAGTGCGCCGCCCAGCGAACGCTCGCCGGTGCGCAGGCGGACCGGCAGCAGATCGTCGTCATTGCCTGCGGCGGCCAGCCGCGAGCCGGCGAAACGCACCAGCGTCCCGCCATTGTCGACCCAGTCGACCAATCGCTGCCGGACCTGCGCCGGAATGGTGCCGATATCGGCCATGATGATCATCGCCGGCTTCTGGTCGAGGATCTGCGGGATGGCGTCGGCGAGATCGGCGCTGGAGGGTTCGACCAGATCGGCGAAGGGCTGCAGCGCGCGCCTGATGTAATAGAGCGGTGACAGAAGCGGCTGCGCCTGGTCGGCCTCGGCCTGCGATAACAGCCCGACGCGGCGGCGCTTGGAGCTTTCGTCGAGCACGCGCACCGCACCCGCCTGGCGCTCGCCGTCGAGGGCGATCGAAGCGAAGTCGTTGCGCAGCTCGAACGGCACCGCCATGGTGCCGGTGGCGGTGGCTTCGCCGGGCGCGAAGGTCAGCGTCGCATCGGCGATGCGGCGGCCCTTGTCGTCGAAGGCGCCGGCGGTGACCTGCGCCGGTGCCGGGTCACCCGGCGCGCGGATGGCGGTGAGCGCAAAACCGTCGACCTGGTTGTCGGCGGCGGTGAGGCCTGTCAGCGAAAGCCGATCGGCCGTTGCCCAAACCACGCGTGCCGCATTCTTCGACAACAGCGTGTTGAAGGCGGCCTCGTCGCCCTTGGCCGCGAGGCCGTCGGCCAGCACGGCGACGCTGGCGCCGGGCAAGGTCTCCAGCACGCCGGCGACGCGGGCATAGACGGCGGGCCGATCGGTCGGGATCGGCCGCGGCTTGGCGGCGCGCAGCCGGTCGAGCGCGGCGGCGGCATCGAAGGGGCCGATCTCCGCATTGGCCTTTTCGGCGGTAAACGCGATGATGACCGGCACGCCGTTCGAGCCGGCATCCTTGATTAGCCGCTCGGCGGTGGCGACGCGCTTGTTCCAGTCGGCGGCACTCGCCCAGTCATTGTCGATGACCAGAGCAAGGGCCGCGCCCTCGGCCGGCAGCTTTTCGCGCGGGTTGAAGACCGGTTCGGCCAGGGCCGCGACGATGAGGCCCGCCATCAGCAGCCTGAGCAGCGTCAGCCACCAAGGGCTTTGATGCGGCGTTTCCTCGCGCTTCAAGACGCGTGCCAGGATCTTCAGCGGCGGGAAAATCTCGGCCTGCGGCTTGGGCGGCGTCAGCCTGAGCAGCCACCAGATCACCGGGAGCGCCAGCAGACCCCACAGCACCATGGGCGCGCCAAAGGAGAGCGGCAGCCAGCTCATGCGACCGCCTTTCCAGGCTGACCGGTACGACCGCTACCGGCATAGCCGCCATCGGCTGTCATCGCCATGTGCAGGCGCACCAGCGCGTCGGACGCCAGCCGATCGGTGTGGTTGACGGTAAAGCTCCAGCCGAGCCGCTTGCACCAGCCGGCCAGCTCCTGGCGGCGGGCGGTGTAGAGCAGGCGGTATTCGTCGCCGAGCATCTCGGCGCGTCCGGCGGTCAGCTTTTCGCCGGTCTCGGGATCGGTGAATTCGGTGCGGCCGGCATAGGGGAAGGTTTCCTCGGCCGGGTCGGCAACCTCGATCAGATGGGCGCGCACGCCGTGGCGGGCGAGCACGTCGAGCCATTCCATCGTCTCCTCGACCGGGTCGAGGAAATCGCTGGCGATGACGATGTCGCAGAAGCGCCTGATGTCGGTGAGGTCAGGCTTGGCCGGCAAGTCGCCGGCATGCATCAGCTGGGCGGCGATGCGCTCGGCGCCGTTGCGGGCGGTGAATGGATCGGTCAGGCCCGGCCAGGCGATGCGTTCGCCGCTGCGCGACAACAGTTCGGCCATGGCCAGCGCCAGCACCAGCGCGCGCGACTGCTTGGAGACGCTGGCGCCGGTCGATTTGTAGAGCATGGACGGCGAAGGGTCGGCCCACAGCCACACCGTATGGGCCGCTTCCCATTCGCGGTCGCGCACATAGGTGTGGTCGTCGCGGGCCGAGCGACGCCAGTCGATACGCGAGGAATCGCCCTCGACATAGGGCCGGAACTGCCAGAAATTCTCACCGATGCCGCGCTTGCGGCGGCCATGCCAGCCGGCGATCACGGTGTTGACGATGCGGCGCGCCTCGACCAGCAGGTCGGGCACCAGCGAAGCCCGCAACCGGCCACGGGCGAGCGCGTCGCGCGTTGCTGCCGGGGCCTGGACCTCGCCGATGCGCGCCATCAAATCCCTTTCACAAGCTTCGCCACCACGTCGCGCACGCTGGTGCCTTCTGCGCGGGCGGCGAAAGTCAGCGCCATGCGGTGCTGCAACACCGGCTCGGCCAGCGCCCGCACATCGTCGACCGAGGGCGCCAGGCGCCCGTCATAGAGCGCCCGCGCCCTCGTGCACAGCATCAGCGCCTGGCTGGCGCGCGGGCCGGGGCCCCAGGCGACATGCTTGTCGGTATCGGCATTGCCCTGGCCTGGACGGGCCGAGCGCACCAGAGTGAGGATCGCCTCGACGACGCTTTCGGGCACCGGCATGCGGCGGATCAGCGTCTGGATTTCCTTCAATCGAGCCGGCTGCAGCACATTCTGCGCCTTGGCATCCTCGATGCCGGTGGTTTCCAGGAGGATGCGGCGCTCGGCCTCGATTTCGGGATAGAGGATGTCGACCTGCATCAGGAAGCGGTCAAGCTGGGCTTCCGGCAGCGGATAGGTGCCTTCCTGCTCCAGCGGGTTCTGGGTCGCCAGCACATGGAACGGTGCGGGCAGGTCATAGCGGGCGCCGGCGATGGTGACATGGTATTCCTGCATGGCCTGCAGCAGCGCCGACTGGGTACGCGGCGAGGCGCGGTTGATCTCGTCGGCCATCAGCAACTGGGCGAAGATCGGGCCGGAGATGAAGCGGAAGGAGCGCTTGCCGGTCTCGTCCTGTTCCATCACCTCGGAGCCGAGGATGTCGGACGGCATCAGGTCGGGCGTGAACTGGATGCGGCGCGAATCGAGGCCGAGCACGATTCCCAGCGTTTCGACCAGCTTGGTCTTGGCAAGGCCGGGAACACCGACCAGCAGCGCATGGCCACCGGCCAGCAGCGCCACGAGCGTGCGTTCGACGACATTCTCCTGGCCGAAGATCACCCGGCCGACCCCGTCGCGGATCCTGGAAATGTCTGCCAGTGCCTTTTCGGCCTCGGCGATCATGTCCGTTTCGCTGATCGGGCTTTCCTTGACCATCACGCTCATTCGGCTCGATCCCTTCGCTTGGAAATACCGGCCCGCACCATATCATAGGTTGCCGCGATTCGGCCTCGCGTGGCGCCTATGGCCGAACTTAAATCACAGACTTAGGCTGACAAGCGGAACAACAGTGACTATTTCGTGACGATGACGGAACACGACGAACATCGCCAACAAAGCCTTACGCAGGCAACCGAGGCGCGCGGCCTGGAGGCGCTGATCTCGCGCGCGGCGCGCGCCGGCAAGGGCGCGGCGCCCGTGGAGCGCTGGAATCCCGACTTTTGCGGCGATCTCGACATGGAGATCAAGGCCGACGGCACCTGGTTCTATCTCGGCACGCCGATCGGTCGCATGCCGCTGGTGCAGCTCTTCTCCTCCGTGCTGCGCAAGGACGCGGATGGCAGGACCTATCTGGTGACGCCTGTGGAAAAGGTCGGCATCCGCGTCGCCGATGCGCCGTTCGTCGCCGTCGAAATGGATGTTTCGGGCAGTGGCGACGAACAGATCATCACCTTCCGCACCAATGTCGGCGACGTGGTCGAGGCTGGACCGGAACGGCCGCTGCGTTTCGTCGACGAGAACGAGACCGGGGGCCTGAAGCCCTATGTGCTGGTGCGCGGCAGGCTGGAAGCGCTGGTGGGGCGGCCCGTCATGTACGAGCTGGTCGGACATGGCGAGGAGATCGAGATCGGCGGCAAGGCGATGTTTGCCGTGCGCTCGAAGGGCGCGGTGTTTCCGATCATGCCGGCGGACCAGTTGAAGCGGCTGAGCGCATGATGGATCGCCTGTCACTGATGCCGTTTTCGTCGGCGGATTTTCGCGCGCGCTTCGCCGCGCAGCCAGAGGCGCATGCCGGCGACGACTATGGCGACCATCGCTTCAATCCGGGTCATCCGCGCCTCTACCAGGGCAAGGTGCTGCGCAATGCAGCGGTGCTGATCCCGGTGGTCGATCACGAAGACGAGGCGACGGTTTTGCTGACCAAACGGGCCGAAAAGCTGCGCAACCATTCGGGGCAGGTGGCCTTTCCCGGCGGCACCATCGATGCGACCGATGCCAGCCCGGAGGCGGCGGCGCTGCGCGAAACCTTCGAGGAGATCGGCCTTGACCAGGACCGCATCGAGATCATCGGCCGCATGCCCGACTATGTCGCCGGCAGCGGCTACCGCATCGCTCCCGTACTGGGCATCGTGCGGGCCGGCTTCCAGCTGGCCTTGAATGCCGACGAAGTCGATGCAGCCTTCGAAGTGCCGCTGCGCTTCCTGATGGACCCGGTGAATCACAAGCGTGACAGCCGCATGTGGAACGATCTCGAATGGTTCTTCTACGACATGCCCTATGGCGACCAGCGTATCTGGGGCGTCACCGCCGGCATCATCCGCACGCTCTATGAAAGGCTCTATGCGTGAGTGTTTCGATCGCGGGCAGGGCCGACTGGCTCGCCGACAAGCATTTGCAGCGCCTGCTTGCCGCCCTGGCTGAAGGCGGCGAAGAGGCGCGTGTCGCCGGCGGCGCCGTGCGCAACACGCTGATGGGCCAGCCGGTCGCCGATGTCGACATCGCCACCACCTGTTTGCCGCAGGAAATCATCCGCCGCGCCGAGACGGAGGGTTTCAAGCCGGTGCCGACCGGCATCGAGCACGGCACCATCACGGTGGTCGCCGGCGGCAAGCCCTATGAAATCACCACTTTGCGCGCCGATGTCGAGACCGACGGCCGCCGCGCCAAAGTGTCGTTCGGGCGCGATTGGAAACTCGATGCCGAGCGGCGCGACTTCACGATCAACGCCCTCTACGCCGACGCGGATGGTTCCATCGTCGACCTGGTCGGCGGCATCGCCGATATCGAGGCGCGGCGGCTGCGCTTCATTGGTGATGCGGAAGCGCGGATTCGTGAGGATTATCTGCGCATCCTGCGCTTCTTCCGCTTCTTCGCCTGGTATGGCGAAGGCCGGCCGGATGCCGAGGGGCTGAAGGCCTGCGCCCGGCTGAAGGAGGGCCTGGCCCAACTCTCGGCGGAGCGCGTCTGGTCCGAGTTGAAGAAACTGCTTTCGGCGCCTGATCCGTCGCGGGCGCTGCTGTGGATGCGGCAGGCCGGCGTCTTGACCGCCGCGCTGCCGGAAAGCGAGAAATGGGGCATCGACGCCATCCACGGGCTGACCAAGGCCGAGAAGGATCTGGGTTGGGCGGCCGATCCGATGCTGCGGCTGGAGGCGATCGTGCCGCCGGATGCCGCGCGCATGAAGACGCTGGCCGAGCGGCTGAGGTTTTCGACCGCGGAATTGGACCGTTTGCGCTACTGGGCGCTCTCGACGGCGGTCGAGCCGAAGACGACCGAGGGCGAACTGGCGAAAAGGCTCTATCGCGGCGACCGGCAAGGGGTTGTCGACCGCCTGCGGCTATCGCTTGCCGGAGCCCGGGTGCGCGCCGTCGAGGACAATGACGCGCTGCTCGAAGCCGGCGGCTTTTCGCGCCTGCTGGCCTTCGCGCTCAAATGGGAAAAACCGGTGTTTCCGCTGAAAGGCGCCGATCTGACGGCGCTCGGCGCCACGCCAGGGCCGAAGCTGGGCGAAATCCTCAAGAACCTCGAAACGGAATGGATCGAGGCGGGATTTGCCGCCGATCGCGGCACGCTGCTGGACCGCGCCGCGAAGGCGCTTGAAACTTAGACTGGAGCTTGCCCGGACGACCGTGCCGATCAAAAGGCATAGCCGAGGCGACGATTTGACCGGGCGAAAGGTCGCTCTCCTACCTGATCGCCGTGGGAGCCAGGGCGCGCGAAAGGCTTGCCTCGCCCTTGCCGTAGACCGAGGCCCTGTAGTTGACCAGCGTGTCGGTACGAGCCGTGTTGAGCAGATCGTTGGTGATCTGGGTCGCCGTGGCCGTGGTGAACTTGCTGCCGATGATCGCCGCATATCCTGAAATGATCGGCGCGGCGAAGGAGGTGCCATAAAGGCCTGTCTTGCTTCCATCGACACCAACCACGAGGAAGTGGCTTTGCACCAGCGCATTGGAGCCGGCGGTATTCGAATACCAGGCAAGCTGGGCCTTGCTGGACGTCGTGCCGTTGGTGGACAGCGCGCCGACGAAGATCGCGGATGGTTTTCCGATCAGGGCAAGGTCGAGATAGTCCTGCTGGCCGTTCGTGACCCCGCCCACGGCGACCGAATCGTTGCCCGCGGCCTTCGAAACGACAGCCGTCCCCCTGGTGGCGTAGGAGATGATGGAGGCTTCCTCCGGGGCCCAGCCGATCTGGTTCGAGCTGTAGCCCGCCCTGGCGTACATGCCGTAGCTCAGATTGAGCACGTTCAGGCCGGGCGCAAGGCCGACGGCCGAACCGGTTGAGAAGTCCTTCGACCTGATGGTCGCCAAGGGCGCGATCATGCCGGCTTCCTCACGCGTCCATTCACCGTGGCGCTGGGTTTGAACCCCAACACCGAAATTGCCGGAGAACCGCGATGTACTGGAGAAATCGTCGACGATCGTTATCGTGACGCCCTTGCCCCTGTATCCGGCGGCCCAAGCCGCGCCAATTTCGGGGCTCATCCACCGCTGCACTGCTTGCGTGCCCGCGACCGGGATCGTTGCACTCACGCATGTGGACAGGCCGCCGCCGTGGCACAGCGCGGCCATCTCGTCCGCATTGACGGCCTCCTGTGCCGATGCCATCGGCGCCGACAGGATGGCGAGAGCCGTGGCGATGCCGAATTTGAAGCAACTCCCTGACATGCTGTTACTCCGTTCAAACAAGAACCAAGACGGATGATCGCGAGTTTCGGGGCGAGATGATTTTCATTTGCATCCTCCCGGCGATCAGAAAGTTACACGGTAATTCAGCCAGATGTGCTGGCTCTCCGGTTTAGCGTTAACCAGATATTTCAAGGTTTCCTCAGGCGCCATCCGGCTGGCCGCGAGCCGGCAATTGACGCTGTAGGTGCCAAAATCGCCGTAATCGGCTTCGCAGGACTTTTCGGTAAGCTTGCCGCCGATGGTCGTGGTGAGCGAAAGGGAAAGAGTGCTGTTCGGGTTCGGATGCATCTGGGTGAGGAACCCAAGCTTGAGGCTTGGCTCGATCCGATACTTCACGCCCTCTTCTCCGGTCCCAAAGCCCCAAAGGATGCCGGTATCCTCCGTGATCTGGGTGAGCAGGTCCACATGCATGTCGACCCAGTTTGCCCGGTACCATTGGTTGAACGAGACAAAGGTCCCGTTCTGCAGTTCGTAGCCGCCATTGCCAAGGCTCCTCGCGCGGTCGCTGAGCGGCGAGCCCTGATGTATGTCGACCAACGATGTCGTCATGTCCTGGGCGGCTGCCGGCGACGCCCCGATGAGCGCGCACAGCAGGAGCGCCATCGTGCGGAACCTCACTCGACTGCCGGACTTTTCGCGCATGCGCGAAACACCTCGCCCACCTGATTCCGGATCAGCGCCTGGTGGCGACGGGCTCCTCTGGCAGCCCACTGTGGCCGGATTATCCTCGGGACGGTGGCACGGGTTCGGTTACCGCGTGGTTTATTTTAGCTGATGCAAATGTGATTTTTTGACCCCGTAGGGTCCGGCTCCGAGGCGCCCGCGGCGGCGCCCCGATCTCGAAGCGCCAACGCGGCTGGTTGCTAACGCTGGCGAAAGCAGGCCGGCCAAAGCCTAGGCGGCGTCGCGGACTTTTTCAATGCGCGAGCGGATCGCCTCGATCATGGTTTCGCGGATGGTCGTCTCGCCATGCGTCTCGCGCATATGCTCGACGGCACGGCGCATCACTTCGGCTTCCTCGTCGGCACGGGTGTGCCACTCACAGCCGGGAACAAGCGAGCCGCAGTGGAATTGCTTCATCGGATTTCTCCTTTTCCTCCAGGGAGCCTGTCGAGGCTCCGCGACTTTTTTAGCCCACGGTCCATTCCCGGACGTGGGCGGGGCGAGAGCTATAACACGGGAGGAGCGGTCTGGTTGCATCAAAGCATCGTGCACCGCCCGCCCTGTCTCCTCGACTTGACGCGATTCCAGAATGGAATTGCTCCGGCTGATCCTACGGCCAGCGCACCTCCGGCGGCAGGCTGGACAGGATCGAGGCGACATTGCCGCCGGTCTTCAGACCGAAGATGGTGCCGCGATCGTGAAGCAGGTTGAACTCGACATAGCGGCCGCGGCGGATGAGCTGTTCGTCGCGGTCGCCGTCCGTCCAGTTCTCGTTGAAATTGGCGCGCACGAGGTGGCCGTAGACGACGAGGAAGGAGCGTCCGACGTCCTGGACGAAGTTGAAATCGGCGTTCCAACCGCCTCTGTCGTCGCCAGAATGCAGCCAGTCGAAGAAAATGCCGCCAACGCCGCGCGGCTCGTTGCGGTGGGGCAGGAAGAAATACTCGTCGCACCAGGCCTTGAATTTCGAGTGGTCGGCGACGGCGGCGTTCTTTTCGCAAGCGAACTGCATGGCGCGGTGGAAGGCGACAGTGTCGGGGTCGTCCTGGGTACGGCGGTGGTCGAGCACCGGCGTCAGATCGGCGCCGCCGCCGAACCATTGCCTCGAGGTGACGACCATGCGCGTGTTCATGTGCACGGC
Source organism: Mesorhizobium sp. WSM4307 (assembly GCF_007003945.1). Taxonomy (NCBI): domain Bacteria; kingdom Pseudomonadati; phylum Pseudomonadota; class Alphaproteobacteria; order Hyphomicrobiales; family Phyllobacteriaceae; genus Mesorhizobium; species Mesorhizobium sp. WSM4307. Next base: position 90,247 of record NZ_VFTB01000003.1, read on the forward strand.
AGGAACGTTGGGATTCCAGGGGTGCGCGATCAGCGAGATGCCGGAGGCCCAGAAGCGCGGGTCTTCCTCGGCGCCGGGCATTTCCTTCCTGAATTCGGGCGAGAACTCGCCGTAGACGGTCGACGTATGGACGCCGACCTTCTCGAAGACGCGGCCATGCATCATCGACATGGTGCCGCCGCCACCCTTGCCCTGGTCACGCTCCCACGGCGTCTTTTCGAAACGGCCCGGCGACCATGAGGCGAGGGGGCCCTGGAGATCCTGCTCGATCTGCTCGAAAGCGCCGCAAATGCGTTCGCGCAGCGCCTCGAACCACAGGCGCGCCTTCATCTTCTTCTCTTCAATGTCGGCGGGCAGGCCAGCGGGTATTTCAGGTCGTTCCAAAGTGCCGTCTCCGGTTGCGGGGTGGCCCGCCCCTACAAATGACTCGTCTTTTGCCGGCGCGATCCCTAATCTCTTAGGGGACAGGGTCAAGTCACTTTGCTTTTGCGCATGATCCTTTCGGGGGCATGTGCCAGGTGCAGGGAGTTGTTTCGTGCGCACCCCGGCAAGACCGCCGCTGGATGGCCTGAAGAAAAGGCTCGATCAGAGCCGGACCGAGCGCGCACGCATGCCGCGCGACGGCTTTCTGCGCGAGACCTTCGTCCTGCCGCGCTCCGATGCGCGGCTCAAGGCCAAGGAATGGTTCGAGCGCTTTCCCAAGCAAGCCTACTGGACGGAGATCGAAAGCTGGTTCGAGCGGCCGGGGGATTTGATCGAGTTCACCATCAGGCGGCTGCCGGCGGCCGATTAGGGTCCGACCAACAGCCTCCGCGCGCCCGCTCCCTCATTTGCCAGCCGGTCCCCCTTGTTCCTGAGCGGGCATTTGTCGATCGACATGCAGCCGCAGCCGATGCAGTCGCTCAGCCCGTCGCGCAGTTTCTTCAACTGGGCGATCTTGTGGTCGAGCGCGTCGCGCCATGCGGTCGACAGCAATCCCCAGTCGTCGCGCGTCGGCGTGCGGCTTTCGGGCAGCGACGCAAGGGCTTCGCCGATTTCGGCGAGCGAGATGCCGACCTCCTGCGCGACCTTGATGATTGCCACTCGCCGCAGCACGTCGCGGCCGTAACGGCGCTGGTTGCCTGACGTGCGGTGGCTGCGGATCAGCCCGCGCGTCTCATAAAAATGCAGTGCCGACACCGCTACGCCGCTGCGCATGGCCACCTGGCCGACCGTCAATTCCGATGCTGGAGCCATTTCCGATTTTCCGCTTGACCTCAAGTTAAGTTGAGCTTGTAGCGAAGAAATGCTGATTGGGCAAATGACAGGAGAAGGCGATGTGCGCCTGGGTGAGAATGGCCAGAGAAACCGCTGTCGTCGGCGACGGCAAGGCTGTCGATGGGCCGCCGATCCTATCCGAGCTGCCGGACGGCCTCGCCCGCCACCATGGCGACGGACAGCGCGACATTGATGCTGCGCGCGATGCCCTGCATGGGGATAGTCAGCCGCGCATCCGCCGCCTGATGGACAGGATCCGGCACGCCCGCGGATTCGCGGCCGAACAGAAGGATGTCGCCGTCCGCAAAGCTGAAGCTGGTGTAGGGGGTCGCAGCTTTGGTCGACAGAAGCACCAACCGGCGCCCGTCCTTGTTGCGCCAGTCCTCGAAGGCGTTCCAGTCGACATGCCGGGTGAGGGCAGCCATTTCGAGGTAGTCCATGCCGGCACGCTTGAGCGCCTTGTCGGACAGCGGAAAGCCGGCCGGCTCGATGATGTCGACGCCAAGGCCGAGGCAAGCGGCGAAGCGCAGGATTGTCCCGGTGTTGCCGGCAATATCCGGCTGGTAGAGCGCGATGCGGAGACGACGGTTCATTTCCGCATCCTTCTAATAAGTGGCAGATCGGCCACAGGAGCTTTCCGGTTTTGGAAATTCCTGGACCTGCGGGTGGCCATTTTCTGCGAAGTCGGGTATGTCAGTCGCATTGTCAACCCGAACCGATGGAGGGGACACTCATGATGACCATGCACATCCAGCGCCCCTCTCGTGGGCTTGTACGCCTGCCGGCGGCTTCGGTACGACGATTCACCTGACTCTCTAAGACTTGATCGCACCGATTCCCGCCGAGACGATTTTTCGGCTCTTGAAGGAATCCTGCGATGTTTTTCAAAAAGTCAAAAGGGCTGAACGCCCCAGCTGAACATGTCCAGACCGACTCGTTCAGTCGTGTCCGGACCGACGCTTATCGTGTCCAGACCGATGCCGAGCGTCGGTTGCGGACCGAGGCAATCCGCGCCTCCGGCCGAATGCCGGCGGACGATGTTGCTTGGCCTTTTCATCTTTATTTTCATACGGAGGACGGACCGATGTTCGATCCCTACAGAATACCGGGCTCGAGGAGCCTGCATATCCACCGACTGCCGACCTGGGCGCTGTTGATCGGCGAGACCTATTCGTCCGCGGTCCATGCCGAAGTCCGGCGCCGGCCGCATCGCGGCATGCTGCCGGATGTCGATTTCTCGCACGCTGTTCCGGATCCCAGCCGACCTTCGCTGGTGCGCCGGATCATCCGGCTGATCCGGCCGGGCGCGAAAATCCGGCTTGTCGACACCGCGTCGACAGGATCGGCGAACGAGCCTGTCGGCGAAAAGCCCGCGAGCCCCTATATTGGGCGAAGCGGGGCCGACGGTCCGGACGATTCCGGACCGTCGGCCCTCGGCGCCACACGGTCCGGGGACTTCGTACGTTCACGCGCCGCGTAAGCGGAAAACAGACTTTCACAGGCATGACCTATGTTGTTGTTTAGTTGGTTTGAAAGAAGGCTCGATCCGTTCCCCACGGCGGAACCGGTCGAGCCGCCGAAGACGCTGGTAGCCTTCTGCCTGCATTATACGCGCGGCGCCTGGCCCTATATCCTTGTCGACGCGGTGCTGGTGGCGGCCATCGCCATCGCGGAAGTCTGGATGTTCGGCTTCCTTGGCCGCATCGTCGACTGGCTGTCGGGGCAGAATCGCGAAACCTTCCTGCAGACGGAAGGCTGGAAGCTCGCCGGAATGGCCTTCATCGTGCTGTTCGCACTGCCGGGCACGGTATGGGTGCATTCGCTGCTCAACCAGCAGACGCTGATGGGCAACTATCCCATGCGCATCCGTTGGCAGGTGCACCGCTACCTGCTCAACCAGTCGATGAGCTTCTACCAGGACGAGTTCGCCGGCCGCATCGCCACCAAGCTGATGCAGACCGCGCTCGCCGTGCGCGAATGCGTCATCAAGGTGATCGACGTGCTCAACTACGTCATCGTCTATTTCCTCGGCATGCTGTTGATCGTCGGCTCCGCCGACTGGCGGCTGGCCGCGCCCCTGGCGGTCTGGCTGGTCGGCTACGTGCTGTTGCTGCGCTACTTCATTCCCCGGCTGGGCAAGGTCGGCGAGGAGCAGGCCAATGCGCGCTCGGTCATGACCGGCCGCGTCGTCGACAGCTACTCCAACATCCAGACGGTCAAGCTGTTCAGTCATGCCAAGCGCGAGGCGACCTTCGCCAGGGAAGGCATGATGGGCTTCCTCGACACGGTCTACCGGTCGATGCGGCTGGTGACGGTGCTTTTCGGCACACTTTACATCCTGAACGCCCTGCTGCTGTTCTCGGTCACCGCCATCTCGCTGTGGCTGTGGATGGGGCAAGTGGTGACGATCGGCGCGGTCGCCGTGGTCATCGGCCTGGTGCTGCGGATGTGGGGCATGTCGCAGTGGATCATGTGGGAGATGTCGGGCCTGTTCGAGAACATCGGCACCGTGCAGGACGGCATCGCCTCGATCTCGCTGCCGCGCCTTGTCGAGGACAGGCCGGATGCGAAGGCGATCGCCGTTTCCAGGGGCGAGATCCGCTTCGAGGATATCCGCTTCCACTATGGCAAGCAGAAAGGCGTGATCGAAAACCTGTCGTTGACGGTGAAGCCGGGCGAGAAGGTCGGCATTGTCGGCCGCTCGGGCGCCGGCAAGTCGACGCTGGTCAATCTGCTGTTGCGCTTCTACGATCTGGAAAGCGGCCGGATCCTGATCGACGGCCAGGAGATCGCCGGCGTGAAGCAGGATTCGCTGCGCGCCCAGATCGGCATGGTCACGCAGGACACCTCGCTGCTGCACCGTTCGGTGCGCGAGAACATCCTCTACGGCCGGCCCGATGCTTCGGACGAGATGCTTGTCGAGGCGGCGCGGCGGGCCGAGGCGCTGGACTTCATTGGCGGGCTCGCGGATCACAAGGGCCGCAAGGGGTTCGACGCCTATGTCGGTGACCGCGGCGTCAAATTGTCCGGCGGCCAGCGGCAACGCATCGCCATTGCTCGCGTTATGTTGAAGGATGCACCTATACTTATCCTTGACGAGGCGACATCGGCGCTGGATTCCGAGGCGGAAGCGGCCATCCAGGAGAACCTCTACAAGCTCATGCAGGGCAAGACCGTCATCGCCATCGCCCATCGGCTGTCGACAATCGCGGCGATGGACAGGCTTGTGGTGATGGATCAAGGCCGTGTCATCGAGGAAGGTTCGCACGAGGAACTGGTCGCCAAGGGCGGACTCTACGCGCAGCTGTGGCAGCGCCAGTCGGGCGGGTTCCTGCTCGAGGACATACCGGCCGATGTCGCCAATGACGTGATCGCGAAAGGGCAAGCCGCAGAATGATGGCCGCCGCATGATGACAGCCATCTATCGCTGGTTCGAGAACTGGGTCTATCCGTTCAGGGAGCCGGCGAATCTTCGGCCGCCGTCGAGTGTCGGCGGCTTTCTGTGGCACTATGTCGGCCAGGCGAAGTTCGCCTTCTTCGCCATGCTGGTCATCGGCGGCATCGCGCCGCTGGTCGAGGCCGGCCTGTTCTACTTCGTCGGGCGGCTGGTCGACATCCTCGACCAGCTTCCCGGCGGGCGCAGCTGGCACGCGCTGTGGGCCGCCGCCGGCCCCGAGCTGGTGTTCATGATCGCGGTGGTGCTGGTCATCCGCACCATCGTCGTCGGCCTGTCGGCGCTGGTCGACGAGCAGACGATCACGCCCGGCTTCTACAATCTGGTGCGCTGGCAGGCGCATCGGCATGTGTCGCGCCAGTCCTACGCCTTCTTCCAGAACGATTTCGCCGGCCGCATCGCGACGAAAGTCTGGCAGGCGGGGCAAGCGACCGGCGACCTGATGGAGAGCTTCATCGAGGTCATCTGGTTCATGGTCGTCTACACGGTGACGACGCTGGCGCTGGTCGCCGGACTGGATCTCCGACTGGCGGTGCTGGTGGTGATCTGGATTTCCGCCTTCGGCTGGCTGGCGAAACTTTATCTGCCGGCGATCCGCAAGCATGCCGAGGCGACAGCCGAGGCCGGCTCGATGATCAATGGCCGCATCGTCGATTCCTATTCCAACGTGCAGACGCTGAAACTGTTCTCGGCCGACGGCGACGACCGCTATATCAAGAACGGCTTCGACATCTATCTCGACGCGCTGCGCCCCTTTACCCGCCGGTTGACCGGCGTGCGTATGGCGCTGACGACACTGTCGGGCGTCATGATCACGACGATCGGTTGCTTTGCCGTCTATCTCTGGGTCGAAGGCTCGATCACCGTCGGCGCGGTCGCCTTCACGCTGTCGCTGGTGCTGCGGCTCAACATGCTGCTCGGCCGGGTGATGATGCAGCTCAACGGCATATTGCGGAATCTCGGTGTGCTGGAGAATTCCAAGGCGCTGATCTCGCAGCCGCTGGGGCTCGTCGATGCGCCCGATGCCAGGGAGCTTGTCGTTGCCGGCGGACGCATCGACGTGAAGGGGGTCGAGTTCCACTATGGCAAGGGGTTCGGCGTGCTGAACGGCATCGACCTTGTCGTCAAGCCCAGCGAAAAGGTCGGGCTGGTCGGGCCATCGGGTGCCGGCAAGACCACGCTCGCCAACCTGATCCTGCGGCTCTACGACCTGGAAGGCGGGTCGATCACTGTCGATGGCCAGAACGTCGCCAAAGTCACGCAGAATTCGCTGCGCGCCAATATCGGCGTCGTCAGTCAGGATACGGCGCTCTTCCACCGTTCACTGCGTGACAACATCAAGCTCGGCATGCCGGATGCAACCGACGCCGAGGTGATCGCGGCGGCCAAGAAGGCCGAGGCGCATGACTTCATCCTCGACCTGCGCGACAACCGGGACCGCGCCGGCTACGAGGCCTATGTCGGCGAGCGCGGCGTCAAATTGTCGGGCGGCCAGCGCCAGCGCGTGGCGATTGCCCGCGTCTTCCTCAAGGACGCGCCGATCCTGATCCTCGACGAGGCGACCTCGGCGCTCGATTCCGACATCGAGGCGGCGATCCAGGAGAATCTCGCCCGGCTGATGGAGAACAAGACGGTCATCGCCATCGCCCACCGGCTGTCGACCATCGCCGCACTCGACCGTCTTGTGGTGCTGGACGGCGGCCGCATCGTCGAGCAAGGCACGCATGACGAACTGGTGGCGCTCGGCGGGCTCTATGCGCGGCTGTGGAGGCGGCAGTCCGGCGGCTTCCTCTCTCACGAGGACAGCGTGCTCGAAGAGACGCGGCCGGCGGAGTGAAGGCATGGGCGGGACGCCGGAAGTCGGTTATGTGCTCAAGCGGCTCCGGCCGACCACGCCGGCCTTCGACAGGCTGAAGGATGAGAGCCGGCTGGAAGGCTACTGGATGCTGGTGCGCCTGGCAGATGGCTGGGCAAGTGGCCGCAACAAGTTCCTCAAGCGGGGCGAGGCGTTGTTCGGGGCGTGGCATGGCGCCGAACTTGCCGGTGTATGCGGGCTGAACATCGATCCCTATGCCGGGGGCAGGGACCAGGGGCGGGTCCGGCACCTGTTCGTCAGCGCGCCTCACCGCCGCGCCGGCCTCGGCCGCATGCTGGTCGAGACTGTCATCGATCGGGCACGCCGCCATTTCACCGCGTTGAACACCCGCGCGCCGCAGGACGCCTTCGGCTTTTATGAAAGGCTTGGCTTTCGGCGCGTGGAAGGCGAAGAATTCGTCACCCACCGCATGCTTTTGGGGAAGGGGAACTGAAATGTCCTTGCGTCCGCCGTCCCGTCTTGCCGGCTCTTCGGCCGCTGAAGCGGCCTTCGACGCGCTTGGCCACGAAGTCCTGGCCGAAAAGGCGGCCGCACTCGGCCGCGCCGGCCAAAAGGTCGAGGAAACGCTGGCCATGTTGCGCGACAATGCCGATGAGGAGTTGCGCCCCAAGCTTCTCAAGCAGGCCGCCGAGGCGGTGCACGGCTATTTCATCCAGCGCGAGCTGTGCGGCTTGCGCAAGCACGATGGCGTCATCCGCGAATACGACATCCCCAGGGCCGTGCTGGTCAGGCTCGGCGCCCGCTAGGCTCGGCGCTTGCAGCGCTGATTTCCCTATGGAATCGCGCCAGGCGGATGGCGAGCGCTTCGGGGTTCTCGTCGGCGACGAAGTGCCCGCTGTCGGCTATGACGTCGCCGATGACATTCGAGAGCCCGGCAGCCCGCAGGCCATCGACATAGTCGCCGATCTCGCCGGGCTCGGCCGCACCCCTGAGATACAGCACCGGAACCGCGATCGGCGTGGCGGGCCGCGCGGCATTGGCCTTGGCATCCTCGGGGAAGGCGCGATACCAGGCGAAACCGGCCTGGAGGCTTTCGGGCCGGGAATAGGCCTTTGCGTAGATTTCCCTGGCATCGTCGGGGATCGCGGCCCGATCCTGCGAAAGCACATTGAAGAAGAAGTCGAAATAGGCGCTCTGATGGCCGCTCACCAGCGTTTCCGGCAAGGCCGGAACGGCATGGAATGCAAAGTGCCAGATCTGCGGATTGCGAATGACCTTCTCCCACGGCGCCACGCCTGGAATGACGACATCCATGATCACCGCGCCGCTGAGAATCTCCGGATGGTCGCGCAACAGGGCAAATACGATCTGGCCGCCGACATCATGGCCGGCGACCACGAGGTGCCGCAGCTCGCAAGCCTCGGCGACGCCTCTCATCAGCCTTGCCAGGGTCCGCTTGTCGCCAGCCCGGGGCATGCCTTGTGAGCCGCCGATGCAGGGCAGATCGGGGGCGACGACCCGGTAGTCGGCTGCCAGCCGGCCGATCACCCGTTCGAACGCGTAGGAGCTTTGCGGCCATCCGTGCAGCAGGAGGAATGCCGGCGCTTCGGCCGGACCCGCCTCGCGGATGGCAATGCTCAGCCCTTCGATTTCGACGGTCGAGACTTGCATGACCTGATCCTGCCGACTGCCTCTGCCATAGATCTAGGCGGCAATCGGGAATTCGACAGGGCCTTGAACCGTCACTCGAGCCACTTTGTGATGAACGTGCCGTTCTCGTGAATGTCGGTCGTTTCCAGCGGGCCCGGACCGAGATTGGTGAATTTGTGCGGCGTGTGGGGTGGCACGATGACGATCTGGCCGGCGGAAGCCTCGATTTCCTTGTCGCCCACGGTAAACAGCCCGGTGCCCTGGCGGATGATGAAGATCTCCGCATAAGGGTGGGAATGCAGCCGTGGGCCGCCGCCGACATCGGGCAGGTAGTTGAAAATCAGGCAGGAGCTGGAGCCGTAGGCGCCGCCTTGCAACTCGCCCTTCCAATGGTCGGAGCGAACTGCCCATTCGTCGCGGTCTATGACGTGCGCCATGCGATGGAGGATAGATCACACCGGCGCCCCGTGTCGAGGCAAGCTTGAGCCTTGGATTTTGCTAATATTTCCCGGTTGTTTAGCAGCCTTTTGCGGCCCTCTGCCGTTCCACCGGACAATAGGGGATTTTGTCCCCGCGACAATCTGCCCTTGTGCCTTGAGCCGTCTGGACAAAAACGGGCTTCACGCATAAACCGAAGTCCAAATGCCGGAGGAATTCGCTAGCCTGTTCGCCATGCGCTGTCGGGTTGGCGTGATTGAGCGGGGAACAAGGCTCGGCCACCGGCGCGGAAGAGGCGAAAGGATCAGGCACCCGTGAGCGCAACCGACATCCACGATCCCAATCGTCGAGATTTTCTTTATGTCGCCACGGGCATGGCTGCCGTGGTCGGAGCTGGCGCCGTCGCCTGGCCTTTCATCGACCAGATGCGCCCCGATGCCTCGACGCTGGCGCTCGCCTCGGTGGAAGTCGATGTCGCCTCGCTGACGCCTGGCATGTCGCTGATCGTCAAGTGGCGCGGCAAGCCGGTCGTGGTGCGCAACCGCACCGAAAAGGAAATGAAGGACGGCGAGGCCGTCAACCTCTCCGATCTCAAGGATCCGATCGCCCGCAACGCCAATCTGCCGGCCGATGCGCCGGCGACCGACGCCAACCGCACCACGCCCGGCAAGGAAGCCTGGATGGTGATGGTTCAGGTCTGCACGCATCTGGGCTGCATCCCGCTCGGCCAGGAAGGCGATTTCGGCGGCTGGTTCTGCCCGTGCCATGGTTCGCAATACGACACCGCCGGCCGCATCCGCAAAGGCCCGGCACCGGAAAACATGGCTGTGCCGGTATTCAAATTCATTTCCGATACCAAGATCCTTATCGGTTGAGGCAGGGGATATTTCGATGAGCGAGGGACACTCGACCTATACGCCCAAAACCGGTCTCGGACGCTGGTTCGACGCCCGCATGCCGCTGCCCCGGCTGGTCTATGACAGCTTCGTCGCCTATCCGGTGCCGCGCAACCTCAACTATGCCTGGACCTTCGGCGGCATCCTGTCGATCATGCTGGCGGCGCAGATCCTGACCGGCATCGTGCTGGCCATGCACTACACGGCCGACACCAATCTCGCCTTCGGCTCCGTCGAAAAGATCATGCGCGACGTCAATTCCGGCTGGCTGTTGCGCTACCTGCATGCCAACGGCGCCTCGTTCTTCTTCGTCGCCGTCTACATCCATATTTTCCGTGGCCTCTATTACGGCTCCTACAAGGCGCCGCGCGAGCTGCTGTGGATCCTGGGCTGCATCATCTATCTGCTGATGATGGCGACCGGCTTCATGGGTTATGTGCTGCCATGGGGGCAGATGAGCTTCTGGGGCGCCACCGTCATCACCGGCTTCTTCAGCGCCATTCCGCTGGTCGGCGACTGGATCCAGCAGCTGCTGCTCGGCGGCTTTGCCGTCGACAATCCGACGCTGAACCGCTTCTTCGCGCTGCACTACCTCTTGCCGTTCATGATTGCCGGCGTTGTCGTGCTGCACGTCTGGGCACTGCATGTCGTGGGCCAGTCGAACCCGACCGGCATCGAGGTCAAGTCGAAGACCGATACCGTGGCCTTCACGCCCTACGCGACCATCAAGGACGCGTTCGGCATGATCGTGTTCCTGTTCGTCTTCGCCTATTTCGTCTTCTACCTGCCGAACTATCTCGGCCATCCTGACAATTACACGGTCGCCAACCCGCTGAAGACCCCGGCCCATATCGTTCCGGAATGGTACTTCCTGCCGTTCTACGCGATCCTGCGCGCCATCACTTTCAACATCGGGCCGATCAATTCCAAGCTCGGCGGCGTGCTGTGCATGTTCGGCGCCATCGTCATGCTGTTCCTGGTGCCCTGGCTCGACACTTCCAAGGTGCGCTCGGCGGTCTACCGGCCCTGGTACAAGCTGTTCTTCTGGCTGTTCGTGGCCGATGCCATCCTGCTCGGCTGGCTGGGCTCGCAGCCGGCGGAAGGCAGCTATGTCTTCATGGCGCAGATGGCGACGCTTTTCTACTTCGCCTTCTTCCTGGTCGCGCTGCCGGTGCTTGGCCTGATCGAGACGCCGCGCAGGCTGCCGAACTCGATCACCGAGGCGGTGCTCGAAAAGAACAAGGGTGGCAGCGGGCATCCGGCGGGCGCCACGGCCGCGCCAGAGACCAAGGGCTGAGCGGTAGAGAATCTAAGGGGATTTGGCATGAAAAAGATTCTCACCTCGCTGGCGCTGGTCGGCCTTGTGGCCGCCGGCACCGCAGCGTTCGCGGCCGAAGAGGCGCACAACGCCGCGGCACCCACGCATTTCCCGATCGACGAGCCGAAGGAAATGAGCTGGAGCTTCACCGGCCCGTTCGGCACCTATGACAAGGCGCAGCTGCAGCGCGGCCTGAAGGTCTACAAGGAAGTCTGCTCGGCCTGCCATTCGATGAACCTGGTGGCGTTCCGCACGCTGTCGGACCTCGGCTACAACGAAGCCCAGGTCAAGACGCTGGCCGCCGGATACACTATCCATGACGGCCCCAACGACGCCGGCGACATGTTCGACCGTCCCGGCAAGCCGTCCGACCATTTCCCGGCGCCGTTCGCCAATGAGGAAGCCGCGGCTGCCTCCAATGGTGGCGCTGCCCCGCCCGACATGTCGCTGCTGGCCAAGGCGCGCGGCGTCGAGCGCGGCTTTCCGCAGTTCGTCTTCGATATCTTCACCCAGTATGACGCGGGCGGCCCCGACTATATCCATTCGCTGCTGACCGGCTACGACCAGACGCCGCCGGCCGGAATGGTCATTCCCGAGGGCACGCACTACAACCCGTACTTCATGTCCGGCGTGTCGCTGAAGATGCCCAAGCCGCTCTCCGACGGCCAGGTGACCTATGATGACGGTTCGCCGCAGACAGTCGACCAGTATGCCCGCGACGTATCGGCCTTCCTGACGTGGGCCGCCGAGCCGCACATGGAAGACCGCAAGAAGATGGGCTTCCGCGTGCTGGTGTTCCTGCTGCTCTTCGGCGCGCTGGTCTACCTTACCAAGCGCAAGGTGTGGGAAGGCGTGGCCCACTAAGCCGGCGTAGCCAACGACCAAGAAAGGCGCCGAAAGGCGCCTTTTTTGCATGTCCGGCGACAGGCTGTGTCACATGACCGTCACCGCCAACAGCGATCCTGCGCCATTCGCACAAAAGGATCGCACCCATGAAGAAATACGCATCGCTGACAGCCGGTCTGCTGTTGCTGGTTATCGGCTCTGCCGCCCGGGCCGAAGACGCAAAACCCTTCGTCACGTACAAGGACATCGACCTGACGATGATCCTGCCGCCGCCACCGGCAAACGATTCGGCGCAGACCAAGGCCGAACTCGGCGAGGTGCTGACGCTGCAGGTGACACGCACGCCCGAGATGGTGGCCAGCGCCGTTGCCGACTCCGAGGAGAATGTCTGGCGCTTTGCCAATGTGATGGGGCCGAATTTCAACAAGGACAAGCTGCCGAAATTCAGCGCCTTCTTCGATCGCGTGGTCGAGACCGAAGGCGCTGTCGTCGATCCGGCCAAGGATGTCTGGAAGCGCCCGCGTCCGCATCAGCTCAGCGACCTCGTCAAGCCTGTGGTCAAGTTGTCGAGCTCCGGCTCCTGGCCATCCGGCCACGCCACCGTCGGAACCATGATGGGCATCATCCTGGCCGACATGGTTCCGGAGAAGCGCGCCGAGATCATGGCGCGGGCGGCCGAATACGCCCACAACCGTGAGGTTGGCGGTATCCACTATGCGTCCGACGTCGAGATGGGCAGGATTTCCGGCAGCGTCATTGCCGCTGTCCTGCTCAACCGGGACGACTTCAAGGCCGAATACGAAGTGGCCAGGGCAGAGCTTCGTTCCGATCTCGGCATGTAAATTCCGTCAGCAGTCGGCTTCGACGCGAGGGGCGCTCCAGGCGCCCCTTTTCTGTTCACGGCCATGCTCGGCGCGAGTTCCGCAATTAGCCCGTTGGCAGGACTGCACCGGATTGATATTCGAGGCATCGAAGGGCGGGCGAATGCTGGCCTTCCATGGGCCTGGGAAACGATGATGCGGCTTCGCGACTGTCATAACTTTTCCGATTTCCGCCGCATGGCGCAGCGAAAGCTGCCGGGACCGATCTTCGACTACATCGATGGCGCGGCCGACGACGAGGTTACCTATCGCCGCAACGCCGAAAGCTTCGAGACCTGCGACCTCGTTCCCAACGTGCTGCGCGGGGTAAGCGAGATCGACATGTCGGTGACGGTGATGGGGCAGAAGCTGGCGATGCCGTTCTATTGCTCGCCGACCGCCCTGCAGCGGTTGTTCCATCATCAGGGCGAGCGCGCGGTGGCCAAGGCCGCCGCCAAATACGGCACCATGTTCGGTGTCTCTTCGCTTGGCACGGTCAGCCTCGAGGAGGCGCGCGGGATCAGTGCCAGTCCGCAGGTCTACCAGTTCTACTTCCACCGGGATCGCGGCCTCAACCGGGCGATGATGCAGCGGGCGAAGCAAGTTGGCGTCGAGGTGATGATGCTGACCGTCGACAGCATCACCGGGGGAAACCGCGAGCGCGACAAGCGCACCGGCTTTGCCATTCCCTTCAAGCTCAACCTCGCGGGGATGGCGCAGTTCGCGCTCAAGCCGGCCTGGGCGATCAATTATTTCACCCATGAGGGGTTCAAGCTGCCGCAGCTCGACGAACATGTCGACATGGGCGGAGGCACGATGTCGATCAGCCGCTATTTCACCGAAATGCTCGACCCGTCGATGACCTGGGACGATGTCGCCGAGATGGTCAGGCAGTGGTCGGGCCCGTTCTGCCTCAAGGGCGTCATGTCGGTCGAGGACGCCAAACGCGCCGTCGAGATCGGCTGCAGCGGCATTGTGCTTTCCAATCATGGCGGCCGGCAGCTGGACGGCTCGCGGGCGGCATTCGACCAGTTGGCCGAGATCGTCGATGCCGTCGGCGACCGGATCGACGTCATCATGGATGGCGGCGTAGAGCGCGGCACGCATGTGCTGAAGGCGCTGTCGCTCGGCGCCAAGGCCGTCGGCATCGGCCGTTACTATCTGTTTCCGCTGGCGGCGGCCGGCCAGCTGGGTGTCGAACGGGCGCTTGAACAGATGCGGGTCGAGATCGAACGCGGCATGAAGCTGATGGGCTGCAGTTCGATCGGACAATTGTCGCGCGAGAACCTGCGCTTCCGGTGACCAGCAGAGGATCGGCGCGGACGGTCACTGCGCCTGGCCAGGCCAATCCTTTGCCGGACGCGCTTGTCTCGGCCGCCACATCGCGCTAGCCGTTGTCGGTCGCGTCGGGCTACGATCAGCCTCCCGCGCGTTCCAAACCTGTCAGCTGGATCATCCGGAGCCGCCTCATGAAACCTTCGCTCGAAGACACGCTGCTGGCGGCGATCCGCACCATCCCGGATTATCCCAAGCCCGGCATCCTGTTTCGCGACATCACCACGCTGCTTGGCAATGCGCGCGCTTTCCGCCGCGCCATCGACGAACTGGTGCATCCCTATGCCGGCCAGAAGGTCGACAAGATCGCCGGCATCGAGGCACGCGGCTTCATCCTGGGTGGGGCCGTCGCCCACCAGCTTTCGGCCGGCTTCGTGCCGATCCGCAAGAAGGGCAAGCTGCCTTTCGAGACGGTGCGCGTCGCCTACAGCCTGGAATACGGGCTGGACGAAATGGAAATGCACAAGGACGGCATTTCCCCAGGCGAAAAGGTGATCCTGGTCGACGACCTGATCGCCACCGGCGGCACGGCGGAAGCGGCGGTCAAGCTGCTGCGCCAGATCGGCGCCGATATTCTTGCCGCCTGCTTCGTCATCGACCTGCCCGATCTCGGCGGCCGCGCCAAGCTCGAGGCGCTTGGCGTGCCGGTAAGGACGCTGATCGGGTTCGAGGGACATTGAGAGGCGGTTCTTCCTTCTCCCCTTGTGGGAGAAGGTGTCGCCGAAGGCGACGGATGAGGGGTGTTCCAGGGAACGCCAACGCCTCACTCCGCTGGAACACCCCTCAACCGTCTCGGCGCTGCGCGCCGATCCACCTTCTCCCACAAGGGGAGAAGGAAGGGGCGTTGCGGCTACTCTACCTTCACCAGCACAGCGCTTTCAAACTCCAGCACCTTGTCGCCGGTCGAATCGAAAGCTTCCGCGCGCAGCGACAGCATTCGCCAGCCGGGGCGCGAGGCGATGGCGCGATGGGACAGCGCGGTGCGGCTGAAGGTGACGGTCTCGCCGGCATGGACCGGCTTCAGCCACTTCAGGTTCTTGAAGCCGGGCGAGGGGCCGAATTCCGGGGCCGGGCCGGGGCCCTTCCAACTGGCCCCCTCGGCATCCATGCTCGCTTCGAGGTTGAGCTTCATCCAGGTGGCGGCGGTGTGCCAGCCGGAGGCGCAAAGCCCGCCGAGCACGCTCTTCCTGGCGGCCGCCTCGTCGATATGGAAGATCTGCGGGTCGTATTTGCGGGCGAACGCCTTGATCGCCTCGGGCTCGAATGTGTGCGAGCCCAGCGTCATCGTGGTGCCGATGCGGAAGAATTCATCCAGGGTCATGCCTGACACCCCGCGGCATCGCGCGTCAGGAACATGACGGAATTCTCAAGCTCGAAGACGCTTTCGCCGCGCTGGTTGACCAGTTCGCTGCGCATGGTGATGAGGCCGAGTTGCGGCTTCGATCGCGACAGGCGTTTGGCCAGGACAACCAAATTGCCTCTGAGCGTATCGCCAGCCAGGACCGGCTTCTTCCATTTGACCTGGTCGACGCCGGGCGCGCCCTGGCAGGTGGAGTCCAAAAGGAAGGCATCGCACAGCATGCGCATGAACATGGCGCAGGTGTGCCAGCCCGAGGCCGAGAGGCCGCCGAGGATGCTGGCCTTGCCGGCTTCCTCGTCGAGATGCATCGGCTGGGCATCGAATTCACTGGCGAACTCGATGATCTCGGCCGCGCTCACCTGTTTGGTGCCGAGGTCGAACGAGGCGCCCTCGACGAAATCCTCATAGGCCCATGTCTTTGCGCTCATGTCGGCAATCCGGTCAAATCCCAAGGATCGGGCAACCCGGATGCAGGCCGGCAGCGATTTGGTCAAGTCCTTTCTGGTGAGCCAGCCTGAGGCAGCCGGCGCCGGCGGCAGCGGTCAGAGCCAGCCGCGGCGGCGGAAATACCAGAAGGGCAGGATCGCCGACAGGATCATCATGCCGATGGCGAAGGGATAGCCAAACTCCCATTTCAGCTCGGGAATGACGTCGAAGTTCATGCCGTAGATCGAGGCGACCAGTGTCGGCGGCAGGAAGATGACGGCGGCGACCGAGAAGATCTTGATGATGGCGTTCTGCTCGATCGAGATCATGCCGAGCGTGGCGTCGAGCAGGAAGGAGATCTTCTGCGACAGGAAGGTGGCGTGGTCGGCGAGCGACAGCACATCGCGCGACAAGGTCTTGATGCGGGCGCGGACATCCTTGCTCATCTTGGTCTGGGTCGCGACATGGGCGAGGAAGCCGGCAAGGCGCTGCAGCGAGATCAGGCTGTCGCGCACGGACGAAGCGATATCTTCCTTGCGGCCGATGGCTTTCAAGAGCTCCTGGAAGTCGCGGTTGCGCTTCGACACCTTGGTCGAGCGCGCTTGGAAAATGTCGCGTGAAATCGTCTCGATATCGCGGCCGGCGCGTTCGAGGATGTCGGCCAGACGGTCGACGATCGCTTCCAGGAGGCCGATCAGGATGGTGTCGCCGCTGGTGCAGCCGGTCGCCACCTTCTCGGCGCGCAGCGGGAAGGTCTTGAAGGCCTTGGGTTCATGATAGCGAATGGTGATCAGCCTGTTGCCGGCGAGCGCGAAGGTGACGGGCGACATCAGGGGATCGTCGACCTCGGTCTGGGCAGGCAAGGTGGCGGTCATGAAGTAGGCGCCATCCTCTATGTAGAGGCGGCTGGAAATCTCGATCTCCTCCATCTCCTCGCGGGTAGGGACGGCGACGCCGAGCCAGTTCTCGATGGTGGCCTCTTCTTCCTTGGTCGGACTGATCAGGTCGGCCCAGACGACCCTGTCGCCATCGGCCAGCAGGTCGTCGACGACGCGCAGGCGATCATTGTCCACGACAAATGCCTTGATCATCGCCAGATCTCCCCTGCGAAGGTTCGTTCGGATTGCGCGTCGTGTCGGATTGCACGGCTCTTCGTCGCGTGCGCGACCGTGTGCCAGCCGCTTAGACCCGTGCCATGACAAAATCAAGACAAGCGTCGGGAGCCGGGCCGGGATCGGGCCGCTCATAAGAACTCGTCGAGCAGCCGATACCAGGAAAGCTTCGCCGGCTCGGTTTCCGGCGGCCCGTACCGTTCGATAAAAGGCTCTATCCAGCCCGAGCCGAGATTGTAGCGGATGCTCCGGCAGGCGAGCACCAGATCCTGGTGGCGACCCGCCAGGCGTCAGGTATTGAACTTGAACAGCATGATGTCGCCGTCCTGGACGACATATTCCTTGCCTTCGTCCCGCGCCTTGCCGGCTTCCTTGGCCGCCACTTCGCCGCCCAGCGTGATGAAGTCGTTATAGGCGATGGTCTGGGCGCGAATGAAGCCGCGTTCGAAGTCGGTGTGGATGACGCCGGCGGCCTGCGGGGCCTTGTCGCCCTTGTGGATGGTCCAGGCGCGCGTCTCCTTCGGCCCGACGGTGAAATAGGTGATGAGATGCAAAAGCTCATAACCGGCGCGGATGACCTTGTTGAGGCCGGGCTCGTCGAGGCCGAGCGAGGACAGGAATTCCATCTCTTCCTCGTCGGAGAGCTGGGCGACTTCGGCCTCGATCGCGGCCGAGATCACCACCGTGCCGGCGCCCTGCGCGGCAGCCATCTTTTCCACGGCCCTGGTGTGCTCGTTGCCGGTCGCGGCATCGGCCTCCGCGACATTGCAGACATAGAGCACGGGGTGCGAGGTCAGCAGGTTCAGGCCCTGCAGGATGCGCAAATCTTCCGCCGAGATGCCCTTGAGCAATATACGGGTCGGCTTGCCGGCCTGCAGCAGCTCGAGCGCTGCCTCCATCATCGGCAGCACGGTCGTTGCTTCCTTGTCCTTGCTGCCGGCGCGCTTACGGATCTGGACGATGCGGCGCTCGAGGCTGTCGAGGTCGGCGAGCATCAGCTCGGTCTCGACTGTCTCGGCGTCGGCGACAGGGTCGATGCGGCCCTCGACATGGGTGATGTCGTCATCCTCGAAGCAGCGCAGGACATGCACGATGGCGTCGACCTCGCGGATGTTGGCGAGGAACTGGTTGCCCAGCCCTTCGCCCTTCGAGGCGCCGCGCACCAGGCCGGCAATGTCGACGAAGGAGATGCGGGTCGGGATGATCTCCTTGGACTTGCCGATGGCCGCGATCTTCTGCAGGCGCGGGTCGGGCACCGCCACCTCGCCGGTGTTCGGTTCGATGGTGCAGAACGGATAGTTGGCGGCCTGCGCCGCCGCCGTCCTGGTCAGCGCGTTGAAGAGCGTCGACTTGCCGACGTTGGGCAAGCCAACGATGCCGCATTTGAAACCCATTTTTGTCCAGTCCTATCGGGAAAAGCGAAATTTGATGAGGGCTATGGGCGATAGGGGTGATCAACGTCAAGCCCCGTAAGGCCGCATGCCTACGCGTTCAGTCCTTGTTGCCGAAGAGTTTCTTCAGCATGGCAGCCATCGGGCCGGTCTCCGGCAGTTTGGCGGGCGCCTGCTGCGGGCGTGCCTGGCGGATGTGGCTCTGTTGCTTGGGGGCTTGCTTCGACGCGGGCTTATCGAGTTCCAGAACCGTCTTGCCCTGGACGGCCAGGGCGGCCTTGTTCATGAAGCCGGATTCGTCGCCCTTGACGATCATGGCGGCGTTGTCGGCGATCGCCTCGAGCAAGGGATCGAGCCATTCGCGGTCGGCCTTGGCGAAATCGCCGAGCACATGGTGCTGGACCATTTCCTTGACGCCGGGATGGCCGACGCCGATGCGCACGCGACGATAGGTGTTGCCGACATGGCCGTCGATCGAGCGGATGCCGTTGTGGCCGCCGGCGCCGCCGCCGGTCTTGATGCGCAGCTTGCCTTCGGCAAGGTCGATCTCGTCATAGAAGACAGTGAGCGCGGAAAGCTCGAGCTTGTAGAAGCGCAGCGCCTCGCCGACCGACTGGCCGGACAGGTTCATGAAGGTCTGCGGCTTGATCAGGATGATCTTTTCGCCGGCAATCGTGCCCTCGGCGATCAGGCCCTGGAATTTCTTCGACCAGGGCGAAAAGGAATGGCGGCGGGCAATTGCGTCCGCCGCCATGAAGCCCACATTGTGCCGGTTATCTGCGTATTTCGCGCCCGGATTGCCGAGGCCTGCAAAGACAAGCATCGTCTGCTCCGGGCGGGAAAGAGTTACTTCTCTTCGGCGACAGGTGCCGCTTCAGGTGCAGCCACCTCGGCCGTCTCTTCGACCTCCGGCTTCATCGCCGACGAACCGGCAATGGTCGCGATGGTGAAGTCGCGGTCGGAGATGACCGGCTTGACGCCGGCCGGCAGCTTCACCGCCGAGATGTGGATCGAGTCGCCGATGTTGGTGCCGGTGAGATCGATGGTGATGAATTCCGGGATGGCATTGGCCGGGCAGTGGAACTCGACTTCGTGACGCACGATGTTGAGCACGCCGCCGCGCTTGATGCCGGGAGACTTGTCCTCATTGATGAAGTGGACAGGCACGTCGACATTGACTTCGGTGTCCTTGCCGATGCGCAGGAAGTCGACATGGACAGGGAAATCCTTGACCGGGT
Source organism: Mesorhizobium sp. WSM4307 (assembly GCF_007003945.1). Lineage (NCBI taxonomy): Bacteria > Pseudomonadati > Pseudomonadota > Alphaproteobacteria > Hyphomicrobiales > Phyllobacteriaceae > Mesorhizobium > Mesorhizobium sp. WSM4307. The sequence continues at coordinate 109,644 of NZ_VFTB01000003.1, forward strand.
CGAGCTGGAAGTCCTTGGGCAGGACCTGGATCTTCTTGCCGTCGACATCGATCGTGGCGACCGTGGTCAGGAACCCGCCGCCGTGGATCTTGTAGTAGATGTCCTTGTAGGTGAGAGCGATCGCCAGGGGAGGCTGCTTGTCACCATAGATTACTGCAGGCACTTTACCGTTGCGGCGAACTGCACGGGCGGACCCCTTACCGACCTGTTCGCGCGCTTCGGCCTTGAGCTCGTAAGTATCGTGGCTCATGGCTTTTCCTTTCGCGTGTTATGGAGCGTTTGCGGAGGGCAGATTGCCCAAGCCGAAAACGTCGAAAGCCGCCAGACCTCGATGTCCGAATGAGGGCGTCCGCTTTGAGACGGAGCTTTGTTCGGGATCACAAGGGAAGGCAGCCTTCCGCCGCGTTGCCTCCAAGGGTGTCTACGCGGGTGGCGGCTCTATAGCGGAAGGTGGCGAGAGGCGCAAGCGGTCGGGCTGGAAGGCATGAAGGGCAGATCGAGGACCGATCTTCGTCTGACAGTCCGCCAGCAGTTGCCATGTCTGCGGTGGGCAACCAGCGATGGCAGTCATCTTTGCCGCGGCATATGTTTAGACAACCAGCGGCGAAGCTTTTGGATCAAAGTGCGTTTGACTCGCGCTCGGGAGCTGATTTGCACGCGCCAGTCCGGAATATCAATCTCGGATTCCGAACTCGCCGCACGGACCTTTTGCGCCAACCATGTCATGTCAACGAGCTCGCATCCATTGGCCAGCAACCGGTTGGTGAGCATCAGCTCATTGAGAATAGCCCGCGCCTTGCTTTCGAAAAACGGCAGCGTTTCAGGTGTGAGATCGAACCTTGAATGCCAGATTACCTCTTCGCCGTCGCCGTCGCCGGTGAGCCAATGCAGCAAAAACTGCTGATATGCTTGCGAGATCGGTGCGTCTTCACGGAAGGGCTGTCGAGGGTTGCCGCTAAAAATCGGCGCGTCCCTGCCGACGCTTACCAGGGATCCCAGGCTGCTGAGTTGCCGCGGGGTCATCAGGATGAACGAGCTGCGGAGCCAAGCCTGCGAACCGATTCCGAAAATCGAGAAAGCCTCACGGCGAGAATCAATGCAACCCAGCGCTCCCTGAAAACCAAGCAACGACCGCAACGAGCCACCATCGATCAATTTGAGATGGTCAGATGCGGATACCGCGAAAGCCGAAGTGGCCAAGTGGACCAGATCATAGTGATGAAGTTTGGCGCCGGTATGATTGATGCCGCGGTCCCACGCGGAGAATTCCCAATCTTCGTTCGACGCGCCGATCAGTTCGACGCCGAGGTCCAAATCAGAGCCATGACCGACCGGCAGCGAATTGTCGATCACGAGCATGCGATGCACAACGTCCGGCATCTGGTGGGCGAACATAGCTCGCAAGTCCTGCCACGCGGTCGGATACTTCTCGGTCCCGTGACGCACCAGAAGGGTCAGAACACGAAGCGGTTGGGCGTGCATGGCGAATCCAGAAAAAGCGCAGAGAACGCAAGCAAGTCTTGGGAATTTCTCCACAGCCGGAGGTCATGACGAAGCCATTTATCCTGGGGCTGCTGACACCCATTCAGCTCATCTTCGCCGCGGCATTCCCTACAGCAGAATCGAGAGCCCTATAGCAGAATCGAGAGCCTGTGGGTCAATTCCCCGCAACTCCTCATGCTCGAAATTTCGTTTCGTGCCAGCCTAGGCACGAGAGGCGAACCAAGGAGCATTTCGATGCCGTGCGAGCGCAGTTCAAGCCGCACCGAGGCACTCAAGCTTCAGCCGGTGGCTACCGATCGCCGCTCAACGCATCGCGCAGCGCCTGGATTTGCCGGTTCAGCGCATCGAGCTCCGCCAGCGTCATGCCCGAGCGCTCGATCAAGGTCTCGTTGAGGCAGGTGCATTGGACGAGCAGCGCGCGCCCGGCCGATGTCAGGTCGACCTGGACCTGGCGCTCGTCCGCCTGGCTGCGCTGGCGGGTGACCAACCCGGCCTGTTCCATGCGCTTTACCAGGGGGGTGACGGTGCTCGATTCCAAAGCAAGCCGATGAGCGACCCTGCCGACCGACATGCCGTCGGCCTCGCCCAGCGCGTTGAGCACGAGATATTGCGGATAGGTGATCCCCATCTCGTCCAGCATCGGCTTGTAAGTGCGGTTGATCGCCATCGAGGTGGCGTAGAGCGTGAAGCAGAGCTGATTGTCCAAAGGGAGTGGCACGACGCGTTCCTTGTTTGCCGACGTAGGAATTCAATACCACGAAAAATGATATCGCGATACATATTTCTATGGACAAGGCTTTAGGGTTGCGTTAGCGATATAAATGTCGCGATATTGTTTATCGTGAAAAACAATTAAAGGAGATTGAGATGGCCTCGCAGACGAAATCCGGTTCCGGCAGCGGCACGATCACCACCAAGGACGGCACGCAGATTTTCTACAAGGACTGGGGAACCGGTCAGCCCGTCGTCTTCCATCATGGCTGGCCGTTGAGCAGCGACGACTGGGACGCACAGATGCTGTTCTTCCTGGCACAAGGCTACCGCGTCATCGCCCATGACCGGCGTGGCCATGGCCGCTCGACGCAGACGGACACCGGCAACGAGATGGACACCTACGCCGCCGATGTCGCTGAACTCGCCGCGCATCTCGGCCTCAAGAACGCTATCCATGTCGGCCATTCGACCGGAGGCGGCGAGGTGGCGCGCTATGTCGCGAAGTACGGCTCAGGTGGCCGCGTCGCCAAGGCGGTGCTGATCGGCGCGGTGCCGCCGATCATGCTCAAGACGGCGGCCAATCCCGGCGGCTTGCCGATCGAGGTCTTTGACGGTTTCCGCTCCGGCGTCGCAGCCAACCGCGCCCAGCTTTACCGGGATGTCCCGGCCGGCCCGTTCTATGGCTTCAACCGTCCGGACGCGGCAGTGTCGGAGGGCGTCATCGACAATTGGTGGCGCCAGGGCATGATGGGCGGCACCAAGGCGCATTACGATTGCATCAAGGCTTTCTCGGAAACCGACTTCACAGAGGATCTGAAGGCGATCGACGTGCCGGTGCTTGTCATGCATGGCGATGACGACCAGATCGTCCCGATCGCCGACTCAGCGCTGCTGTCGATCAAACTGCTCAAGAAGGGCGAGCTCAAGGTCTACAAGGGTTTCCCGCACGGCATGGCGACAACCCACGCCGATGTCATCAACGCCGACCTGCTGGCCTTCTTCAAGGCCTGAGTTCTCTAAGAAAAAAGGGGCACCCGCCATTTGGCGGGTGCCTTTCCGTATCCGTTCGGGGGCAGCCGAAGCTAGGCTGCTGCCAGCGCCTTCCGGGCTTCCTTCATGTTGGGCAGGAACACCGTCAGCAGGCCCAGGAACGGCAGATACGAGCAGATCTGGAAGACGAAATCGATGCCTTTCATGTCGGCGACGACGCCGAGCACGGCCGCCGCGATGCCGCCCATGCCGAAGGCGAAGCCGAAGAAGATGCCGGCGATCATGCCGACGCGGCCCGGCACCAGTTCCTGGGCGAAGACGACAATGTTGGAGAAGGCCGACGACAGGATGAGGCCGATCAGCACGGTGAGCACCATCGTCCATTCCAGATTGGCGTAGGGCAGCGCCAGCGTGAAGGGCAGCACGCCGACGATCGAGAACCAGATCATCGCCTTCTGTCCGTAGCGATCGCCGAACGGGCCGCCGAGCAGGATGCCCAGCGCCGAGGCGCCGAGGAACAGGAACAGCATCACCTGGCTCATCTGCACCGACACCCCGAACTTATGGATCGAGTAGAAGGTGTAGTAGCTTGCAAGGCTGGCGATGTAGGCGTTCTTGCTCAGCACCAGCAGGGTCAGCACGATCAATGCCCACATCACCTTGCGGCGCGGGAAGGGCGAGACGAAGCTTGCCGCCTTGCGGGTGCCTTGCGCGGCGCGCAGGCGGCTGTACCAGCCGCCGACCTGCCACAAAACGACGATGCCGATCAGCGAGCCGACGGCGAACCAGGCGATGCTGGTCTGGCCGAACGGCACGACGATGAAGGCGGCCAGCAGCGGCCCCATCGACTGGCCGAAATTGCCGCCGACCTGGAACAGCGACTGCGCCAGGCCAAACCGGCCGCCCGAAGCGAAACGCGCGATGCGCGAGGATTCGGGATGAAAGATCGCCGAGCCGATGCCGATCAACGAGGCGCCAATCAGCAGCAGATAATAATGCCCGGCATAGGCCAGCACGACCAGGCCGATCAGCGACGAGGCCATGCCGTAGGGCAGGGAATAGGGCATCGGCCGCTTGTCGGTGATCATGCCGATCACCGGCTGCAGCAAGGATGCCGTCACCTGGAAGGTGAAGGTCAGCAGGCCGATCTGCCAGAAATCGAGGCCGTAATTCTGTTTCAGAAGCGGATAAATGGCCGATAGCAGCGACTGCATGATGTCGTTGATGCAATGGCAGAAGCTCACCGCCAGGATGACGGTGAAGGCCGTCGCCTGGGCTGAGGCGTGACTGGCGGTCGCTGGTGACGCGACGCTGGCGGCTGTCGTATCGGTCAAGGCAGGCTCCGTGGTCTTTTTGGCGGGCACGCCCGCGGGCAATCTGGCGGACGCTCCCGCGGCCGCCTCAGGGACGGTTGCCTTATAAGCCGCTTGCCGCGCGACTTCTTTCGTGGTTTGGTCCAATAGTTTCGCAAGTGGGCCATACAAGATGCCGCATGGCAGGGAAATCTTCCGCGCCGGCAATGCCGATCTCGGCCAGTTGCACCAGAGCCGCTGGCAATGGCTGGAGGAGGTCGCCGGGCCGGCGGTGGCGTTGCCGACCGAATATCCCGACGGCTACCACGTGCCGCAACACCGCCACAGGCGCAGCCAGTTGCTGCACGCGCTGGTCGGCGTCGTCCTGGTGACGACGCGGCATGGGCGGTGGATGGTGCCGCCAGACCACGCGATGTGGATTCCGGCCGGCATCGAGCATTCCGTCGAGATGCTGGGCGATGTCTCGATGCGCTCGGTCTATGTCATGCCGGGCGCGATCCCGGGGCTGCCGGAGGGCTTGCGTGTCGTCGGCGTCACCGCGTTGATGCACAGCCTGATCGTGGAATCGGAGAAGCTGCCGCAAGGCGGCGAGTTGGAAGGACGCGGCGGGTTGATCATGAAGCTATTGCTGCATGAGATTCCGACCTTGCCGGAACGGCCGCTCGGCCTGCCATTCCCGTCCGATGCGAGGCTGGCGGCGCTGTGCCGCCGCTTCGTCGCCGCACCGTCGCCGCATGCGACGATCGACGAATGGGCTGACGCCGCCGGCATGAGCCGGCGCTCCTTCACGCGCGCCTTCCAGCGCCAGACCGGCCTGTCGCTGTCGACATGGCGCCAGCAGGCCTGCCTGTTCGCGGCGCTGCCGCGGCTCGCCGATGGCGAGCCGATCACCCGGGTGGCGCTCGATCTCGGCTATGACAGCGTGCCGGCCTTCATCACCATGTTCAAGCGCATGCTGGGCTCGTCGCCGCGCGGCTATATGCGCGGCGCGCGAGACAACAGCGAAGGCATGCGGCGAGCCCCGCCTCGCCTTGAGGCCCCGGCGCCATAGTAAGCAATGCCGGAGCGCATTAACGCCTAGTCCATCTGAACGCCGCTCGCCTTGACGATCGGCTCCCATTTGGCGAGTTCAGCCTTCACATGCGTTGCCAGCTCTTCCGGAGTGGAGGCTACGATCGAGGCGCTGAATTGGCCCATGCGCGCAATCACATCGGGGTCCTGCAGCGCCTTGGCTGCTGCCTTATGGAGAACCTCGATCACGTCCGCGGGGGTGCCCGCGGGCGCGAACAGGGCGTTCCAGCTGTAGGTTTCATAGCCAGGAATGGTTTCGGCAATCGCCGGGACGTCGGGGAAGGAGGGAACGCGCTCCTTGGTGGTGACGCCCAGGGCTCGCAGCGTCCCGCCCTTGATATGGCCCGATGAAGACGGCAAATTGTCGAACATCATCGGCACCTGGTTGGCGATGACATCGTTCAGGGCCGGCCCGGCGCCCTTATAGGGTATGTGCTGCATGCTCACGCCGGCCATCGTCTTGAAAAGCTCGCCCGAGAGATGCAGCGGGGTGCCGTTACCCGATGAAGCGTAGGCGTATTTGTCCGGGTCCTTCTTCAACAGGTCGATCAGTTCCTTGACGTTCTGGGCGGGAAATTGAGGGTTCACGACCAGGACGTTCGGCACCAGCACAAGCAGCGATATCGGAGCAAAATCCTTCTCCGCATCGTAGGGCTTGGTCTTGAGGATGAGCGGGTTGAGCGCGTGTGTCGCAACCGTGCCCATCAGAATCGTGTAGCCGTCAGGATCGGCCCGGGCGACCTGGGCCGCGCCGATGCTGCCGCCGGCCCCGCCGACATTCTCGACGACAATCTGCTGCCCGAGGTTTTCGGACATCTTGTTGGCGACGAGGCGGGCGACCAGGTCCGTGGAGCCGCCCGCGGAAAAGGGAACAACCATCGTGATGGTCCGGTCCGGAAAATCGGCCGCCCAAGCCATTGGCGCCGAAAAGAGAGCCGCGACAGAAACGGCAAGCCCAAGCAAAGTCCTTCGCCGGATTGGCATATGCTACTCCTCCATTGTCTACGGGGGCAGTATGCCACGGCAGGCCCGTCAGGAGAAATTTCTGCTCGCAGGGCGGCGCAGACAAGGGGCCGACAATAGGAGGCGTCCGCTCTACCTGGCCGACGTTTCGTCGATCGCGGGGGGGTTAGTCGAACAGACTCGACACCGATTCCTCGGTCGCCGTGCGCGAGATCGCCTCGCCCATCAGGTCGGCGATCGAGATGACGCGGATATTGGGGGCGTCGAGCACGCCTTGCGTCGGCTGGATGGAATCGGTGATCACCAACTCCTGCAGCTTCGAGCCGCTGATGCGGGCGACAGCGCCGCCCGACAGCACGCCATGGGTGATATAGGCCGTGACGCTGGTGGCGCCGTTGGCCAGGAGTGCATCGGCGGCATTGCACAGCGTGCCGCCGGAATCGACGATGTCGTCGATCAGCAGGCAATCCTTGCCGGCGACCGCGCCGATGATGTTCATGACTTCCGATTCGCCCGGGCGCTCACGGCGCTTGTCGACGATGGCGAGCTGCGCGTCGAAGCGCTTGGCCAGCGCACGTGCCCGCACGACGCCGCCAATGTCGGGCGACACCACCACGACATTGCCGAGCTGCTTGTATTTCGCCTTCACGTCGCGGGCCATCACCGGCACGGAAAACAGGTTGTCGGTCGGGATGTCGAAGAAGCCCTGGATCTGGCCGGCATGCAGGTCGAGCGTCAGAACGCGGTCGACACCGGCGCGGGTGATCATGTTGGCGACCAGCTTGGCCGAGATCGGCGTGCGGCCCGACGCCCGGCGGTCCTGCCTGGCATAGCCGAAATAAGGAATCACCGCCGTGATGCGCTTGGCCGAGGAGCGCATGAAGGCGTCGATCATGATGAGCAGCTCCATCAAATGATCGTTGGTCGGGAACGAGGTCGACTGCAGGATGAAGACATCCTCGCCGCGCACGTTTTCCTGAATTTCGACGAAGATTTCCTGGTCGGCGAAGCGCCTGACAGTGGCCTTGCCCAGCGGGATGTTGAGATAGCGGGCGACCGCTTCGGCCAGCACCCTGTTGGAATTGCCCGCGAAGAGTTTCATGCACCGTTCCTGGTGGAGGATGGGAAGGCCTGACAGACTCTCCCGGACCTTTTAATCGGGCTTTTAGCGGCCCGCGCTGGTATTGCAAGCGCCGAGATCGGGAATCCGCCGGCTAAGCTGAAGAAAGGTTCGTGCCATCGCCGAGAGGCAACACTCAAGCATGCCCTGCTAGCCAGCCTTGCCACCCAGGAATGCCGCGAACTGGTCGATGGTCTGGTCGGCGATCGACTGCATGGTGGCCGGCGAGACGCCCTTCCAGCTGTCGGCGCCCGCGCCGGCGCCGGAAGGCGCCTTCATCTGGCCGTTGATGCGGTGCAGGCGGTTGCCTGAGGGGTCGTAGACGTCCCAGACATAGATGACGGTGGTGTCCTTGCCCTCCGAAATCGCCGAGAAATAACCCTTCAGCACATGGGTCGCGGTCTGGTCGGCGCTGCCGGCGAGCGTAATGCCACGCTGCCTGGCGCGCGTCTGCAGTTCCGCCGTCAGCGGGGTCGCGGCCTCGACCGAAGCGCCGACGATCGGCGCGATCTGCAGCCGGGTCTTCGACAGGATGGCAGCACTTTGCGCCGAGGTGAGCGGCGTGGTGGTGGTTGCAGCAGCGCCCGTGGTGGCGGCAGGCGCGGTGGGTGACGTTGCGGCAACGGTGGCCGTCGTGCCACCCTGGGCTCCCGGCACGGGCTGCGCCGAGGCGGCCGGCGGGGTGATGGCGGATGGTTCGAGAACGTCCTTTGCGTTGGTGCAGGCAGCCAGAGCCAATGCCACAAGCAATGACACGGTCGTCACATGCGATCGTCTCATTTGCCTTCTAACTCCTTGGCGAAGAACGCCTCCCATTATGGATTCACTGTACGATCAAGTCGAGATCATGGCGGGAAAGCGGCTTCGGCTGGGATTCGGTGGTCAGGTAGGTGCGGCCAAGCGTCATTGCCGTCTCGGTCTCGGAATCCATGATGATCATGTGGGCGAACAGCGTCATGTGTGGCGCGATCGGCTCGGGATTGCCCTGGTAGAACATAGGCATGTCCATCCAGGACGGCGTGAAGCGGGCGCCGACGGAATAGCCGCAGGCGTTCAGCCGGTGCTTGGTCAGGCCGTGCGCCTCCATGGTGCGGGCGTGGGCGTCGAAGACGTCGCCGAACGTATTGCCCGGCGTCATCGCCTTTTCCACCGAGAGAAGGGCGGCACGCGCGGCATCGAACAGCTCCTGATGGCGCTTCGACACCTTGCCGGTCAGCACGGTGCGCATCATCGGCGCGTGATAGTGATGGAAGACACCGGCCCATTCGAGCGTCAGCTGGTCGTTCTTGGTGAGCCTGCGGCGGCCGGCCTTGTAGCGGCACAGCAGCGCATCGACGCCCGAACCGATGATGAATTCGTTGGCCGGATAGTCGCCGCCGCCGGCAAAGACCGCGCCCTGCATGGCGGCCAGGATCAGTGCCTCGTCGCCGCCCTGCTTGATCAGCGGCAGTGCCGCGTCCAGCGCGTCGTCGGAGAGGTTGGCGGCCTTCTCGGCCTTGGCGATCTCGGCCGGGCTCTTAAACAGGCGCAGCCGGCCGACAATGCCGGACGCGTCGGCGATCTGGCCGAAGGTCTGCAACTGCTCGTCCAGCCGGCGGCCATTATAGGCGGTCAGGCCATGGGTGTCGTATTCGACCCCAATGCGGGCGCCAAGCAGGTCGAGGTCGTTGAGCAGATTGCGCAGGTCGACCGCCGGGTTGGCGCCGTTGCGGTCGGTCCACAGCACGATGTTGTCGATGATCGAGGTGTGGCGCGCCTGGCGAAGGTCGGCCGAGCGGGTCAAAAGCACCATCGAGCCGTCGGCCTTCACCACCAGGCATTGGAAGAAGCAGAAGCCGAAGGTGTCGTAGCCGGTCAGCCAGTACATGCTTTCCTGCGCGAATAGCAGGATGGCGTCGAGCTTCTTCTCGGCCATCTCGATCATCAGCCGGTCGCGCCGCGCGTCAAATTCCGATCGTTCAAAATGCAGCGCCATTATTCACTCTCCAAAACGATGGCCGAAACCTGCCGGCCGTAATCGGGTTCCTTGCGGTGCGTGGTGCGCCGGTAGGAGTAGAACAAATCTTCCTCGCCATAGGTGCAGCGCCCGAGGCCCTCGGCGGTCACGCCGGCCCTGATGAGCCGGTCGACCGTGTAGCGGTTGAGGTCGAACATGGCATGGCCTGATGTGGCGGAGGGCGCGAAATAGCCGATGTTCTGCGCGTCGGCCTCGACGAAGCGGGCAACGAATTCCGGCCCGACTTCATAATTGGCGGGGCCGATCGAGGGGCCGAGCACGGCGACGATGTTTTCACGCCGGGCGCCCAGGCTTTCCATGGCGGCAACGGTGTTCTCCAGCACGCCCGTAAAAGCGCCTTTCCAGCCGGCATGCGCCGCACCGATGATACGCGCGCCGGAATCGGCAAACAGCACCGGGCCACAGTCGGCGGTCGAGGCGCCGATGGCGATGCCCGGGCGGTCGGTGACGATGGCATCGGCCTTGGGCCGTTCGCCGGCAAAGGGTTCCCTGGCGACGATGACGTCGGGCGAATGGACCTGCCAGGCGGTCAGCAGATGGTTCGCCGGCACGCCCATCCAGGCGGCGACACGGGCGCGATTCTCGGCCACCAGGGCCTTGTCGTCATCCGACCCGGTGCCGATGTTGAGGCCCTGATAGATGCCCGTCGAGACGCCGCCCATCCGGGTGAAATAGCCATGGCGGATGCCTTGTGCCTGCGCCTTGTCCAGCAGCGGCGACCGAACGGGATCCGGTTTGGTCTGATTCAGCATGCGGGCGTTGTTGTCCGTGTGGGCGGTTTCGTCAAGAAAAAGTCCGGAAGCGAGGTGGCCGGCTGTTCTGCCGCTCTTCTACCGGACGGGAGATTGGGAGGGGCAGCGGTGAAAAGTCAATCCGCCGTCGCAAAGGGCCGGATCGGCACACCGCGCGGCAGGACGGCAAGCACCTTGAACAGTTCGCCCATGGCCTGCGGTCCGGCGAGACGCTCGACATCGCCGGTGATCTTGTCGCGGGCCGCCTGGTCGCCGTCGGCGCCAAGCCGGCCGGCGCGCTCGAGAATGCCCATGCCGAGCAGGAAATTGCCTTGCGTCGACAGATGCGCGTCGAGACCATGCGCGCGTACGGTGGCGGCAAGGGCGGCGAAATCGACATGCGAGGTGAGATCGGCCTCGCCGGGATTGGCCAGCACATCTTCGTGATCGTGTCGGCGCAAGGCCTGCAGCGTGTCGCCGACACCCGGCTGGAGATGGCCATAGTCTAGAAACAGCCCAGCGCCGCCGTTTCGGGCGATGCGCCCGGCAATGGCGGCCATCAGGGCGGTGCGAGCCGGTGCCACTTCGACGATCGCGCCTTGCGGCGCTTCAGCGGCGTCGAGGGGCAATAGGGCCGAGTCAATCGAGCCGGCGCCGGCGAAGAAGCGCAGCTCGTCCTCATCGTCGAGGCCGACCATGCGCTCGCGCCAGCCCGTGCCGGCGCGGACGAACTGGCGGACCGGCACGGCGTCGAACAATTCATTGCCGACGATGAGCAGCGGCTGATCGGGCAGGGTGTCGATGGTCTCGTGCCACCGAACCGCGAAAGGCGTCGCGCCCAGCGTCTGCTTCTGGATTTCAGTCAGGCGCGGGCTGGTCTCGATCATGGCGAAGGCGGCGCCATTGGCCAGGACCGGGTCGAGCCGCGACAGGGTGCGCAGCATGTCCTTCATCAGCGTGCCGCGACCCGGGCCGATCTCGGCGGTGGTGACCGGCATCGGCCGGCCAATCGCTGCCCAAACCTGATAAAGCCAGACGGCGACGAGTTCGCCGAACATCTGGCTGATCTCCGGCGCGGTGACGAAGTCGCCGGCGGCGCCGAAGGGCTCGCGTGTCGTGTAGTAGCCGTCCGCGGGGTCGAACAGGCACATCGCCATGTACTCGTTGACGGGAAGGGGGCCGAGTGCCTCGATCAGGTCGACGATGCGGGTCTTCAGCCGCGTCATGTCGCCTGCGGCTGCGCTTGCTTCACCGGCTTGGCTGTCGCCATCGCCCAGATGCCGGCCAGCACCATCGGCGTCGACAGGATCATGCCCATGGTCAGCCAGTTGGTGCCGAGGAGGTAGCCGAGCTGCTGGTCTGGCTGGCGGAAGAATTCGACGAAGATGCGCGACAAGCCATAGCCGCAGATGAAGGCGCCCGCGACGAAGCGGGGCGTCTTCAGCTTGAGGCGCGAATGGGTGAGGACGCGTAGCACGACAAACAGCACCAGGCCTTCGAGCAGGGCCTCGTAGAGCTGGCTAGGATGGCGAGGATCCAGGCCGGCTGGGCAAAGTGCTTGAGCTTGTTGAAGCCGTTCGTTGCAGAAGATGACGCCCCACGGCACGTCTGTTACCCGCCCCCAGAGTTCAGCATTGATGAAGTTGGCGACGCGCACCAGCCCGAGCCCAACCGGCACGCCGGCGGCCACGACATCGAACAGTGACCAGGTGCGGATGCCGCGCTTGATGGAAAACAGCGTCATGGCGAGGATGACGCCGAGCAGGCCGCCATGGAACGACATGCCGCCTTGCCAGACGGCGAAGATGTCGAGCGGATGCGCGATGTAGCGCGCCAGATCGTAGAACAGCACATAGCCGGTGCGACCGCCGAGCACGACGCCGATGGCCGCCCAGACGATGAAATCGTCGAGGTCCTCCGGCTTCATCGGCAGGATGCCGTCGGGCCAAAGCTTCGGATTGGCGGCGAGCCGCTTGGCATACCACCAGGCAAACAGGATGCCGACGATGTAGCCGACGCCGTACCAGTGCACCGCCAGCGGCCCGATCTGGATGAGGATCGGGTTGATGTTGGGGAAGGGCAACGAGGCCAGCGGCAGCAGGAAATATTCGTTCAACGGGGAGCTCTCGGTTGCGGTCGCATTCGGGCGCGGACCATGCGGCAGGGTTTTGGCAGGGTCAAGGCAAGCCGGCCGCCGTCAGGGGTCGCGACGGATCGTCATTGCGAGCCATCGCGCCATGGGTGGTGAGTTCAACCCTTGGCGGCCACCCACTGCCGCAATGCGTCGTTGATCCTGTCCTGCCAGCCGGGGCCGTCTTCCTGGAAATGGTCGAGCACGGCCCGGTCGATCCGGATCGAGACAAGCTCGCGGACATTCGGGGCGGTCGAGGGTTCGCGAATGGGCGCTGCCGGCTTCTTGACCGGCTTGAATGCCGCTTCGGCGGCTGCGAACGGATTTGTCGGTCGGCGCGGGGGCGTTGCCATTGGGTGACCCTGATTGGAGCATGCTGAGGCACGGCGTGATGACCACACAGTAGGCGATTTGGCGTCCTCAAGTACAGCTTGGGGCCATTTGAAAGCTTGGCGCAGGCAAGGCATCGCCATGCGCCATAGCAACGCAGAGGCCGCACCAGCCCTCAACGTTCTTGCATTCGGCGCTCCGCGCCACTACGTCATTTCGAGCAAAGCGAGGATTTGCCATGTCGACCGGACCGAACCGCATTCTCGATGAATTCGCCAAGCTGATGACCGACGCCGCGGGTGCCGCGCAGGGCGTGCGCCGCGAGGTCGAGACCGCCTTCAAGGGCCAGGCGGAGCGCATCCTCAATTCGATGGACGTGGTGCAGCGCGAGGAATTCGAGGCCGCGCGCGAGATGGCCGCCAAGGCCCGGGACGAGAATGCCAGGCTTGCCGCCCGCATCGAAGCGCTCGAGGCGAAGCTCGCCGAACTCGCCGGCGATGCCGCACCAGCGGCGGCGGCGAAGCCCCGCGCAAAAAAATAATCGTTAAACTTTTCCACATAGTCCGATCCTGAAAATCGCTTTGCCGTGAATCGCTTAACGGCATTGCATGAATCTTTGTGACAGCGCCTTTCCACATGCGAATGACGCAGTGCGAAAAATTGGGCTGTTCACGCGACTCCCGATCAATAGACTGAATTTGTTGCATGATTCGGAGCAGGGTCATGCGGCCGGGCGGTGGGGTCCGGTCTGGGGTCTTTGCGTCGAGAAGTCCTGGCCGTCCGAGTTCTAGATCAGATTGTTCGTTGTGTGTGCCCTCCCGCGGAGCGTGTGGCGGCGCTCCTCAGAACGACAGGAAGCATTCCATGGAACTTCTCGAACTCGAATTCTCCCGCGAAATCCATCCGGTGGATGTTATCGAGCAGGTGGCCCACAACAACGACTGGTCCTTCGAACGGGCCGGCGACGATGAAATTTCGATCTCGGTCGCAGGCAGTTGGACCGACTATCACGTCTCCTTCTCCTGGATGGAGGATTTCGAGGCGCTGCACCTGGCCTGCGCCTTCGACATCAAGGTGCCGGAGACCCGCGCGCTGGAGGTGATGCGGCTGTTGTCGCTGATCAACGAACAGATGCTGTTCGGCCATTTCGACCTCTGGGAGCAGGAAGGCGCGATCATGTTCCGCCAGTCGCTGCTTTTGGCCGGTGGCGTCGAGCCGTCGAGCCAGCAGGTCGAGGTGCTTTTGTCCTCTGCGCTGGAAGCCTGTGAATGCTATTTCCAGGCGTTCCAGTTCGTCGTCTGGTCGGGAACCTCGGCCAAGGACGCGCTGGCCGGCGTGCTGTTCGAGACCTACGGCAACGCCTGAGTCGCACTGGATGAGTTCAAGCACCACGCGAAAGCCCGAAATCAGCTTCGCCGATTTCGATCGTGTCGACATCCGTGCCGGCACGATCATCGAAGCAGAGCCGTTCCCCGAGGCGCGCAAGCCGGCATTCAAGCTGAAGATCGATTTCGGGCCTGAGATCGGTATCAAGAAATCATCGGCGCAGATCACCAAATACTATACGCCCGAGACGCTGGTCGGCCGGCAGGTCTTCGCCGTGGTCAATTTTCCGCCGCGTCAGATCGGCCCGTTCATGTCGGAAGTGCTGACGCTGGGCTTTCCCGACGAGGAGGGCGCCGTGGTGCTCGGCGCCATCGAGCGCAAGGTGCCGGACGGCGGGCGGTTGTTCTAGAATTTTACCCCGGCCTGCTCAAAAGAACCTCGCCCGGCGCAGCGCTGTCAGGACGCCCGGCGGGCGCCGTCATAGCGGCACAGCCGACCGGATTGAAGCGCTAGCTGGTGGCCGAAACGCGCCGAGAATGGTTCCGACCGTTGCGGCCGAGAGTACGAGATGGAGGATGTCGAACGGCCAGGCGAGTCCGAAATGCACCAGCATAAGGGTCAGGAAGGAAGGCGACGCGGCATCCGTTGGAATGAGGATCAGGGCTCCGGCCAGGACCAGCCCATATTTGAGTATGGCAACTATTGCGAAAACGATGAACATTATGGCGAGGAAACGCAGACGATTGCCATCCAGCGCGCGCCAGCACCCGATTGGATCAAACGATCCTGTCCAGAGAAAATCACCGACAAAAAGATATGTCCAGACAAGTACGAAAGCACCCGCCAACAGGTTGAAGACTCCCATCGCCGACACCCAATGCGCGACGTCCTGAGGGTTGAGCGGTAGGTCACGTGTGGCCAGCAGGGCCGCAAGCAGTCTGTGCTCGCCGGCGACGGCAAAGCCGCAAACAAGCTGGATCAACGCGAGAAGCAACGCAGCCAAGAGAATCCGCTGGCCAAGCTCAAAGCGCATGCCCGGGATAGCGTAGCGTTTGACACGTTCAACGCCGCGCCGAACAACGACACGGCCGCGCTCGGGCGCGTTTGCCATGCGGTCCAGAACGAACGCAATGACCATCGCCGAGAACGGCGCCGCAACAATCGCGGAAAGCCAGGTCCTGGAGTCAAAGCCTCGCGATAGAAGCCAGCCGGGCACCTGCCCCGGATTGGCAAAGAGAATAAGAGCAAGCGCCGCCAGACAGAGCGTCGTCAGAAAGCAGGGAAACCAGGCGGCCACGAAGAGTGGCCAGGCATTCGCACGGCAATAGCCGAACACCTTCGCAACGGTCCTGCTGATGCGCAAGACGCGACGCTTCGGCGATACGGCAGGCGACTGGTCCAGCGTTGAAATCAGTGTCAATCCCGCAGCGAACTACAGATGCAGAATAATGCACCGCAAGGAACTGTCGCGCAAGCTCTCGCAAGGAGCGCGCTCACGGGGACTAAAGCTTGCCGGTGCACGATCTTCCAATGCATTCCATCAACTTCACGCGGAAGACTTGTCTAAAAGTATCGGCAAGTTGTCGAAGGTCTGGATTTCCTGAAGGAAACGCATGAGTGGGCGCCATCGAAGAGGTCACACAACTGCCGCCGTCAGGCCGCCAGCTTGCGCGTCCTGCCGAGCGCTTCCTCGACCGTGTCGAGGAACATCTCGGCGCAAGCCTTCCAGCTGTAGCGCATGGCGCGTTCGCGGGCTTGCGCGCGGTCGACCTCGAGGGCGGCGAGCGCGGCCTCGCGCAAATCGTTGGAGACCGCGCCGCCAAAGCCGTCGCCGACAATGTCGATCGGTCCGGTCACCGGATAGGCGGCGACTGGTGTGCCGCTGGCCAGCGCTTCGATGATGACGTTGCCGAAGGTGTCGGTGCGGCTGGGGAAGACGAAGACATCGGCCGAGGCATAGATCTCCGCCAGTTCGTCATTGGGACGATGGCCGAGGAAATGCGCGTTGGAGTAGCGGGCCTTCAGCTTGGCGAGCTCCGGTCCCTCGCCGACGATCACCTTGCTGCCGGGCAGGTCAAGGTCGAGGAACGCGGAGAGGTTCTTCTCGATGGCGACGCGGCCGACGCAGAGGAAGACCGGGCCGGGGAGGCCGAGGTCCTTGCGCTTGTCCGGGCGGAAATGCTCGGTGTCGACGCCGCGCGTCCATGGCCTCAGCTTGTTGAAGCCGCGCGCCGAAAGGTCATCGGCGAGCGACTGGGTGGCGACCAGCGTGCCCTGGCCGGAATTGTGGAAGTCGCGCAGCCAGCGATAGGCCCAGCTTTCCGGCACTGGCAGGCGGGCGCTGAGATATTCGGGAAAGCGCGTATGATAGCTGGTGGTGAACGGCCGGCCGGCATTGCGGCAATAACGCCGCGCCATGATGCCGAGCGGTCCTTCGGTGACGATGTGGATATGGTCGGCCTTGTAGGCGTCGATCAGGCGCGCGACATGGCCTGGCGTGGTCAGCGCCAGCCTGATGTCGGGGTAGGTCGGCAGGGGCAGCGTGCGAAAGATGTTGGGTGTCAGAAAATCCACCGCGACGTCGAAGGATTTCAGCGTTTCGGTGAGCCGCTCCAGCGTGTGGACGACGCCGTTGACTTGCGGGCGCCAGGCGTCGGTGACCATCAATATGCGCATGGCGGCCCTTTGCTGGAAAGGTCGACGGTTGCCTTGAGACGATGCCGGAACGGCGACCAGCCGGCGGGCCTCGCTTCGCTCCAGCGCACCCGGGCGGGCACGGGATCGAAATGGGGCGGCAAGGCCGAATCAAGTGATGTCGCGCGTTTCATGCGCGCTCTTCACCATGATTTCATGACGGGCGGATGAAGCCCGATGTTTGGCCAGCCTAGGCGGGAACCTTGATCACCGCGCGCAGGCCGCCGAGCGGACTGTCGTCGAGGGTGATGTCGCCGCCATGGCTGCGGGCGATGTCGCGGGCGATCGACAGGCCGAGCCCGGTGCCGCTGGCATCGAGGTTGCGGGCTTCGTCGAGCCGCACGAAGGGTTTGAACACGTCCTCACGCCTGTCGGCCGGAATGCCGGGACCGTTGTCGTCGACGGTGACCACGAGCGAGCCACGGCCGTGATCGGCGCTGACCTCCACCGTCTTGGCATAGCGGAAGGCATTGCCGATGACGTTGGACAACAACCGCGCGAAGGCGTTCGGCCGCACATGCACGGTCGGATCAC
This sequence comes from Mesorhizobium sp. WSM4307, assembly GCF_007003945.1. Taxonomy (NCBI): domain Bacteria; kingdom Pseudomonadati; phylum Pseudomonadota; class Alphaproteobacteria; order Hyphomicrobiales; family Phyllobacteriaceae; genus Mesorhizobium; species Mesorhizobium sp. WSM4307. Next base: position 127,081 of record NZ_VFTB01000003.1, read on the forward strand.
CGGAAAGCGTCGTCGACAGCTTGCATTTGCGCAAGGCGGCCTCGTCGCTGAGCTTCTGGAAATAGGCTTCGAGATCGAAACGTCCCGGGTCCTCCGAGGCTTCGCCGCGGGCAAAGGCGAGATAGCCTTCCAGCATCGACTGCATGTCGTCGATGTCCTGGTTGAGCGCCGCCTTGGTCTCGGCCTTGCCGCCGGCCAGCGCCAGCTGCAGCTTGAAGCGGGTGAGGATGGTCCTGAGATCATGGCTGACACCGGTAAGCATGGCGGTGCGCTGGTCGATCTGGCGCTCGATGCGCTCGCGCATCTGGATGAAGGCAAAGCCGGCGCGGCGCACCTCCTCGGCGCCGCGCGGGCGAAAATCGCGCGGCATCGGCCGGCCCTTGCCGAAGCTTTCGGCGGCCTCGGCAAGCGTCAGGATCGGCCGGATCTGATTGCGCAGGAAGGGGATGGCGATCATCAGCAGCACCAGCGAGGTGCCGACCATCCAGATCAGGAAGATGTGGGTGTTGGAGGCATAGGCCTGGCTGCGGCGCACGAAGACGCGCAGCACCTTGTTCTCGAGCTGGACGCGCACCTCGACGATGTTGGAATTGCCGACCGTGTCGATCCAGAACGGCCGGTTTATCTGGCGGGTGATCTCGGCCGAGAGAACGTCGTCGAGGATCGAGAAGAACGGTTTCGGACCGGGCGGCGGCAAGGGATCCGGCGGCAGCAGATCGACCTTCAGCTGCATGCGGTCCTGGGCGATGCGGATGACGTTGGCGTAGTCGGCGTCGTGCGGGTAGGTCTCGATCAGGTCGATGATGGCGGCAATGTCGCGCACGGTCGCCTGCGACAGGCGCTGGGTCACCGTTGCCCAATGGCGCTCCATGAAGACGAAGGCGACCACCGATTGCAGAAGGATCATCGGCGCGATGACGATGATCAGCGAGCGCGCGTAAAGGCGCTTGGGCATGTAAAGCGAAATCAGGCGCCAGAACCGGTTCCAGATGCGCGGCACCGCCTTGAGCGTTCGCGTGGCGCGTGCGCTCAAGCCGTCAGGTCCCGGCCCTTCCAGTTGCGTCGTTGCCATTGGCTCTTTTCATTTCGTCCGCGGCACTAGATCAGAACGACGTTTGGCTCCAGAGCCGCGTCCGGTATTCTATTCCACGCTGAGCCGATACCCAATACCGCGCACGGTCTGCAGCCAGACAGGATTGGACGGATCGCGCTCGATCTTGCGGCGCAGCCGGTTGATCTGCACGTCGATCGTGCGCTCGCCGACCTCCGAATCGTCGCCGACCAGTTCGTGGCGCGGGATGGTCTCGCCGGCCCGCGCGGCAAAGATCGCCAGGATCTCCTGCTCGCGATCGGTCAGCTTCAGCGCCTCGCCGCCGCGCTTCAGTTCGCGCCTGGCGATCTGGAACGTGTAGGGACCGAAGACCAGCTGTTCGACCTTGGGCGTGGTCGCGGGGCCGCCGCGGCGCAGGATGTTGTTGATGCGCAGGATCAGCTCACGCGGATCGAAGGGTTTTGGCAGATAGTCGTCGGCGCCGGCCTCGAGCCCTAGGATGCGGCTGTCGGTTTCCGAAAGCGCGGTCAGCATCAGGATCGGCACGTTCTTTTCGGCGCGCAGCGATTTGGTGAGATCGACGCCGCTTTCGCCGGGCATCATGACATCGAGCACAAGCAGGTCGAAGTCGAGTCCGGCGAGCTTGCGCCTGGCCTCGCCGGCATTGCCGGCGACGGTGACGCGAAAGCCGTTTTCGGTCAGATACTGTTTGAGAAGATTGCGGATGCGGGTGTCGTCGTCGACCACAAGCAGATGCGGCGCGTCGTCGTCCGGTGCGGCCGCCTGATCGACCCTCTCAGTGCTCTCCATGGCTTTTTCCTGACATTTTTGCGGACCCAACGTCGATCTGAGCTCTCAGTTCCGGATTGACCATCGCTTCGAGGAAGCGTTCCACCAAGGCCCGTTCGGTGGCGCCGGAATCTTCCAATGCAGCACGGATGCGGCGTGACTGTGGCCGCGCCAGGGCGAGCGCCAGCGCGCGGCCCTTGGCGGTGGGATAGAGTTCGCGCTGGCGGCGGTCGCGCGGACCTTGCAATTGCACGACATGGTCGGTGTCGATCAGCTGCTTCAGCACGCGCGCCAGGCTCTGTTTGGTGATCTTCAACACGTCGAGCAGTTCGGCGACCGTCAGGCCCGGCCGGCGGTTGACGAAATGCAGCACCCTATGGTGGGCGCGACCGAAGCCATAGTCGGCCAGGATCTGGTCTGGATCGGAGGTGAAGTCGCGATAGGCAAAGAAGAACAGTTCGATGATGGCGAAGTCTATGCCGTCCTCGACTGACATCGCGGTCCTGATCGGCTTTCCGGCGGCTGGGCTTCGATCCGTCATCATTTCTCCATGGGAACGGGAGATTATGTCAGTACTATTGACCTAATTTCCCCGCAATGGTAATTTTTGACAAGCTTTTGGGCGGATTGCGAACGAAAAGGCAAGGCAGGCCGGTTTTTCCGGAACTTCCTGAGTTTGCCAGAGCGCGATTATCCGCCTACGCTTCGCAACACCGGCCGGCGTCTCCAATCACACGGCGCGGCCAAAAAGAACACGCTACGACACCAAGGATATGCGGGCCGCGACCCGCGGGAGGTTACCATGGCATCCGTTCCCTTCGATCAACTGGACGGCTTCATCTGGATGAATGGCGAATTCGTTGCGTGGGGCGACGCCAAGATCCATGTTCTGACGCACGGTCTGCACTATGCCGGCGCGGTCTTCGAGGGCGAGCGCGCCTATGGCGGCGAGATCTTCAAGCTCAACGAGCACACCGAGCGCCTGCATGAATCGGCCCGCCTGCTCGGCTTCAAGATTCCCTATTCGGTCGCCGAGCTCAACGACGCCTCGACCTCGCTGTTGAAGAAGCAAGGGTTCCAGGACGCCTATGTCCGGCCGATCGCATGGCGCGGCAGCGAGCAGATGGGCGTTTCGGCGCAGAACAACCGCATCAACGTCGCCATCGCCATCTGGCAGTGGCCGAGCTATTTCGATCCGGCGCAGAAGCTGAAAGGCATCCGCCTCGATGTCGCGGAATGGCGCCGACCCGACCCGCGCACGGCGCCGTCGAAGTCGAAGGCTGCCGGCCTCTACATGATCTGCACCATGTCCAAGCACGCCGCCGAAGCAAAAGGCTATGCCGACGCCATGATGCTCGACTGGCGCGGCCAGGTCGCCGAGGCAACCGGTGCCAACATCTTCTTCGTCAAGGACGGCAAGATCCATACGCCCAAGCCCGACTGCTTCCTCGACGGCATCACCCGCCGCACGGTCATTGGGCTCGCCAGGGACCGTGGCCTGGACGTAATCGAACGCGCCATCCTGCCGGAAGAACTCGAAAGCTTCGAACAATGCTTCCTGACCGGAACGGCGGCGGAAGTAACGCCGGTTTCGGAGATCGGCCCTTACCGATTCGAGGTTGGCGAAATCGCCAAGAACCTTATGAATGACTATTCTGCGGCCGTTCAGCCGAAGCACGCGATCGCCGCAGAATAACAATAGTCACAGCTTTTCGCGCAAGCAGGGGCGGTTTTCGGGCCGCCCCTTTTATTTCAGCGTTTCTGCATTTGACTTTCAGTCAATTCGGCGTCTCATGATGGTGTCGGCCCGGGAGGCTGGCAGCTATGGAGGGACTAATCATATGGACATGAACACGCTTCTTCCGATCATTGTGCAGGTGATTACGGGTATCATCGGAGGTCAGGCGGTCGGTGTTGCACTCAAGAACGCGGCGATGGGCCAGCTTCCCAAAATCCTGGGTGGCGCCATTGGCGGCGTCGGCGGCGCGGCAATCCTCGGCAGCCTGCTTGGCGGCGGCGCGGTTGATCCGGCAGCGGCCGCTGCAGCGACCAGCGGTCTCGGCAGTGCGCTCAACCTCAACAACATCGTCGGCGGCGCCGGCGGCGGCGCGATCCTGACCGGCATCATCGGCGCTGTCATGGGCGCTATGAAGAAGTAAGCCTGACGGTCTCAGGTTTGTTCAAATGGGCGGCTTCGGCCGCCCATTTCTGTTTCTGCAACGACTGACTGTTCGTGTTTCGAGCGTGGACGCCCTTCATTCGCGCCGCCGGAGTGGTTCATCGTTTCAAGGAAACGCAGAACCACTCCGTCTCTTTATTTTGACGCAATTCCCAAGGGAAAGCGCTACGCGCTTTTCCCGGGAAAACCGTCTCACACTTTGCCTGGAAGTGTTCTACATCACCGCGTGAACATCGAAAGGACGATCATGGGTCAGCTCAATGCCGGCATCGTGCCGGTCACACCGTTTCAGCAGAACTGCACCATCCTGTTCGACATGGTCGACAAGCACGGCGTCGTCGTCGATCCGGGTGGCGACATCGACAAAGTGCTGGCGGTGTTGAAGGACAATGCGATCACGGCCGAGGCGATCTGGATCACGCATGGCCATATCGACCATGCCGGCGGCGCCATGGAGCTGAAGGATGCGCTCGGCCTCGAAATCATCGGCCCACATGCAGCCGACAGGCCTTTGCTCGACAATCTGGAGAAACAGGGCAGGCTTTACGGCATCGCCGGCGCGCGCAACTGCGTGCCCGACCGGTTCCTCACCGAAGGCGATACCGTGTCGTTCGGCGGTCATGTGTTCGAGGTGCTGCATTGCCCCGGCCACGCGCCTGGCCATGTCGTCTACTACAACCGCGCGGCCAAGTTCGCCCATGTCGGCGATGTGCTGTTCCGCGGCTCGGTCGGCCGCACCGACCTGCCGGGCGGTGACCACGCGACGCTGATCGCCTCGATCAAGGACAAGCTCTTGCCGCTCGGTGACGATATCGGTTTCATCTGCGGCCACGGCCCCGGCGGCCGTTTTGGCGAGGAGCGGCGAACCAATCCGTTCCTTGTTTAGGATCAGCACCCTCGACACGAAGTGGCAGGGTCAAACAAAAAGCGCTGGCCTTGCGGTCAGCGCTTTTGTCTGGGGCAGGGAAGCCCTAAGCGCTTTCGCGCTTTAGGTTTTTGTCTGGTGCAAGTCGTTATCCCAAAACCGCTGCGCACTTTTGGGCGACATGCACTCAGTTGGCAGTGCAGAAATGCTGCTCGCCGTCATTGCCGGTGAAGGTGCCGGTGCGGGAGTTGAAGCTGCGGTAGCGGTCCGAGCAGTATTCGTACCAGTCACGCGTCCACGGCTCGGCATAGCGATCGGCATAGACCACCCGCGGTTCGACATAGTAGCGACGGACCGGTGCCGGGCGGATCCGCACGTCACGATCGTAGTAACCGTCATCGTAGTAGCGGTCAGCGTCAGGCGGTGGCTGGTCATTGGCCAGCGCGCCACCGATCAGCGCACCGGCGGCGAGGCCAAGCACACCGGCGGCAATGGCGTCGCCATTGCCGTGGTGGCGGTGATGGCGCCATTCATCGGCGTTGGCCGCGGGCAAGGCCACCAGCATGGTGGCCGCCATGGCGGCGGACAGCACGGCAGTCTTGAAAATTCTGTTCATCTTGGTCTCCTTCGTACCGGGCCGTGCAGTTTTGCAGGGGATGCGGTCCGGCTTTACCCAAGACTAATATGCGACCGTGGCTGAACGGAGGCTGAACGGATTTCGACGTGCCGGGTAAGAGGGCCGTCAAAAACCAGGCTCTGATCGAGCTGGGCAGCCCTGCTGGAGCCGACAGTCTGAAGCCGGCTCAGCCGACCGACAGGTTGACGGCCTTGGGTCCCTTGCCGCGCTTGTCCGGCTCGGTGTCGAATGTTACTTTCTGCCCATCTTCGAGACCGGGAAGACCCGACGCCTGCACGGCCGAAATATGGACGAAGACATCCTTCGCGCCATCGTCCGGCGTGATGAAGCCGAAGCCTTTGGCATGGTTGAAGAATTTGACGGTGCCGGTCTGCGGCATGGGAAGCTCCTTTGATCCCATAAACTCCAGTCTCGGGCCGGCAAATGCCCGAGAGGAAATTTGTCCTTTATTTTAGCGTCATCGGCAAGAGAAAGTTTTGCGGGCACTTAAAGCGCCTTAAGCCTTTGTTGTGATGCATGTCGTTGACCCGGAGCCGGATCCACTTCCGGGCTACATGCATTGATGCCGCGCCACGGACATGAAAAAAGGCACGACGAAAATCGCCGCGCCTTTTTAAAAATCTGTCTGCGTGCCCACAGGCTGGGCAGGCTTCGAACCCTCGTTCGCCCGCCGTCAGGGACGCGCGGCGCCGATGGTTCAGGCAGCGCGGAGGTTGACCGCCTTCGGGCCCTTGCCCATGCGGTCCGGCTCGACGTCGAAGGTGACCTTCTGGCCGTCGACGAGCGTGCGCAGGCCCGATGCCTCGATCGCGGAAATATGGACGAACACGTCCTTGGCGCCGCCGTCGGGCGTGATGAAACCGAAGCCTTTGGTCGCGTTGAAGAATTTAACGGTGCCGGTCTGGGCCATTGGGGAAACTCCTTCACCCGTTCAGTCTTTATTGGTCCTGCCCGCCACCTGGCGTCGAGGGCAGTTCCCGGTGGTTGCTTTCGGCAGTCATGCATTGGCGCATGGTCAAACCCCCCGCCGAAAAACGGGGCCGTCAGAGATTCACAGTATCGGGGAAAGGTCGTCCAAAACGTTCCGCTCTCCGGGTCGCAAATGCCCGAACACGGAATTTATCGCACGGAAACGTGAAGGTTGCAAGATAGCGCCGCGGGCCGCCGCACTGAGCGCATCCCGACGCAAGAATCGACCGATCTGAGCGTCGACGGGCCGCAAATAGGCCCCGTTGCCGGGCCGGTCATTGACCCACAGAGAGGGTCGCGCATGGGCCAGTGTTGCCGGCGGACGCCGGCCATGGCTGTAACCGGCGTTTCCGTCCCCGCGAACGCGGTCGCATCCGCGAGCGGGGTTGCATTTGACAGGGGAATGGCGAGGATCGTGATCGGGGATGGGATCGAGGGAGAAATCAGCATCAACTTCCTGGCGTCGGTTTTTTCGCGGCAAGGGTTTGCCGTCCTGTTCCTGTCGGCGCTTCTGGCCGCCTGCACCGTGGTCGTCGATGATGGGCCAGGACCGCGGCCGCCGCGTCCCGAACCGGAATTCTGCACCAGGCAATACGAGCCCGTCTGTGCCCGGCGCGGCGGCGACCGCCAGACCTTCGCCAATGCCTGCCTTGCCGACCGCGCCGGATACCGTATCGTGCGCGACGGCCCCTGCCGCAGCGATGGCGGCGACGGTGGCGATGGTGGTGGTGGTGGCGAAGAGCAGACGTTCTGCACCCGTGAATACGCGCCCGTCTGCGCCCGCCGCCATGGCGAGATGCGCAGCTTCCCCAATGCCTGCGAAGCCCGCGCCGCGGACTACCGCGTCGTCGGCGATGGCCCGTGCTGAGAACGTCCTACCTGTCCACGCCAGTATAGGCTTTGCCTCAGCAGGGCTGCCAGGTGGGCGGCATTAGACGCGGCCATCTCGATCATGCCGGCGACCTTTTCGGGGGTCTTTGGCAGATCGACATAATTGACGTCGCCCATCGCCTCGCCCACCCAATAGACGCCGCCATTGGCCGGAATGGTGAAGCCGACATCGTTGAGCGCCTGGAAGCACTCGGCATGGCAATGGTGGGCACCATCTTCGTTGCCGACGATCGCCACCAGTGCCACCTTGCCGGCGGCCGGCATGCGGCCCTTGCCGTCGGTTTCCTCGAGAAAGGCATCCATGCGTTCCATGACGCGCTTGGCGACGCTGGAGGGTTGTCCCATCCAGATCGGCAGACCGAGTATGAATATATCGGCCGCGATAATCTTCTTACGCAGACCAGGCCAGTCGTCGCCTTTGCCCATGTCGGAGAGCACTCCGGGTTTGATATCATGATCGAGGGCGCGCACGACCTCCCCCTTCACGCCATGCGGCTTGAGCGCTGAGAGCAGGTCGGCGATGAGCCTGTCGGTGGAGGATTTTTCCTTGTCGCTGGATGCTTTCAGCGAACAGTTGACGGCAAAGGCGGTGAGGGACATTCGGCGGCTCCTGCATATGACTGCAGGCTCAACGTCGCGAGGCGCTTGCGGTTGCTCTGATCGCTCAACGCATCCCGAAAGAACTCGCAACCCCGCGAAGACTTGAACCTGCCGCGCCAATGGCCTAGATCGCAGCAGGCGGACAAACACGGCAGGTTTCCCATTAACAGAGATCAAAGACGAGCGGCGAGTGCGGGAACCAGGTCTGGCGCAGGCGGACAGCCGCCGCTGGGTCTCGACCAGTATGTGCAGCAGGCCCTGCAATTGCACCAGGCCGGGCGCCGGCAAGAGGCAGAGACCATCTACCGGCAAGTCTTGGCGCGCCAGCCCAAGCACGCGGCGGCGGCGCATTTCCTGGGGCTGCTGCTGCACCAGACCGGACGCAGCGAAGAGGGCCTGGATCTCATCGAGCGGTCGGTCAGCCTGCAGCCGACGAATGCCGATTTCCTCAACAATTTCGGCACGGTGATGCGCGATCTCGGCCGCGTCGCCGCGGCAGCCGACTTCTTCCGCGGCGCGGTGGATCTGCGGCCGGAGCAGCTCGCCGCCCGCGACAATCTCGGCTCGTCGCTGAAGCAGCTTGGCCGGTTCGAGGAGGCCGAAGAAATCTATCGCGGCACGGTAGCGCGCAATCCCTTCCATGTGCGCGCCCGCATCGGGCTTGCCGAAACCCTGCAGGAAGCCGCTCGCTTGGACGAGGCGCTGGCCGTGTTTCGCGAGTCGCTGACCATCCGTCCCAAGGATGCCGACCTTCTGCATGGGCTCGGAGTCGGGCTGATGGAAAAGGGCAGGCTCGACGAGGCGGCCGATCTGTTCCGGCAGGCGCTGGCGGTCAACCCGGGCATGGCCAAGGCCTGGCTGATGTTGTCGCAGGTCAAGCGCCAGAAGGAGCGCGATGCCGAATTGTCCGGCATGGAAGCGCAGCATGCCAAGGCGCCGCAGGACAGCCTGGCGCGCATGCAGCTGTCGTTCGGCCTCGGCAAGGCCAATGACGACCTGAAGGACTATGAGAAGGCCTTCGACTATTTTGCCGAAGGCAATGCCATTCGCCGCAAGGGGATCAACTATGATCCCGTCAGGACGCGCGAGGAATTCGCGGCGATGAAGACGGTGTTCGATGCCGGCTTCTTCGAAAGGCACAGACCGAGCCCGATCACCGATGACGCGCCGATCTTCGTCGTCGGCATGCCGCGGTCGGGCACGACGCTGGTCGAGCAGATCATCGCCAGCCATCCGCAGGTCTATGGCGCGGGCGAGCTCAGCATCCTGAAGAACGCGGTCGGCAAGCAGTTCCCGGCGACCATGCCGGGTGGCTTTCCGTGGGGCGTATCGGATACGGACGATGCGGATTTCGCCGAGGCGGGCCAGGCCTATCTCGACATGCTGCATGCCCGCTATCCGCATGTCAGCCACGTCACCGACAAGATGCCGGGCAACTTCCTGCTTGTCGGCTTCATCCACATGATGATGCCGAAAGCCAGGATCATCCATTGCGCCCGCGATGCGGCTGCAACCTGCCTGTCGATCTACAAGGTGCATTTCCGCGGCGACAGCCACCGCTATGGCTACGATCTCGGCGAACTCGCCGACTTCCACAATCTCTACACCGACATCATGGCGCATTGGCACAAGGTGCTGCCCGGCGTCGTGCATGATGTGCGCTACGAGGATTTCGTCGCCGATCAGGAAGGCCAGAGCCGGGCGCTCATCGACTATCTCGGCCTGCCATGGGACGATGCCGTGCTGTCGTTCCACGAGACCGACCGGCCGGTGCGCACGGCGTCCGCCGCGCAGGTGCGCCAGCCGATGTATCAAGGCTCGGTCGACCTGTGGAAGCGCTATGGGGACCGGCTAAAGCCGCTGCTGGACAAGTTGGATTAGCGCGCGAGGTCCTCAGCTTCGTCATCCACGGGCGGAGCAGCTCAAGGGGTCTGCGCCGCGTCGCTTCGCGCCTTGCTCCGCCATAGGATTACGAAGCGGTGGGGCTCAGCTGCTCAAAGCTCGATGAAGGGCTGGAAGCCGCCGAAGATCATGCGCTTCATATCGAAGGGCATGGGACCCAAATCGGGTGTCAGGCGCGGGTCGGCCATCACCTTGGCCATCACCGTGTCGCGGCTTTGCCTGGATTCATAGACCGCCCAGGCGAAGACGACGATCTCGTCGTCCTTTGCCTGGACGGCACGTGGAAACGAGGTGAGTTCGCCATAGGGCACGTCGTCGCCGATGCATTCGACATAGGCCAGCGCGCCGTGTTCCATCCATATGGGGCCTGCGAGGTTGGCCAGCTTCTTGTAGTCATCGAGTTTGGCCTTTGGCACGGCAAGCACGAAACCATCGACATAGGACATGGTGAGCTCCTTGCTGAAAACCGAGCGCCGGGTCGGCGGGGATACGACCCGGCGCGGTGAGCGCGTCAGCCCTGACGGGCGACGCCTGCTCGCTACTTCACCGGCGCGTTCATCGCCCAGGCGACGCCGAACGGATCATTCAGCTGGCCCCAGCGATCGCCCCAGAACATCACCTGCAGCGGCGTGACCACTTCGCAGCCGGCATCGACAGCGCGCTGCCACCAGGTCTCGATGTCGCCATCTTCGAGATGGAGCTGCAGCGTGTAGCCCTGCGCGGCCTTATGTGGATGGCCGTGCTCGGGATAGGCGTCGCCCAGCATCAGCGTCGAGCCGTTGATGTGGAGATGGATGTGCATGGTGCGGCCTTTTTCATCCGCCGGATAGGCAAAGACCTGCTTGGCGCCAAAGGCCTTCTTGTAGAAATCAGCGGCCTTGAAGGCGCCGTCCACCTGCAGGTAAGGGGTTAACCCGCCGAGCACTTCTGCCCTGGGCTGAATGGGGGTCTGGTCAGTCATGTCTTGCTCCTCTTTGCGTTCGGCTTGGCCTTACGAACCACAGGACGCGCGAGGTGACGGCAATCCTACATGGCGGCGCGAATTTTCTTTCGAGCCGGACCCGGACGGGCCGGGCAACCGGCGGATTGAAGCGGCAATCGCATGAACAGGCTGATCGCGGTCATATGACCTTGGTCGAGAAGGTCGTTGCACGACGGCTGTTCCGCGCGTCGAAGAGGTCCGGAAAGCCGATGTCCTTACGCAATTCGGCTGGCAGCGAGAGCAGGGTGCGTTCGCTGCGATGGCGGGCACGTGCCGCCGCGTATTGGGTTGCGATGCGACCGATGGATGAAAGGACCGACATGATGTTCTCTCCCTGGGTTGATGCCGGCATCATCGCGTCGGCATCCCAAGGACGTGGCAGGTTCAGGCGATCCGACAGAGCGCCGAATTTTTTGTTACGACTCCGAATTCGATCGAAGAAGCCTTCGTCGCTCAGAGCGGCGGCTATGCGACCTTAAGCGTTGGGATCGCTGAAACATCAACCTCGCGCTCGGCGTGCCAGGCATCGAAAGCCGCCTGCATCCGAAGCCAGATCGCGGCACCGTCGCCAAACATCTTCCCAAGGCGAGCGGCCACAGCCGGCGAAACCGGCTTCTTTTCGCGGATGATGTCATAAAGCTGTTGCCGGGAGATCCCGAGCAGATTTGCAATTTCCACCTTGGTCTTTCCGGTTGCCGGGATAATGTCCTCAAGCAGCGCTCCCGGGTGGGAGGGACAACGCTCGATCGGACGCATCGGCTCGTGCACGGTCATAAGTCGAACTTCTCCAATCTGGCCGCCTCAGTGGTATTGCTCGAAATCGACGCGGGCGGCGTCCTTACCGTCGAATTCAAATGTGATGCACCACGGGCCGTTGACATGGACCGTGTAGCGAATTGGATCGAAGCCTTTCAGCGGGTGGAAGTCGAAGCCGGGGAGGTTCATCTCCTCCGGTTTCTCCGAAGCTTCCAGGCGGTCAAGCCGGACCAGAATGCGCTTGTGCATTTTGGCGTCGATCTTACCGGCTTTTCCGGTTTGAAAGAGGTCCGACAGCGCCTTGTTCCTGAAGGACTTGATCATCGATCTATGTAAACAGGTTGCTTACACAGATCAAGATGTGTAAGCAAATAATTTACAGGCAAAACGAACCTGTCTCGCCGCTCAACCGCCGCCTTCCGCCACCTCAAGGAAAAAGTCCTCGGGGTCCTCGACCTCCGTCAGCTTCCGCTTCTCGATCAGCCAGAAACGGTTGCCGATGGCGCGGATGAAGGAGCGGTCGTGCGAGGCGAGCACGCAGCTTGCCTGGTGCTTGAGCAATTCCTCCTCCAGCGCTTCCTGGCCATCGATGTCGAGATGGTTGGTCGGCTCGTCGAGCAGATAGAAATTGGGATTGGCGAGCCTGAGCGCAAGCATCATCAGCCGTGCCTTCTGGCCGCCGGACAGCGCGCCGATCCTTTTCTCCTGCATCTCGATGACCACGCCGGCGCCGGCAAGCAACGAGCGGGCGCGTTGTTCGCCGACGTCGTAGCGGCGCGAGACCATCGCCAGCGGCGTGTCGTCGCCGCTGATGCCGGACAGCGCCTGGTCGCTGTAGCCGAGCACCGTCGACGGCGTCACCTTCACGTTCTGCACCGTGTCGGGCTCGGCGATGGCGCTGCGGATCAGGCTGACGAAGCGCGATTTGCCGACGCCATTGCGGCCGAGCAGCACGATGCGGTCGCCCTGACAGATGTGACGCTTGCCGGTCTTGAACAGCAGCGTGCCATCGGGCGTTTCGACCACCGCGTCGTCGAGCGTGATCAGCACCTTGGCGTGGGTGCCGCGATTGGCAAGCCGGATCGCACCGGCCGATTTTTCGCGGTGCGCCGATACCGCCTCCTCTTCGAGTTTGTCCGCCCGTTCCCTGAGCTGCTTGGTTTTCACCGTCAAAAGGTCGCTGCCGGAATTGATGCCGATGTTGTTGAGCTTGGCGGCCTGCTTTCGCAGCTGCTGGGCGGCCTTCATGTCGCGCTCGAATTTTCGCGCTGTCGAGGCGTCGACCTCGTCGAGCGCCTGTCTGGCGCGGGAGTAGGGCAGCGCAAACACCGGCGACTGTTCCGGGCGCAGGAACAGCGTCCGGTTGGTGGTGGCGTCGAGGAAGGCGCGGTCATGGCTGGCGATGACGACGGGCACTTCGCGCGGCAGCGCGTTCAGCCAGCTTTCCAGCTGGCTGATGCGGGCAAGGTCTAGATGATTGGTCGGCTCGTCGAGCAGCAGCACATCGGGATCGGTGACCCAGACGCGGGCGATCAGCGCCAGCCTCTGCCAGCCGCCGCTCAGCGCCTGCATTTCCCGCTCGCGCATCGGCTCAGGCACGTCGAGAGAATCCAGCACCACGTCGACGCGCCACATCTCGCTTTCGGCCTGCTCCGCCGGCAAGGCGTCGGCCACCACCTCATGGAAGCTGCGGCTGAGAAGGGCAGGGGGAACCGACTGCTCGACATGGCCGACGCGCAAGCCGCGCATGCGGGTGATGTCGCCAGAGGTCGGCTCCATCTCGCCGGTCAGGCATTTGAGCAAGGTCGACTTGCCGCGGCCGTTGGCGGCAACGATGCCGAGCCGGTCGCCGCCGCGGACAGTGAGGTCGAGATTGGAAAACAGCGGCGCACTCATGGTGACGCCGAGGGATTTGAGGCTGATCAGGGCCATTGTGATTTCTCTGGTCTTGCCGGAAACAACTCCGGATGCACTTTGACGGTGCGCGTGCTGGCCATCAGGCTCGGCGTTGCGGCACCACGAAGGGCAGACCAAAAAAATCGAAGCGGGAAAAACCCGGACCGTCCCTGGTCAGCCCTGCAAGCTGGCTTGCAGGGCAGAAATCGGGCCACGCTGACGATGGTGACGATGAAACGTGAACACGTGAGCCCTCCTTTCAAGACGTTCGAGTGTGCGAAGCGATTACACCAAGGGCGGTGCGGATGGCAAGGCCGCCGCTTTCGCCCGGTGCGGGAACGGATCCAGCACCAATATGCAGCCACCGATGATTGCTACCGCGCCGAAGGCCTGGATGATGGTCAGCGACTCGCCGAGCATGACAGTGCCAACCAGCACGGCGATCGTGGTCACGGCGAATTCGACGCTGATCGCCCTGGTCGCGCCGATGCTGGCCACCAGCCGGAAGTAGACGACATAGGTCAGCGCGCTCATCACGCAAGCGAGAAGGGCGAGATAGAGGAAATCGACAGGGCGCGGCATGGCCGGCACCGGGACGGCCAGCAGCAGCGGCAGTGTCATCAGCCCGCCGAACAGAAAGGCGGCGCCGGTGAGTTCGAACGAGCCGGCCGAGCGCAGATGGCGATTGGCGTAGTTGCTGCCGAAGGCGGCGGAGAAGGAGCTGAACAGCGAGGCGGCGCAGCCGAATGCGAAGGACGGCGTGATCGGCACCGAAGGGAAGCCGACCAAGACCACGATGCCCGCAGCGCCGAGCAGCAAGCCGGCCAGCCCGCGAACGGTGATGCGCTCGAGCCCCCATAACTGGCCAAGGATCATCGAGAACAGCGGGATCGCGGCAACGAGAATGGCCGCCATCGCCGTGCCGATACGCGGCGTGGCGTAGGACAGGCCGATCAGCTGCGCCGCGACGGTCGTCGCGCCAACCATGGCGAAGTGCCGCCAGCCGGCGCTGAAATCGAGCCGTCGCCGCGTCGCCGCCGCCAGCAGGAAGAGCGTGATGCCGGCGATCAGCGAGCGCAAGGTCACCGCGCCGACCCAGCCGAATGCGTGTACCACCTTGAGCAGCACGAGGAACGACAGGCCCCAGGTGACGGCCAGGAAGGCGTAGGCTGCGATATCCTTGGGTTTCATTTCGCGCGGCTGCGTGAGGTTTAGGCGGGAGACGAGAGCCCCACGGCCGTATCGCTTCGGCCGGCGACTGACAAGGGAAGGCGCATGGTCCAGTCGGCCGGCAAAGGTGTTCGGCCATTTCCTGCTCGACCTCAACAAGGAATATGAACTAAGCGGCGGTCACCTGAGACCCCTGCCTGTGCCAATCAAAACCTGGTCAAACCGATTTTGGGCATCCCGGTAAACATAGTGTACGTCGTTCAGGTAGGGCACACCGATATCGTTGAGGTCCAGTGCGTCGACATAGGGCCATATGTCTACGACGGCATTCACCGTGGCGGTGACATTCGTCATCGGCTCAGCGAAGCAGGCTTTGAACTCTTTCTCATCAAGTCTGCGAACGACCACCATCACTTATTCTAGGTGATGGCGCTTGAAAATCGCAACCGATCGAAACGTAATGTTTACAGGCCGCTACTTCCCCGGCCTGCCCGTTTTCCCAGGCCGGCGCTTTTCGCGGCGGGCGTCGCCTGGGTCCTCGTAGGAGCCGATTCCGGCGCGCTGGCGGATGATTGGTTTGTCGTCGCGATCTGTCGCGCCTGTCCTACCGGCCCCCACGAGGGGGGAGATCGGCTGGGGCTTCGCCGGCACTTTTCCTTCGACCGGCTTTTCCGTGCGCCGCACGGTCATCTCGTCCAGAGAGTTCTTCTTGAACAGCGGCTTGACCGGCTCGCCCGGAATACCGAAGTCGGAACCGTGCGCTTCGGACGCCGACTGTTTCTTGAACAGCGAGCGTGACACCGCACCCGCGGGCGTCGGCATGTCGGTGCCGGGCCCCATATCGTCGATCGAGGGTTTGGCGAACAGCGGCTTCTTCACCGGCACGGCGCCGTCGGCGCCCATCTCGTCGAGATCAGGCTTGCGGAACAGGTTGGGCCGGGCAGCCCTGGCGGCCTCTTCGGCGGCGCGTGCTTCGTCGAGCTTGCGGAAACGTTCCTGTTCCTCAGCCGTGCGATGCTTGGCCACGCCCTTGTTGTGCTTGCCCTTTTCGCGGCCCGAGACCGGGCTTTCCATGTCGGCGTATTTGGCCAGCGGGTCGTCGGAAATCGACAGTTCCATCTCGCGCAGCCGCTTGATCTCATCGCGGATGCGGGCGGCCTTCTCGAAGTCGAGATTGGCGGCGGCGTCGCGCATCTGTTTTTCCATCGCGTCGAGATGCGCCTTGAGGTTGTTGCCCATCATGGCGCCGGCGCTGTCGGTGAACTGCGAGATGTCGGCGCGGACATGGTCCTTCTCGTAGACCGAGTCCAGAATGTCGGAGATGCGCGACTTGACCGATTCCGGCGTGATGCCGTTGGCGGCGTTCCACTCCATCTGCTTTTCGCGGCGGCGGTTGGTTTCGGCCATCGCCCGCTCCATCGAGCCGGTGACCTGGTCGGCATAGAGGATGACCTTGCCGTCGACGTTGCGGGCGGCGCGGCCGATGGTCTGGATGAGCGAGGTTTCGGAGCGCAAAAAACCTTCCTTGTCGGCATCGAGAATGGCGACGAAGCCGCATTCGGGAATATCCAGGCCTTCGCGCAAAAGGTTGATGCCGACCAGCACGTCGAAAGCGCCGAGGCGCAAGTCGCGCAGGATCTCGATGCGCTCCAGCGTGTCGATGTCGGAGTGCATGTAGCGCACGCGCACGCCCTGTTCGTGCAGATATTCGGTCAAATCCTCGGCCATGCGCTTGGTCAGCACCGTGACCAGCGTGCGGTAGCCGGCGGCCGTGGTCTCGCGGATCTCGCCGACGACATCGTCGACCTGGCTTTTCGCCGGGCGCACCTCGACCGGCGGGTCGATCAGGCCGGTCGGGCGGATGACCTGCTCGGCGAAGACGCCGCCGGACTGTTCCATTTCCCAGCCGCCCGGGGTCGCCGAAACGGCGACGGACAGCGGGCGCATGGCGTCCCATTCCTCGAAGCGCAGCGGCCGGTTGTCCATGCAGGAGGGCAGGCGGAAGCCATACTCGGCCAGCGTCGCCTTGCGCCGGAAGTCGCCGCGATACATGCCGCCGATCTGCGGCACGGTGACGTGGCTTTCGTCGATGAACACCAGTGCATTGTCCGGGATATACTCGAACAAGGTCGGCGGCGGGTCGCCCGGCTGGCGGCCGGTGAGATAACGCGAATAGTTCTCGATGCCGGCGCAGGAGCCGGTGGCTTCCAGCATTTCGAGGTCGAAGCGGGTGCGCTGCTCCAGCCGCTGCGCCTCCAGCAGGCGGCCGGCGCGCTCCAGTTCCACCAGCCGCTGCTTGAGCTCTTCCTTGATCGACTTGATCGCCTGGTTGAGCGTCGGGCGCGGCGTCACATAGTGCGAGTTGGCGTAGATCTTGACGCTTTTCAGCTCGCCGGTCTTCTGGCCGGTCAGCGGATCGAACTCGGTGATCTGCTCGATCTCGTCGCCGAACATCGAGATGCGCCAGGCGCGGTCCTCAAGGTGGGCCGGGAAGATCTCGATCGTGTCGCCGCGCACGCGGAACGAGCCGCGCACGAAATTGATGTCCTGGCGCTTGTATTGCTGGGCGACGAGGTCGGCGAGCAAAGCGCGCTGGTCGAGCCGGTCGCCGATCTGCATCTGGAAGGTCATCGCCGTATAGGTCTCGACCGAACCGATACCGTAGATGCAGGACACCGAGGCGACGATGATGACGTCGTCGCGCTCGAGCAGCGAGCGCGTCGCCGAGTGGCGCATGCGGTCGATCTGTTCGTTGATCGAGGATTCCTTCTCGATGAAGGTGTCGGTGCGCGGAACGTAGGCTTCCGGCTGGTAGTAGTCGTAATAGGAGACGAAATACTCCACCGCATTGTCGGGGAAGAATTTCTTGAACTCGGAATAGAGCTGCGCGGCCAGCGTCTTGTTGGGCGCCAGGATCAGGGCAGGGCGCTGCGTCTCCTCGATCACCTTGGCCATGGTGAAGGTTTTTCCCGAGCCGGTGACGCCGAGCAGCACCTGGGTGCGGTCGTTGTTGTCGACGCCTTCGACAAGGTCCTTGATGGCGGTCGGCTGGTCGCCGGCCGGCTCGAAGTCCGACACCATCTTGATGGCGATGCCGCCTTCCGACTTTTCCGGCCGGGCAGGGCGGTGCGGCGTCCACAGCACGCCATCCTTGTGCAGCGGATTGCCGGATTCGATCAGCGCCGAGAGCGCGGCGACCGTCGCGGTGACGCCGCTCGACGTCATCGTCTCGGCTTCTTCCAGCGAGATATCGAGGCCGGCGACCGGATTGAGGCCGGCCGCGGCGCGTTCGCGAGCGGTGGCCGCGCCGCCCATCGAGGTGCCGCGCGCCGTGCGCCCGGGCGCGGAGGAACGCTCGGGAACCTTCTTGGATGGTCTTGGCGCTTTGCCGCCGTCGCCCTTGCCAGCCTGGCGCCCTTCGCGCTCCGCCTCCTGCTCGATCTGTTCGGCCCAGTCGGCGATCGAACCGGTCAGCGGCGTGCCCGACAGTTCGGGCTGCGGCATCTCGGCAAAGCCACCTTTATGCAGCGGCTCGGAGGCGTCGAGGAAATCGGTCAGCGGGCTGCGCCGCTTCGGCGCGGCGCGATCGTCATTCGCCGTCGGCGGCGTTCTTTTATCGGGGGATTTGGCCATGCCCCGAATATGGGAGATCTTGGCGAAAATGGAAAGAGCGCGATGCGGCTAGGCGCATGCCCCGATGCAGCTCCTGACAGCAGGCTGTCAGGAGGAGGCAGTTGCCGAGGGGCATCCGCCCGCGGTCAGGCGCCGCGGGCGTTGTCCGTCGCGACCTGGGTCGGCGATCCGTTGAGGCGCGGCACCACGACGAGGCGTGTGACCTTGCCTTTCTTGAAGGCGGCGAGGAAGCGGGAATAGTCCCTGAAGACCACGCAGCCGTTGGACTCGGCGCGGCCGCCGCGCAGCATGTAGGTGTGGGCGAGCAGGCCGTTGCGGTTGTATTTGTTGCCACCGCCGACCGGAGTCAGGCGCAATGCCTCGACGCCATGGAAGCGCGATTCACGCAGCGACAGATTGTAGGTGTTGGGGGGCGTCGGGCCACGATCCTTCACATGGACATAGCGCGGCTGGTCGACCATGGCGCCGAGGCCGGAATGGGCCTCGAGCCGCTGGCCGTCCGGCATGTAGACGGTCTTGGCGCTGATGTCATAGACCGCGACGCCGTGGCCGGCTCCACTTCCGCCGCTCGGTCCGTTGAAGAGGTTCCTGAACGCCTGGCCAAGGCCGCCCGAAGGCGTGTCCGGCTTGGCATAGGCCAGCACATCGCCGCCGTCGCGGCCGGCCCGGGCCGGCCTTGCGGGCTGGGCCTGCTGGACCGGCTTTGCCTCCGGCGCCGGCTTTTGCTGCGCGATCTTGGGCTGAGCAATCTTGGGCTGCGGCGCCGGCTCATCCTGATCCACCACGGCCCTTGGCTGCCGCGGCGCGTCATATTGCGGGCGGCGGGTCGGCAGCGGCACGTCGTCGGTCAGCGCATCCGGCAGCGAGGCAGCGTCGCCGGGCTGTTGCGGCTGGGTCTCGGCAGGCGCAACCGCGACATCGGCAGAAGATTCGGTCATCGGCAGCGGAGAGGCAAATGCTTCGTCCTCGACGGGCAGCGACTGGACGAGGGCCAGCGCCAGCTGCGTGTTGTCAGGCGCCTGCGACTGGGCGAGGCCCATCGGCGCCGGCGCGGTCTGGACGACGGCGCCGGTATCGGCACGGGCAAAGCGTTCCGCCACCGGAGCCGGCATGTCGCTCGACAGGCTGGCCATCACCTGGACCGACGGAACCAGCGAGGCCTCGGTAATCTGCGGCGCGGCCGTGGAAATCACCGGGCGGGCGTCGGCCGTGGCGACGGGCTTGCCGGCGCCGGCAAAGGCGGCGGCGAGCTTGGTCGGCGACAGCGACGCCTCCATGCGGTCGAAGCGTTCCTGCGCCTTCGACTTCAAGATTGGCTGTTCCGGCCTTGCGTGGGCCGCGAGGCGCGCGGATTTCTCACCCAGCGGGCTCACACGGGCCAGCTTGAAGCAGGTGGCGCCGCATTGCACGGCATGGTCATGCAAGGCCTGGCTGCCGCCATGGGCATTGGCCAGCACGAACGGCGCCGAAGACCTCAGGAAATGCTGTTTCAGCGGATCGGCCATCGCCAGCGAGCCCGGCATGGCCAGCGTCTGAGGCAGGCCGCTCGATGTCGCCGACAGCGACGCACCGACGGAGCTGAGGCCGGCCATGGTGCCGATCAGCCAGAGGCCGACGGCGGCGCTGGCACCGGGGACCGCGACCCAGCGGACGATCCGTTTCGGATTGAAGGAAGGGGTGCGCTGCGCATCGACGAACTCGCCGCCCTCGCGCTGGTCCCGGATTATTTTGTGTTTACTCGACAACGCCATGCAACCAATCTCGCTCCAATCGGTTTTCCCCGTACGTGGCCTTGTCAGCCGCGACGACCATTCTGCGAGTGATCCCAGGGTGGTCCCCGACGCGTTTGCCGCGCCTGTCGTTGATTGCCGATTGCTTCAAAATATGGACAAAGTTGGTTAACCAATCCCTCTCAAAACCAACCGAGAGACGTGGACTTTGTGCCAAAAAAGGCTCGTCCACGATCATGCACGCGGTATTTCAGCCCTTCCGATGCAGGTTTGCTGCCTGTTTTTGGCGACCGAGTCAAGCAAAACAGCCATTGCTAATATAAGGCAAGGTCGCTCCGGCGGGCCCTGCGGCAATGCGGCGTGCCGTTACACGGCCCTGAAAAAGCCGATGGCATCGGCGAAACTGTTGCCCGCTTGCCACATTTTTTCGGCCCGCACGGTCGTCCCCCGACGCCCATTGACTCGTTTTGGGAGGCGGTGCAATCGGGTTGAAGTGCTTGGTTTTGGGGTGGCAAAGGCCACTTTTGGAGGCTTTTTCCATGAAGCGTCGAGATTTCTTGACGCTGTCGGCGGGTGCGGCGGCGTTCTCCATTCTTCCGGCCGCGGTCAGGGCCAACGTGCCCGTGCCCTACGACCGCAACGCCGAAGTGCCGATCAACGACAAGAAATCGTTCATTGACTGGATGGTGGCCAATCGCGGCGAGGATCCGAAGCTTTTGGCGCAGCGATTCGATCGCTTCCAGATCATGGTCTACAACAAGGACGTGCTGGACGACCGCAACAAGCGCGCCTTCCTTTTGACACCGCGTGAGGAATTCGTGCTGCCGCAGAATGTGGGGCGCGCCTATGACCATGCCTTCCTCGACATCGGCTATGGCGTGACGATTTCGGGTCCGCACCTCGTCGGGCGGATGACGACGTCGATCGACGTGCAATTCGGCGAGGCCGTGCTCGAGATCGGCACCGGCTCGGGCTACCAGTCGGCCTATCTCGCCAACCTCACCGACAAGGTGCACACGATCGAGATCATCAATCCGCTGGCGCAGCGCACGCGGCGCACCTATGACGGGCTGGTCGAGCGCGGCTACAGTGAGTTCGGTTCGGTCACCAGCCGCAATGCCGACGGCTATTATGGCTGGGAAAGCGTCGGCCCGTTCGACAAGATCATCGTCACCTGCGGCATCGACCACATCCCGCCGTCGCTGCTGCAGCAGCTGAAGCCCAACGGCGTGATGGTCATTCCGGTCGGCCCGCCGGGCGCGCAGCACGTGCTCAAGGTGACCAAGCAGCAGCTCGCCGACGGCACGTTCAACATCGTCCGCTCGGACATCTACAATGGCAAGGTGGTGCCATTCGTGCCGTTCACGAAGCTCGAGGGCGACCAGATCGTCGGCACGCACAACGGCTGAGCATTTGCGGCATCAAGGGACCTGAATGGCAGCCGTTGCATCGAATTCCCGCCTGAGCATCCCTTCCCTGGAGGCGCCACGGCCGGCGCACTACCTCGCGGTCGGGCTGGTCGCCGGCGCCATCATCGCCCTGCAGATCGCCGTCATGCGGGTGTTCGCGGTCGGCAGCTGGTCGCATTTCGGCTCGCTGGTGGTCAGCCTCGCCATGCTCGGCTTTTCGCTGTCCAGCGTCGTCATCTTCGCCGGCAAGGGCTGGTTCGACCGCCATTGGCAAGGGGCCGCCACTGCGGCCCTGCTGCTCATCGGCCCGCTCGCCGTCGGCTCCAACCTGGTTGCCCAGACGGTACCGTTCAACGCCATCTTCCTGGTGTCCGATCCGGCGCAGAAATGGCGGCTGCTCGCCAATTTCCTGCTCTATCTCCTGCCGTTCCTGGCCGGCGCGTTCTTCCTCGGCATCGTCTTCCTGAAAAGCCGCATGGCCTTCGGCCGCGTCTATTTCGCCGACCTCACCGGTTCGGGGCTTGCCGGCCTCGCCGTGCTGGTCTCGCTCTATCTGTTCGCGCCGGAAACCATCATCGTCGTGCCGCTGCTTTTGTGGGCCGCCGGTTCGCTGCTGTGGTTTGTTGCTTTCGGCGCCTGGAAGAGCGTCGTCGCCGGCGTCGTGGTCGCGGCGCTGTCGATATCAGGCTATCTCATGCTGCCCAGCCTGCTCGGCATACCCGACATAGCCGTATCGCAATACAAGGGCGTCGCCTATGCCCGCAATTTTCCGGACGGCAAGCGCATCTACCGCAGCGTCTCGCCCTTCGGCGATCTGCAGGTCTATGCCAGCTCCTACATGCATTTCGCGCCGGGCCTGAGCGACAATGCCGCCTTCGGCATGCCTGAAGTGCCGGCCAACACCTATGTCGGCATGTATCGCGACGGCGACGGGCCTGAAGGTATCATGCGCAACCTGGCGCCGGCCGAGCAGGTCTATTTCCGCTATCTGCCGATGCACTATCCCTATGTCATCAAGGATAAGCCCAAAACCTTCGTCGTGCAGTTCGGCGGCGGCATCTCTACGCAGGCGGCGCTCAATGCCGATTCGACCTCGGTGACCGTCGCCGAGAGCAATCCGATGACATTGCGGGCGTTCCGCGACCCTGTGCTGAAGGATGTCACCGGCGACATCCTGGCCGAGCCGCGGCTCAAGGTCATCGACTATGATGGGCGGCTGTTCCTGGCCAACACGACGGAGCGCTACGACGTTATCGACCTCAGCCTCGCCGACAGTGTCGGCCTGTCCAATCCCGGCGGCTTCGCCATCTCGGAAAAATACGCCTACACGCGCGAAGCGATGCTTAGCTACATGCACGCGCTGGCCGATGGCGGCGTGCTGTCGATCACCTTGTGGAACAAGGAAGAGCCGCCGAAATCGGTTCTGAAGCTCTATTCGACCGTCGCCGAGGCGGCGAGGACCTTCGACAGCCAGGGCGCCGCCAACGACATCTTCGCGGTCTCGAGTTACCTCTCGACCACGACCGTGCTGTTCAAGCGCGGCGGCTTTACCGAGGCCGAAATCAAGACGCTGCGCGACTACACCAAGTCGATGTCCTGGGAGGAGGTCTACTATCCAGGAATGACCTATGACGGTTCGGGCGCACAAAAGGTGCTCGACGATTATCGCGCCTCGATCTTCGGCAGCGGACAGGACGCGACACTGACGCAGCAGCCGGCCGCCGGCGCGACCGCGCCTGCCGACCCGACCGCGCCGGCAAATCCCGATTGCGACCCGACGGCGCCGGCCGATCCGACGCTCGACGCCTGTGCGGGGGCCGGCGGCGATGCCGGCCCGCAAGTGCTGCCGGCGACGGAACTGCAGCGCATGAGCTGGCACGCGCTTTTGACCGGCGGCTGGGAAAAACTTGCCGGCGACTACGTCTTCGACACCCGGGCGCTGAGCAACGACCAGCCCTATTTCGCCGCCTATGTGAAGGTCGCCGACCTGCCGCGCACGCTCGACCGGCTCGACCTGTTCCAGGACGATTGGGGCTATCTCTTGATCTGGGCGACGCTCGGCATCGCCTGCATCACGGCGGCATCACTGGTGCTGCTGCCGGTCATCTTCGGCTGGCGCATCGTGTTCTCGCGCTCGCGCGGCAAGCTCGGCACCATCCTCTATTTCGCCTGTCTCGGCCTCGGCTACATCATGGTCGAGGTCGGGCTGATCAGCCGCTTTACGGTGGCGCTCGCCAACCCGACCGTGTCGGCCTCGGTGCTGATCTCCTCGATGCTGGTGTTTTCCGGGCTCGGCAGCCTGTTTGCCGAGCGCATCTTCGACCGCGCCAGGACGCTGCTGCCGATCGTGCTGCTGGCGGTCTGCGGGCTGCTGCTCGCCTATGGCTTCTATCTGTCGCCGGTGCTCGACCGGATCGGCGCCTATCCCTATGCGGTGCGCCTGCTGCTCTGCTTCCTTTTGGTGTCGCCGCCGGCCTTCCTGATGGGCATGCCGATGGCCACCGCCATGACCTGGCTGGCGCGGCTCGGCAAGGAGCATCTTTTCGTCTGGGCCTGGGGCATCAATGGCTGTTTCTCGGTCATCGGCTCGGCCGCCGTGCCGATCGTCGCCACCAGCTTTGGCTTAAGCGCCGTCCTGCAATGGGCGGCGATCGCCTATCTCATCGCCATCCCGGCCTTCTTTGCCGTACTGTTGCCGTCGAAAGCGCCGTCCGTGCGGCTGGTGGCGGCCTGATGCCGGACCGCCGCGCCATCGTTGCCGGATTGCTGGCCACGGCGATGTTTCCGGCGGTGAGCCAGGGGGCGCGCTTGCGCAAGGCCATATCCACCGTAGTGCCGTTCAAGGCATCGCCCTTTCCCTACCGTGGCAAGCTGCCCGACGGCTCGGCACCGTTTCTCGACGTCACGGCGGCGGATGGAAGGCGCGGCCACACCTCGCCACGCGGCGGCATCTATTGGGAAGACGAGACCTATTCCGACCGCTCGACGCTGCTGGCGGTGCCGAAAGGGTTCGATCCGGCTAGGCCGGCGGTCATCGTGGTGTTCTTCCACGGCAATGGCGCCACCTTGCAGCGCGATGTCGTCGGCCGCCAGCGTGTCGTCACGCAGGTCGAGGCGTCCGGCCTCAACGCCGTGCTGGTGGCGCCGCAATTCGCCAGCAATGCGCAGGATTCCAGCGCCGGCAATTTCTGGACGCCGGGCTATTTTACCAAATTCATCGCCGAGGCTGCGCAAGGCATGGCCAGGCTGACCGGCGCCAAGGCGGCAAAGTTCGACGCCATGCCGGTGGTGCTGGTGGCCTATAGCGGCGGCTACAATCCGGCCGCTTCCATTCTCAGGAACGGCGACATCGGTGGACGCCTGCTCGGCGTCGTCCTGCTCGACGCCGTCTTCGACGAGGCGGACATCTTCGCCAGCTGGATCACGCAGCACCGGAAGAGTTTCTTCGTCAGCGCCTATGGCAAGTCCTCGGCCTCCGGCAATGCCGAGATCAGGCAGTTGCTGGCGGGCCAGGGCATCGACGCCAGCACCGATCCGCCGCGTCGGCTCGAAGCCGGAACCATCGCCTTGCTCGCCTCCGATGCCGCCCATGACACGTTCGTCACCCGCGCCTTCGTCGGCAATCCGCTGCAGTGGCTGCTTGGCCGGCTGCACGGGTTTCCGCGCTAAGGCTTTTTGGTACTCCAGTCCAAGTCCCCGTTCATGCTTCTGACCGCCATCGTCATCGCCCAGCTGTTGGACCCGCTCAGGATCCTGCTGGTCGGGATCGCCTATTTTCTCAGCCGGCTGGTTAAAAGGCCGGGCGTGGCCTGGCTTGGATTGTGCGCGGCGATTGTCGTCATCGCCGCTGGATTTCCATTCGTTGTCCTTGGCCAATCCGGCGAAATCGCCTGGACGACCGCCGTCATCGGTGTGATATCGAACGCGCTGATAGCCGCCGCCATGGCCGGGCTGCTGCGGCTTCAGCGATGGCTTTTCCAACTCTTTGTTTGACACAATTTCTGCGGGAAAACCGTTTCACGATTTTCCCGGAACTGCTGGCGCCGTGGATGCTGGATACTTCTCCCGCGCCCAGCGAGGGCAGGGATCCAGCTTCTGATAGGCCGCTCAGTTGAACCACAGCGCGAACGTCAAAAACCCGCCGCCGCCAAATTCGCGCTGGATCTGGTCGAAATCCTCGGTGGTCAGGATCCTGCCGCTTTCGAGATAAGGCGCGATTCCAGGGCCGGTAATCGACAGCACCAGGTCGAAGGGCTTCGGCTCGTCGAAGAAGCGCTTCATGTTGATGCCCTTGCCGGCGATGCGGAAATGCGGCAGCAGCGCGCGGCCCTCGAGCAGGTCCTCGGCCATGGTCAAGGTGGCGAGCCACGCCTGGACCTGCTCCTCGCCGACTTCGAGGCCGGTCAGCGGGTTCTCGCCCTTCTGCTGTGACCCGGGCAGCCATTCGCGGTCATTGTCGGTCTCGGCGCGGATCGCCTTCCAATCCTCGCGCGACAGCCGGATCATTTCGAGCAATTCCTGGCGGGCCGCCTTGCGGCGCTCCGGTTCGACCACCGGCCAGTTGATCATGTGCACCATCGAGATGAAATCGGCGATGCGCCATTCCGAGGCGAACATGCTCGAGCCCACCTCGCTGGGCGGCGGCACGAGAATATCCTGCAAGGGCAGCTTGGCGCGCGGGAACAGCATGTGGAAGGAGCCATCGAAAGTGGTTCTGAAATCATGCGCCAGCCAGAAATCGGCCTGCGCCATCAGGAATTCGGCATAGCCCTGCAGCCAATAGCCGTCGGCGCGGTCGAAGCGGAAGGTCAGCGCCGGTGCGGTATCGCCCTGCGAAAGGCCACCGTGCGACAGCGCGGCCATGATAGCCGCCATGCTTTCGTCCGGCGCGATCGTGCCGTCCTCGTTGAGGTCGATGCCGACATGGGTGAGGTCGATGACCATGCCGATATCGGCATCGGCCGGCACCGAGCCCAGGGTCGCGGCGGATTTTGCCAACCTGTCGCGGAAGGCCGCCAATATGGCGCGGAACTCTTCGTAGGTCAGCGGCTCGGGATTGGGATTGGAGGGCACCGGCAGCTGCATCAGGGGCAGCATGAAGGATTGCGGGCTTTCGAAGCCGTGGCGGTGCAGGCCGCTGGCGAGCAGTTCAAGTGCGGTGAAGAACTCACCGGCGCCTGCGGCATAGGCCGATGCCGGATCTTTCGGTGCGGCCGCCTCCAGCGTCGACAGGGCGCTGTCGCGCGCGGCCACGGTCTTAGCCTCGAAAAGCGCGGTTGCCCCTTCGGGCACGGCGGCGTGCGCCGAAGACAGCGGCACAAGCAGAATGAATGCGGATGCCATCAGGCTTGCTATTCGTGTCATCTTTCCCTCCCAAGCATTTGCCGCCGACGACCATACACAGATTTGCGGCTATTTGCGGTGTCGCGCCCGTCAGTGCCGATGCGCTGTCCACATCGTTGATTGACGACGGCTTCAACCCGCCCATGGGACAGTCTAAACAAGGCAAACGATTGGGCATTGCGTGTCGAACTATCCGCTTTCCTACAAACTGTCCTGGCTGCCGCGTTTCCTTAAGCCGTCGCTTGGCGGCGACGGCAATGGGTTTGCGCCGATGGCGGGGATGTTGATGGAGCCGCCGCCAAGGCGGACGGTGCGGCTTGCCTTCATCGGCGACATCTCGGCCGTGGCCAACGGCAGCACGCCGGATTTCGATCCGGCGATCAAGGCGCTGCTTGGCACCGCCGATCTGGTGATCGGCAATTGCGAAAGCCCTGTCGTGGACAGGCCGAGCGCGGTGCTGGGCACAAGGCTCGGCACGCACCATGCGATGAGCGAGCGGTTTCTGGCCGAGGCGCTCGCCGCGGCCGGTCTTGCGCGCGAAAAGCTGGTGCTGTCGCTGGCCAACAACCATGCGCTCGACCAGGGCGTCGCCGGTTTCGACGAGACGGTGGCGGCGCTGAAGCGGCTCGGTATCCGCAGCATAGGCCTTGCCGCC
The DNA here is from genome assembly GCF_007003945.1 of Mesorhizobium sp. WSM4307. NCBI lineage: Bacteria > Pseudomonadati > Pseudomonadota > Alphaproteobacteria > Hyphomicrobiales > Phyllobacteriaceae > Mesorhizobium > Mesorhizobium sp. WSM4307. Next base: position 154,538 of record NZ_VFTB01000003.1, read on the forward strand.
GATGGCCCGGTGCAGGCGGTCAAAGTCGGGCTGCTGAATGTCGGCTTCGCGGCCTTCACGCTGTGGCGCAATGCAGATGAGAGCCTGTTTGCAGGGCGTGTGTCGATGGGCAGTGATCCGGCCGGCTGGCCGCGCGGGTTCGATCTTCTTTGCGCCGTGCCGCATTGGGACTGGGAGTTCCGGCACTTTCCGCGCGCCGGGACTCGTGCATTGGCCAGGCGCCTTGCCGGGCAGGGCGTCGGCCTGATCGCCGGCCATCACGCGCATGTGGTGCAGCCGGTGGAGCTGATCGGCGAGACCGTCGTCGCCTATGGGCTCGGCGATTTCCTCGGCACCGCCCTGGCGCGACAGCCATGGCCGGGGCGCATTGGTGGGATTTTCGTTGTGGATGTCAGTGCGGATGTCGAGACGCGCGGTGCGATTGCGGCCTACCGGATGCATCCGTTCGTGCGGCTGCGGGGCAGGGGCCATGAGCAGCTCGTGCCGGTGGAGGGGTTGGAGGGCGCGATGAGGGAAAGGGTCGAGAGGCGGTTGGGCGCGATCTTTCCTTCTCCCCTTGTGGGAGAAGGTGGATCGGCGCGTTAGCGCCGAGACGGTCGAGGGGTGGGTGACGAAGCGCCGTCGGCGTCAAGCTGGAACACCCCTCATCCGACCGAGCTTCGCTCGGCCACCTTCTCCCACAAGGGGAGAAGGGATCACCGCTTCATCCGTCTGGCGCCGCTCCTGCAAAACCAGCTATCATGATCGTAGTCAGGCTTGCGGGGGGTGGTGGTGGAAGCAGCGGATTTCATGCCTGATGAGACTGTCATCGCCGGCATCCGGAAGAACATCGAGGCCTATGAGGCGGCGCGGGCCTCGGCGGTGCGGCAGGTGCGCTGGCGAGTGCCGCTGTTCGTCGGGCTGGTGCTGGTGGCCGTGGCGGCGATCGCCTGGCTGTTCAACAAGGTTGCCGACCCCAACGAGCAATGGTTCTCGACGCCGCATGTGTTCCTCTATTGCATCGGCTTTGCCGCTTCGATCCTGCTGTATTTCCAGGCCATGAAGCCGGCGACGCGGCTGCAGCAATCGTTCCGCGACACGCTGTTGCCGATCATCTTCGGCTTCATCCGCGACATCCGTTACCAGCATGGCGGCAGGCCGAACTCGTTCGACCGGCTGCCGCGCGAGGCGGTCGGGCCCTTCAACCGGCAAGCCTTCGACGATGTCGTGTCCGGCCGCTACGAAGGGTTTCCTTTCGAACTCTACGAGGCCGAACTGCGCGAAGGCACCGGCAAGGGCTCATCGACGGCGTTCAAGGGTGTCATCGTCGCTTTCGAAGCCATCGAGCCGTTCCCAGGGATCCTGGTGGCAACGCGGCGGACCAATGCGGTCGTCGGCTTCTTCCGCGGCCTGTTCGGCTCCAAGCTGCAGGAGCTGTCATCGGGCGAACCATTGCTCGACGCGGCCTACGAATTCCGCACCGACAATGTCGAGGCGGCGCGGCCGCTGGTGACCGGCCGGCTGGCGCAGGCGCTGAAATGGCTCGGCGAAACCTGGCCGGACGATCCGGCCCGCGTCGCGCTCAACGGCGGCGATGGGTTCCTGCTGCTGCCGCAGGCCAAGAATTTCTTCGAGTTGCCCGACATTTCGGTGCCGCTCGACTACACCAGGCATGTGGCGCCGATGATCTCCGACATGGGCGCCATGCTGGCGACGGCGGCGCTGGTGCGAAAGATCGGCGCGAAGGACGAGATGGGTTGATCGCCGTCAGCAGTCGAAGCCATATTGTTCGCGCGTGGCGTCTGCTTCTTCTTTGGACATTCTCTTGAACATCACGCAGACGGTGAAGCTGCCAACCTGCCGTCCACCGCTTCTGTATCCCCAGTCGGAAATGTCGTCCCTGGTGAATTCTATGGCCTGGCCGAGGACGACATTGTGCACCCCCTCCGGCTGATTTGCCAGGATGCCGACAAATCCGGCCCCGATGCGGCTGAACGGGATGACCCAGAAATGTTCGGTGACGTGTCCATCCCGCACCTTAACCTTCAGTTTGAACGTGTCTGTCCCAGGGGGAGGAGCCTCGGACAAGGCCAGGAATTCATCCAGTCTGCTGCGCGCCTTCGCGGTAGCCAGAGCCATATCGGGATCGTCGGGAGTAACGATGACCGTTTTGTCGCCCGGATCCAGGCCTTGTGCGCCGGCCAATCCCGGCGCAAACGCCAGCATCAGGGATATCATGGTCCGGACTGCAAGTTTCATCGTGTCCCCCGGTCGCGACGGTTGAAATCATCGCGCATTCATTTCGGATTTGCAACCACAGCGCGAGTTTCATCCGCCTTTTTGAGATCGCGGTTGAGCTGATCCATGCAACAAAACTTGTATCAACCGAAGATCAGCAGGCTGTTTCGTGATGCAATCCGGGGCGGATTATGGCGGCTGCGTGATGGCCGCGAGGCGCCCGCTGCAATGGCCTAAACGATTCTTTTCGTGGACGAACGGCGCGCGTCGAAGCAAACGATAAGGCAGGAAACTGCGTCAGCCGCAAGCAATGTGTCAGAATTAAGCCTATGATTTCCTTTGCGAAAAGTCACTCAACGTGATTTGCGGCCAGCAGGCTTTCAGGCCCAGTGTCGGCTCGTTCGGTGCTGTCGTTGCGCAAGGCGGCAGCCCGGAAAAGTGAAACAGCACGGAGTGCTATCGATGAAGAAGACCCTCGCAACCACCGCCGCTCTGCTCGCCTTCCTCGGTACGGCCTATGCCGCGTCCGTTCAGGGCACCATCCAGGCGGTCGATCCGACGACCAAGTCGATTACACTCGACGACGGCAAGATCTATCAGCTGTCGCCGGAAGCGAAGATCGGCAAACTCAAGGTCGGCGCCAAGGTGGCGGTAACCGTCGATGACAAGACCGGCATGGTGACGTCGATCAAGAAGGCTTCGTAGCCGCGAGCGTCATGCGTCGGCAGACCTGCTGACCGTACTTTTCAGACCCTGCTCCAATGTTGGCCGGTTCCTTCGGGGATCGGCCATTTTCATGCTCCTGTTCACTCATGCCAGGCCACTGAGGTGGCGGAACGCTGCCCCGGTAGCGGCCCCTATGGTTTTCGCCGAAGAGCCGCGCTATCCCTTGGCCAACGGGGGATCTGCATGGCTGACGAACAGAAGGGGTTTCGCCTATCGCGCCGGCTGGTGCTCGGTGCGGCTGTCGTCGGCGGCGCGGTGCTGTGGGGCGGAACCACAATGGCGCGGCTGGCGCGCGGGCCTTCAGGGCCGAAGAATGCCGGACGCATCGCCGACATCGATGGCATTGCCCTGCCGCTGAAACCGATTGCCAGTCCGCCAGCCTTTGAGCCTTCGCTACCCTGGTCGGCCAAGGGCGGCGACATGAACGATGCCAGCGGCCTGTCGCGGACGCCGGTCTATGGCGTGGTCGAGGTCAGCGAGGAGGACCATATCGCCAGGGCGTTGGCCTTCGCCCGCGCCAACGGGTTGAAAGTGTCGCTGGCCGCCATCCGCCATTCGATGGGCGGCCATGCCTTCGACGACAATGCGCTGGTGCTCGACCTCAAGAAATTCAACAAGGTCAGCGTCGACGCGGCGGCCAGGACCATGACGCTGCAGCCGGGCGCGCGCTGGCACGACATCCAGAACATGCTGCATCCGCGCTTCGCGGTGAAGGCAATGCAGTCCACCGACATCTTCTCCGTCGGCGGCTCGCTGTCGGTCAACGCGCATGGCATGGACCATCAGGCCGGTTCGGTTGCCGGCTCGATCCGCTCGATGCGGGTGATGCTGGCAGATGGGTCGGTGACCACCTGCTCTGCCACGCAGAACAGCGAGCTGTTCCGCCATGTCGTCGGCGGCTACGGCCTGTTCGGCGTGGTGGTGGAGGCAACGCTCGATATCGTCGACAACGCCGTCTACCGCACCTCGCGCGAAATCATCAAATCGGACGATTTCCCAAAGTTCTTCGCCGAGGTGCTGGAGCCGAACAAGGATATCGGCCTGTTCTACGGCCATCTGTCGACGGCGCCGGGCAATTTCCTCGAGGACATGATCGTCTATCGCTACGACAAGGTGGCCGAAGAGCCGCCGGCCGACCAGCCCGATATCGGCGAGCCGGGCTCGGTCGGACTGAAGCGGGTGATCATCAACCTGGCGAAATGGGGCAGCCTGTTCCAGGAGCTGAAGTGGTTCACCGAGAAGACGCTGGAGCCGAAATTCGAGAGCTGCACGGTGGCGCGCACGGCAGCCATGGCGCAAGGCGAGGCGTGCCTCGTCACCCGCAACAACCCGATGCATGATTCGGTGCCGTATCTGTTCAACGATCTGACCGACGAAACCGACATACTGCACGAATATTTTATTCCACGGGCTGCGTATAATCCGTTCATCACCGAAGCGCGCGAGATCCTGCGCCATCAGTCCCTGCCGGTGCTCAACGCCTCGGTGCGCATCGTCCACAAGGAGGATGTGGCGCTGACCTACGCGCCGGAGCCGGCCTATTCGCTGGTGCTCTACATCAACCAGCCGACCGATGCCGACGGCAATGCCAAGATGCGAGCGCTGACGCGGGCGCTGATCGACGTGACGATCAAGCATGGCGGGCGCTTCTTCCTGCCCTACCAGCTGCACTACACGGCCAAGGAATTGCAGGCCTGCTATCCCGAGCTGCCTGCCTTCGTGGCGGCGAAACGGCACTATGACCCTACGGAACTGTTTTCCTCGACCTTCTACCGTGGCATCAAGGCGCTGAGCGGGGTTGCATAAGCAGGAGAATAGTCGATGCGCATGGTATCAGCGGCAGCCCTCACTCTCATCGCGCTGTGCGCTGGACCGGCCGGAGCCGAGGACCTCAAGGCGTTCAAGCTGACCATCGACGGCGTGGCGGTCGATATCGACCCCGGCGAGAGCAGGACCATCACGCTGCCCGGCGGCAAGCAGAGCAAGGTGACGCTCGAGCGCAACGACTTCGCCACCTTTTCCGGCGACAGTTTCTCCTTCGTCCATCCGAGCGGCATCTCGGTGACCAAGACCGATCTCGGCGAGAACATCACGCAATATCTGATGGCTTCGGCGCTTGGCACGATCGTCGTCGTGCAGGAATATGGCAAGATGAACCCGGTGTCGCTCAACCAACTGATGCTGCAGGAGATGACCAGGGAATCGGTGCAGGCCGGCGCGACGCTGACGCAGCAGCCGACGACGCGCAAGCTCGCCGACGGCAAGGAGTTGACCGGCATCCGCGCCGAGGTGAAGACGCGCACCGACACCGCTTATTTCGAGATCGTCGGCTACGGCCTCGCCGATCAGGGGCTGTTGTTCGTCACGCGCGTCGGCAGCGAGGACCTGGCCACCGAACAGCCGCTGATCGATAAATTCTGGGAGAGCCTGAAGGTCAAGATGTAAATCTCTCCCTTATGTATGTCGTTGTCGCAAAACCGCTGCGCACTTTTGGGCGACATGCATTGACTACAGCCCCGTCGGCACCAGGCCGGCCAGCCAGTTCACGGAGCGTTTTGCGGCATCAGCCGTCGCGGAAGCCGCACGGCCAAGATCGGTCTTGACCACGGCATAGCCGTTCTTCGTGCGATAGAGCACGCCGGTTCCGCCATCGACCATCTGTTCGTAGGCGACGGGCCGGGCAGCGTCCGCGTCGACGGTCGTCGTCGGCGAGCCGACGGGCACGCTCGGCCGATGGCTCAGTTCCGGCGGCAGCGGGCTTTCCGTCCGCACGACCCTGCTGGCGGGCTTGAGTTCGGGGCGCGATGCGGTGGCGGCCAGTTGCGAGGAGGATGATGAACCCTTGGTGCGGCAGATGCCGGACACCAGCGGATAGTCGAAATTGCGCTGGTGCAGGATCTGGCTCTTCATCGCGGCCTCGCACTCGGCGATGGTCGACCACTTGGCCGGCGTCTCGCCGATATATTCGCACAATTTGGCGTCACAGTCGCAGCCGACAATGGTCATGGCGACAAGGGCGGTCTTGATCACGGTCTTGTCCCTTCGAGAGGTGCATGTCGCCCGTCAGGCAACATGCACCGTTCCATCGCGCGCGAACAAGGCGGGATTTGGCCCCGATTGTGAAATGAGCATGGCGGCGGCCGGATCCTTGCCGGGCGTGGCCGAAAGGCCTCAATAATCGTAGACGTGTTCGAGCTTGGCGCCTGCTTTCATCAGCGACGGCAGCACCAGATGCAGCTTGCGCACGGCCACGACCATGCCGGTGCGGCGCGTCGAAGGATCCGCCGGCAGCGGATAGCTGAACAGGATGCGCATGCCTTCGGGAACAGCGATCGAGTCGGTCGACAGCATGGTGACCATGATCTCGTCATTGCCGCCGATCTCGACGAAGGAGACGCCCTTGTCGATCAGCCGCGGGATCATGTCGGTGAAGACCTGATAGCGCCTGGTGACGAAGACGGTGCCGTCGGCACCGTAGTCACGCTCCAGCAATGTGTCCGGCTCGTTGCGGGTGGCTTCGCCGACCGGGCCCTTGGCCCAGACATGGACATCGAGGAAGGCCGGGTCGGAGGTCGCGGCAAGTGCCTTTTTGATCAGGTCGGCATAGCCCTGCTTGATGGTGTCGGCGAGGCCGAAGGCAAGCTTGCGTTCGCTGGTGCGGACGGAGCTGTCGCCTGGCGCCGGCTGCACGGAAAACAGGCCGGCGCGCTTTTCGGCATAGGCGAACTGGTACCACGGCACCTGGTCGAGGAAGACGGCGTAGTCCGCCGCCACCTTGGCCTGGTAGATGTCGGCGGCGGTTCGCTTGGCCGATGTCGCCTCGGTGACGCGGCCGACCGTGTTCTCATAGGCCCATTGCAGTATGTGCTCGATCGAGTGGCTGGTGCCGATGATGACCAGCATCTGGTGGTTGGCGTAGTTGAACTTGTAGGGGGAACTGGCGCGGATCACCGTCGCGTAATCCTGCCAGAAGCGGCCGACATAGGACCAGTAGGGAAAGCCGCTCGGCTGGTCCTTGGCGACGAAGCCGGCATATTCGCGCGCGGCGTAGACGATCGCCCATTCGGGGTAGGTGAGGAAGGTCGATTCCTCCGGCCGTTGGTAGCCGGGAATTTCGGCGCGGACCTTGTCGGCCAGCGCCTTGGGCGGCGCGCCATCGGTAATGCCTGGCAACGGCGTCTTGTCGGGCGCCGGCGTCGTCAGGAAACCGTAGCTCAGCCCGACGATCGGGATGAGGATGATGATGACGATCAGCCAGATGATCGTCTTGCTGATGCGCTTCAGCCATCGGAACAGCAACATGGCCGGTCAGGCCGTGGCGAAGTGGTCGTGGATGCGCTTCGACAGCCAGAAGCCGACATAGACGGCGAAGCCGCCGATGACGAGATGCGGCAGGTTGGCGAAGAAGCGGGTGGGGAACTCGATGTCGTTGAGGGAGCGGAAACCGTTGATGAAGATGCCGGCATCGAGGCAGCCGGAGCCGGTGACCAGCCCGAGCACGCCGTCGAACAGATAGACCGATCCGAACAGCTTGAAATAGAACACTGCCTGGCGATGCGAGATGAAGGCGGCGGCCAGCGCCCAGACGCCGGAGAAGGCGTGCAGCAGGTCGTCGTACCATTGCAATGAGAACAGGCCGAACAGATTGCCGTTGGCATCGTTGAACGCCGGTATGTAGCCGATGGCGACGACGGCGAAGAACAGGAAAGCATAGGCAACGGCCAGCTTCTGGATCAGCGTCATGAAGTATCCCCCTTCAATTGACGTCGAACGTTAGCTGATTTTGCCGCCGGTTGCAGCCCCAAGCGGAAACACCGTAAAAATTGTGCGGGATGGAAAAACGACAGTCGGCGCTGGGATTTCTCCCAGCGCCTCCCTGTCAGATCAGGACACGGTCGCGGCAGCAACTTCCGTAAAGTCGTCGCGCCATGCCGGCCTTGATTTTGACGGTCCTGCCAGCCACCACCCGAAGGCAGCGTCCGTTCCAGACCACGCTGGTCTTGGCCCTTGCGGGCTTTGCCCTGCGTGCCATCGAAGGTTTTTGCCGTCCTTCATGGCAGCATCGGTCCGCCGTCGGCGTTGGCACGCTTTCCGCGGCCCCGTAGGTCTCGGCTACCGTCCCTCGAAACAGGCAAGCCTGCTCTCGCTCCGGGCCGTACGGGCCTCAGGAAATCAGCCTTTCACTTCCGCCTTTCGGCTTGGCGATCGGTAGCCGCCTGAGATGGGTTCAACGTACGCCGGGTAAGTGTCCCGGGGAATGGCCCTGGGCCTGTGGATAGCGGGATTATCGGGGACCGTTTGGCGAGAGCTCGGGAACTTCGGTGCCCACTGCCTTAGACAGCCTGCCCCTCTTTTCGTCGTCGCAATCGACAGCGCCCCTTGCTCCGCCGGCGGGCGCGGGCTTCAATGCCGGCAAACGATCGGGCATGGATGTCCGGCGCCGGGGAGGGTGCGTCTTGAAAGTCGGGGTGGTTCTAAATCCGATAGCCGGTGGCGGCCGGCTGAAACGGCATTGGCCTGAAGTCTCCGCCTCGCTGAAAGAGCACTTTGGCGATTTCGAGCTGCGCGAGACGCAGGCCGAGGGCGACGCCGAACGGTTGGCCATCGACCTCGCCGCCACCGGCTTCGACCTGGTTATCGCCGCCGGTGGCGACGGCACCGCCAGCGAAGTGGCCGACGGGCTGCTGCAGGCATTCGAGGAGAGCGGCAAGACGACCGAGCTTGGCCTGCTGCCATGCGGCACCGGCATCGATTTCGCGCGCGGGCTTGGCCTGCCGAAGGCGGTGGACGCGACCTTGAAGCGGATCGCCGGGGCAGAGGGCCGCAAGGTCGATGCCGGCCGCATCTGCTACATCGATGACCATGGCGCGCTCGCCAGCCGCCATTTCATCAACATCGCCAGCCTCGGCCTGTCAGGCGCCACCGACCGCGCCGTCAATGCCGACAAGCGCAAGGGCAAGACGTCGGCCAAGGTGCTGTTCCTGTGGCGCACCGTGGTCGAGTTCATCCGCTACCGCTTCCAGCGTGTGCGGATCACCGTCGACGACGGCGCGCCGGTCGAGGCGCGCATGGCGCTGGTGGCGGTGGCCAACGGCAAATTCTTCGGCGGCGGCATGATGATCGCGCCGGACGCCGAGCTGACCGACGGGCAATTCGATATCGTCATCCTGCGCGCGGCTGGCAAGCTGAAGCTGATCTGGGACATCCGCCTGCTCTATGGCGGCCGGCACCGCAACCATCCGGCGATCACCATCCTGCGCGGCAAGAAAGTGGTTGTCGAACCGCTCGACGATGTGGAAAAGAACGGCGCGCTGGTCGACATAGACGGTGAGTCGCCCGGACGCATACCGGCGACCTTCGAGATCCTGCCTGGCGCGCTGACGCTTAGATATTGAATCAAGGCGTTGCCAGATTGATTCAGGTCTTTTCGAAACTGAATCCGGCTATCGATTCAAGCAGATGAAATTGCTTGGTTTTCCGGTCTCCGGTCAGATTCCCAGTTTGGCTGGAAAACCAGGCGCGCGCAGGTCGGTGCCGACGGCATCCTCCAGCAATTTGACGATCCGGGTCGACCAGGCGCTGCCGCCATAGGCCGCCTTGCCCTGTTCGAAAATCGCGTTGACGCGGGATGCCAGCTCCAGCGGCACGCCGAAATCCTTGCCCATGCCCAACGCAAAGCCGAGGTCCTTCAGTGCCAGGTCCATGGTGAAGCCGATGTCGTAGGAGCCGTTGAGGACGAGCTGGCTTTCGGTCTCGTGGACGAAGCTGTTGCCGGAGGAGGCAACGATGGCGTGGTAGGATTGGGCGAGGTCGAGGCCACCCCGCTTGGCCAGCATCAACGCCTCGCCGGCGGCGACGAGATGGATGAAGGCCAGCATGTTGGTGATCACCTTGATCACCGCGGCCGAGCCGATCGGCCCCATCAGGAAGGAACGCGCGCACATCGCCTCGATGGCCGTGCGATGGCGTTCGTAAAGCGCGGCATCGCCGCCGACCAGGGCGGTGATTTTTCCGACCGCCGCCAGATGCACGCCGCCGGTGACAGGGCATTCCAAGGTGTCGACGCCCTTGGCCGAGGCGAGGGCGGCGAGGCGCACGATCTCGTCGCGGCCATTGGTCGACATCTCGATCCAGGTGCCGCCCGGGGCCAGGCCTTCGAGCAAGCCGCGGGGACCGGCAAGCACCGCTTCGCTGACCTTCGGCGAGGGCAGGCAGGTTATGGCATTGCCGGCCCGCGCCGCCGCCTCGGCAGGGCTGTCGGCAGTGGTGGCGCCGAGCGCCACCAGACGCTCGCCGGCAGCCGGGTCGCGGTCGAAGACGGTGACGGCAAAGCCGTTGCGGATCAGGCTGGCGGCAAGGTTGCCGCCGAGATGGCCGAGGCCGATGAACGCGTAACTCTCGCTCACGGCATCAACGGGGTCTGCATCATTTGCAGATGCAGATCCTTGCCGGTGTAGGGATGCGCATCGCAGACCGTTTCGTCGAGCTCGACCCCCAGCCCCGGTTCCTTCGAGGGGATGACATTGCCGTCCTGCCATTCGATCTTCTTCTTCAGAAGCGTGGCGTGGAACCCGTCCCACTGCTTCAGCGATTCCAGGATGAGGAAGTTGGGCAACGTCACCGCCAGCTGGATGTTGGCGGCGCCGACGATCGGCCCGCAATAGCAGTGCGGCGCGACCTGGATGTGGTAAGCCTCGGCCATCGCCGCGATCTTCTTGGTTTCGAGGATGCCGCCGGAGCGGCCGAGATCCGGCTGCAATATGGTTGCGGCGCGGTTTTCGATGACGCGGGCGAATTCGAATTTGGTCGTCAGCCGCTCGCCGGTGGCGATCGGGATCGAGGTGCCCCGGGCGACCTGCGCCATCACTTCGGGCATGTCGGGCGGCACCGGCTCCTCGAACCACAAGGGATCGTAGGGCTCGATGGCGCGTGCCATGCGCAGCGCCCCTGACGCGGTGAACTGGCCGTGCGTGCCGAAGAGGATGTCGGCGCGGTTGCCCACCGCCTCGCGGATTGCCTTGATCATGCGGGTGGAGACGTCGATGTCGATGAGGCGCGGCTGATGGCCGTCGAAGGCGGTATAGGGGCCGGCCGGGTCGAGCTTGACGGCATTGAAACCCTGCTCGACATATTCGAGCGCGCAAGCCGCCGCCATTTCGGGGTCGTTGTAGACGTTCCGGCCGTCCGGCGCATCCTCGGAATGGACGCTGCCGGTGTGCGGATAGAGGTAGGTGTAGGAGCGCAGCGTCTCATGTACCTGGCCTCCGAGCAATTTGTAGACCGGCTTGTTCGCCTCCTTGCCGATAATGTCCCAGCAGGCCATTTCGAGCGCCGAGAAACAGCCCATGCCGGAGACGTCAGGGCGCTGGGTGAAGCCGGAGGAATAGGCGCGGCGGAAGAAGTTCTCGATGTCGTGCGGATCGCGGCCGACGAGATAGCGCTCGGCCATGTCCTCGACCATTTTCGCCGTGACATGGGCGGAGAAGGTGGCGTTGTAGGCTTCGCCATAACCGACCACGCCGCCATCGGTGGTCAGCTTGACGAAGATGAAATACTTGCCGCCGATGCCGGGCGGCGGGTTGCCGACAACCCAGGTCTTGACGTCGGTGATCTTCATTTTTGGTCCTCCAGAACCAGTTCGGCGCCCTTCCACCCGGTCATGACCGAGGCGGCATTGGTGTTGCCGGTGATGTTGTCGGGAAAGATCGAGGCGTCGATGACGCGCAAGCCTTCGAGGCCGTGCACCTTGAGGCGCGGATCGACGACGGCGCGCGCGGGATCGGGACCCATGCGGCAGGTCGAGACCGGGTGATAGACGGTGCCGGAGCGTTTCCTGAAATCGGTGATCAGGTCTGCGTCCGACTGGATCGACGGGCCGGGCAGGACTTCCTCCTGGATGATTTCGGCCATGGCCGGCATCGAGGCGATCTTGCGCACGAACTTCACCGCCGCCAGCATCTCCTCGACATCGGCATTGGTCGAATAGGCATTGGCGGTGATCTTTGGATAGTCCAGCGGATTGCTGGAGCGGATCATGATCGCGCCCCGGCTCGACGGGCGGCAATTGGACAGGCCGATGGAGAAGCCCGGCCATGGATCCGGCGTCAGGATCGGCCGCTCACCGCTCTTCGGGATGACGGTCGAGAAGGCCTGGAAATAGAGCTGCATGTTGGGGCGCGAGAACGCCGGGTCGGTGCGGAAGAAACCGCCGCCATGGTTCATCGACAGCGACAGCGGTCCCGAGCGCGTCAGTATGTACTGCATGCCGACCAGCAGCTTGCCCCACCAGGGACGCAGGATCTGGTTGAGCGTCGGCACCTTGCCCTTGAACGTGTAGTTGATGCCGACATGGTCCTGCAGATTGGCGCCGACATTCTCGTTGGCGTGGACGATCGGGATGCCCAGCCCATTTAGCAAAGCCGCAGGGCCGATGCCGGAGAGTTGCATGAGTTGCGGCGAGTTGATCGAGCCGGCGGACAGGATCACTTCACGGCCGGCGCGCGCCGTCTTCGGCTGACCGTTCTGCAGATATTCGATGCCGATTGCGCGCTTGCCTTCGAACAGGATGCGCGTGGCCAAAGCGTTGGTCTCGACGCGGACATTGCCGCGCTTCATCGCGGGGCGCAGGAAGGCGCGCGCCGCGGACATACGGCGGCCGTTCTTGGTCGAGATCTGGTAGGTGCCGACGCCTTCCTGGGCGGCACCGTTGAAATCGGGATTGAGCGGCAGGCCGGCCTGCTGGCCGGCGGCGAGATAGCGCTTTGTCAGCGGGTGGACGGCGTTGGCCGTGTCGCTGATGTGCAGGGGACCACCGGTGCCGCGCCATCTGTCGGCGCCGGCCTCATTGTCCTCGAGCGCCTTGAAGATCGGCAACAGTTCGTCATAGCCCCAGCCGGGATTGCCGGCGGCGCGCCAGTCGTCGAAATCCTCGCGCGCGCCCCGGATCCAGACCATGGCGTTGATCGAGCTCGATCCGCCGAGCAGCTTGCCGCGCGGCCAGTGGTCGACATTGCCGCCGAGACCGGGATCGGCTTCGGTCTTGTAGTTCCAGTTGACCGCGGGATCGAAGAAGGTCTTGCCATAGCCGAGCGGCATCTGCACGTAGAAGCGCCGGTCGGTGCCGCCGGCCTCCAGCACCAGCACGGAAAAACGCCCCGAGGCGGACAGTCTGTCGGCGAGCACCGAGCCGGCCGAGCCGGAGCCGACGATGATGAAGTCAAAAGTCTGCATGATTGAAACAGGCGGCTCCGGAAATCTGGCCGCAGCCTAGACGCGACGGCTTCGCCGCGTCGCCGGGCCTTCCGGCATGCGTTGTGAAAAATGCGACCGCGATGTCAGGTCGAGTTGCGGGGAATACCGACAATCGCGCTTGATAAGCATGGGGTCGACAGCTTATGCGAGGGCATCAGCCAAATCTGCGGAAGGCAGGACATCATATGCGGACCCTGTCGGATGCGTTCATTCCCGAGTTGCCGGGTTACTACAAGGGCAAGGTTCGCGAAAACTACGATCTGGCGGACGGGCGGCGCATCATCATCGCCACCGACCGTCTCAGCGCCTTCGACATCATCCTGACCTCGATCCCGTTCAAGGGCGAGATCCTGACCCAGACGGCGCGCTACTGGTTCGAGGAAACCGCCGATATCTGTCCGAACCATGTTCTCGAATATCCCGACCCCAATGTCGTCGTCGGCACGAGGCTCGACATCCTGCCGGTCGAGATCGTCGTGCGCGGCTATCTCGCCGGCACCACCAGCACCTCGATCCTGACCCGTTACCGTCGCGGCGAACGGGAGATGTACGGGATGCGCCTGCCGGACGGGCTGCGCGACAATGAGAAGCTGGCCGAGCCTGTGATTACGCCGACGAGCAAGGCGGCGGATGGCGGCCATGACGAGCCGCTGTCGAGGGCGGAGATCCTTGGACAGGGCCTGCTCACACAGGCACAATGGGACACCGTCTCGGATTACGCCTTGAAGCTGTTCGCCCGCGGCCAGGCGCGCGCCGCCGAGCGCGGCCTGATCCTTGCCGACACGAAATACGAATTCGGCACCGACAAGAACGGCACGATCATCCTGGCCGACGAAATCCATACACCCGACAGCAGCCGGTACTGGATCGCGGCGAGCTATGAACAGGCGCTTACAAGCGGCACGCGGCCGGACAGCTTCGACAAGGATTTCATCCGCTCCTGGGTGGCGGCGCGCTGCGATCCCTACAAGGACCCGATCCCCAGGATTCCCGACGAGATCGTCGAACAGGCTTCGCGCATCTATGCCCAGGCCTACGAGGCGATCACCGGCAAGGCATTCGTTCCCGACCTTTCCGGGGATACGGTTCTCGAGCGCATCCGTTCGAACCTGGCGCGCTTCTTCTAGCAGTCTGGCGAAGCTTTGCCCGGGCGCGTTGACGCGTCCGCGCCATGACGCTACGGGATCGAGGGCAGTCGATCTCAAGCCATCGACCTCGAGGGATTTCTCGCATGGTGCACTACGCGGACGGACGGCCGATCGGAGACCTCACGTTGCGCACGCTGGCCATGCCTTCGGACGCCAATGCGGCCGGCGACATCTTTGGCGGCTGGGTGATGGCGCAGATGGACCTTGCCTGCGGCATCCGCGCCGCCGAGCGCGCCAGGGGCCGCGTGGTGACGGCGGCGGTCAAGGAGATGTCCTTCGCCAAGCCGATGAAGATCGGCGACACGCTGTGCATCTACACCCATGTCGAACGCGTCGGCCGCACCTCGATGACGCTCAAGGTCGAAGCCTGGGCGCAGCGCTATCTCTCCGATTTGATGGAAAAGGTCACCCACGCCGATTTCGTCATGGTGGCTTTGGACGGCGAGGGCAAGCCGAAGGCCGTTCCGGCCGAGGGTTGACCAGCCCGTTCTCGCGCTCCGTTTTCCCAGCGCAGGGCAATTGTAACATCGCCCGTGCGGGCGATGCGTTTGCCGACATCCAATGGTTGCCTTGACGCCCGACTGTGCCGGCGTTGGGGGAGAGACAATGCGTCAACACATACTGAACAGCTGGCTCGTGGCAGCGCTTGTCGCCTTGGTCTGCCTGCTCGGCGTAACGGCCTACGCCGAAGTCAAAAACGACCTTCGGCCCATCGCCTGCACGCATGGCGACAAGGGTGACCGCAAGCCTGCCGCGACATGCGCGCCCTGACCACGGCGCCCGGCGATCGCGGAGAAGCCGAATGGTTGCCTTTGGTCCGCGATTGTCGTCGTCAAAATAGCATGTGTGCAGGTCTGCCACCGGCGCCATAGGACAATGCCGTCAAGCCGCGTCCGCAGACCCGACGAATTCCCTGCTGCCAGGCAATTTCACTCGATACGAAGCTCCGGATCCCTTGCCGCGCAAGGGTTTTAGCCATGCATGCCGTCGAATTTTTCGCGCGCTGCCCGCACGCGCGTGGTGTTTTTGCGCGCCCATTCGCCAAGCGCGCTGACCGGGATCAGCAATTCATGGCCGAGTTCGGTCAGCTCGTAGTCGACGCGCGGCGGTATGGTCGGGAATACGGTGCGGGTGACGAAGCCGTCGCGCTCCAGTCCGCGCAAGGTGGTGGTCAGCATCTTCTGCGAGATGCCGCCGACAGCGGTGCGCAACTCATTAAAACGCAACGGTCCGCGGCCAAGCTTGCCGACCACGAGCACGGTCCATTTGTCGCCGACGCGCTGCAGGATTTCCGAAACGGCGCGGCAGTCTTCGGTGTTAAGCGGGTTCCTCAGTAACAAAAAGGTGCCTCCTTGCGCATCGAGTTGACAGTATCTCATATAGCGCCGGTATCCAAATGATACCAGCTTATTACTGGAATGGAGAGCCCCCCATGTCAAAGCCGAAAATCGCCATCATCGTCGGTTCGACGCGCGCCGCGCGCTTCGCCGATGTGCCCACCCAATGGATCGCCAAGATCGCCAAGTCGCATGCCGATATCGATGTCGAGGTCGTCGACCTCAGGGACTTCCCGCTGCCTTTCTTCGACGAAGTCGCCTCTTCCGCCTGGGTGCCGTCGACCAACGAAGTGGCGCAGCGCTGGCAGAAGAAGGTCGCCGAATTTGACGGCTTCATCTTCACCGCCGCCGAATACAATCACGGCCCGACGGCCGTGCTCAAGAACGCCATCGACTACGCCGCCAACGAATGGAACAAGAAGCCGGCCGGCTTCCTCGGCTACGGCAGCGTCGGCGGCGCCCGCGCAGTCGAGCAGCTCCGTCTCCATGCCGTCGAACTGCAGATGGCGCCGGTCAAGTCGGCCGTTCATATCGCCTGGGGCGACTTCCTCGCCGTGCGTCAGGGCGAGAAGAAACTCGAAGACCTCGAGCATCTGAACCAGGCGGCCACCGCGCTGGTCAACGACGTCGCCTGGTGGGCAAAGGCGCTGAAGAAGGCGCGCGATGCCGACGTGGTCGACGAGGAAATCAAGGCGGCCTGACCGCCGGTCGAATTATCCTCCCAAGGGATATGGGGCGGCGCTTGCGCCGCCTTTTTTCATATGGATCGCATTTCAGAGGTGATCAATTTGCTTGAAATGCGGCGCTGCCTCTCATCCGCCTGCCGGCACCTTCTCGTACAGTGACGGGAGAAGGGAAGCGGCCTCATCGCATCACGCTGTCGGATCATGCGCTGCAGACGACGGTCTGGCCAAAGCTGCGACCTGTCCTGCTCGATTATCCAGACCTGCGCGTCGAACTCCACAGCGACAACGGCATGAGAAACATCGTGGAGGAGCGGTTCGATGCCGGCGTGCGGCTCGGTGAAAGCATCGACAGGGACATGATCGCCGTCCGCATCGGCCCGGACTGGCGGCTGGTGGCAGTGGCGTCGCCGGACTACTTTCGGCGTCGTCCGGCTCCGAAGGCGCCGCAGGATCTCGTCGGGCATGACTGCATCAATATGCGCCAGGCCACGTTTGGCGGGCTATATGCTTGGGAGTTCGCAAAAGAGGGCCGTGATCTGCGTGTCCGGGTGGAAGGCCAACTCACCTTCAACACGTCCATCGCCATGATTGACGCCGCGATGAGCGGCTACGGCATCGCCTACGTGCCGGAAGATCTGGTCAGCCACCATCTCTTGGGGGGGCGGCTGGAACTCGCGCTGGACGACTGGAGCCCGCCGTTCCCTGGCTATCATCTCTATTATCCAAGCAGGCGGCAGGTGTCTCCGGCGATGGCTGTTGTCGTCGATGTACTGCGGTATCGAAACTGAGACCGAACCAAGGCGCCGCTGGCGTGAAGACGTCAGGAGCGGCCGCCCGAGGGCGAACCCGCGCGGGCGAGCAGCAGCGCGCGCTCCCTCTCATTGCCGGTCAATTCGGCGGCCTGGCGGAACGCGGCGCGGGCTTCCGCCCGATGTCCCAGTTTCTCCAGAAGATCGCCGCGCACCGTGGGCAGGAGCGAGCCCTTCAGGCGCGGCTCGTCCTTCAAGGCCTCGACGATGGCGAGGCCCTGCGCCGGTCCGAACGCCATGCCGACGGCCACCGCCCGGTTGATCTCGACGATGGGCGAGGGGGCCGCCAAGGCAAGGGCCTGATAATAGGCGGCGATCGCGATCCAGTCGGTGTCGGCGGCGGTTGCCGCGCGGCTATGGCAGGCGGCGATCATCGCCTGCAACTGATAGGGGCCCGGTGTCGATGTCAGGGTCATCGCCCGGTTCAGGCCGTCGAGGCCGCGCCGGATGAGCGACCAGTTCCAGCGCGTGCGGTCCTGGTCGAGCAGCAGGATCGGCTCACCCGCTTTGCCGGTGCGGGCAGGAAAGCGCGAGGCGTTGAGTTCCATCAGCGACACCAGCCCCTGCACCTCGGGCTCATCAGGCATCAGCGCCGCCAGCGAACGGCCAAGGCGCAGCGCCTCGCCACAGAGATCGGCGCGCAGCCAGTCCGATCCAGCGGTCGCCACATAGCCTTCGTTGAAGATGAGATAGACCACCTCCAGCACAGCGGCGAGGCGTTCGCGCCGCTCTTGCCCGCGCGGGGTCTCGAACGCGATGGCGGCATCGCGAAGCGCCCGCTTGGCTCGCACGATGCGCTGGGCGGCGGTGGCTTCGGGCACCAGGAAGGCGCGGGCGATCTCGGCCGTCGACAACCCGCCCAGCAGGCGCAGGGCGAGGGCCGCGCGCTGCTCGACCGGCAAGATGGGATGGCAAGCGGTGAAGATCAGCCGCAAAAGGTCATCGTCGATATCCTCGTCCAGCGCGGCCTCGATGTCGGGCATCTCGCGCTCCAGCTCGGCGAGGTCGATGGCGAGTTCGCGGTGCTTGCCGTCGATCATGGTGGTGCGGCGCAGCCGGTCGAGCGCCCGGTTCCTGCCGACCTCGGTCAACCAGGCCGCCGGGTTGCGCGGGATGCCGTCCCGAGGCCAGCGCTCCAGCGCCAGCAGGAAGGCATCGCCGGCGACCTCTTCGGCGAGCCCGACATCCCTGAGACAGCGGACGAGCCTGGCGGTGAGCTTCGGCTGCTCGATCCGCCAGACCGCTTCGATGGTAGTTGTGGCCGTCAACCCATCAGCTCGCCAAAACCTTCCGCCACCTTCTGCACGTCCTCGGGGAAATCGCTCATCTCAAAGACGCGGCGAACCTCGATCACGTCATTTTCCCCTGCGGGGCAGCGGCGGGCCCATTCGATGGCTTCTTCACGCGAGCGTACGTCGATGACCCAATAGCCGCCCAGCACTTCCTTGACCTCCGCGAACGGCCCGTCGGTGACGACGGGCTTGCCGCCCTTGAAGCTGACCCGCGCGCCCGATGACGGCGGATGCAGCCCGTCGAGCGCCAGCAACACGCCGGCCTTCTTGAGCTCCTCATTGTATTTCATCATTCCCTCCACCCCCTTGGCGTCGGGCCTGACGTCGGGCGCCGCCTCGGCGTAGCCGCCGGGGATCATTAGCATCATGAACCGCATGGTCTTCTCCTTGGTTGGGTTGGTTCGATGATACGACGAACAATGGGTGGCGGAATCGACAGGTGCCGCAAAAAAAGTTCGAATCGCGATTGCCCCCGGACCGACAGCGTTGGACCGCCACATGGGCGAGGCTGCCATCTGGCCCTGTCCTTTTGCCCTGATATGTCAGCTTGCATCCGTCATCCTCGAGAAAGCCCGCGTGAAATCATCCAGCCTGGCCGGCGCCGTTTCCCCCATGGTCCCGGTGCTCGTCTGCGCATTCGGTATCTTCCTTCTGTCCGGCATGGATGCGGCGATGAAGGTGCTGGTCATCGCGGTCGGTGTCTACAACACGGTGCTGTGGCGCAGCATGCTGGCGACATTGGTCGCGGGGGCGGGCTGGCTGGCGGGGCCGCGCTCGCTTCCGGTTGCCTCGGTGCTGAGGCTGCATGCGCTGCGCGCGGTGGTTGTCGGCATTGTCCTGCTGTCATTCTTCTGGGGGCTTGCAAGGCTGCCGCTGGCGGAGGCGGTCGGGCTTAGTTTCGTGGCGCCGCTGTTCGCGCTCCTGCTGGCCGCGCTGCTTTTGGGCGAAAGGATACAGCGCAAGGCCATCTGGGCCTCGCTCGCCGGTATTGCGGGCGTCGCAGTCATAGTGGCGGGCCAGTTCGGGCAGGAGACCTATGCCGGCGATGCGCTGCTCGGCACGGCTGCGGTGCTGGTCTCGACGGTGTTCTATGCCTACAATCTGATCCTCGCGCGGCGACAGGCGATGCTGGCCAAGCCAATCGAGATCATGCTGTTCCAGAACCTTTGTGTCGCGGTCATGCTTTGTCTTGCCGCGCCCTGGCTCGCTATCGCCTTGCCCAGCAATCTTTGGCTTCCGCTTGCCGGGGTGACGGCACTGTCGCTCGCCGGCCAGTTCCTGATGAGCTGGGCCTATGCGCGGGCCGAAGCGCAATATCTGATCCCGACCGAATATTCGGCCTTCATCTGGGCGATCGCGCTCGGCTGGTTCTTCTTCGACGAGGCGGTGACCTGGACGACGCTGGCGGGAGCCGGCCTCATCGTGGCCAGCTGCCTGATCGCGGCGCGCTCCAACCCCAGACTTGCCGAGCCGATCGAAGTCGCGGTTTGAGGGAAGCGCGCAAGTAGATCGGTGCCTATTGTAAAATTTTATTAAATATTTCGTCGGGCGAATTACTGCCTGTACACCATTCGTCGGGTTGTTGTGCTTCCAATCCCGGAAAACGTCACTCAATGGTCGATGTAATGGTGAACTATGTGGCAAGTTCCTGGAACGGTATCGTGCATGGCAACGTTGGTCCGGATGCGGCCGCCTGGAATCGAACGATCCGAGCAGGCCAGGCATCACGAGGAGGATTTGTCCTATGAGCTTCTTCGTCAATGCCCTAGGCGTTCCGCTTCCCTACAGCGGCGCTTCCAGCCATTGGTACTCGGCGGCAGGGTCCGGGCCGGACTTGTACGGCAGCTCCGGAAACGACTCATTCTACGGAGCATCCGGTGTCAACGTCACCATGCACGGAGGCACGGGCGATGACATCTATTACCTCTATGCGGCGGGCAACAAGGTGGCGGAGGCCGCTGGGGCAGGCATCGACACGATCAGCACATGGATGAGCTATAAGCTCCCCGACAACGTCGAGAATCTCGTCGTCACAAACGCCAACAACTATGCTTTCGGGAATGGGTTGGACAACATCATCACCGCCAAGGCCGGGCACCAGACTCTGGACGGCGGCGCGGGAAACGATGTGCTGATCGATGGCGGCGGCGGTTACGACACGTTCATCGTCTCGAAAGGCAACGGCAGCGACCTGATAGCGAATTTTGCCGCCACCGACACGGTCCGCCTTAATGGCTATGGATTCATGTCGTTCGACGCCATCCATTCGAACATGATCCAGTCGGGATCGAACGTGCTGCTGAACCTCGGGTCCGGCGAGATCCTCGAGTTCAAGGACACGACCATCGACAAGCTGCAGCCCAGCCAGTTCGAATTGCCGATCGACAAATCCGGGATGCAGCTCTCCTTCAGCGACGATTTCAACACGCTGAACCTTCACAATAGCCAGGGCGGCACGTGGGATTCCAACTTCTGGTGGGGAGCGCCGAACGGCAGCACCTTGAGCAGCAACAACGAACTGCAATGGTATATCGACGCCAATTACGCACCGACGAGTTCCGTCCACCCTTTCAGCGTGAACAACGGCGTGCTCACCATCACCGCGGCGCAGGCGCCGGCGGACATCAAGCCGCTGATAAACAATTACGAATACACCTCCGGCATACTGACCACCCACGATTCCTTCTCGCAGACCTATGGCTATTTCGAAATACGGGCCGACCTGCCGGAGAATGCCGGTGCCTGGCCGGCCTTCTGGCTGCTTCCGGAAGACGGTTCGTGGCCGCCGGAACTCGATGTCGTGGAGACGATCGGCCAGGCTCCGAACTCATTGATCATGACGGCGCACTCGAACGAAACGGGGACGCACACCAAGGTCACGTCGATAGTGAGTGTCTCGAACCCCGCCGGCTTCCACACCTATGGCCTGCTCTGGACGCCGGACAAGCTCGTCTGGACCTATGACGGCGTGCAGGTCGCGGAAACGGCGACGCCGTCCGACATGAACAAGCCCATGTACATGCTGGTCGATCTCGCGGTCGGCGGCTTGGCCGGCACCCCTCCTGATCATCTGGCCACGCCGGCCGAGATGAAGATCGACTACGTCCGCGCCTATACGCTGGACAGTGCGCCGGCAAACGCCCTGAACATCACCAGCAGCAGCATCGGCACGCACAGTGTCGCAACGCACGGCAACAGCACGCTGCACGGCGGTTCCGAGTTCGGGGGCCACGCGTAGGGTCTCGGGAACATGCAGCGTCGGGGAATGTGGAAATGACTGGACCGTCTGGCCTGCGTCCGGTCTTAATGCGCGCCGTCGCCGATGTCGGCGTCTTCTCGCTGTTGATCAACGTCCTGCTGTTGGTGATTCCGCTCTACCTGCTGCAGGTCTATGACCGCGTGCTGCCGTCCTCCAGCGTCGAGACGCTTGTCTATCTTTCGGCCATCGCGGTTCTCACGCTCGCTTTCCTCGGGCTTCTGGACGCGATCCGCGCCGTGTACACGCAGCGCGTTGCGGCGACCCTCGACCAGAAACTGGGCGCCAGCACATTCGCCGTTTCGCTTGGCGCGAAATATGCCGGCGGCCTGTCGCCGCTGCGCGACCTCGCCTCGGTCTGCGCCTTCATCAGGTCGCGCGGCGTGGCGGTGTTGTTCGACCTGCCTTTCGCCCCTGTCTTCCTCGCCTTGCTCTATCTCATCCATCCGGTGCTGTTCTGGGTGACGGTCGCCGGCGCGGCGCTTCTGCTTTTGCTGGTCGTGGCCAACCAGCTTGCCATCGGCAGGAACGACGCCTTGTCCGCGGAGCGTTCGGCCTTGGCCAGCCAGGCGGAACAGGCCTTCGCCCGCAATGCCGAGACGCTGCGCGCCATGGGCATGGTGGAGAACGCCGCGCAGATCTGGGGACGGCACGTGGCGGCAGCGCTCACCCTGCATGACCGTTCCTCGAGTGCCAATGCGGTCTTCAGCGGTGCCTCGCGGGCGCTGCGCATGATGCTGCAACTGGCGATCCTGGGCGCCGGCGCATGGCTGGTGCTCAAGGGACAGATGACGGCGGGCATGATCTTCGCTTCCTCGCTGGTGTCGTCGCGCGCGCTGCAGCCGCTCGACCAGTTGATCGGCGCCTGGCGGCAGATCGCCGACGCCCGGCGGGCGTGGAAGCGGCTGGAGACGGCGCTTGCGGCGCGTCCAGCTGAAGCGCGCAAACTCATCCTGCCCGATCCGGCAGGCGCGATTTCCGTGCAGGACGTTTTCTTCATGGCGCCGAATGCGCAGCCCGGCACCGAACCCATCCTCAAGCGGCTGAACTTTCAAATCGGCGCCGGCGAAGCGTTGGCCATCGTCGGCCCGAGCGGCGCCGGCAAATCGACGCTGGCGCGGCTGCTTGTGAACGCTGCGCGGCCGACCGGCGGCGCGGTCAGGATCGACGGCGCCGACCTCAGGACCTGGGACGAAAACCAGCTCGGAAAGCATGTCGGCTACCTCGCGCAGGAGGTCGAGCTCTTTCCAGGATCGATCGCGCAAAACGTCGCCCGCTTCGACCCCGATGCAGATGACGCCGCGATCATCGAGGCAGCAAGGCGGGCCGAGGTGCATGAGCTGATCCTGGCGCAGCGGGACGGCTACCAGACATTGATAGGTCCTTCGGACAGAACGCTGTCGGGAGGCGAACGCCAGAGGATCGGGCTGGCACGCGCCTTCTACGGCAATCCCAGAATTCTCGTCCTGGACGAGCCCAGCACCCATCTCGATGGCACCGGCGAGGCGGCGCTCGAGGCGGTACTCGCCGCCGCGAAGGCGGCCGGCGTCACGATGGTCGTGATCACGCATCGCCCTTCGATTGCCGCGTCTTGCGACCGTGTGATGCTTCTGCGTGGTGGCGCGATCGAAGCCTTCGGCCCAAGCAGCGAGGTGCTGCGGCATTCGGGCAAGGGCCTTCCCGCGCAGCCGAATACGGTGGTGACAGGATCATTCGCCACGACGATCCGCACGCATAACATCCGTTTTGGATCCTAGATGATGGCCGCGCAGAGCCTCGCCTGGGAGGAAGGCAACCCGCGTACCAACATAAGGCGCGTGGCATTCGCCGGATATGCGGCAACGGCGCTATTGGTGGGTTGCTTCGGCTATTGGGCCGTCAGCGCGCCCTTGTCCGGAGCGGTGATCACGCAAGGCACGATCTCGGCGACCGGCGGAAACATCCTGATCCAGCATCCCGACGGCGGCATCATCGAGGCGTTGCTGGTCCATGACGGCGATCGCGTGCAACAGGCCCAGGATCTGATCGTGCTGGATCCGACAGCCGCGCAGGCCGAGCTCAACCGGCTGACGAGACAGTCGATCGCGCTCAGGGCGGGTGCGGCGCGGCTGGAGGCGGAACGCGACGGGTTGGACAGGCTCGCGCCAATCACCAAACCGGCGCCGGCATCGCTCCAGGCCGATTTCGAAGCCCTGATTCGAGAACAGCAAAAGGAATTCGACGCCAGACTCGCCCGGTTCCGATCGGAACAATCGATCCTGGCCCAACGACTGGCCATGCATCGGCAGTCCGTGGTGGGATTGCAGTCCCAGAAAGAGGCCGTTCGGCAACAAGCCGAAATCGTGAAGAAGGAACTCGGCATCAAGACAAGCCTGCTGGACAAGGGCCTCACCAATCGCACCGAATATTCGCAGCTTTTGCGCAGCGAGGCCGATCTCGTCGGGCAGGCCGGGGCGCTGG
The DNA here is from genome assembly GCF_007003945.1 of Mesorhizobium sp. WSM4307. Classification (NCBI taxonomy): domain Bacteria; kingdom Pseudomonadati; phylum Pseudomonadota; class Alphaproteobacteria; order Hyphomicrobiales; family Phyllobacteriaceae; genus Mesorhizobium; species Mesorhizobium sp. WSM4307. The sequence continues at coordinate 178,720 of NZ_VFTB01000003.1, forward strand.
AAGCCAATCTGGCGGCGGTCAACACCCAGATCGTCGAGGCCCAGGAGCAGATCGAGCGCCTGACCACGCAGCGCGTGGAAGAGGCGCTGACGAAGCTGGACGAGGTTCGCTCCAACCTGGCCGACATCGAGGAACAGGTCAGGGCGGCCGAGGCGGTGCTGCGGCGGACGACGATCAAGGCACCGGCCGCGGGCATCGTGGTGTCCTCGACCTACAATGCCAAGGGCAGTGTGATTGCCCGCGGTGAGAAGATCATGGAGATCCTGCCTACCGCACCGGGCCTGATTGTCGATGCAAGGCTGCGGCCGAAGGACGTCGATCAGGTCCGTGTCGGCCAACCGGCGAAACTGCGATTGTCCGCCTTGAACATGCGGCTCACCCCCGAGGTTTCAGCCACCGTGGCACAGATTTCCGCGGACCGGCTCGTCGACGAGGCTACGCATGAGCCCTATTTCCGGGTCAAACTCAGGATTGCCGCCGACCTGCCGCCCGGCGTGAAGCCCGAGCAGATTTATCCCGGAACGCCGGTCGAGGCGTTCATCAACACTGGCGACCGGACTTTCTTCGAGTATCTGGCACGGCCGATGCTCGATTCCTTCGCTCGCGCGTTCACGGAGCGGTAGCTGTCGCCGGCGGCGCAATCCACCGGGCCGACATTCAGACAATCACCGCACCGCCTCGCGGTGGGTGCCGGACAGGCGGGTGGCGATCAGCTTGTCGATGCGGCGGCCGTCGAGGTCGACCACCTCGAAGCGCCAGCCTTGCGCGTCGACGCATTCGCCGGTCGCCGGCAGATGGTGCATGTGCGACAGCACATAGCCGGCGACGGTTTCGTAGTCTCGGTTTTCGGGCAGGTCGAAGCCCAGAATCTCGGCCATCTCGTCGGCCTGCATATAGCCGGCGAGCAGCCATGAGCCGTCCTCGCGCTTGACGGCGTTTTCCTCGTCGCCGGCATCGAGGTCCGCCCGGAACACGCCGGTGATGGCTTCGAGAATATCGGCCGGCGTGACGATGCCTTCGAAATGGCCGTATTCGTCATGCACCAGCGCCATCGGCACGTCGGATTCCTTGAGCTTGTGCAGCACGTCGAGCGCGTCGGCCTGGTCGTAGACGATGGGGGCGGCGCGCACATGCTTGCGCGGGTCGAGCGTGCGGCCGGCAAGGATCGCCGCCAGCACGTCGCGGGTCTGGACGACGCCGACCATGACATCGACGCCGCCGTCACCCGCCGGCAGGCGTGAATGCTGCGTTTCCATGAGGAGCTTGCGGATCGTCGTGTCGTCGGACTGCAGGTTAATCCAGTCGACCTCGGTGCGCGGCGTCATCACCGCGCGCACGGCGCGGTCGCCGAGCCGCATGACGCCGGCGATCATGCGCCGCTCGTCGGATTCGATGGTGCCGTGATGCTCGGCCTCGGCGACCAGCATCTTGATCTCCTCGTCGGTGACCTTCTCCTCGCTTTCGCCACGCTGGCCGAGCAGCCACAATATGGCGCGGCCGGAAATGTCGAGCAGGAACACCAGCGGCGCCGAGATGGTGGCGAGGATGGTCATGGCCGGCGCCGCGCGGGCGGCAACGCGCTCGGGGTCGCGCAGCGCGATCTGCTTGGGCACCAGTTCGCCGACGATCAGCGAGAAATAGGTGATGATGGCAACGACGATGCCGACGCCGAGCGGATCGGCGACGCTTTCGCGCATGCCCGCCGAGGCCAGGAACACGGACAGCCGGTCGCCCAGCGTAGCGCCGGAGAAGGCACCGGAGAGCACACCGACCAGCGTGATGCCGATCTGCACCGAGGACAGGAACTTGCCGGGATTGGAGCCAAGATCCAGCGCCCGGCCGGCGCCGTTGACGCCACGGTCGATCATCGCCTTGAGCCGTGCCGGGCGCGATGAAACGATGGCGAGCTCGGACATTGCCAGAAGGCCGTTCACGCAGATGAGGACGACCACGATGGCGATTTCGACGTATAGCATGAGGGCTCAATAGCATTGCGGCGGGCCGCTCGAAAATAGTGAAAGCGCGTCACGCGCAAATGGATGACACGCGGCCCGCTTTCAGTCTTTGTGTTGATGCATGTCGTTGTCCCAAAACCGGAGCCACTTTTGGGCGACATGCATTGTGTTGATGCATGTCGTCATACCAAAACCGGGACCACTTTTGGGTGACATGCATTAGGTATCTTGGAATATGACGCGTGTCTTTCAGGCCTTGTCCCAAGGCGGCGCCGAAAGATGTTCGACGAGGGCGTCGACGACAACCCGCACCTTTGGCGTGAGCGCGCGCGTCACTGGCCAGACGGCGTGCACGACGACGTTTTCCACCGCACAATCCGACAGGACCATTTCGAGGTCGCCCTGCCTGAGGCTGTCGGCCGCCAGCCAGGTCGGCAGGAAAGCGATGCCGCAGCCGGCAAGGGCGGCGTCGAGCATCGGTTCGCCATGGCCGAGGACAAGCCTCGCCTTGGGGGCGAAGGTCGTCTGGCGGCCGTCGCCATGTCTGATCACCCGGGGGCGGACGACGCCCTCGCGGCCGTAGCCGATGACGCTGTGATGGGCGAGATCCTCGACCGATCGCGGCCTGCCGTGCTCGTCGAGATAGGCGGGAGCGGCGCAGATGGCCGAACGCTGGGCATAGATGCGTCTGGCCGCCAGCGACAGGCTGTCGTCCAGTTCTCCCATGCGGATGGCAAGGTCGATGCCTTCCTCGATCAGGTCGACGCGGCGGTCGTTGAAGGAGATCTCGACCGTGAGTTCGGGGAATTTCCTGGAAATCTCGAACAGGACGGGTGCGACGCAGCGCCGACCAAAGGCGAGCGGAACATCGACACGCAGCCGGCCGGAAGGGATCTGCCGGCGCGCGGCGAGCAGCGACTGCGCCGCCTCGATCTCGGCCAGCGCCCTGATGCAGGCCTCATAGTAGCTCACGCCTTCGCTGGTCGGCCTGAGGCTGCGCGTGGTGCGGTTGAGCAGGCGAACGCCGAGCCGCTGCTCCAACTGGGCGACCGACTTGCCGATTGCCGACTTCGTCACATGCAGCCGCTCGCCGGCGCCGGTGAAGCTGCCGGCCTCCACGGCCTGGACGAATGCGATGATGCCCTGCAGCTCGGTCGTTTCCATGATGATTCCAATTGGCGAATATTGGTCCTCAATCAGTCGTCAGATATGCCGCATTGGAGCTCTATTTTCCATAGCCGAAGAGCATAAATGTCTCGCGTGGCCATCAATCACGGAGCGCGAGCAAGATGAGCACCCAAATCAACCGATCCTGGCAGATGAGCGGTTTCGGCCTGTCCAGGCTGAGCCAGGTGACGGGCAGGATGCCGCAACCCGGGCCGCACGGGCTTCTGGTGCGCACGAAAGCCGTGTCGCTGAATTACAAGGACAGGCTGATCGTGGACGGGACGCTGATCCCCGACCTTACCTTTCCCTTCGTGCCGACCTCGGACGCGGTGGGCGAGATCGTCGCTGTCGGCAGCGCGGCCAGTCGCTTCCAGGTCGGGCAGCGCGTGCTTGGCCAGGTCATCGCCGACTGGCCGGATGGCGATGCGCCGCCGATGCTGCACAAGCATACGCTGGGGTCCTCGCTGCCGGGCGTGCTTTCCGACCATGTTATCTTCGGCGAAGACGCCGCCGTGCTGGCGCCGCCATCGCTCAGCGATATCGAGGCGGCGACGCTGCCGATCGCCGCCTTGACCGCCTGGTTTGCGATGGCCGAGGCGACAAGGCCGGTGGCGGGCCAGACCATCCTCATCCAGGGCACTGGCGGCGTGTCGCTGTTTGCCTTGCAGTTCGCCAAGGCGTTCGGCCTGCGCGCCATCGTCACCTCGAGCAGCGACGAGAAACTCGAGCGTGCAAGAAAGCTCGGCGCCTGGCAGGTGATCAACTATCGCACCCGGCCGGCATGGGACGAGGCGGCGCGTGAACTGACCTGTGGGTTGGGCGTGAACCATATTCTGGAAATGGTCGGCGGCGACAATGCGCGGCGATCGCTGAACGCGCTGGCCGCCAGCGGCCGGCTGTCGATCATTGGTCTCCTAGGCGCGATGGAGCTCAATTTCCCGATCGTGCCCTTCATGCGCAACCGCATTGTCGTGCAGGGTCTGTCGATTGGCCATCGCCGGTCCTTCGAGCGGATGAACCAGGCGATCGAGGCGCTCGGCATCAGGCCGGTCATCGACAAGGTCTTTGGCTTCGACGAGGTGCCGCAGGCCCTGCAGCATCTGGAAAAAGGGCCGTTCGGCAAGATCGTGATCAGCACGACCTGACCTCGGCATCCGATCATTGCTGCCGCTTCAGCACGCCGATGATTGCCTTGCCGTCGGTGAAATAGGGGTCGCCGCCGCCATTGCGGCCAGTCCTGGTGGCGCCGATGCCCGCCATGTCGCTGGTCGATGCCAGCAGACCGGCCGCCTTGAGGTCGCCGATCAGGAAGTCGCGTTCGGCGTCGATGTCGGGACCGATGTGATGGGTGATGGCACCGGTGTCGTGGCTGAGGCCGACGCCGCGATCGAAGCTGGCGGCACCCAGCCAGAGCGGACGGCCGTCGTCGCCGACCGTATCGGTCTCCCAGAAACGCACGTGATGGCGCTGGTCGGCGCTGTCGCCGACCGGCTTTTCGAAAGCGAGATCCTGGGCGCGGCCCTCGAACAGCAGGCGGCTCATCGGCGCATCGGGATAGGGGCGGGAAAACAACACACTTTCGCCGATGTCGATCGCCGTTCTCAAAGTGATCGCGTCGGCTGTATCCCAACCGGCAATGGCGAAGGCGTGGACCACCTCCCTCCCGGTGCCGACAAGGCCGACATTGATCGGGTCGCCTGGAATGCCTTGCGGCGTGTGCGTCACCATTTCGAAGCGTTGGTCGCGGAAGCCGCGCTCGCGGAACGTCCAGAATTCCGGCGCGGCGACATAGGCGAGAACGACCCAGGCGCCTAGCAAGGACGCCAGCCAGATTGTCGCGCGTCGCCGAAGGCTTCGTTGGCTCATGAAAGAGGCTCGATTCGTGCCGTATCTGTTGCCCGACGGTCCCTGGAAATCAATGGCCAGCCGGTCTATCGTCGGCCATCGTTTTTGCGCGGGGGCGAGAATGAAGGGGAAACCGGCAGGCCGCGGACCAATGGCGTTGACCGCCGACCTTGTCGCGAGGGTCGAACGCATCGAACCGGATCCCGGCCCCGAGCCTGGGACAGCCGAGCATAGCGACGCGGAGTTCGACGGCCTTGTCGAGCAACTCCTGTCGCAATACCGGCCTGAGGCGCTGTGGGTCTTTGCCTACGGCTCGCTGATCTGGAATCCTGAATTCGTTCCTGTCGAGCAGCGCCCAGCCACGGCGCCAGGATGGCACCGCTCATTCTGTCTGAAACTGACCCGCTGGCGTGGGACCCGCGAATTGCCAGCCCTGATGCTGGCTCTCGACCGCGGTGGCAGTTGCAACGGCATTGTTTACCGACTGCCCGTGGAAGATCATTTCGGGCAACTCGGCCAGTTGATGCGCCGTGAGATCGATGCCAACCCGCCAACCAATGTGCCGCGCTGGATTAAGGTTCAGACGAGGGACGGTCCGCTACGCGCCCTGGCCTTCGTCGCCGCGCCGGATGGCAGGGCCTATGCAGGACGCCTGCCGCCGGAGCAGGTCGCCGATACGCTGGCGCGGGCTGCCGGACATTGGGGTTCGTCGGCGCAGTATCTCTTCCGGACCGTCAGCAAGCTGGAGGAAAGCGGTATCCACGACCGGAACCTCTGGCGCGTCCAGGATCTGGTGGCACGGCAAATCATCGCTTCCACCGCTGGCGCATGAGCCGCCTGATCATCTGTTACCGGCAGGCGCGATAGCCGTTCCTGCGGTTCTTGATGTCGAAATGGAAATGGTTGCGGTGGTCGTAATTGTAGCCGGGTCCGAGCACGGTGGTGAAATACTGGCAGCCATCGGCGCGCACATTGTTGAGGAAGCCGCGCGTGCGGAAGGCGAACAGGCCGGGCTTGCGCACGTCGATGTCGTCGCCATTGTTGAGTTCGATGCTCATCACGTCGAGCGCATTGCCCTTGCCGTGCTCGGACAAAACACCTTCGCCGGCGATGTTGCGGCAGGAATAGCTCGAGCCCTGGTGGATGGTCTTGACGCCGGAGAAGTAGCGCCAGCGAGCGGAGGGAACGAGTTCGTTCTTCGTCCAGGCGGCAAAGGTGGCGGCCATGTCGCAGGTCAGCGTCGCCGCGGGCTTCATCTCGACACTGCCGATGGCCGTGACCTTTACGGGATAGTCAATGCCGCACTGGCCTTCATGGATCGGCGCCAGGTCGGTATAGGCGACATCGAGGCGCTTCAGCTGCTGGCGGCAATCGACTTCGCTGGCCGGTATCTGCTCGACCGGCGACATCGGCTCATCCATGCGCGGATAGGCGGCCTGGGTCATGTAGGGATTGGAGGGGACAAGTCGCTGCATGCCGGTATATTGCGGCACGGCCGCGGTTTGCGCGCCGACATCGACGGCCGGCTGCAGCGACAGCACGCTGCCGGTGTTGCAGGCCGAAACCGCGGCGAGGGTAAGGCCGGCGGCCAGCAGCGTCGCGGGTTTCGATCGGCGCGCGGTGGCGAAAAACACGGCGCGAAATTTGCCGGCCATTGGCGGAATCCTGTCCCCGAACCTGATCCCGATCAGGTTCTACCTTTTGCCTGGCCATGATCCTTTCCGAAAACCGGTTTCCACTTTCGCGATCATGGCCGGATATCCGGTATTTTAACGATCAAGGGTAAAGGAAAACTCAGCGCCCGCGTTCACGCCTGCGGCGGAAATACGGCGGCGATCCCAGAGGGCCTACTGGCAGAACGTGCCGCCATGCCTGCGCGGTTCGAGATCGAGGTGGAAGTGCAGCGCGTGGTCGGCGTCGGCGCCCGGTCCGAGCACGGTCTTGAATGGACCGCAGGCGGCCTTGCGCACGGCGTTGAGGAATGTGGCATCCTTCTCCGGCGGCGTTGGGCCGACCTCGACCTTCCTGCCGTCGGACAAGGTGAAGCTGGCGATGTCGAGCGCATTGCCGAAGGCGTGCTCGGACAGTTTCCCGGTGCCGTGGCGCGGCCGGCAGACGAAGGCCGATGCCTGGCCGATCGATTTGAGGTCGGCGCCGAATTCGGCTTTCGCCGCCGGCTGGATGATTTCGGCGGCAAAGCGCGCCGCCGCTTCGGCCATCGGGCAGTTGAGCTCGGTGCCGGGGGCGATGGCGATCGACTTGCCAAGGCTCTTCAGGACCAGGGGGTAGGGGATGGAGCAGCCGATTTCGGGATTGCTTTCCGCATTGTGCTCCTCGAATTCGACGCCGAGCGCCTTCAGCCGCTCGCGGCAGGCGACTTCCTCGGCGGGCATCTTTTCGCCAGGCCGGTCGGCCGAGCGCGGGTCGGGAAGCATTTTCTCATCGCCGGCATCCGCCGGTTTTGGCGGCGGCTGCGGGGCCATGGCAGGAGGCCCAACCCCTGGTTCCGTAGTGTCGGGTCTTTGTGTCGGGATCGGCACCTCGGCTGGCGGCTCCGGCTCGCTCTCCGTTTCGGTTGACGGCGTTCGGGACGAAGGTTCGGGGGCTGACGGCCCGGGATGTGCCTGCTTTGCATGACGAGACTTTTCCTCATTGAGCTGGTTGGAGGCGTCCGGGGCCTTTGGACCTTCCGTCTTTTGCTCTTCCGCCGGTGCGGCGTCGGCCTTTGGAGCGTCCGCGGGACGCGGCTCCGGCACTGGAACCTCGGCGGGCGAGGTCTGCTGCTCCGGCGTTTCCTGTGGCGCCTGCTTGCCTCGCGCTCTCACGCGGTGCTTGACCCTCGGCCTTCGCGGCTGGTCCAGACGCTGCGTCGACGACTGATCCATCCGAGGGGATAGTGGCTGGTAATGCCTGTGACGATGTCTGGCGTCGGCCGGTGTCGCCAGCAGGACCGCAGCCGCCAGAAGCAGCGCCAAGGTGCAAAGTCGGGAAAAGCTCAGCGTTGCCATCGCTCGGAAACGGCGCCGGCATGCTGGAAGTTGCCTCGACGAACGCTTTGCGCCAATCACAATCGGTTACCACGGCGTTACGCGCCGATCGCTTCGAGGCCTTCCTCCAGCCAGTCGGCGAGCAGTGGCATGCCAAGCAGGTACTTGGCCGTGCGCTTGTTGGCGCGTTCGCGCGCCGCCGTCACGGCGTCCACCCATTCCGAGGCGTCGTAGTCGCCGCGGCCGACCCAGGCGAGCGCGACCAGTTCGGCGGCTTCATCGACATTGAGGTCGTTGATCAGTTCGCGCAGTTCCTCTTCGGTCAGGTTTTCCGAACTTTCCTCGACAAGGCCGTCATGGTGATGATTGTCGTGCGTGTCGCCGTCGAACTCGATCTCGTGTTCGGCACCGTCGGCATAGTCCTCGTTGACAGCGGCACTCAACGCCTTGGCCTTGAGGATGAACAGGCGCACGGTATCGGGGCCGATCGTAAGATCCCAGTCCTTTTCAAGCCGCCGCTGCACGGGCCGTCTCCGTCAGTCGTTTGCCCGGATGATAGCGGATTTCCGGCCTCCGTCACCTGATGTTCTCCACGTGAATTATTTCCGGGATGAAACGCGGGACACTTGGCGTTAGTGTTGCATTCTCACCCCTCAAGGAGGCTTTGATGCACAAAAGAATGCTGATCCAGGCCGCGACTGCCCTTGTCGCGCTGCAGTTCTTCGCGGTCCCGGTGTTCGCGGCGGGCAGCGGCGGTGGTACCCAGACCACCACCCAATGCAAAAAGGGTGAGGTCTGGGACAAGAAGAAGCAGAAATGCGTTGCACCGCAGGAAGGCATGCTGGACGACGACAGCATCTATGAGGCCGGACACGACCTGGCGATGGCCGGGCGCTATGACGAGGCGATCTCGGTGCTTACCCTCGCCGCCAACAAGCAGGATCCGCGCATCCTCAACTATCTCGGCTATTCGCACCGCCATTCGGGCCGTGTCACGGTCGGTCTCGGCTATTACGAGGAAGCGCTGCGCATCGACCCGAATTACACGCTGGTACGCGAATATCTCGGCGAGGCGCATCTGCAGATCGGCGATCTCGCCGGCGCCCAGCAGCAACTGATGGAAATCGAGAAGCGCACCGGCAAGGGCTCGCGCGAATACGGCATGCTGTCCGAGCAGATCGAGCATTTCATGCGGAGCTGATCAGGCTCCCCAGGCTTATCAAAGCGGCCGCGAGCGATCGCGGCCGTTTTTTGTTGCCGCCGGCCTCACCTGCCACCTCCTCTGGTGAAAGCGGGGATGATTTTTGCAAAACCGATTTTTGGGCGTGAAAAACCCGCGAAGGTTGCTATATTGGGGGAAATTGCGGTGAAACGGTTCCGTTAGCCCGAGGCTGCCGGACCGTTTTCTTTTTGTACCCAACGACAAGGCTTCCCCCGAAACGCGGGGGTGGCGGCAGGAAAGGTCAGGCATCATGAACAAGGTCCCGATGACAGGCGAGGGGTTCGCGTCATTGAAGGAAGAACTGCGCTGGCGCCAGCAGGAAGAGCGGCCGCGCATCATCGAGGCGATCTCCGAGGCGCGCTCGCATGGCGACCTGTCCGAAAATGCCGAATACCACGCCGCCAAGGAGGCGCAGAGCCTGAATGAGGGCCGCGTCAACGAACTCGAGGACCTGATCGCGCGCGCCGAGGTGATCGACGTCACCAAGCTCAGCGGCGACAAGGTCAAGTTCGGCGCCACCGTCGTGCTGGTCGACGAGGACACCGAGGAAAAGAAGACTTATCAGATCGTCGGCGACCAGGAAGCGGACGTGAAGTCCGGCCGCATCTCGATCTCCTCGCCGATCGCGCGCGCATTGATCGGCAAAGAAGTTGGCGACGCCATCGAGGTCAATGCGCCCGGCGGTGCCAGGGGGTATGAGATCGTCCAGGTGCAGTTTATTTAGGGCCTCTTGATAGTTCTATTTTTAAAAGGCCCTAAGCTGGCGCCTGCAATTTGAGATTAAGCAGCGTGCCGGCTTCCGCCACCACCTCCGCGGGCGTCAGACGTCCACCAGGGGCGGCCAGCAGTGTCGACGCAAATTGCCCACGCGGACCCGTCAAACCCGGCTCCGTCGCCAAAAACACAGCAACCGTCGGCAGGCCGAAGGCGCTGGCGAGGTGGGTCAGGCCGGTGTCGGCGCCGATGACCAGCGTGGAGCGGCCGAGGATGGCGGCGATGTCGGCCAGCGGCGATTTTGGCACCACGACCGTGGACGGCACGACCCTGGCGATGGCTTCGGCCACGGACTTCTCACGTTCGTTCGACCAGGTGGTGACCGGCATCATGCCGCGCTCGACCAGCAGGCGGGCGGTCCCGATCCAGTCCTCGACAGGCCATTTCTTGTCCTCGCGGCTGGTGCCGTGCAACAGGAAGGCGGTTTTTCCGGTGATGGCGGCGAGAGCGCCGGGTGGGGGCACGATGCCTGAAGCGAGCGTCGACAGATCGGGTTGATAGCCAAGCGCCAGCCCGAACAGCCGCCGCGTCCGCTCGATGGCGTGCAGGTTGCGCGGCACGCCGTAGGTGACGTCGTAGAACATGGTCGCCGAGGGTTCGCGCGCGCTCGACCGGTCGAAGCCGGCGATCGGTGCGCGCGCCTGCCGCGCCACCAGGGCCGATTTCAGCAGGCCCTGTGCGTCGACGACCAGATCGTAGCGGCATTCGCGCAAGGTTCGGCGTAGCGCGGCCGCCTCGCGCCAGGTGCTGTCCCTGAAAAGCGCCTTGCGCCAGCGCCGGATGGCCACCGTATGGATCCTGCCGACCGCCGGGTGCAGGGCGACAATGCCGGCAAACGCCTCCTCGACGCACCAGTCGAAGGAAACGTCGGGCCGGTGCAGGCTGGCATCCTCGACGGCCGGAAAGGTGTGGATGACATCGCCCATCGACGATGTCTTGACGATCAGGACCTTCATGCCGCGGCCGGGAATTCCAGCAGCCGCTCCGCCGCCGCCGCTACCTGGCCGACTTCCATTGTCTTCAGGCAGTTGAGATGGCCGAGCGGGCAGATCTTCTGGTGGCAGGGCGAGCAGGAGAGGTGCAGCCAGACCAACTCGCGCCGTTCCGCCAGCGGCGGCGTGTTTTCGGGCGAGGTCGAGCCGTAGACGGCAACGATCGGCGTGCCGACGCTTGCCGCGACATGCATCAGTCCGCTGTCGTTGGACACAGCCAGCCTTGCCGCGGCGATCAGGTCGATGGCGTCCTCCAGACGTGTCTGGCCGGCGAGGTCGACGACGCCGGGGGCAAGGGCAGCGATCTCGGCAGTGACGTCGCGGTCGTTCTTCGAACCGAACAGGGCGACCTTCAGGCCCTTGTCCACGAACTCGCGGGCAAGGCCGGCATAGCTTTCGCTCGGCCAGCGCTTGGCCGGGCCGAATTCGGCGCCAGGCATCAGGGCGACGAATTTCTGCCGCGCCAGCCCGAAACGGTCGAGCAGGGCGGCTTGGTTGCCGGCATCCACGGTCAGATGGGGCGCGCGAAAACTGCCGCCCCTGGCGAGACTGAAATAGGCCTGCGCGGTGCGCCGTTTCACGGCGTCCGGCAGCGGCACGATGTCGGTCAGCAATCCATAGCGCATTTCGCGCAGATGGCCGACACGGCGCGGAATGCGGGCAAAGAAGGGGATCAGCGCCGATTTCCAGCTGCCCGGCAGGACATAGGCCATGTCGTAGCGGCCGCTCAGCAGGCGGCCGAAGCGGCGGCGATGGGTAAATTCGAGCGCGCCGGGTTTCAGCGGAAAGTCGATCTGCTGGCGGATCTCGGGCATGCGCTTGACCAGCGGTGCCGCCCAGGCCGGCGCCAGCACGTCGATCGCGGCGTTGGGATGGAGCTCCTTCAGCGCCGAGAACAGGCACTGCGCCATCACCATGTCGCCCACCCAGCGTGGGCCGATCACGAGGATCGTTGGGCTTTCAGCCATTCGACATAGTCTCTGACACCGGTTTCCACTGTCCGGAACTGGCCGTTGTAACCGGCCGCGCGCAAACGGGACATATCAGCTTGCGTGAAGCTCTGGTAGCTGCCCTTGAGGTGGTCGGGGAAGGGGATGAACTCGATCTCTCCCTTGCCCAGCGTATCGATGACGGTTTCGGCGATGGCGCGGAACGGTTGGGCACGGCCGGTACCGCAGTTGAAGATGCCGCTCGAGCCGCGCTTCCACAGCCATAGATTGACGTCGGCGACATCGCCGACATGGATGAAGTCGCGGCTCTGTTGGCCGGGGCCGAAGCCGTCATAGGCGCCGAACAGTTTCGGATTCTCGCCGCGCTCGACCTGGTTGAACAGATGGAAGGCGACCGAGGCCATGGCGCCCTTGTGCGCCTCGCGCGGGCCATAGACGTTGAAATAGCGCAGGCCCGCGACCTGCGAATGGTCGGTGTCGAAGATGGTGCGCCTAACATAGTCGTCGAACAGTTTCTTCGAATAGGCATAGACGTTGAGCGGCCGCTCGAGCGCCGGCTCCTCGCGAAACTCGGAACCGCCACCGTAGACGGAGGCCGAGGAGGCGTAGAGGAAGGGTACGCGCAGCGCCTGGCAGGCGTGCAGCAGCCGCTTCGAATAAGCAAAATTCACCTCCATCATGAACTTGCCGTTCCACTCGGTGGTGGTCGAGCAGGCGCCCTGGTGGAACACGGCCTCGACACGACCGAGCGAGCCGGCCTCGATGCGGGTCAGAAAATCGTCCTTGTCGAGATAGTCGGCAATGCCGAGGTCGGCGAGATTGGCGATCTTGTGGCCGTCGGTGAGATCGTCGACGACGAGAATGTCGTCATGGCCTTCGGCATTGAGCGCGGCGACGATGTTGGAGCCGATCATGCCGGCGCCGCCCGTGACGATGATCATGAAGGCCTCTAGTTGCTTGCGATTCCGGTCCTTATAAGGGAGGCCGTTGAGGCTGTCGATAAAGCAGGCCGGACTGACAGCAGCAAGGACAGACGAATGACAAGGGATTCTGCCGGAACGACGCCAACCGATAGGCAAGGCACTGCGGTGTTTGTCGGGTCCTACGTAAAGGTTTCGTCTCTGCCTAACGAAAACCTCGGAAAGCCGATCGAAGAGGTGCGCCAGTCATCTATCGGACGCATTTGCCGAATTGCCGAGCCCTACGAAGGGACGTCCACGAATGGCATTCAAATTAGCACCGGCGAATTTCGAGTCCATTACACGGCGCTTTCTCCCGACGGTATCCAGGGCATCTCTTTCTACGTGACTCCGGGGATATAGAGGTCGTTGCAGCTACGGAAGAAATGCTGCTCCTCTATAGCGAGGACATCTGGCAACTTATCCGGCCATTCGGCGAAAGGCAGGATACGCCAACTTTCGAACGGCTCGTGGCAGTGTTCGGGTTTTCCAATTTGGGGGATTCCTGAGGCCCAAGCTGGCACAAAGAATAGAAAACTAAGTGTCTAATGGGCGTGGTCCTCCACGCTTTGCCTAAAGGAGCAAAAAATGCCGTCGACCGAAATGCTCATTGCGTTCTTCGCCACCACGGCGATCTTCGCCTATATCCCCGGTCCGGCCATGCTTTATGCCGCGGCGCAGACGATGGCGCGCGGGCGCTGGTCGGGACTGACGGCGGCACTGGGCATCCATCTCGGCGGTTATGTGCATGTCTTTGCCGCCGCCGCCGGCCTTTCGGTGCTGTTCCATGCCGTGCCGCCGCTCTATATGGCGGTCAAGCTGATCGGCGCGCTCTACCTGATCTGGCTCGGCATCTCGCTGTTTCGCAAGCGCGTGGAGGGCGATGTGGCGCTGCCCGCCATCGAGCGGAAATCGGCCCGCCGCGCCTTTTTCGAGAGCATCACCGTCGAGGTGCTCAATCCGAAAACCGCGATCTTCTTCATGGCGTTCCTGCCGCAGTTCATCGATGTCTCTGCGGCCCTCCCGGTGTGGCTGCAATTCGTGGTGCTGGGCACCATCGTCAACCTGATGTTCTCCTCGGCCGACATCGCCTGCGTGTTCCTGGCCGGCCTCGTCATCGGCCGGCTGCGGCGTTCGAGCCGGGCGCAGCGGCTGATGCAGCGGGCCGGTGGTGCCGTGCTGGTCGGGCTCGGCGTCCACGTTGCCTTGCAGAAGAGCTGAAGCGGCGCCGCCGTTGCGCCGGTTCGAATTGCGGTATATCGGCAGGCATGAACGACCGCCAGCCGACACCCCATATGTTTCAGCGACTGTTTTTCCCCGCGCGTTGCCAGTGATATGATCAAGCACAATCCGCCTTCTCCCGAACCCTTGCACCGCGCCATTGCCCGCTTTGGCGGCGTCACCGTGCTGGTGGTCGGCGACCTTATCCTCGACCGCTTCGTCAACGGCGTCATCGAGCGGATTTCGCCGGAAGCGCCGATCCCCGTGCTGCATGGGCGCGGCGAGACCTCGGCCATGGGAGGCGCCGGCAATGTCGTGGCCAACATCGTCTCGCTTGGCGCGCGGGCCATTCCGGTTTCGGTGATCGGCACGGACACCGCCGGCGACAGCCTGGTGCGGATGCTCGGCGAGCTTGGCGCCGAGACAGCGGGGCTTTGGCAGCAGCGCGGCCGCATGACGTCGTCGAAGAGCCGCTTCAGCGCGCTCAACCAGCAGGTGCTGCGCTTCGACGAGGAAGAGATCAAGCCGCTGGACGCGACTGAGCGGGCAGGGCTGATCCGGCATTTCCGCGCGGCACTGGCGGGGGCCGACATCGTCATCCTGTCCGATTACGGCAAGGGCATCCTGCTCGACGGCGTCGCCGCCGAACTCATCGCCATCTGCCGCGAGGCGGGCAAGCCGGTGCTGGTCGATCCGAAGGGCCGCGACTATGCGCGCTATGCCGGCGCGACCGCCATCACCCCCAACCGCAAGGAGCTTGGCGAGGCCGTCGGCCACGCCGTGTTCGCCGATGACGAGATCGTGGCTGCCGCACGCGAACTGATTTCGGCGCATGGTTTCGACTTCGTCGTCGCCACGCGCAGTGAAAAGGGCATGAGCGTCGTCGGCCCGGTCGAGGCGCGCCATATCGCCACCCAGGCGCGCGAAGTGTTCGATGTCTCTGGCGCCGGCGACACGGTGATCGCGACGTTCGCGCTGGCGCTCGCATCGGGAGCCGATCCCGTCGCGGCGGCCTCGATCGCCAATGCCGCCGGCGGCGTCGTGGTCGGAAAACGCGGCACCGCGCGGCTGACGGTCGAGGAGCTGACCGGGGCGCTGTTTCGCTCGCACGGACCGATCGCCCACAAGGATGCCATTCTCGATGCCGCATCGGCCGCGCGCATGGTGGCGGCCTGGAAGGAAGAGGGCTTGAGCGTCGGCTTCACCAATGGCTGCTTCGATATTCTGCATGCCGGCCATGTCAGCCTGCTGCACGCGGCGCGCAGCCAGTGCGACCGGCTGGTGCTCGGCCTCAACAGCGATGCTTCGGTGCGGCGACTGAAAGGGCCGGGCCGTCCGGTCAACGACCAGCACGACCGCGCCTGTGTGCTCGCGGCCCTTGCCTCGGTCGATGCCGTCATTGTCTTCGAGGAAGATACGCCGCTGGCGCTGATCGAGGCGCTGCTGCCCGACATCCTGGTCAAGGGGGCGGACTATACGATCGACACCGTGGTCGGCGCCGAGGTGGTGCAGAAGGCCGGCGGGCGCGTCGTGCTGGTCGATCTCGTCGCCGGCAAGAGCACCACCGGCACCATCGGCAAATTGCGCGCCGGCTCTACAAGCTGAGGTTTTGATGTCTGAACTGAACGACTATCTGGTCCGCTCGGCGGCCGCGATCACGGCGATGGTCAAGCGTGACCTGACCGGCGAGATGGAGCGGGCGGCGAGCGCCGTGGTGACGGCGCTTTCATCGGGCAAGGCCTTGCTGATCGCCGGCAATGGCGGTTCGGCGAGCGACGCCATCCACATAGCCGGCGAATTGGTCGGCCGCTTCCTCAAGGAGCGCAAGGCCTACAATGTCATCGCGCTGCCGGCCAATGCGGCGGTGCTGACGGCCTGGGGCAATGATTACGGCTTCGACACGGTGTTCTCGCGCCAGGTCGAGGCGCATGGCACGGTCGGAGGCGTGCTTCTGGCGATCTCGACCAGCGGCAATTCGCCGAGCATCCTGGCCGCCGCCGAACAGGCGCGGATGATGGACATGACGGTGATCGGCCTGACCGGCGACACCGGCGGCAAACTCAAGCCGCTGTGCGACATCCTGCTCAACGTGCCCTCGACCTCGACGCCGATCATCCAGCAGGGGCATCTGTGCCTCTACCATCACCTCTGCGAAGTGGTCGAAGCGCGTCTTAGCAATGGCTGACAGGACGGCGCCGCCACATCCGCTGACCGAGCCGGGCGTGTGGGTCGAGCGCATCGGAAACCGAATTTTCCCGCCGCACCTGCCGGCGCTGTTCCTCGACCGCGACGGCACCATCAACGTCGATACCGATTATCCCAGCGACCCGGCCGAGATAGAGCTCAGGCCGCAGATGCTGCCGGCGATCGCAGCCGCCAACCGGGCGGGAATCCCGGTTGTGGTGGTCACCAACCAGTCCGGCATCGCGCGCGGCTATTTCGGCTGGAGCGCCTTTGCGGCGGTGAACGGCCGCGTGCTCGAGCTGTTGGGCGAGGAGGGCGTGTTCGTCGACATGGTGATTGCCTGCGCCTACCACGAGGCCGGCGTCGGACCACTCGCCATCCCCGATCATCCGATGCGCAAGCCCAATCCAGGCATGCTGGTCGATGTGGGCAAACGCCTTGCTCTCGATCTCCAGCGCTCGCTGATCGTCGGCGACAAGCTTGCCGACATGCAGGCGGGAAAGCGCGCCGGTCTGGCACTGGGCTGGCTGGTCGACGGCGAGGCTGCGGTCCAGCCCGGCTTCGCCATTCGGCCCCTGCGGGGCAGCAGCGACCTTGGTGAGTTGCTCGCCGCCGTTGAAGCGCTCGGCCGGGACAACCGTTCCTGATCCCGGCCTGACGGCTCACGCAGGATCGTTGCGTTCCGAGGCTTCGTAGAGCTTTGCCTCGGTGGCGAAGGAATAGATCATCACCGACATCGAGTAGACGAAGCCGTGCCGGCCGCACAGGAAATAGCGCTTGGCCAGGTAGAATTTCAGGAAGTTGCCGAGCGGCGACAGCACCAGCCGCACAAGGCCGGGCTTCTTGCCCTTCTCGACCAGCGTGACGGCCTTGAGGCTGGAATAGGCGTTGGCCCGGGCGAGACCTTCCTCGATCGATATTTCACGGCGATGCAGCAGGACGCCCTCTTCGATCGTGCCGGTCTCGCCCGGCACGTGGAAGGCTTCGTGCACCCGCGCGGTGAGATCGATGGTGGCGCCCTCCCGACGGAAAAGCCGCATCAGCCTGTTGTGCAGCACCCAGCGATGCGCATAGCCATAGCCCTTCAGCCAATCGCGGCGACGGATGTACCAGCCGCGGATCTTGCCATCGGCGGCCTGCGTGATGGCCACGATCGACTGCCGCAAATGGTCGTCGACGCGCTCGTCCGGGTCGATCGAAAGGCACCAGGGCTGGGTCGCGTGGTCGAGCGAGAATTGCCGCTGGCGGGGAAAACCCGGCCAGTCATTGTGCAGCAGCGTTATCGGGTAGCCCTTGGCGATATAGCTTTTGACGCATTCGATGGTGCCATCAGTAGAACCGGAATCGACGATGATGATCTCGGAGCAGAAGTCGATGCTTTCCAGGCACGGGCCGATCATGTCGGCCTCGTTCACGCAGATGATAAGCGCCGAGACCGGGCTTGCAAATCGAGTCATGGTCCCCCTCCCATGGCGGGCCGCCCCCAGAGCAACGCTGCTTTCGCCATCTGTACCCAAGCAAATCCGCACGGAAAACCGTTACACACTTTTCCTGGAATCGCTTGAGAAACCAATTAGCGGTCAGCCAAGCGACGAAGTCCGGCAGAGCCGTCCAGCCTTGTACATCAGCGTCTGTCGAATACCAACGCGGCGCCGGTGTGGCGAAGGCCAGGAATTCGCCAGCGCACAGGCGCTCGCCTCGCCTCAGGGGCGTTCGAAGGAAACCAGGCCCTCATCCTTGACCCGGCGTATGGTGAGAGCGGTGCGCACCGTGTCGACATTCGGCGTCGAGGTCAGCTCCTCGATGACGAAGGTCTGGAAGGCGCCGAGGTCGCTTGCCACGCAGTGCAGCAGGAAATCGGATTCGCCCGAGACCATCCAGGCATCGCGCACGATCGGCCAGCCGCGCGTGCGCTCGGCGAAGGTGCGCAGTTCGGCATCGGCCTGGTGATGCAGGCCGACCAGGCAGAAGGCGACGACATCGAGGCCGAGCGCCGGGGCATTGAGCAGCGCGCGGTAGCCGCGGATGATGCCGGCCTCCTCCAGCCGCTTGACCCGGCGCAGGCAGGGCGGGGCCGAAATGCCGACACGGTTCGACAGCTCGACATTGGTCATGCGCCCATCCGCCTGCAGCTCGCGCAGGA
This sequence comes from Mesorhizobium sp. WSM4307, assembly GCF_007003945.1. Taxonomy (NCBI): domain Bacteria; kingdom Pseudomonadati; phylum Pseudomonadota; class Alphaproteobacteria; order Hyphomicrobiales; family Phyllobacteriaceae; genus Mesorhizobium; species Mesorhizobium sp. WSM4307. The sequence goes on from NZ_VFTB01000003.1 coordinate 197,119, forward strand.
TCTTCCAGTCGATGGCGTCGAGGTCGGCTTTCAGCGGCATGGCGGTCTCAGCTCGGCGCAAGAATCTTTCGCGATTTTGTAATTAAACGACTTTTGTGTCGGCGCCAGCCCTCATCAACGCGATTTTTGAATGGTAACGAAAGCGGCAATGGCGCGAATAAGCGCTTTGGGCCGAAGCTTTCCGGGGACGACGGCCCGTTCGTCTTGCTGGCGTGGTTGGCAACCCTTACATTGAGCGCGAATTCCACGTCTTTTTCCAAGGCATCGTCCGCCCGCAGAGGTTTTAGATGACCACCAAGCACGCGCCCGTTCTCATCATCGGTTCCGGCCCCGCAGGCTATACGGCGGCGGTCTATGCCGCGCGCGCCATGCTGAAGCCGATGCTGGTCGCCGGCCTGCAGCAAGGCGGCCAGCTGATGATCACCACCGATGTCGAAAACTATCCCGGCTTCGCCGATCCCATCCAGGGACCGTGGCTGATGGAACAGATGCTGAAGCAGGCAGAGCATGTCGGCACCGACATCATCAACGACATCATCACCGAGGTAGACCTCAACGTGCGGCCGTTTCGCGCCAAGGGCGATTCCGGCACCACCTACACCGCCGACGCGCTGATCATCGCAACCGGCGCGCAGGCCAAGTGGCTGGGCATTCCGACCGAGCAGGATTTCATGGGCTTCGGTGTCTCGGCCTGCGCCACCTGTGACGGCTTCTTCTATCGCGGCAAGGATGTCGCGGTGGTCGGCGGCGGCAATTCGGCGGTGGAAGAGGCGCTCTATCTGTCGAACCTCGCCAAGAGCGTCACGGTCATCCATCGGCGCAGCGACTTCCGCGCCGAGCGCATCCTGCGCGAGCGGCTGCTGCAGAAGGACAATGTCCGCGTCATCTGGGACACGGTGGTCGACGAGATCACCGGCCGCCCCGGCAAGGCGCCGCTGCCACCGTCAGTCGAAGGGCTGAAGCTCAAGCATGCGGTGACCGGTGCCGAAACCCACCTCAAGGTCGACGGTGTGTTCGTGGCGATCGGCCATGCGCCGGCGGTCGAGCTGTTTGTCGGCAAGCTGAAGCAGAAGCCGAACGGTTACTTGTGGACGGCGCCGAATTCGACCCGCACCGACGTGCCCGGCGTGTTCGCGGCCGGCGACGTGACCGACGATGTCTACCGCCAGGCGGTGACGGCGGCGGGGCTCGGCTGCATGGCGGCACTCGAAGCGGAAAAGTATCTCGCCGGCATCGAGGTGCACCGCGAAGCAGCCGAATAACGGCCGCTTTAAACTGTTAAAAAAACGGCTTAGAAACGCCGTGTAAAAGCCTGATTTTTCATTCAGACGCCAAACAGAACGAGGGGAATCATGGCGTTGGACTGGGACAAGCTACGCGTGTTTCACGCTGCGGCGGAAGCGGGGTCGTTTACGCACGCGGCCGAGACATTGCACCTGTCGCAATCGGCGATCTCGCGGCAGGTCAGTGCGCTCGAGCACGATGTCGGCGTGCCGCTGTTCAACCGCCATGCGCGCGGCCTGGTGTTGACCGAACAAGGCGAGATGCTGTTTCGCACGGCGCATGACGTGCTGATGAAGCTCGAGACCATCAAGTCGCGCCTGACCGAGACCAAGGACCGGCCCTCCGGCGTGCTTCGCGTCACGACAACGGTTGGCCTCGGCGCCGGCTGGCTGACCGAACGGGTGCAGGAGTTCATCGAGCTTTATCCGGAAGTCAGCCTGCAGCTGATCCTCGCCAATGAGGAGCTCGACCTCACCATGCGCCAGGCCGATTGCGCCATCCGGCTGCGCCAGCCCCAGCAGCCGGACCTGATCCAGCGCCGCCTGTTCACCGTGCATTTCCACCTCTATGCGGCACCCTCCTATGTCGCCAAGCATGGCAAGCCAGCCTCGGTCGCGGAGCTCAGAAACCATCGCATCGTCACCTTCGGCCTGCCGGTGCCGTCGCATCTGTCGGAGTTGAACTGGCTGGAGACGGTCGGCGATTTCGAGGGCGGCCAACGTGTGCCGTCGCTGCAGATCAACGACATCTTGTCGATCAAGCGCGCCGTGCAGGGCGGCGCAGGCATCGCCATGCTGCCCGATTATGTGATCAACAAGGACTCCGGCCTGGTGCAGCTTTTGCCGGAAACCGAGGTGCCGTCCTTCGACACCTATTTCGCCTATCCCGACGCGATGAAGAACCAGGCCAAGCTGCACGTGTTCCGCGATTTCATTATCGCCAAAGCGCGCAGTTGGTCATTCTAGCCCTAGCGGACGATCGGCAGCACTGGTGATCTGTTCGCCCCGCCAGGGCGTCAGGCGCGGCAGCCAGCCGGGGACGTTGCGTCGATAGGTTTCATAGTCGGCGCCGTAGCGGCGGGCGAGCGTCGGCTCCTCGTAGAATTTGGCGAAGGAGCTCATGACAACAGCGCCGATGACGGCATAGCCGACAAGCGTCCAGCTCGAGAACAGCAGCGCCTGGCCGAGGATGATCGACAGCACGGCGACATACATGGGGTTGCGGACATGGCGGTAGATGCCGCCGATCACGAGCTTCTCCGTCGGCGCGACCGGGGCCGGCGTGCCCAGCCCCTCGAGCGCGAAGCTGGCGAAAGCATGCAGCAGAACAGCAGCCGCGGCGACGATGAGGACGCCGCCGGCAGGAACAAAGCCCGGCATGGTGGACCACGGCAGGCGATAATGATCGCTGAGCAGCCAGGGAACCAGCCCGGCGACCACGCCGGGTGCCGCGATGAAGAAGGCCGTGCTGCCGGCGATCGCCGAAAACGTCCGCATTGGCTGCTTTCTCTCCGATTGCCTCAGAAATGGACGTCTGCTGCCTGCTTCGACATCATTGCGTAATTTTGGTGGTTTGGGGCGAAAACCGGTCGCGATTCACGCTTCTGTAGTGACGATTGCGTGGTTGAGCGCCCCATTTTTGACGATTCTGCTGGTCCTATTGGCTCGTGGAATGGGTTGGACCACAGCCTATGTCTTTTTGCATGCGTGTGTTGCAAAATAGATGCTTGTTTCTTGGGCATGTTGAGCACATATATAGATCATCTCCTGGGCGCGTTCTCCTCCCATTAGCGCCCTTGAGTGTTCCCCTCTGGAGGTTAGCCTTAACAGGCACTTCCAATCAAACTCAGCCGGATCTTCACTGATCCGGCTTTTTTTTTTGTTGCCCGGACCCTGCCGGGATGGCTGGGAATTCCACGAGAATTGCCGCGTAACAGTGTCATGTAACCTCTGGTAACATGACAACGATGCCTTCCGCTGCTATGAAGAGGCTAGGACGCGGTGTGGTTCGGACGGGAGATGGGGGCATCACTCGTACGGCCCGGGCTCAGGCGGCTACCGCGTCCGAACCCTTTTCCGCCGAAAGCGGCGACTGTACATGCGGCGGGCCTGCCGTTTCCCCTCCCGAGAAAACGGTCCGCAAACAAAACGACGTCCGGCTCCCCGGGCGTCGTTTTTGGTATTTATCCCCTCGAACAAGGGTTCGAGGGGATGGTGTGTCGAAATCAGGATCAGGCGGCCTTGCCGTTGGTATTCATCGCTTCGTCGGCGAGACGGCCGGTGAGTTCGGCCATATGGTCGAAGACGGCGCGATAGCTGGCGACGCCCGCGGTCGCCGAGCGCAGTTCGATGATCAGGTCGCCGATCTCGGCCTGCGGCATGGTCGCCTCGACGACGTCCCATCCCGGCCATCCCGGCCGCGCGTCATAGCCGAGGATCTGGCCGCGCCGCTGCGGGATCAGCGCGATGATCTTCGACGTCGCGTCGGACGGCGTGACGATCTCGACCTTCATCACCGGCTCGAGCAGCACCGGCGAGCAGGCGGCCATGCCTTCCTTCATCGCGAGCTTCGCTGCCATCTGGAAGGCCATGTCGGAGGAATCCACCGCATGGTAGGAGCCGTCCGACAGGTTGACGGCGACGTCGACGACGGGGAAGCCGAGCGGGCCGTTCTTCAAGTAGTCGCGTATGCCTGTCTCCACCGACTGGATGTAGGTCTTCGGCACGACGCCGCCGGTGATGGTGTCGGTGAACTGGAAGCCTGAGCCGCGCGGCAGCGGCTTGATCTCGATCACCACATCGCCGAACTGGCCATGGCCGCCCGACTGCTTCTTGTGGCGGCCGCGCTGCTGCGCCGATTTGCGGATCGTCTCGCGGTAGGGCACCGCGGGCGCGTGGCCTTCGACGGGGATCTGGTTCTTGCCCTCCAGCCGCTCGCGCACGACGCGCAGATGCATTTCGCCATGGCCCGACAGCACCGTCTCGGCCGAGTCCTGGTTGTGGCGCAGGCTGAGCGAGGGATCTTCCTCGGCCAGCCGCTGGATGGCGGCCGACATCTTGACCTCGTCCTTGCGTTCCTTCGGCCGCAGCGCGAAGGCGAAGACCGGCTGCGGCGGCTCGAACGTGAACAGCTGTTTGGTGCCGCCCTTGGCCGAGGTCAGCGTCTGGCCGGTCTTGACCTCGTCCAGCTTGCCCAGCGCCACCGTGTCGCCGGCCTTGGCGGCGGTGAGCTTGAACTGATCCTTGCCGAGCATCTTGTAGATGCCGGAAACCTTGGCGGTGTCGCCGCCGGGCAGCCACAGCTCGGAGCCGTCGGCGACCTGGCCGGACAGGATGCGCGACACCGACAGCTTGCCGCCATGCGGCGTGTGGATGGTCTTCATCACCTGGACCACGGTGGCCCCGCCGTCCGAGGCACCAAGCCGCTTGCGGGTCGCCTCGATGTCGGGTGCGTCGTGGCGGATCGCCTTCAAGAGGCGCAGCACCCCATTGCCCTTTTCGGCGGTGCCGATCAGCACCGGCGTCACCACGCCTTCGCGCAGGTCGGCGGCGAGGTCGTCGAAGATCGCGTCCTTCGGCGGTTCGATCTCCTCGAGCAACTGTTCCATCAGCTGGTCGTCGTGGTCGGCCAGGGTCTCGAGCATGGAGAAGCGCGCCTCCAATTCGCGCGCCTTGTCGTCGCCCGGTATCTGAGCCACCTCGCTTTCGGCATATTCGCGGTAGATATAGGCGCGTTCCAGCGCCAGATCGATCGAGCCGATGACGACGCCGTCCTTGCGCAGCGGAATCTGGCGCAGCAACAGCGGCACCGAGCTCGCCGGCTGCAGCATCTTCAGCGTGTCGCGTACGCCTGAAATCGCCTTGTCGACCTTGTTGAGGAACAGGATCCGCGGCACGCCGAGATCGTCGAGCTTGCGGATGATGAGCTGCAGGGCAGGGATCTTCTTTTCGTCGGCCTCGGCAACGACCACCGCGAGGTCGCAGGCGGCCAGCACCGGCTCGGCCTCGAAGGAGAATTCGATCGAGCCGGGACAATCGACGAAGGTGATCTGCTCGCCCATGAATTCGGTGGTGGCGATCGTCGCCTCGACGCTCATGGCGTGGGCGCGCGCCTCCGGCGAATGATCCGAGACGGTGCTGCCTGATGAAACGGGATTTTGTCGGGGGATGGCGCCCGTGCGGGCCAATATGGCTTCGAGAAGTGTCGTCTTACCGCTTGCAAAGGGACCGACTATGGCAATGCATTTCGGTCCCGTGCGTCGTCCTCCGGCGCGAGTACCCATGGCTGACCTCCACTCAGGCGTTTCCCTAGGGACCGACTGCTTGCATGGTTCAGGCGTGGTCAGTCGGTCCTGAGCGGCGGCCGGCCTGTTCGACCGTCGCGGGCGGGGTTCTTTTCCTGTTGCCACCTGCCCTGAAGCATCGTCCCACTTGTTTGCCGGCAGGGCAAGGAAAATAGAAATCCGCTGCCGTGTGGTGGTCTCAGGCGCTCAGCGCCAGGGGTTCGGCATCGATGGCGCGAAAGGGCGCCTTGTCGCGCGGCGCCGGCCTGCCAAAGAAGTAGCCCTGGAAACGGTTGCAGCCGGCGGCCTTGGCCAGCGCGAACTCTTCCTGCGTCTCCACGCCTTCCGCCACGATGGTGAAAGGTTCATGGTTAAGGAGAGAAAACCGCTTCTTCCGCCAGGCAGCCGAAACAGCCGGTTGCGCCTCGGGCGATATCGGCCGACAATGCGTTTGCCTCGACGAGCAGCGGCGTTTGCGGCCGGTCGCTTCACCACCAGTTTCAGGATCAGACGATGAAGATCATTGCTTGCGGCAGCGTGTCGACCATCATAGCGCCGGAAAAATACTTCACCGGCCGGGTTCTGCAGACGCCGATCATCGAGGCGGAGGCGCCGGCGCGACTGAGGGCGACACTGGTCAGCTTCGAACCGGGGGCGCGCACCCACTGGCACACACATCCGCTCGGTCAGACGCTCTACGTCACCTCGGGCGCCGGGCTTGCCCAGACATGGGGCGGGCCGGTCCAGGAGATCAGGGCAGGCGACGTGATCTGGTTCGCGCCCGACGAAAAGCACTGGCATGGCGCCGGGCCGAAGACGGCGATGACGCATATCGCCATGCAGGAAGCGCGCGACGGCGTCCATGCCGATTGGCTGGAAGCGGTTTCCGGCGAGCAATATGGCAGCTGAGTCCTGGCCATCCGCGGACGGCAGGCCTATTCGGGCCGCACCATCCTGAGGAACAGAGCGGAAAGGTTTGCAGCGAGCTCTGCACGTTTCATGTTGGGATGGACCATGCCGAAGAATCGCCTGCCGCTCGTCGCCGCCGTCTATCTCGGCACGTTTGTCGCTTTGCTCGACGTCAGCATCGTCAATGTCGCGCTGCCGACCATCCAGCAGGCGCTGCACACCGATTTCGGCGGCATGCAATGGGTGGTCGATGCCTACACGCTGTGCCTGTCGGCCTTCATGCTGTCGTCGGGGCTGATCGGCGACCGCTATGGCCGCAAGCGCTCATGGCTGGCCGGCGTCGGCATCTTCGTTGCCGGTTCGCTGATCTGTGCCGTCGCGCCCAATTTGCCGGCGCTGCTCGCCGGCCGGGTGGTGCAAGGCATCGCCGGCTCGCTGCTCATTCCAGGCGCGTTGTCGATCCTGACGCAGGCCTTCGCCGATCCGCGCCAGCGGGCCGGCGTCATCGGCGGCTGGGCCTCGTTCGCCGCGGTTTCTCTGGTCGTCGGCCCGGTGCTTGGCGGCATTCTGGTGCAGACGGTCGGCTGGCAGAGCATCTTCCTGATCAATTTGCCGCTCGGCCTTTTCACCATCGCGCTGGGCGCTGTGTCGATCGAGGAGACGGCGCATCCCGAACATGCCCATCTCGACCTTGTCGGCCTGGCGCTCTCGATCCTGTGGCTCGGCGCTCTCACCTTCGGCCTGATCTCGGCCGGCGAGAGCGGCTGGAGCGATGCCTGGACCATCACGGCCATCCTTGCCGGCGTCGTCGGCCTGGTGGTCTTCCTTGGCTTCGAGGCGCGCACGCCACGGCCCATGCTGCCGCTTGGCCTGTTCCGCGACGTGCGCTTTGCCGTCGCCAACGTCGCCTCGTTCGCGCTCGGCTTCACCTCCTACAGCTGCGTGTTCTTCTTCTCGATGTTCCTGCAGCAGGTGCAGGGCTGGTCGCCGACGCAGACCGGCCTGCGCATGGCGCCGGCCTTTCTTATCCAGATCGTCGTGTCGCCCTGGATCGGCCGGCTGAGCGCCCGCTATGGGCATTCGCTCTTGATGACGGCGGGCTACGTGCTGATCGGGCTTTCGATGCTCGGCATGTGCTGGGCCGGGCCGTCGACGCCATACGCGCTGCTCTGCGCCCTGTTCATCATCAACGGTCTCGGCAACTCGCTGGCGATACCGACCGGCAGTGCCGCCGCAATGTCCTACGCGCCGCGCGAGCGCTCCGGCATGGTGTCGGCCGTCATCAACGCCACCCGCCAGGGCGGGCTGGCCATCGGCATCGCGCTGCTAGGCGCGCTGATGAGCATGCGGGCGACGAGCCTCTTGACCGGATATCTCGGTGACGCCGGTGTCGGCAATGCCGAAGCGGTGGCGCGTGCCGCCATATCACGGCATGATTTCGCGACCGACGCGGCAATCGGCGAGGATGGCGTGCATCGGCTGTTCGCCACCGCCTATGCCGGCGGCGCCGCAATGCTGACGGCGGCGATTGCCGCGTTCCTCACCGCCGCTCTGCTGGTCATGGTCCTGGCGCCGGCCGAGGCGCGTTCGGCCAGGCAAGCAAAGCAGCAGGCGTAAGGTGCCTGGCCGCCAACAACAACCCGGCGATGATGGCGCCGGGTTTCTTTTGTCGTCAGATCGATCCGATCAGGTCAGCGATGCCGTGAAGCGCTGGATGCGCGTGCAGGCTTCCTCCAGCAGTGCATCCGAGGTCGCATAGGAGATGCGGAAGTTGGGGCCGAGGCCGAAGGCCGAGCCGAACACTACCGCCACGCCTTCCGCCTCGAGCAGTTCCGAGCAGAAGGCCTCGTCCGTGTCGATCACCTTGCCGGCCTTGGTCTTCTTGCCGATCAGCTGGGCGCAGGAGGGATAGACATAGAAGGCGCCTTCCGGCGACGGGCACGTGATGCCGCGCGCCTGGTTGAGCATCGAGACGACGAGGTCGCGCCGCCCTTGGAAGATCGCCTTGTTCCTGGCGATGAAGTCCTGCGGGCCGTTGAGCGCCTCGACGGAAGCCCATTGCGCGATGGTGCAGGCGCCCGAGGTCTGCTGGCCCTGGATCATGTCCATCGCCTTGATCAGTTGGACCGGACCGGCGGCATAGCCGATGCGCCAGCCAGTCATGGCATAGGCTTTCGACACGCCGTTCATGGTCAGCGTGCGCTCATAGAGCTTCGGCTCGACCTCGGCGATGGTCTTGAAGACGAAGTCGCCATAGGTCAGGTGCTCGTACATGTCATCGGTCAGCGTCCAGACATGCGGATGCTTCAACAGCACGTCGGCCAGCGCGCGCAGTTCGGCTTGCGTGTAGGCCGCGCCCGACGGGTTGGACGGTGAGTTCATCAGCAGCCATTTGGTCTTCGGGGTGATCGCCTTTTCCAGCACTTCGGGCGTCAGCTTGAAACCATTCTCGATCGAGGTGTCGGCGAACACCGACGTGCCGCCGCAGATCGCCACCATTTCGGGGTAGCTGACCCAGTAGGGGCGGGGGATGATGACCTCGTCGCCGGGGTTCAATGTCGCCATGAAGGCGTTGAACAGGATCTGCTTGCCGCCGGTGCCGACAATGGTCTGCTCGGGCTTGTAGTCGAGATTGTTCTCGCGCTTGAATTTTTTTGCGATCGCCTCGCGCAGCGGCACGATGCCCGAAACCGGCGGGTACTTGGTTTCGCCACGGCGGATGGCTTCGATCGCCGCATTCTTGATGTTGTCGGGCGTGTCGAAATCCGGTTCGCCGGCGCCGAGGCCGATAATGTCACGGCCGGCATTTTTCAGCTCGCGCGCTTTCTGCGTCACCGCGATGGTGGCGGAAGGCTTTACGCGGGAAAGGGTGTCGGCAAGAAAGGCCATGACCAGATATCTCTCCTTGAGAAGATCGGCGCGGCCAGGAGCGGCCGCGGCGCTTCTCATGTCGCATGATTCCGCTCAGTGCAAGCTTTGTCGGCTGATCCAGACCTCAAGGAGCCGTGATTGCCACCTGTGAGCGGCAACAAAAAATTCATTAACGGGCGGTAAGGGCTTGAGTGGCAGGATCGCAATCCATTCCGCCATTTCGCGGAGCGAGGGACCCTTGTCACGCAGCGTCGGGCTTGCCCATATCATCCGTCATGATGACGACACCTCGTCAGGTGTCTGGGGCATCTACACGCTGCAGAGCGCCTTCCAGCCGATCTTCGCCTTCAACCAGGGCAAGCTGTCGATTGCCGCCTTCGAAGGGCTGATCCGGCCGTTTCGCGACGGCGAGCCGCAATCGCCGATGGCCTTCTTCTCGACCTGTCCGGCCGCCGACCGCCTGCATGTCGAAGCGCTGACCAGGACGTTGCATCTGCTCAATGCCGGCGCCTGCCTGCCGCAGGAGGCGTCGATCTTCATCAATTTCGACCCGTCGGTGTTCACCGAGCGGTCGATTGCCGACAATGCCCTGCGCGAAATGCGGCTGGTGCTGCACGAGGCCGGCATCGATCCGGGCCGCGTCGTGTGCGAAGTAACCGAGCAGAGGTCGGCTTCGCAGGAGGTCCTGCACAGCTTCGTCGCGGCGTTGCGGGGCAACGGGTTTCGCATCGCCGTCGATGACTATGGCGCAGACGATTCCGATATCAACCGCATCAAGGAATTGCGGCCCGACATCGTCAAGTTCGACGCCACCTGGATCACGCAGCTGATGGAGTCCGGCGCCGGCTTCGCGCTGTTGACGACGATGGTCAAAAGCTTCGAGGAACAAGGCATCCGCACGGTGTTCGAGGGCATCGAGGAAAGGTGGCAGCTGGAACTCGCCGAGAAATCCGGCGCTTCCATGGTCCAGGGTTTCGTGCTTGCGCGGCCGGAACTGGCGCCGACGAGTTTCCGTGTTTTCGGAAAAACTCCGGACCCGGTTGCGGCCGCAAGCGATGCGTCCACCGCCGTCGCCCCACGTGCAGCGCGGCCGGCAAAAGCCTTCGGGCGCAGGGTCGCGCCATGAGGATCGAGCGGCGGCGCAATGTCGGCAAGGCGATCTTCGTCGACGAGATAGGCATCGAATACGGCGTCCACGGCGAGTTCCGCCTGCGCAGTGCCTACCAGCCGATCTTCGCGCCGCTTGGGCGATCGCTGCACGCGGTGGCGGTCGAGGGCCTGATCGAGCCGCACCGCGCCGGCAGGGCAGGGTCGGCGCGGGCGTTCTTCGAAAGCGTTGCCCCGGCGGACCGGCTGTTTGTCGAGACCATGTGCCGGGTGCTGCATCTCAGGAACTTCCACAATATCGGCGTCGACGGGCTCGATCTGTTCTTCAACTACAATCCGATGGTCAACGACCATTCCGGGCGGGCGCTGGCCGAGATCCGGCTGATGAGCCGGCATCTCGGCGAGCTCGGCCTCGCCCCTAGCATGCTGGTCTGCGAGATCACCGAACAGGCGGCGGACGACGCGCTTCTGGCGCGGCTGGTGCGGGAGATGCGGCGCGACAGCATCCGCATCGCCATCGACGATTTCGGCACCGGCCATTCGACCGAGGAGCGGGTGAGCCTGCTTCAGCCCGACATCGTCAAGATCGATGGCGGCTGGTTCGCGCAGTTCTGCCGCCATGCCGCCGCCGAACGCTTCTTCCGCCCGCTGGTCTCCAGCCTGCATGACCGTGGCGCCAGGGTGCTGGTCGAAGGCATCGAGCAGCCCGTCCACCTGCGCGTCGCGCTCGACGGCGGCGTCGACCTGCTGCAGGGTTATCTCCTCGCCCGTCCGGCGCTGGCCGGCACCATCTTCAACGAAGAGCCGCTATCAGTCGATGCTCTGTTGGGCAGGGAGAACAATGTGGTGCCGCTGTTCGGCTAAGCGACTTCGGCGACTGGCGAAAGCGGTGCCACAGCGTCCTTCTCCCCGCTCTAGGGGGAGAAGATGGCGGCAGCCAGATGAGGGGCGGCGCCAGCCTTCGTTGTATCGGCTGTATGATCATTCCTCTTGAAACGTCAGCGCCGCCCCTCATCGCCCTGCCGGGCACTTCTCCCCGTAAACGGGGAGAAGGATGCTCTCATCAGCGCCGCTGATTGTCCCACCAAAACAAATCATTGGTTGAAGGCACGGCGGCTGCGATAATCGCCTGGTCAAGGCAGATCCGGGGACCGTCCATGATACTCTACAGCATGATCGACAGCGGCAATTGCTACAAGCCGCGCCTGCTGATGGCCAAGCTTGGCCTGGCCTTCACCACGATCGAGGTGAGTTCGCATACTGGCGACACGCGAAAAGCCGATTTCGTCGCCAAGAACCCGAACGCCATGGTGCCGCTGCTCGAACTCGACGACGGCCGCCGGCTGGCCGAATCCAACGCCATCCTGCTCTATCTCGGCGAAGGCACGCGCTTCCTGCCGGCGGACAAGTATGAGCGTGGGCTCGCCTATCAATGGCTGTTCTTCGAGCAATACAGCCACGAGCCCTATATCGCCGTGCGCAAGGCGCTGCTGACCTTCCCCGAACGCGCCAGGGATGCGACGCCCGAGCGGTTGGCGATGACGCTGGAGCGCGGCCACAAGGCGCTCGGCGTGATGAATAGATATCTGGAGAACAACGCTTTCTTCGCCGGAAACGCCTTCAGCGTCGCCGACATCGCGCTCTACGCCTACACGCACACGGCCGAGCAGGGCGGATTCCAGCTCGACGCCTATCCAGCTGTCATGGCCTGGCTTGGCCGTGTCGAGGCGGATCCGGGGCACGTGCCGATCGAGTGGGTTGGGTATTAGAGCGTCCTTCTCCCCGTTTACGGGGAGAAGTGCCCGGCAGGGCGATGAGGGGCAGCGCTGACGTTCCAGAAACTGCCTCTCGCCGACCCAAGCGCATTTATGAAGGACCGCTGGCGCCGCCCCTCATCTGGCTGCCGCCATCTTCTCCCCGTAAACGGGGAGAAGGACGCTCGCTGAACCCCAGACAAACAAAAAGGCGGGATAAATCCCGCCTTCCCATGCTTGGTAGCCTGATCGGGAGCGTCCGGTCCGGGCTGGCAGCTATCTGCTGTTCCAGCTTGTCGGGTCTTTCCGCTCCGGGCGCGCTTCTCGCGCGACCGTCAGTACATCCGTGACTTGCCGCGCGCCCCGGGCTCTCGCCCGGCACGCGCCATTCGCAAAATCAGGCTGCCTTGCTCAGAGATCCAGCGGACGACTTGCCAGTGCGGCGGTCCTGCTCGATCTCGAAGTTGATCTTCTGGCCTTCGACCAGGGTCGACAGTCCAGCGCGCTCGACAGCGGAGATGTGGACGAAAACGTCCGCGCCGCCCGCGTCAGGCTGGATGAAGCCGAAGCCCTTGGTGGCGTTGAACCACTTGACCGTTCCAGTTGCCATAAAAATAGTCCTTGCATTTGCTTTGGTTTGACCGGACCGAAGTCCAGCCGGTGTGCATCGAGATTTTGGAGATAGACGTCAGCAAACGCGAAGATCGCGAGGCCCGGATCGATCGGCCGAAATATCAATGGGGCTGATATAGGCTGCTTTCGTTCCAAAAACAAGACTGCGTGAGAAAGCCGTGATTGAGAACTGCCCAACCGCCGCCCCAATCTGGTGAAACCGTCGTGGCAGATCGCGCTGTCCGTGGGCGGCGGATCAGGGGAGGAGACCATGAAAACCATAGTGCTTGCCGCCTGTCTGACGCTGGTGGCCGCCGAGGCGCAGGCCATCTCGCGCTATGACCCGACGCATATGAGCTGCGGCAAGGTGCAGTCGACGATCGCCAGGCAAGGCGCGGTCATCCTGCGCTACCAGTCGAAGCGGGTGCCGGGGCTGCCGCTCTATGACCGCTATGTGCAGAGCCAGCAATTCTGCACAATGGGCGAGGTGAGGACGCGCGCCTATGTGCCGAGCGCTGACACCAAGTCCTGCCCGGTCTACAACTGCAAGCGGCCGGACAATGACCGGCATTTCCGCCGGCGATTTTTCCACAACAATTAGGGGCAGCGCCAATTAGGGGCAGCGTCCGCGCCGGCGGTTCAGAACCCGAAGGATACCTGCGCCGGTGGGGGCGGGCCGACGCGCACGCCTTCCATGGCCAGCATCTTTTCCTTGGTGACGGAGCCGCCCGGCGCCGAGAAGCCGCCAATCTTGCCGCCTGCCGCCAGGATGCGGTGGCAGGGGATCACCAGCGGCACGGGGTTGGCGCCAAGGGCGGCACCGGTTTCGCGCGGCAGGCCGGCATGGCCGGCGCGCTTGGCGAGTTCGCCATAAGTGGTTGTCTCGCCATAGCTGAGCTTGCGTGCCGCGTCGTAGATGGCCAGGCGGAAATCGTCGACGCCGTCGAGATCGACCGGGACATCGGAGAAATCGACGTCCTCGCCGGCGGCGTATGCCTTGATCGAGGCAATGAGCTCGACCACCCATGGCGGCTGGGCCGTCGAGGCGGAAACGCCGCCATGGCGCATCAGCCGCCGCTCCACTGATTCACGGCTGCGTTCGGGCAGGCAGAGCCGGATCAGGCCCCTTTTGCTCCAGGCGATGCCCATGAAACCGATCACTGTTTCTAACACTGCGTGGCCGGCTGTGATCGACGGTGTCGTTTCCATGATGCGCTCCTTTCCGCAAAACGGCGAAATCCGGGATTCCCGCCGGTACATATCAGGAACAATATGGCATCACCGCCCGCGTCTCGCCACCCGAAAACCACCAGATGGCCCCGATTGCTACCCTGGAATCGCTGGTGTAAGGGATTTCTTAACATCCCGACGAACCGGACCCGAGCGCGGCTTGCCAGCAAAACAAACCCTTATCGCGATCGGCGTGATCGTGGCGGCAGCCGGCATGAGTGGCTGCACCTCGACTTCGCAGATGAAAGCCGCGCCGTCCCTGACCGAAACCGCGACCGTTGCCGGCAGCGATGCCGGCTTCACCATACCGCTGCCGGAGACGGTTTCCGTGCTGCCGCAATCCTCCGGTATCGCCCCCGTCCAGACCGCCGAATTGACGCCTGGCGCAGCGACCCCGCCGGCGCTTGATCCAGCCGCCCAGCCGGCCGCGACGACCGCCGCCTTTGCCGGCCCGACGCCGGCCGCACTCGCCGTACCCGCTGTCATGACCGCCAACGCCTGGCAGGCGCCGCCGCCGGCCAAGGCGGGCCAGCCCGTCAAGGCGGCTCAGGCGGTTCAGACCTACACCACCGCCGGGCTCATCGTGCCGGCGGTCGCCGGCAGCGGCCAGAAACTGCCTGCGGTGCAGCAGGTTGCCTATGTCGTGCCGCAGAACCCGGCTTCCCTTGTGCAGTTTCCCTCCGCGCCGGTTGATCCGGCGCAGGAGGAGCATACGGGCGTGCGCGGCGACGTCGACCGGCTGATCGTCAAATACGCCGCGCTCTACCAGGTGCCGGTCGATCTGGTGCGCCATGTCGTCAACCGCGAGAGCACCTTCAATCCCAAGGCCTACAACAATGGCCATTGGGGGCTGATGCAGATCAAGCACGCGACGGCGCGCGGCATGGGCTATGACGGCCCGGCCAAGGGCCTGTTCGACGCCGAAACCAATCTGAAATACGCGGTGAAGTATCTGCGCGGCGCCTGGCTGGTGGCGGGCGGCAACGCCAAGAAGGCGGACTGGCTCTACCAGACCGGCTATTATTTCGACGCGAAGCGCAGGGGCCTGCTCGAGGCGACCGGCCTCGGTGTCGACCGCAGGCGGCGTCCGCAGCCCGACGCCTGAGCGCGATGCCTGAACCGCGCCCGCCGGCCCTCAACGACATCCGGCTGCGCAAGCTTCTCGACGAGACGCTCGTTGCACCGCACTGGCCGGATGGTTTTGCCATGCGTTGCTTCGAGCCAGGCGACGCGCCGCCTTTGCATGCACTGCTGAGCGAGGTGTTCGACGACGGCGCCGACGGCCCGTTCGACGAATGGTGGCCGCGCATATCGGCCGATCCCGAATTCGACCCGGCGCTGTGCTTCCTCGTCATCGACGCCAAGGGCCGGCTGGCGGCAGCGGCGCTGTGCTGGACAAGGGCTTTCGTCAAGGATCTCGCCGTTCATCCCGAGGCGCGCGGCAAGGGCATCGGCGAGGCGCTGATGTGGCAAGCCTTCGCCGCCTTTCGCGACCGCGGCGCGGCCCATGTCGACCTCAAGACCAACACGGTCGAGAACGCCGCCGCGGTGCGACTCTACGAGCGGCTGGGGATGCGGCCCGTCGCCTGGGAAGGCTAGGCGCGCTCAGGTGATGCCGGCCTGCGAGCGTCGAACCCCTTCACTTCCGATGCTCACCTCGTCAAGGACGCTCCGCTCCGGTTTTGGGAACCCAAAGCGTCGTTCCGCATTCAGGGACTGGGTGGGAATCTGACGAGCTGTTGACACGCGGAGGTTTCCGTTGCCGGCTCCAAAGGGAGACCCGCCACGGTGAAGCTTTTCCACGCATTTCTGGCGCTTGCGGTAGGTGTTGTGCTTTCGGCCGCTCCGGTGCATGCCGTCGACCTCTCGATCGTGTCGGGAGACACCGGCAACGGCATCAAGGTGCTTCGCGAGATACTCGACCGCTACGAGAAAGAGAGCGGCAACAAGGTTTCCATCGTCGTCCTGCCGCCGTCGACGACCGACCAGTTCGGCCTGTACAGACTGTGGCTTGCAGCCGGCAACAGCGATATCGACGTCTACCAGACCGACGTCATCTGGGCGCCGCAGCTCGCCAGCCAGCTCGTCGACCTGACCGCGGCGGCCAAGGATGTCGTCGGCGCCCATTTCCCGTCGATCATCCAGTCGCAGACCGTCAATGGCAAGCTCGTCGCCTTGCCGATCTTCACCGATGCGCCGGCGCTCTACTATCGCAAGGATCTCCTCGACAAATACGGCGCCAAGGTGCCGGCAACCTGGAAGGAGCTGGCCGACACCGCCAAGCTGGTCATGGACAAGGAACGCGCGGCCGGCAACAAGGACATCTGGGGCTTCGTCTTCCAGGGCAATGCCTATGAGGGGCTGACCTGCAACGCGCTCGAATGGGCGATGTCGAATGGCGGCGGCCAGATCATCGGGCCGGATGGCACCGTCTCCATCAATAACCCGCAAGCGGCGGCCGCGCTCGACATGGCCAAGGGGTGGGTTGGAACCATCTCGCCGCCCGGCGTGCTTGCCTATCAGGAAGAGGAATCGCGCGGCGTCTGGCAGACCGGCAACGCCGTGTTCATGCGCAACTGGCCGTATGCCTATGCGCTTGGCAACAGCGAAGCCTCGCCGATCAAGGGCAAATTCGACGTGGCGCCTTTGCCGGCCGGCACAGGTGAGGGCGCCCGGCCGGTCGCGACGCTGGGTGGCTGGAACCTTGCGGTCTCCAAATATTCCAAGCACACCGGCGCGGCGATCGAGCTGGCCAAGTTCATCGCCTCGCCAGAAATGCAGAAATTCCGGACGCTCAAGACATCCAACCTGCCGACCATCCAGGCGCTCTACGACGATGCCGACATCGCCAGGCAACAGCCGATCGTGCCGCGTTGGAAACAGATATTCCTCAACGCGGTGCCGCGTCCCTCCGCCACCGTCAAGATCAAATACAACGAAGCATCGAGCCAGTTCTGGACGGCGGTGCACAACACCTTGTCCGGCGAAGGCAGCGCCGCCGACAATCTGGCCGACCTCGAAGCGAGACTGACCAAGCTGAAAGGCAAGGGCTGGTGAGCGTCACGCCTGTGAAGCGATCGCGACTGATGGCGCAGCGCGTGCGCTCGGCATGGCTGTTCGTGGCGCCGATGCTCCTGGTGCTGGCCGCCGTTGCCGGCTGGCCGCTCGCCCGCACCGTCTATTTCAGCTTCACCGACGCCTCGCTGGCGGATCTCGATGCCCGCCGGTTTGTCGGCTTCGACAATTATTTCTCGGTGCTGCGCCTGCCGAGCGGCCGGGTGATCCATGACGGGCTGCTGGTCGACCCGGTGTGGTGGCGCGCCGTCTGGAACACGGTGCGTTTCGCGGTGATTTCGGTGACCTGCGAGACGATCCTCGGCACGATCGTCGCCCTGGTGCTCAATGCCCAGTTCGCCGGCCGCGGCATCGTCAGGGCGGCGATCCTCATCCCGTGGGCGATCCCGACGATCGTTTCGGCCAAGATGTGGCAATGGATGCTCAACGACCAGTTCGGCATCATCAATGTCGTGCTGGTCAACCTTGGCCTGATCAGCGGCAAGATCGCCTGGACGGCCAGCGCCGACACGGCGATGGTGGCCGTCCTCATCGTCGACATCTGGAAGACGACACCGTTCATGGCGCTGCTGATCCTTGCGGCACTGCAGATGCTGCCGGGCGAGATAATCGAGGTCGCCAAGCTCGACGGCGCCAATCCGTGGCAGATCTTCTGGCGGGTGACCTTGCCGCTGATCCGCCCGGCGGTGATGGTGGCCGTGATCTTCCGCGCGCTCGACGCGCTGCGCATCTTCGACCTGATCTACGTGCTGACGCCCAACAATGTGCACACCAAGTCGATGTCGGTGTTCGCCCGCGAGAACCTGTTCGAGTTCGACAAGTTCGCCTATGGCTCCGCCGCGTCGACCTTGCTTTTCCTGATCCTGGCCCTGCTTTCCATCGCCTATATCCGGATCGGCCGGATCAGCCTGGACGGAGGCCGCTGAGATGCGGATGCTGAAGCGAACGGCCTTCTACCTGCTGGTCGCGGTGATCGCCTTCGTCGCGGTGTTCCCGTTCTACTACGCCGTCGTCACCAGCCTGAAATCGGGAACCGAGCTGTTCCAGGCCGACCTCTGGCCGAAGACGCCAAGCCTCGCCAACTACCGCAACGTGCTGACCGAAGGCAGCTTCGTGCGCAACCTGGTGAATTCGCTGGTCGTCTCGAGCGCGGTCGTCCTGTTCTCGCTGCTGCTCGGCGTCACCGCCGCTTACGCGCTGGCGCGCATCCGCTTCCGCGGCCGCTCGGCGCTGCTGCTCGCCATCCTGTCGGTCTCGATGTTCCCGCAGGTGGCGGTGCTGGCCGGGCTGTTCGAACTGGTGCGCATGTTCGGTCTCTACAATTCGCTGTTCGCGCTGATCTTCTCCTACATGATCTTCACCTTGCCGTTCACCGTCTGGGTGCTCACCGCCTTCGTCCGCGACCTGCCGGTCGAGGTCGAGGAGGCGGCGATCCTGGACGGCGCCACGCCATGGATCATCATCACGCGGATCTTCCTGCCGCTGATGTGGCCGGCGCTGGCCACCACTGGGCTCCTGGCCTTTATCGGTGCTTGGAACGAGTTCCTGTTTGCCCTGACCTTCACCTCCAACAATGCGCAGCGGACCGTGCCGGTGGCGATCGCGCTGCTTTCCGGCAACTCGCAGTTCGAGATCCCGTGGGGCAACATCATGGCCGCATCGGTGATCGTCACCGTGCCGCTGGTGGTGCTGGTGCTGATCTTCCAGCGCAAGATCGTCTCCGGCCTCACCGCCGGCGGGGTCAAGGGGTGACGCGGGATGGGTTCCCTGGGCAGATCTGGAAAGGAACTGTCCACCAAGACGGCAGGCCGTGTCTTGCCTCCACTCCTTCGGTTGCTAAGGTCCGCCTGCGTGGGGCTTGTTGAAACAGGAGGAAACACGATGCGGTTTCTGCTTTCCAGCCTTGCTACTCTGCTCCTTGCCGCTCCGCTGCTTGCCGTCCCGGCGCGGGCCGCCGCCGACTGCGCCAACGCGCAGGACCAGACGACCATGAATCAATGCGCCGGCAAGGATTTCGACGCAGCAGACAAGAAGCTCAACGACGCCTACAAGCAGATCGAGGGCCGGCTGAAGGACGATGCGGCATCGAAGAAGTTGCTGGTCGACGCGCAGCGCGGCTGGGTCGCCTTCCGCAACGCCGAATGCAAGTTCCAGGGTGGTCCGGTCGACCAGGCGGGTACCGTCTATCCGATGGTCGTCGCCAATTGCCGGACGGCGCTCACCAACGATCGGCTGAAGGATTTCCAGACCTATCTCAACTGCCCTGAAGGCGAGTTGAACTGCCCGGTGCCGACGGCGCAGTAGCGTTCGTCCATCCCATCGGGAAGATATGCCCCTCCCGTCGCCGGGCGGCGTGCAAAAATGTCGGGACCGATCGTCGCCAAACGTCCTTGGGTCGCAGAACAACAGCGCCGGGACGCCGGCGCCGACTTAAGGGAGCCGATCATGATCACCTTTCCCAACGAATCCGCCAGATACCGCACCGCCCGCGAAAAGCTGCTGAAGAAGGAAATCGAGCTGCGCCGCGCCATGGAAGCCGTGGCCGAGGCGCGGCGGGCGCTGCCGCCGGGTGGGCTGATCCGCCAGGACTATGTCTTCGATGCGCCCGATGCCGACGGCAGGCCGGCGAAGACAAAACTGTCGGAGCTGTTCGCGCCGGGCAAGGATACGCTCATTCTCTACCAGATGATGTTTCCGCGCCATCCCCAGGAAACACGCGACGTGGCGACATCGGGCGGCACGGCCAGGCTCGCCCGGCCGGACCAGCCGTGCCCGTCCTGCACGGCGCTGCTCGACCAGTGGGACGGCGCCGTCGGCCACCTCGAAGCCGCCGGCTTCAACTTTGCCGTGGTGGCCAAGACCGCATTGGAAAACCTGGTCACGCTCGGCCGCGATCGCGGCTGGAAGAACATGCGGCTGGTGTCGTCGGCCGCCAACAGCTTCAAGCGCGACTACAATGCTGAGGACGCCGGCGGCGCGCAGATCCCGCTGCTGTCGGTGTTCCACCGCGACGGCGACGGCATCAGGCATTTCTGGTCGTCCGAGCTCGGCTTCGCGCCGCCGGAGCCCGGCCAGGACCCGCGCGCCATCGGCACCTGCGAGATCCTGTGGAACCTGATGGATTTTACCCCGCAAGGCCGGCCGGATTGGCATGAGCAGCTGCAGTATGGGGCGGGGTGTTGTCACTGACATCACGACGTTTTGGCTCAGTCTCCGCGCTTCACCCTGGAATGGCTTTTCGGCAAGTGGTCGCTATGCCACCTGCTCGAGGAGCCAGGCAGGGCTCGTGCCTGCTTCGGCCGGAACATCGGAAGGCCCGCTGCATTGATAGGAGACGGTTTCGACGCCCTTCACGGATTCGAAATGCGACCGACAGTTAGCAGCCTGTGGGACCTGGTGCGGGAAAGCGTGGTTGGCTTTGTCAACGACAATGCCCTTAGCCATGGCGCGGCGATGGCCTTTTATGCCGCCACGTCGCTGGCCCCGGTTCTGATAATTGTCATCGCGATAGCAGGCATTGCGTTTGGGCATGACGCAGCGCAGCTGGCTTTGTCTGCTCAGATCTCGGGGCTGATGGGTTCAGAAAGTGCGGCGCTCCTTCAAACCGCGCTCGAAGGGGCATCCAGCAAATCATCGGGGACCTTGGCGGCCATCATCGGCACCGCCACTTTGCTCGTCACCGCCTCCGCGGTGTTTGGCGAGATGCAGCAGGCGCTGAATGCAATATGGAAGGTTGAAGCGAAAGGGAGTTCGCTGTCGCGGCTCCTGCGCGCCCGAGCGGCAAGTCTTGGCCTTGTCGCCGCCCTCGGCTTTATGTTGCTGGTCTCCTTGGTGGCGAGCGCGGCGATCTCGGCTTTGGGCAGCGTGATCAGCGCTCGATTGCCGTTCGGCGAATTTGTTCTGAGCGCGATCAACACCCTGATATCCTTTTCCCTGATCACCGTGATGTTTGCCGCGATCTACAAGGTCCTGCCGGACCGTGCCTTGGAATGGCGGGATGTCTCGATCGGTGCTGTCGTGACCGCCGCTCTGTTCACATTGGGGAAGTCGCTTATCGGCTGGTATATCGGCACAAGTGCAATCGCTTCCTCGTATGGCGCGGCCGGAGGGCTGCTCGTCATACTGCTCTGGGTCTACTATTCATCACAAATCTTTCTGCTCGGTGCGGAGTTGACCCGCGCCTATTCCGTTCGGCATGGCAGCAGGTCCGATCTGTACGGGCTGGTTCACAATGCTCCCGTTTCAGAAAACCTTGTTTCAGTTCGTCGCAGGACCGGCGCTTCGGGCGTCGTTGCGTTGTTGGCGGTGGCCTGCGTGAGCGCAACGATGACGGCCTTCATGCTGGGGCCTCGCCGCCCGTAGAGGAGCGGTCACGCCGCAATCGCGAGGCCGCTTTCATCCCTTCCCGGAAGGGAGAAGCGGCGCGTCGGCAACCTCACCGCCTCTGCCGCGTTGGGCCTTCGAGGACACCTCTCACGGAGCGCTTCGATGAAACCGCATCTCGCCGCCGCCATGCTGGCCCTTCTGGCCGGAACGCCTTCAGCCTTTTCCCAACAGCCGTCCAGCGACGTGCCGCCGGTCTCCGAGAACAAGGTCGACACCGAAACCTTCACCAGGACCCTGGCCAGCGCCGACCGCTTCGAGATCGAAAGCGGCAAGCTGGCCGAGAAAAAAGGCGTCGCGGCGGATGTGAAGGATTTCGCCGGGCTGATGGTCAAGGACCACACCAAGGCCGGCGAAGATTTCAAGGCGGCGCTTGAAAAGAGCCAGACCACGGCGTCCGTCACCCCGCAAGGCCCGCCGCTGCTGCCGAACGACCAGGCGATGCTCGACCAGCTCAAGGCGCTCGACGGCGACGCCTTCCAGGCCAAATACATCACCTTGCAGACGCAGGCGCACAAGCAGGCCGTGGCGATGGTTTCGACCTATGCGCAGTCCGGCGACGACCCGGCGCTGAAGGAATTCGCCAAGAAGACGCTCGAAACGCTGAAGATGCACGAGATGCATCTGAAGGATTTGGCGGCTGTGCATTAGGGGGGCGACGCGGCCACTGCGGCACCATCCATTTGACGTTTGCGCTGCCCCTCATTGCCCTGCCGGGCATTTCTCCCCGTAAACGGGGAGAAAGACGCCTGCGCCGGGCTTCGCTAATCCTGTTCGCTGCCGGAGAAGAGCCGGCGTCGCGACAGCCCCTTCGCCCCGTTTACGGGGAGAAGATGCCGGCAGGCAGATGAGGGGCAGCGCTGACTTCGATGGTTTGGTGGTGAGCGGTCGTATAGACTTCCCCCACCACCATGGAGCCACCCATGCCCAAGATCGACCTCGCATCCGTCCCCGTCCGCGAAGGCTCCGGCTATCCCGCGCCCTTCGACGCCCCGTGCGCCGAGCGCACGCGCCGGCGCCTGGGCGATGCCGGCGGGCTCGGCGATTTCGGCGTCAACCTGATGACCTTGCCGCCCGGCGGCTGGTCGAGCCAGCGCCACTGGCACAGCCATGAGGACGAGTTCGTCTATGTGCTGGAGGGCGAGCTGACGCTGGTCGAGGATGGCGGCGAGACGCTGCTCAAGGCGGGCGATAGTGCTGCCTTCGCCAAGAACAGCGGCAACGGCCATCACATGATCAACCGCTCGTCGGTCACCGCGCGCTACATCGAGGTCGGCTCGCGCAATCGCGACGATATCATCACCTGCTCCGACATCGACATGATGAGCCCGAGTTCGGTTGGCCGGTTTTTGCACAAGGATGGCACGCCGTATCCGGGGCAGGGGTGAGGGCGGCGACGCGGGACTTTCCTTCTCCCCTTGTGGGGTGAGAAGCGGTCCGCGTAGCGGACGAAAAGCCAATTGCTTGGCTTTTCGAGCTTCGAACGCCCTGAGCCTGCGAAGGGCCGGGCGGTGGCCGATCCACCTGCCGGGTCCCCGCTGCTTCGCAGCGTCCCGGCGTTCGCCGGCCTTTCATCGTGCCACTGGCACGATGAATTCGCTTCGCGAACCGGGCTGCTCACCCCACAAGGGGAGAAGGGAAAGACTGGCGTTCCGCCAGTGCCGGGATAAGCTCCCTGCCAACCCAGGGAGCATCACCATGAAAAAACAAATCATCGAAGTGCCTGTCATGTCGGACAAGGTGCGGGCGCTCGGCCTGCCCTGCTCGACGGCGGTGAAGGCCAATGGCTTCGTGTTCATCTCGGCGACGCCGCCGGTGGACATGGTGACCGGCGAGATGGTGCGCGGCGACATCGAAACACAGACCGAGGCGTCGCTGAAGGCGCTGAAACACTGCCTGGAAGCGGCCGGCACCTCGCTGGACAATGTGGTGATGGTGCGCATCTACGCCGTCAATTCCGGCTTCTACAACGCCATCAACCGGGTTTATGCGCGATATTTCAGCGTGAACCCGCCGGCGCGGAGTTTTGTGCCGGTGGCGTCATGGCCGATGGAGTTTGATATCGAGATCGAGTGTGTGGCGGTGGCGTGAATTCGCGAACCGGCATCCATGCTGGTTGTTTCCTGAAATTTTGAGCCTGCAATAACGCCGCTTTATGGTGACGCGTGGTTCCATTAAGCGGCGACTTCCGGACGACCATGCCGAGTGCTGGCATTCAGCCTGGAGAGAGATAAGCTTGCCGCAACCACAGGGAGATCGTCATGACCAAGGAAATCGTCGAAGTGCCGGTGCTGTCGGCGGCGGTGCGCGCGCTGGGCGTGCCGTTGTCGCTGGTGACCAAGGCTGCCGGGCTGGTCTTCGTCTCCGGCACGCCACCGCTCGATCTTTTGACCGGCAAGCTGGTCAAGGGCGACATCGAGGTGCAGACCGAGGCATCGCTGAAGGCGCTGAAACATTGCCTGGAAGCGGCCGGCACCTCGCTCGACAATGTGGTGATGGTGCGCATCTACGCCGTCAATGCCGGCTTCTACGGCGCCATCAACCGGGTTTATGCCAAGTATTTTCCCGAAAACGCGCCATCGCGGACGTTTGTGCCGGTGGCGTCCTGGCCGATGGAGTTTGATATCGAGATTGAATGTGTGGCGGTGGGGTGAGGCTTTCTCTCCCGAGGCGGCGCCGGTCGAGGATGGCAGCGAACTATGCTCACGGCGACCGCGCAACGTTTGCCGAGATGTCAACACTTACATCGAAGCGATTAGCTTGCGCTCCAATGGCCGGGTTTCCACGCAAGGATGAGACGTCACGTGAGGAGGGCGATAGGAGATACTCCGGAACCACAAAAAGCATCTGGTGCAGAAGTTGCGCCTAGTGCAAATGGCTCGAACGAAATTGTACGCTAAGCCACTTGTGCCGAAAACGAGCATCGGATGACGTCCAAGGAATGACAAAGCGCCTTGGTTAGGAGCCGTCTTTCTTTTTCTTCTTTTCCTCACGATCCTTTGTGGCCTTGTCAAACTCGGACCACCTATGGCTCCGCCATGAGGCAAAATGAGCCCTGTGCTCAAGAATTACGTCTTCCAACTTTCGAATTATCCGAGATGTATCTTTTTTAGCCACTTGTGATACTTTCATCGGTCAGCCCTCTCCCCGAGGAGCATAGCAGATTCGGAAGCGCATTGTGAGCCATTTAATCCCGCGTATCGAGTTTCCCGAGATTGTGATTGGCCTAGTCGCTCCTATCGGGACGCCGCTTGGCCCGACGGTAAGTGAATTGCAAAGCCATTTTGAGGCTGTCGGATATCAGGTGCGGCAGATAAAAGTAACAGACATATACAGGCTGCTTTCGCAGTTCATACTTCCGAAAGACGAATTAACAGAGAATACCAAAGTAAGCAGGTATAAATCTTATATCGCCTATGGCAACCAAGTACGAAAAGAAATGGACGACAATTCAATACTTGCTGCGCTTACAATATATAGAATTGTTGGAAGCAGAATTAAGAATGCTCAGATAGAGAGCGAGCGGTTCTCAAAAGTGGTTTATATACTTGATCAATTCAAGCGGCAAGAAGAAATAGAATTGCTTAGAGCTGTCTATGGGCGTGTTTTCTTTCAAGTATCCGTGTACTCAAGAAGATCTGCTAGAGTTGATTATTTGGCTCGGAGTTTTGCCGTAGATGCCGGAGAATTGAATCACGATCATTTTAGATCTGCTGCTGAGGAATTAGTAAATGAAGACCAGAATCAACAAAAAGAAAAGTACGGACAAAGAGTCGCTAAGATATTTCATGATGCAGATTTTATAGTTAACAAAGACATTTCTGATCCTGATATTTCTTCTCAAATTAAGCGATTTTTTGAACTTCTATTTTCAGCTAACTTTCATACACCAAGTAAGATGGAGTACGGAATGTTCGCTGCGAAGTCGGCTGCCTTGCGAACGGCAGACCTCTCTCGGCAGGTTGGTGCCGCCATCTTTTCGGGCAGAGGCGAAGTAATTGCCTTGGGGTCTAATGAGGTCCCAAAAGCCGGTGGTGGTACTTATTGGCCGGACGAGCAAAATGACGACCGTGAGTTCAAAAGAGGTAACGACTCCAATGACGCGAGAAAGCGCGAGATACTGAACGAGATTTTGAAGATATTGGAAAGGGATGCATCGCAGCTGGACAAGGAAACAAAAAGACGATTGGACGATGCGGCTTTAATGGACGCTTTGGAATATGGGCGGATTGTTCATGCCGAGATGTCGGCATTACTTGATGCGGCCCGTATTGGAAGATCAGTCAAAGACTCCGTTCTTTTTACTACTACGTTTCCCTGCCATATGTGTGCAAAGCACATAGTGGCGAGTGGTGTTTCAGAAGTTGTCTTCCTTGAGCCTTATCCAAAAAGCCTAGCCTCAAGGCTGCATGCTGACTCCATAGAAATTGAAGGGCAAGAAAGGGGTGGCTATAAGGACTACCCTTCGGTGGAATTTAAGCATTTTTTCGGTGTAACACCGCGCAGGTATCGAGAATTCTTTGAGAGAAATCGACGGAAAGATAGGAATGGAGATTTCGAGCGGTATGCGTCCGGGCAGAAAAGGCCATTCTTCGATATCAAGTCGCCGTTCTACACCCAACTTGAAGAGACAGTCCTACAAAGCATACGATCTGCTATCGAACGCTTCGGAGCGGTCATCGAGGGATAGGCTTGTTGTGGTCGGCCCAAGCCCTTCACCCAAAATACTCCTGTAGCGGCCTGACCTCCAGGCTCCCCGCCTTCAGCGCCGCGATCGCTTCCGCCACCGCAGCCGCGCCCGACAGCGTCGTGTAATACGGCACCTTCTGCATCAGCGTTGCCCGCCGCAGCGATTTGGAGTCCGACACCGCTTTCTGGCCGTCCGTCGTGTTGAACACGATCTGGACCTGGCGGTTGCGGATGGCGTCCTCGATGTGGGGGCGGCCTTCCAGCACCTTGTTGATTTTCTCGGCGTCGACGCCGTTTTCGGCGAGGAAGCGTTGCGTGCCCGAAGTTGCCAGCACCTTGAAGCCGAGGCCTGTCAGACGTTTGACCGCCGGCAGTATGCCTTTCTTGTCCTCGTCGCGTACCGAGACGAACAGCGTGCCCGAACGCGGCAGGTCGACGCCGGCGCCGAGCTGGCTCTTCGCGAAGGCGAGGGCAAAATCGCGGTCTAAGCCCATGACCTCGCCGGTCGAGCGCATTTCCGGGCCGAGCAATATGTCGACGCCGGGGAAGCGGGCGAAGGGGAAGACGGCTTCCTTGACCGCGATGTGGCCGGGATTGCGCGGGTCGGGCATCGCGCCGTAATGGGCGAAGGCGTCTTCCAGCGTCTCGCCGGCCATGATGCGGGCTGCAATTTTGGCAATGGGACGACCGATGGTCTTGGCGACGAAGGGGACCGTGCGGGAAGCGCGCGGGTTGACCTCCAGCACGTAGACCGTGCCGTCCTTGATCGCATACTGCACGTTCATCAGGCCGCCGACATTGAGCGCGCGGGCGAGCGCGGCCGTCTGGCGCTCCAGCTCGTCGACCAGTTCGGAAGGCAGCGAGTGCACGGGCAGCGAGCAGGCACTGTCGCCCGAATGGATGCCGGCTTCCTCGATGTGTTCGAGAATGCCGGAGACGAAGGTCGCCTTGCCGTCGCAGAGGCAGTCGACATCGACCTCGATGGCGCCCGAGAGATAGGTGTCGAACAAAAGCGGGTTCTTGCCCAGCAGCGTGTTGATCTGGCCGGTCTTGTCGTTGGGGTATTTCTGCTTGATGTCCTCCGGCACCAGGCCGGGCACGGTGTCGAGCAGGTAACTCTGCAGCATGCTCTCGTCATGGATGATCTGCATGGCGCGGCCGCCGAGCACATAGGACGGGCGCACCACCAAGGGGAAGCCGAGCTCGCCGGCGACGAGGCGGGCCTGCTCGACCGAATAGGCGATGCCGTTCTTCGGCTGACTGAGGCCGAGCTTGTGCAGCAGCTTCTGGAAGCGGTCGCGGTCCTCGGCCAGATCGATCATGTCGGGCGAGGTGCCGAGGATCGGGATGCCGGCCTTTTCCAGCGCGTCCGCCAGCTTCAGCGGCGTCTGTCCGCCGAACTGGACGATGACGCCGACCAGTTCGCCCGAGGCCTGCTCGGCGCGCAGGATCTCCAGCACGTCCTCCGCCGTCAGCGGGTCGAAATAGAGGCGGTCCGACGTGTCGTAGTCGGTCGAGACCGTCTCCGGGTTGCAGTTGATCATGATCGCTTCATAGCCGGCATCGCGCAGCGCGAACGCCGCATGGCAGCAGCAATAATCGAACTCGATGCCCTGGCCGATGCGGTTCGGACCGCCGCCGAGGATGACCACCTTCTTGCGCGACGAGACCTGCGCCTCGTTGGCCAGCGCGCCGGCGAACGGCACTTCATAGGTCGAGTACATGTAGGCGGTGGGCGAGGCGAATTCGGCGGCGCAGGTGTCGATGCGCTTGTAGACCGGATGAACGTCGAGCCTGTCGCGGATCTTCGCCACCACTTCGGCGTCGGTCCTGGTCAGCGACGCCAGGCGGGCATCGGAGAACCCCATGGCCTTCAGCATGCGCAGGTTGACGGCATCGGCGGGCAAGCCGTGCTCGCGGATGCGGGCTTCCATGGCGAGGATGCCTGCGATCTGTTCGAGGAACCACGGGTCGATCTTGCACATTGCGTGCACGTCTTCCAGCGAGGTGCCCATGCGGATCGCCTGCGCCACCATGCGCAGCCGGTCGGGCGTCGGCGTGCCGAGTGCGGCACGGATGGCGTTGCGGTCGTCGGCGTGGTTGGCGGCCGTCGCCCCATGGCCGAGGCCGGGGATTTCGATCTCGTCGAGGCCGGTGAGCCCGGTTTCCAGCCCGCGCAGCGCCTTCTGCAGCGATTCCTGGAAGGTGCGGCCGATGGCCATGACCTCGCCGACCGACTTCATGGCGGTCGTCAGCACCGGCTCGGCGCCGGGGAATTTCTCGAAGGCAAAGCGCGGGATCTTCGTGACGACATAATCGATCGACGGCTCGAAGGAGGCGGGCGTGGCGCCGCCGGTGATGTCGTTCTCCAGCTCGTCCAGCGTGTAGCCGACGGCAAGCTTGGCCGCGATCTTGGCGATCGGGAAGCCGGTCGCCTTCGAAGCCAGGGCCGACGAGCGCGAGACGCGCGGGTTCATCTCGATGACGACGAGGCGGCCATCGGCCGGATTGACGGCGAACTGTACGTTGGAGCCGCCGGTCTCGACGCCGATCTCGCGCAGCACCGCGATCGAGGCGTTGCGCATCATCTGGTATTCTTTGTCCGTGAGGGTCAGCGCCGGGGCGACGGTGATGGAGTCGCCGGTGTGGACGCCCATCGGGTCGATGTTCTCGATCGAGCAGACGATGATGCAATTGTCCGCCTTGTCGCGGACGACCTCCATCTCGTACTCCTTCCAGCCGAGCACGCTTTCCTCGATCAGCACTTCGGTGGTCGGCGAGGCGTCGAGGCCGGACTGGACGATGTCGTAGAATTCGGCCCTGTTGTAGGCGATGCCGCCGCCGGTGCCGCCCATGGTGAAGGAGGGGCGGATGATGGCCGGCAGGCCGACATGGTCGAGCGCCTGGGCGGCGATCGCCATGGCATGGCTGATGTAGCGCTGCTTGCGGTCGCCTTCGCCGAGGTTCCAGCGGGTTTCCAGCGCGTCGAGTTCGGCGTCGAGATTGTCCGGCTTCTCGGCCTTGAGCGCGGCGCGCTCCGCCTCGTGCGTCTTGCGGTCGGCGTTCTTGACGTCGGTGGCGTTGGCCAGCATCGACTTCGGCGTTTCCAGGCCGATCTTGCTCATCGCCTCGCGGAACAGCGCGCGGTCCTCGGCCTTGTCGATGGCCGTGGCGTCGGCGCCGATCATCTCGACATTGTAGCGGTCGAGCACGCCCATGCGGCGCAGCGACAAAGCGGTGTTGAGCGCGGTCTGGCCGCCCATGGTCGGCAGCAGCGCGTCCGGCCGCTCCTTGGCGATGATCTTGGCGACGACCTCCGGCGTGATCGGCTCGATATAGGTGGCGTCGGCCAGTTCCGGGTCGGTCATGATCGTTGCCGGGTTGGAATTGACCAGGATGACGCGGAAGCCCTCCTCCTTCAGCGCCTTGCATGCCTGGGTGCCGGAATAGTCGAACTCGCAGGCCTGGCCAATGACGATGGGGCCGGCCCCGATGATCAGGATCGACTTGATGTCGGTGCGTCTTGGCATGTCATAGGTCCGTTCGGCGGGCGGCTTGCACAAAAAACCGGGACGGGAAGACCCGGCCGGTTGTGCTCGCGATTCTGGTATCAGGCTAGGTGGGCCTTATAGGGAAGAGTTTTGGCGGATGTAACCCCGAAAATGCTGGATTAGGCAGTAGGAAATAGGCAGTAGGGATTGGGCAGTAGGCAGTAGGGCTTTTCAAGCGCCTTGGACGTACGCCCCTACTGCCCATTCCCTACTGCCTACTGCCTAATCCCTAACGTCCAAACGCCACCGTGTCGGTGATTTCGAAGCGTTCGGAGACGCCGATGCGGATCATGCTCAGGCTGCCCTCGCGGGTGAAGCGGAAATCGCCCTTGGTGTCCGAGCCGGCCGGCAGGCCGGCATAGAAGGAGATGAGGCGCGTGCCGCCGTCGGGCCAGGTCACGGTGATATCGGCCTTGTCCGCGCCCTTGTGCACGATGGCGGCCGCGCAGCGCTGCATCGGCTGGCCGACATAGCGGGCGCAGGGGATGTCGACGCCACCGCCCTGGGCAAGCGAGGTCGGCTGCGGCGGCAGTTCGGCGACGGTCTGCGTGTCGACGGCGGGCGCGGCGCCGTCAGGACGCGGCGTGGGAACGGGAAGCGATCCGGCCGCCGAGCCGCTGTCCGCGGCCGCATCCTGGGCGACGGCGGGGATTTCTCCGGTCGGCGGGGTTTCATTCGCCGCCAGCGCCAGGCCGTAGGCATCCTGCATGGCGATCTCGGCGGCGGACTTGACCGGGGCTTCCGGCGTGTCGGGATGGGCCGCGCCGCCGAGCCGCGCCGTCAGGTCGGGCTGTACCGCCGGCGGCGGCGCATCGGGCGCCGCGCCTCCATCGGCCGCCTGGCCGACGGGCACCGTTGCCGGGTTGACGGGAACGAGGTAGCGCGCCGGGGCCCAGCCGCTGGCTTTGGGGTTGTCTGTCTCGACCTTGCACCAGGGGTGCCCGTCAATGTCGTTGCAGCCGAGGTTCCTGACGCTGGCGCCGGCGGCCAGACGCGCCTCGGTCTTGCCGGTCGCCGACGGTTTGGCGCGGACATTGAGCAGGTCGTCAGGCGCGAGACCGGTGACGACGGAGATGAAGGGCGTCTCTTCGGCATGGGCCGGGGCAATGGCGGACCACGCCGCCATCAGCAGCGGAGCGGCCATCAGCGCCAAGAGCGTTGTCCGCAGCGTAATTCGGCGCCTCGTCACTTGGCTGTCGGCGATCAATTGCATTCCCAAAGGCACCGCCAGAACCCAAAACGCTGCCGCACGCGAAGCCGGTTTTATAAGCGACGCTGCGCCGCCGTGTCTACAAGCGAGATGTTTTACGCCTTGGCCGCGAATGCGTTTGAGCAGGTCGGATGAGGCTACCGGCATGAACGCAAGGCATTCCCCGGGGCATCAGCTTCGCTCAGCCCGGGGCATGAAGCAAGCTTCAGCCTGGCATGAAGCCGGTCCTCAGCGCGTTGGCCCATTCTGGGCGTCCCGCCTGTTCGGCCTGTCGTGCTGCCGCCTCGTGGTCGTAGTCGACGGCGATCGTCTCGAAACGGTCGGGCCGGCCTTCGCCACCCAAGGTGACGATGCCGTAGCGCGCATGCGGCGAACCTTGTTCGGAAACATGCGCCGGCGGGGTGGAATCATCATAGGCGGGGCAGCCGATGCTGCCCGGATTGAAGATGACGGGACCGTCGGGGATGCGGATCAGTTCCGGGCGGTGGCTGTGGCCGCACAGCGCGATGCGGCAGGCCCGGTCGAGCGCCTTGAGCCGCCGCCTGATCGACGCCAGCGGCGCGCGCACCAGCTGGCCATCGACGATTGCGTCGAGCAGGTATTTCTCGTCATGGTCGGGACGGGCATGGAAGGCGACGATGCCCGGCGCGATCTCCAGCGTCAGCGGCTGCGCGAACAGCACCTGGCGCTGCGCCTCAGTCAGCCGCTCCTGCGCATAGATGTCGGACGCCCACATGGTCTCGTCGGCCGGATCGACCGCGACGCGGCGGTCATGGTTGCCGCGCACCGTCGGCAGGTTCAGCGCTTCCAGGCGCTCAAACGTCTCGCGCGGCCAGAGCGGTCCTGAAACGCTGTCGCCGAGATTGACGGTGAGCTCAGCGCCGCCGCGACGCGCCAAATCCTCCAGCACCGCGTCAAGCGCAAGGACGTTACCATGGATATCGGCGAGGACGGCTATGCGCATGCGACGGGCTCCCTTGGTGCGGCCCATCGGGACGCCGGCCCATCTTCGTTATCAAGCCACCGCCTTCCTAATCAAGTCCCCACCTTTGGGGCAGCCGGAACCACCGCGCAGCCCGCCCATGGCTATCGCGAGGCAGCATTCCGTCTGCTACCATCCACGCCGTCCCAGAGTTCATGATATCCGCTCAGACAGGTTCGGAAGGCACCAAGCGATGACCCGCGACCAGATGTTCGCCCACCTGCGCGCTGCCAATGAGGTCGCGCGCGACGCCGCCGCGCATGGGCACCATCCTTTCGGCTGTGTGCTCGTCGGCCCCGATGACCGCATCCTGATGCGGCAAGGCAACATCAACACCGTGCGCCACGCCGAAACCGAACTCAGCCGGCGTGCCGCGGACGCCTATCCGCCGGAATTCCTGTGGTCCTGCACACTGGTCTCGACCGGCGAGCCCTGTGCGATGTGCACGGGAACGCTCTATTGGGCAAATATCGGCCGGCTGGTCTACGGCTTCGAGGAGACCAAGCTTCTCGCGCTGACTGGCGACCATGCCGAGAATCCGACGATGAACCTCTCCTCGCGCACGGTCCTCGGCTCCGGGCAGAAGCCGGTGGAGGTCCACGGCCCCGTCCCCGAGATGGAGGAGGAGCTTCTCGCCCCGCATATCGGTTTTTGGCAGCGCTAGGACGACAGCCCCTTACCTTTGAACCAGCAACCCTACGCCGGCATCTCGATATCGTGGCCGCCGACCGCCGGCAGCGCGGGGTCGTCGACGGCGGCGGCGATGACGCTGTCGAGCAGGCCGGGAAAGCGGGCGTCGAGGTCGGCGCGGCGCAGCGTGATCATGCGGTTGGTGCCGACCACTTCGGCGCGGGTGACGCCGGCCTCGCGCAGCTTGGCAAGGTGGTAGCTGAGATTGGTCTTCGAGCCGAGATCGAGGAACTGGCTGCAGTTCAGCGCCGCGCCTTCCTTACTGGCGAGATAGCGCACGATGGCCAGCCGCGTCGGATCGCCGAGCACGCCAAGCACGATCGGCAGGCTGATCTGGTCCGTATTGGGATGAGGTAACGTCATGGCTGGAACCTAAGCGCAGTTCGGGCCGATTTCAACGCATCCGTCCTCGCCGGCCCGTACACACTGTTTCTCCATTTTATCCGTACCGATCGACCGTGCTGACACAGGGCTGTCAGGATGGTTCAGCTATTTTGCCCTGGCTTCATTGACATCATGCCCTGTTATGTCCAATTGTTCAATAACTTTTGAACTAAGGACACGCGCCATGGACAAGCGGCTCTTCTGGCTTGCGCTCGGATCGTTCACGATCTCGACCGAGGGCTTCGTCATCTCCAGCCTTCTGCCAGACATCGCCAGGGATGCCGGCATTTCCATTCCACTCGCCGGCACGCTGATCACCGCCTTCGCGCTCGCCTATGCGATCGGCACGCCGATCCTGGCGACGCTGACCGGCGAATGGGACCGGCGTCGCGTCATCCTTTGGACGCTGGTGTTCTTCGTCATCGGCAACATCGCCGCCGCCTTGAGTTCCTCATTCGAAGTGCTGTTGATCGCGCGCATCATCATGGCGCTGTCGTCGGGCCTGTTCGCCGCGACGGCGCAAGGCACGGCGGTGGCGCTGGTCGATGACCATCACCGGGCACGCGCCATCGCCGTGGTCGTCGGCGGCACCACGGTGGCCGTCGCCGTCGGTGCGCCGCTCGGCGCGCTGGTCGCGACGATCGCCGGCTGGCGCGGCACCTTCTATGCCATTGCCGGGCTCGGCGCGCTTGCAGGCGCCATCCTCTGGTACAGGCTGCCGCGCGGCATCGTCGGCACCAGGCTGCCGCTGAAGCGCCGGCTGGCGGCCGCCATGCGGCCGGGCGTGATGCCGATCCTGGTGACGACATTGCTGGCGCTGACCGGCGCTTTCGCCGTCTTTGCCTATGTCGCGCCGCTCGCCATCCAGGGCGCCGGGCTCAGCCAGATCGCGCTGCCCGGCATGCTGCTTGCCTTCGGTGTCGGCGCCGTCATCGGCAACATTGCCGGCGGCCAGGCGGCCGACCGGTTCGGCGCCACCCGGACCGTCGGCTGGTCGCTGACGCTGAGTGCCGCCATGCTGGTGATGCTGTCGGTCGTGCCGGCCTTCCTGCCGCAGCACATTGCCGGTCCGGCGCTGATGGCGATGATGGTGCCGTGGGGCATTGTCGGCTGGGCGTTCCCGCCGGCGCAGGCCAGCCGCATCATCAAGCTGGCACCCGATGCCGCCCCGATCGTGCTGTCGCTCAACGGCTCGGCGCTCTATCTCGGCGTGGCGCTGGGCGCGGTGGTCGGCGGTGGCGTGCTGCGCTATGGCGCGCCGGCCGATCTCGGCCTGGTCGCGGCTGCCTTCCCGCTGATCGGGCTTGGCATCGTGCTGGCCGGCCGCTGGGCGGCACGGCCGGTCGCGATGCCGGCTGAATAGCCGCTTCGAAAGCCGCCGGCTGCCAATCCATTTTGACACAATTCCGGACGGAAAACCGTTTCACACTTTTCCTGGAATTGCTTAGGTAGCCGGCGGCAGATCGAAATCCAGCGCGCTGATGTCATCCAGCACCGCGCGCAGGCGTTCCGCCTTCTCCTTGCCCACCACATCCTCGAAGCGCTGCTGGGCGAGCTGCCACAGCTTCATCGCCTCATCGAGCTTGATGCGCCCTTGCCGGGTCAGCCGCACCCGCTTTATGCGGCGGTCGTCCGGGTCGGCGAAGGTCTCGACATAGCCGTCGCGGATCAGCGGCTTCAGCGTGTGGCCGAGCGCCGAAAGGTCCATGACCAGGGCAGCGGCAATGGCGCCCATCGCCGGCTCGTTGCCGATATGGATCTGGTATAGCAGGCCCTGCTGCGTGGCCTTGAGGCCTGACGGCGCCTGCACGTCGTCATAGAACTGGCCGAGCTTGCGCGTCGCGCGCCGCAGCATGGCGTAGTTGCAGGCTGTCAGCCCGGGCAGGGTGTCTTTCGGCATGGTGGTTCCTTGGCGCCGGTGGAAATTCTGTCCGGCCGCTGCCAGACAAATAATCCCGAACGCACTCATTGACAAGATAGTGGCATATGCCTACTTCGTCGAAAGTGGTATATGCCACTAAGTCAATCAGGCGGCTTGCCGGCGAGCCGAGGCGAATGCCTGCGGCGCCGGCGGCCAGGTCGAAGCGAACAGAGATGGAAGGAACAGGACAATGAGTGGACAGGCAAACAAGGGAACGGCGGTCGTCACCGGCGCCTCGTCTGGCATCGGCGCGGTCTATGCGGACCGGCTGGCAGGGCAGGGCTATGATCTGGTTCTGGTGGCGCGGCGCGCCGACCGGCTCGAGGAACTGGCCGAAAAGCTGCGCTACGCCTACGACCGCAAGGTCAGCGTGATCAGCGCCGATCTCTCCGACGACGATGATGTGCGCCGCGTCGAGCAGGCGATATCGGCCGACGACAGCGTGACGCTGCTGGTCAACAATGCCGGCCTTGGCGGCCAGCAGGTGGTGGCTACGGCCGACGCCGACGCGGCCGAGCGCATGATCAAGGTCAATGTCATCGCCTTGACCCGCCTGACCCGTGCCGTGCTGCCGGGTCTTCTGGCACGCAACCGCGGCGCCATCGTCAACATCGCCTCGGTGCTCGCCTTTGAAACCTCGTTCGGCGGCATCTACAGCGGCACCAAGGCCTATGTCGTCAACTTCACCGAGGCTCTGCACCGCGAGGTCGCGGGCACCAATGTAAAGGTGCAGGTGGTGCTGCCGGGCGCGACCCGGACCGATTTCTGGGAACTCGCCGGCAGCGATATCGACCAGCTTCCGAAGGAGATCATCATGTCCGCCGACGATATGGTCGATGCCGCGCTTGTCGGCCTGGCCAGGGGCGAAGCCGTCACCGTGCCGGCACTTGCCGATGTCGCCAAGCTGGACACATTCCTCGGCGCCCGCCAAGCCTTCTACGGCAGCCTGCACGCCGACAAGCCGGCGGCGCGCTACGCGGGTTGAGGGTTTCAGGACTTGAGTTCCTCGCCCCCACGGGAGTGGGGGAGAGGTGGCCGCGAAGCGGTCGGAGAGGGGGCCTGCGCCAGCGGTGGAAAGGATTCTGGAAGCCCCGTTCACGGACAGGATTGCGCCATTACCCCTCTCCGTCTCGGCTTCGCCGAGCCACCTCTCTCCCGCCTCTGGCGAGGGCGAGGAACCCAGGCTCTGCAAGGCCTCAGCTACGCCGACCGCCACATCGGAATGATCGATGCGGCCAGCACCAGTGCCAGCACGATGTTGAGCGCTCGCCACTGCCATTCGGTCTTGAGCAGCCGGGCCAGCACCATGCCGGCCACGCACCAGGCGGAGAGCGAGATGGCGGCGGTGAGGCCGAAGGTTGAGCCGAGCAGCAAGGCGAGTTGTCCCGGCCCATCGGCCAGCGCGGCGAACGAGGCCGCCGCGCCCAGCCCCATCGCCCAACCCTTGGGGTTCATCCATTGGATGCCGGCGCCGCCAAGGAAGCTGTTGGGCTTGGCCATGGTCACGTCGAGATTGGGTGGCCCGGCACGGCCGATCTTGATCGCCAGCCACAGGAGATAGAGCGAGCCGATCACCTTCATGGCCAGTTGCAGCGACGGCACCGCAAGCAGCAGGCCCGCGAGGCCGGCGGCGGCCGCACCCGTCACGGTAGCAAGGCCGGCGGCGCTGCCGATCATCAGCGGAACCGAACGGCGAAAACCGAACTGCGCGCCCGAGGCGGTGGACAAGGTCGTGGCAATCCCAGGCGTGGCGGTGGCCACGAAGGCAAACAGGATGAGCGGCAGGATCGGCTGGAGCATGGGGCGCCCTTTATCGGAGGCTCCATCGTAGGCTGGGTGCGTGCATCAGCAAATGCAATGTTTGCTATGATTAGCATTAGCATTTATAATGCAATTATGATCCGCAATCTCGATACGGCGCTGATGCGCACCTTCGTCACCGTCGCCGACAAGGCCAGCATGACGGCGGCCGCCAATGTGCTGCACCTGACCCAAGGCGCCGTCAGCCAGCAGGTCAAAAGGCTGGAGGACACGCTTGGCTGCAGCCTGTTCGAGCGCGACCGGCGCGGCCTGCGCCTGACGCGGTCCGGCGAGCGGCTGTTCGGCAAGGCCAAGCGCCTGCTCGGCCTCAACGACGAGATCTGGGCCGAGATGGCGGGCTCGGCCGTCGCCGGCCAGGTACGGCTTGGCGTGCCCTACGACCTCGTCGGCACCTTGCTGGCGCCGGTGCTGAAGGCCTATGCCGAGACCTATCCGCAGGTCGAGATATCGCTGGTCTGCGCGTCATCGCCGGAACTGGCGTCAGCGCTTGCGGCCGGAACCATCGACCTCGCGGTGATCGAGGAACGGGTCGGCCCGACATCGGGCGAGTGCCTGGCCATCGACCGGCTGGTCTGGGTCGGCGCCCGAGGCGGCACCGCCAGCGCCAAGCGGCCGCTGCCGGTGTCGATCGTCGCCGACACCTGCGCCTTCCGCCCGGTGGTGCTTTCGGCGCTCAACGAGCATGGGCTGGAATGGCGCACCGTGTTCGAAAACGGCAACATCGACGCGACGACGGCGACGGTGCGCTCCGATCTTGCAGTCACCACCTGGCTGGCCTCCACCGTGCCGGCCGATCTCGACATCTTGCCGTTCGATGTCGGGCTGCCGCCACTGCCGAATTTTGCCATCAATCTGCATCTGCCGCGGCATGGCGTCGGGCCTGCGGCACAGGAGTTCGCGCGGCACATACGCGATGGGTTGGCGCGACGGCCACAGGCGGCTTGAGACCAAGCAGAACTTGGGTTCCTCTCCCCCGTCGATCGGGGGAGAGGTGGGGAGCGAAGCTCGACGGAGTGGGGGTCGATCTTTTTCGGCTTGATTCCCGCAGGCCTCCAGCCTTCTTGCCCGCCTGGTTCTGCCTGTCTTACGGCGGTACGTTTGGCGATGGCTTCCCCCACTCCGTCGCTGCTTCGCAGCGCCACCTCTCCCCCCTCCGGAGGGAGAGGAAAGGTGCCAAGGCCGTCCGCTACTTCCAGTTCCTGCGCCGCTCGAGCTCGGCGTCGGACGGTTCGCCCGTGACAAAGGAGCCGACCTCGATTTCGCCCGCGCGTTCGTAGCTCGCGATGATGACGCCGGTGCTGGACGTCTGCGACTTCACAAGCTTGAAGGCGGCCGGCATCGCGTCTTCGCCGAACAGCCGCTTGCCCTTGCCCAGCAACAGCGGGAAGATCATCAGCCGGATCTCGTCGATCAGCCCGTTGGCGAGCAAGGTCTGGATGAGGTCGGCCGATCCCTGGATGAGCAGGTCGGGTCCATCCTCTTGCTTGAGGCGGCGCAACGCCGCGACGATATCTTCCCCAAGCCATTGCGTGTTCTGCCAGGTGAGGGTGTCGGGCCGATGTGTCGCCACATATTTGGTCGCGGGGTTGAAGGCATCGGCGATCGGATCTTTCTGATACGGCCAGTACGCTGCGAAGATGTCGTAGGTTCTGCGGCCGAGCAGCAGGGCGAAGGGCTTGGAGAACAATTCATCCATTGCCGCGCCGCCCACCTCGTCAAAATAATGGAAGGTCCAGCCGCCGAATTTGAAGCCGCCGACCGGATCCTCTTCCGGCCCGCCGGGTGCCTGCATGACGCCGTCGAGGCTGACGAAGGTGGCGGCGATGATCCTTCTCATGGGTCTCTCCCTTGTTCCATCCACGCCCTCGCGGCCGGATTATGGCCCAAGGACGGCTAGCCCGCACCTATCCCGACAGGGCATGCGAAATTCTGGCCAAATCCGCGCATCGATGCGTCAGTTGCCGGGTTTGGCGCGGACTTCTTTCGACGAGAACCAGACGTCGCCGAAGATGGCCGTGGCGGTGCGGTCCGGCGGCTTATCGCTCGTCAGCCAGATCGAGCGGCTGCGCGCGGCCTGCTCGCGTGTCGGGATCTTCGCCGCAAGATCGGCAACCGAGGCACCGAAGCACGGGATGAACCAGGAGCGCATGAAGGGATCGCAGGCAAAGCCCTTTTCGGTGCGGGTCACCATCACCGCCAGCGGGACGCGTTCGGACGGGCGCCAGGGGAAGATCATGCGGCCGCCGGGGCGCAACGCCTTCAGCCATCCGACCGGCGGGGCGACGACGCCGGCGTTGACATAGATGATGTCGGATGGCGGCAAAGGCGTGGTCACGGCGTCGCCCTGGATGACAGTCGCATTGCGGTAGGGCTCGAGATTTTTGCGCGCCAGATCGGCCAGCCTGCCGTCGAGCTCTAAGGCGGTGACGGTGCCGCCAGGTGAAACCAGCCTGGCCAGCACGGCGGAGTAGTAGCCGGTGCCGGCGCCGATATGGGTGACGGCGTCGCCGGGTTTCGGCGCCAGCCTTCCGATCCACATGGCGTGCAGGAAAGGCTCGCCATTGTTGATGCCCTTGTCGGCATCGAGCGCCACCAGCACGTTCTGGTAGACATGCGCCGGGTCGGCGCTCGGCGTCGTGACCTTGCCGCTGCCGGCGACGATCGTCCACGGTCCCGGGCCAAGAAAGGCTTCGCGCGGAACCTCGGCGAAGACCTCCTCCAGGCGTGGATCCGATGAGGCGGCATTGGCCGCCATCAGCCGGGCGTAGAATTTCCTGATGTCTTCGATGTTGCTCATGGCATCGGGAAAGATAGCGCGATTTGGCGGTTTGTCGCGCTGTCTGGCGGAATTCTAGCCGACCCCGAACATCGTGTCGTAGAGCAGCTTGAAGTTGAGCACGAGGATGATCGCCGCGACCACCCAGGCCAGTGCGGCCACGCCGCGTGGAATGGCGAGGTTGCCCATCTTCTTCTTGTCGGAGACGAACTGCACCAGCGGCACCACCGCGAAGGGCAGCTGCATCGACAGGATCACCTGGCTGAACACCAGCAGTTGGCCGGTGCCCTTCTCGCCATAGAGCGCGGTGACGACCACCACGGGAACGATGGCGAGGCCGCGCGTCAGAAGCCGGCGCGCCCAGCTGGGGATGCGCAGGCGCAGGAACCCTTCCATGACGATCTGGCCGGCAAGCGTCGCCGTCACCGTCGAATTCAGGCCGGAAGCGAGCAGCGCCACGGCGAACAGGATCGAGGCGATGCCGAGGCCGAGCAGCGGTGACAGAAGCTCGAAAGCCTGGTCGATCTCAGCCACATCCTGGTGGCCGGTGTTGTGGAAGGCGACGGCCGAGACGATCAGGATGGCGGCGTTGACGAACAGAGCCAGCATCAGCGCGATGGTGGAGTCCGTCGTCGCCCATTTGATGGCGTCGCGCTTGCCTTTTTCTGTGCGCTCATAGGCACGGGTCTGCACGATCGAGGAGTGCAGATAGAGATTGTGCGGCATGACGGTGGCGCCGATGATGCCGATGGCGATGTAGAGCATCGCCGGATTGGTGACGATCTCCGAGGATGGCACGAACATCGAGTGCAGGATCGTGCCGGCCGGCGGCGCGGCAACGAAGATCTGGATGGCAAAGCAGCTGAAGATGATGATCAAAAGCGCGATGACGAAGGCTTCGAGATAGCGGAACCCCTTGTTCATCAGCATGAGCACGAGGAAGGCGTCGAGCGCGGTGAGTATGGCACCGCCGATCAGCGGAATGCCGAACAGAAGCTTCAAGGCGATCGCCGTGCCGATCACTTCGGCGAGGTCACAGGCGATGATGGCGAGTTCGCAGGCGATCCACAGCACGAAATTGACGGGGCGGGGATAATAGGCGCGGCAGGCCTGAGCGAGGTCGCGGCCGGTGGCGATGCCAAGCCGCGCGGCCAGCGCCTGCAACAGGATCGCCATCAGGTTGGACAGCATGATGATGAACAGCAGCGTGTGGCCGAACTGGGCGCCGCCGGCGAGGTCGGTCGCCCAGTTGCCGGGGTCCATATAGCCGACCGAGACCATGTAGCCCGGCCCCATGAAGGCGAACAGCCGGCGGAACCAGACGCCCGAACTCGGCACGGCAATGGTGGAATTGACTTCGCGCAGGCTGGGCTGATCGTCCTCGTCCCGTCCGGCGAACCGCCATGAGGATCGAGGGGCTGTGGCTTCTGCGTCTGACATGAAAAGGCTTTCCGAGACTTCCGACGAATACCCATAAGCTATGCCATGGCTCAACATTATGCAATAGGCTATATTTCATTGTTTGTGCTTTTTGCCGCGCGCTCGCTCGGGTTTGCGAAACCGCAATCGGAACGCCGGTTGCTCCTGTGGGGGAATGCAAATAAACGGCCTGAAGAATCAGAGCCCGTGCTATAAAGCAGGAACGGCTAAACTCCCGAGGAGGAGCGCGCATTGGCGCTGAAGAACAAACCCGTCCCGCGTGAGCCATTGCCCGACGCCGATGTCCATTCGGAAGGGTTCCGGCAGCAGCGCCAAGCGCGCCGCAGCGCGCTGGTCGAGGACTATGTCGAGCTGATCGCCGATCTGATAGAGGACGGCAACGAGGCGCGCCAGGTCGACATCGCCGCGCGGCTCGGCGTCGCGCAGCCGACGGTGGCCAAGATGCTGACGCGCCTGTGCGCCGACGGGCTGGTGTCGAGAAAACCCTATCGCGGCGTGTTCCTGACCGAGGCCGGCCGCAAGGTGGCGGAGGAGAGCCGCATCCGCCATCAGACGGTGGAAGCCTTCCTGCGCTCGCTCGGCGTCAGCGCCGAGACCGCGCGCATCGATGCCGAGGGCATCGAGCACCATGTCAGCGCCGAGACGCTGGAAGCCTTCCGCAAGGCGATGACGGCGCCGCGCTAAATTGCTCACCCGTTCTCAGTGCGGTCGCCGGAACCGCAGTCCCTTATGCACGTTGCTCCTCACATAGCGCTGATATCGCGCCAAGGGAGGAAGCAATGGGCGTCGAACAAGCACCGACCGCGAAGGGTAAGCAGGCCGCCAAGGGATTGAAGCAGGCGGCGGCGAAGGACGAGCGCAAGACCGAGGCCGAGACAGGCCATTCCCTGAGGAAGGGTGCGGCGCGTTTCGAGGAGCGCTCGAAAAGCTCCGACGGCAAGAGCGCCGGCGCCAAGCAGAAAAGCTGAGGCCGGGCCGACGTCGGCGGCATGCGAAAGCTGTCTGTTCAGCGGCCGGTTGCGCTATGGTTACGGGCGTTCGAGCCCTTTGAAAGGTCCCAGTGAACCTTTCAATTTGCCCGCGGCAAACCGTTCTCACTCGCTGACATCCTGCACCCAGCTTCTGGGGTGGCCGTCGACGCGGAACTGGAAGATGAAATAGGGCGGGATGCAGGTGCCTTCGCCAGACTTGGCCTGGGGTAAATCGTCATAGCCGGCGGTGCAGATATAGTCCTCGCGGCAGGGATGCGCCTTGTCGCAGGCGCGCAGGCCGGCGGTCTTGGTGAATTCCCCGGTGCAGAATTTGTGGTCCCTGCCGGACGCGA
The DNA here is from genome assembly GCF_007003945.1 of Mesorhizobium sp. WSM4307. Lineage (NCBI taxonomy): Bacteria > Pseudomonadati > Pseudomonadota > Alphaproteobacteria > Hyphomicrobiales > Phyllobacteriaceae > Mesorhizobium > Mesorhizobium sp. WSM4307. The sequence goes on from NZ_VFTB01000003.1 coordinate 239,414, forward strand.
TGCAGTCGTTGAAGCCGGTCTTGGCCAGCCGGCCGCAGGTCGCCTCGTCGGGAAGCTTGTCGCAGCTTGCCTTGCGCAACATGCCGCCGGGAAAACCGCCGGTCTTCTGCTCGGGATTGTCGTAGCGCTGGCGCGCCGCACCATAGCCGGCGAGTTTGACCAGTGGTTTCTTGTCCCGCGCGGGGTCGATGGCGCAGGCCTTGGCGGTGGCCGGCGACAGGCGGCAATACTGGTCGTTGCCCCAGGTCGACATTTTGATCTCGCCGAACTCGACGGGATCGCCGACCGCGGTACCCTTCTCGCTGACGCAGATGCCGAAGCCCGGATGGATGGCGCTTTCGTGGACGCCGGCGCAGCGCAGGCCGGCACCGCAGGTCCAGTCCTTGAAGCTCGCGTCGTCACCACGATAGCAGATCGAGCCCCAGCCATTGTAGAGATCGGTGCCCTTCAGCGCTTCGGCATATTTCTGGTCCGGGCGGGCGGCGAAGCCGCGCGTGAAATCAGGATGGCCGCCGGCGGCGAATTGTTCGACGATGGCGCGGCGGCGCGGCAGGTCGGCGAAGAACACCGCCGAGCCCGGCACGAAGACGGCGTTGCGGCGCGGTTCGCTGGCCGGGTCGGCGCCGGTGTAGTGGAAGCCGGCAATGCCATGGGTCTGATGGCAGCCGGTGCAGCTCATTTCGTTCAGCCGCAAATTGAAGCCGGCGACCGATTTGATGGTGACGAGCGTGTTGCCCCTGGCGACGTAATCCTTCAGCGCCTTGTCGATATCGGTATCGTCGACCAGCCCATAGGCGATGTTGTTCTGCGAGCGGCTCAAGCCTCCAGGCGCGACGGAAACGGCGCTCTTGGCCAGGAATTTTTCGTCGATGACGAGCCGGCCATGGTCGAGATCGTAGATGTTGCGGTCGGTGAGCAGCCATTTGGCGAAGGACTTGACGTCGGCCAGCACCGTCGCCCGGTCGATCTGGTTCTCCATCCTCGCTTCGTAGAAGCTCGAGATCGCCGGATCCCATTTGAAGATCTTCAGGAGATATTCGGCGTGGCCGCCGAAATCGCGCCGCGTCGAGGCCGACAGCCGCAGCACCTGCATGTTGAGCTCGAGCCGCATGATCTGCGAGGAATTGAGCATGGCGCCGGACAGCGGGCCTTCGTCGGAACGCAGCCAGGCGGCCAGTTGCCCGGGCGGCAGGTCTTTCTGGCCGGCGGCGAGCCAGCGCTGGGCGACTTCGGCGCAGGATACGTCGGTGGCACTTGGCAAATCCTTCGAGGCACGCGCCTGCGCACGCCTCGGCTTGGCGTTGAAGACCAGGCTCATGGTCAGCGGCAGGCGCGAGGAGATGCGCTGCGCCACCTTGCCCCTGGCCGGCTTTTCGGCGACCGAATAGTGGAAGCGGTAGATCAGCCTGATCTCGCCGCATTCGGTGTGGCCGAGATAGCCGCGATCCATGCGGTTGACGACGCCGGTCAGGTCCAGCGTCGAGCCGTCATCGTCGATGTATCTGGGATTGAATTTCTGGCTGGTGTCGCTCGATTTGGCCATGGCGGCGACATAGGGGTCGGGACTGGTCGTCGGCTCGTTCGATATCTCCTGCTTGACGGTGTCGCGCACCTTGGCCAGCGCCGGCACGGAAAACAGGCCGCGATTGTCGACGTCGCGGGTGAGGCCGAGCGCGGGACCGAGCAGGCGACTGATCGACAGGCCGCCGCGCTCCAGCGCCTGCAAGGTGGCCGGGTCGGTGACGGCGACGCCGGAGTCGAGCGTCGCCGCGGTGGCTCCCCGCAAGCCCAGGCAGCTCAGTGCCAAAACCAAGACTATTTGACCGATCGTTCGCAACCGCCCCTCGCATCCTCCGTCACGGCCGATGCTACAAGCCTTCAAAGGTTCCGGCCAGAGTGGTGAAGCGGTCATGCCGGCATCGCCTTGGCCATCGAAAAACACTGTGACTTGGCGCAACCATTGGGATAATTGTTTGTTGGGTTGAGCCGGCCTTGCCGGAGCAATGAGGAAGTTTATCACGGGGAGTTGCCATGCTCTGGAGAGGCCGTCGTCAGAGTGACAATATCGAGGACGACCGCAGCGATAGCGGCGGCGGCGGGATCGGCGGCGGTGGCGGCCAATTCCAGCTCCCCATCGGCGGCCGGACCGGTGGCGGCGGCAGCATCATCCTCGTTATCCTCGTCGTGCTGGCCGGATGGTATTTCGGCTTCGATCCCTCGGCGATCCTGGGCGGTGGCGACGGCGGCCTGCTGCCGGGGGGCGGTGGCCAGATTTCAGACAACAGCGGCGGCCAGGGCAGCGGCACGGCACCCGCCAATGACGAGATGAAGCAGTTTGTCGCGACCGTGCTTGCCGAAACCGAGGACACCTGGACCGGCATCTTCAAGTCGCAGGGCCTGACCTATGAGGATCCCAAGCTGGTGCTGTTTTCCGGCCAGGTTCGCTCGGCCTGCGGCTTTGCCTCGGCGGCGGCCGGACCGTTCTATTGTCCGGGCGACCACAAGGTCTATCTCGACATGACCTTCTTCCAGCAGCTCGACCAGCAATTCGGTGCTTCGGGCGAGTTCGCGCGGGCCTATGTCGTAGCGCATGAGGTCGGTCACCACGTGCAAAACCTCACCGGCATCATGTCCAAGTTCAACCAGATGCGACAAGGCATGAGCGAGGCCGATGCCAACCAACTGTCGGTGCGCATCGAACTGCAGGCCGACTGCTTTGCCGGCGTGTGGGCGCATTACACCGCGCAGAAGGGCATATTGGAGCAGGGCGACATCGAAAGCGCGCTCAACGCCGCCAAGCAGATCGGCGACGACACGCTGCAGAAGAAGATGCAGGGCTATGTCGTGCCGGAAAGCTTCAACCACGGCACCTCGCAGCAGCGGCAGACCTGGCTGGCGCGCGGCTACAAGAGCGGCAAGCTTTCGGACTGCAACACGCTGAGCGGCCCGATCTGACGAAGCCTTTTGGAAATTCTACGCCTGCGGCCGTCGAGCCGGAGCGAATTTCAAAACAGTCTCGGCTAGCGTTTCCTGACACTGGCCTGACGACGAAGTCGCCGTCAGGGAGAGTCAGGATCAGCGATTCCTGGCTGTTCCCGCATTGTTCCTTTTTGCGGGCTCGCCTATAAGGTTCGTCCGCCTGCGCCCCGGGCGACCAGAGGAGGCTGGCCCATCATGATCGACCCCAAAACCGCCAGGCGGGGCCTCGCGCTGGTTTTCACCACGCTGCTGCTGGATATTATCGGCTTCGGCATCATCATGCCGGTGCTGCCGGCCTATTTGCAGGAATTGTCCGGTGTCAGCATCAGCGGCGCGGCGATCGAGGGCGGCTGGCTGTTCTTCGTCTATGCGGCCATGCAGTTCTTCTTCGCGCCGATCATGGGCGGGTTGAGCGACCGGTTCGGGCGGCGGCCGATCCTGCTTGCCTCGGTGCTGACCTTCTCGATCGACAATCTGATCTGCGCGGTCGCCTGGTCTTTTCCGATGCTGTTCATCGGCCGCGTGCTGGCCGGCATTTCAGGCGCCAGCTATTCGACGACGTCGGCCTTCATCGCCGATATCTCGAACGACGAGAACCGGGCGAAGAATTTCGGCCTTCTCGGCATCGCCTTCGGCGTCGGCTTCGTCATCGGCCCAGTGTTGGGCGGGCTGCTCGGCACGTTCGGGCCGCGCGTGCCGTTCTATTTCGCCGCCGGGCTCGCCTTCGTCAACTTCCTGATCGCGATGGTCTTCCTGCCCGAAACGCTCGACGAGAAGCATCGCCGCCGGTTCGAGTGGAAACGCGCCAACCCGGTCGGCACGCTGCTGCAGATGCGCAGGTATGAGGGCATCGGCTGGATCGGGCTCGTCTTCTTCCTGATGACGCTCGGACACATGATGTATCCGGCGGTCTGGTCGTTCGTCTCCAGCTACCGCTATGGCTGGAGCGAGCAGCAGATCGGCTTCTCGCTCGGCGCTTTCGGCCTGTGCGGTGCGATCGTCATGGGCACGGTGCTGCCGCGCGTCATCCCCAGGCTCGGCGAGTGGAAGACGGCGGTCATCGGCCTGACATTCACGGCGCTCAGCGCCTTCGGCTACGCCTTCGCGACGCAGGGCTGGATGATCTATGCGGTGATCGTCGCCGGTTGCCTGGAGGCACTTGCCGATCCGCCGCTGAGGAGCCTCGCCGCCGCCAAGGTGCCGCCTTCGGCGCAAGGCGAACTCCAGGGCGCGATGACCTCGCTCTTCTCGATCACCTCGATCATCACGCCGCTGCTCTACACGGCGATCTTTTCCTGGTTCACCGGGCCAAGCGCACCGGTGACCTTCGGTGGCGCACCCTATCTGGTTGGCGCATGCTTCCTGATGCTGGCGCTCATCGTCTTCGTCACGAAGGTCGCGAGACCCTCGCGGCTGAGGAACGCCGCGACCAGCGTCGCGGAAGATGCGGCGCAGGTATGAGCCACGACAGCCGGATCGCGCTGACCAGGGGACGGCCTGTCGCTGTCGCGGCGGGTCGCGTCGCTTCCGGCTAAGCCCGCTCGGCCAGCAATTCCTCGCCGCGCTTTTCGCGGATCAGGTTGACGAAGCGGCGGAACAGATAGTGCGAATCCTGCGGGCCGGGCGAGGCTTCCGGATGATGCTGGACCGAGAACACCGGACGGCCGGTGAGCGTGATGCCGCAGTTCGAGCCGTCGAACAGCGAGACATGGGTTTCCTCGACGCCCGCGGGCAGCGAGTCCGCGTCGACGGCAAAGCCGTGGTTCATCGAGACGATCTCGACCTTGCCGGTGGTGTGGTCCTTGACCGGATGGTTGGCGCCGTGATGACCCTGGTGCATCTTGGCGGTCCTGCCGCCGAGCGCCAGTGCCAGCATCTGGTGGCCGAGGCAGATGCCGAACACCGGAATGTCGGTCTTCAGCAGGTCCTGGATGACCGGCACGGCATAGTCGCCGGTGGCTTCCGGGTCGCCGGGGCCGTTGGAAAGGAAGATGCCGTCCGGCTGCATGGCGAGGATTTCTTCCGAGCCGGTGCTGGCCGGGACGACCGTCACCTTGGCGCCGAGGCCGGCAAGCAGGCGCAATATGTTGCGCTTGACGCCGTAGTCGATGGCCACGACGTGCAGCGACGGCGCCGCCTGTTCGCCAAAACCCTCATTCCACACCCAGGGCGTCTCGCGCCAGACCGAGGACTGGCCCGAGGTGACTTCCTTGGCGAGGTCGAGGCCGATCAGGCCAGACCATGCGGCGGCGCGCCGCTTCAGATCGTCGAGGTCGAACACGCCGTCGGGCGCATGCGCGATGACGGCGTTGGGCATGCCCTTTTCACGGATCAGGGCGGTGAGCGCGCGGGTGTCGATGCCCGAGAGCGCGACGATGCCGCGCTTCTTCAGCCACTGGTCGAGGTGGCCGGCGGCGCGGTAGTTGGACGGGTTGGTGACATCGGCCTTGAACACGGCCCCGACTGCGCCGGCGCGGGCCGCCGGGTTGAGGTCCTCGATGTCCTCGCCATTGGTGCCGATATTGCCGATATGCGGGAAGGTGAAAGTGACGATCTGGCCGGCATAGGACGGATCGGTGAGGATTTCCTGGTAGCCGGTGAGCGCGGTGTTGAAGCAGACTTCGGCGACAGCGGAGCCGCTGGCGCCGAGGCCGCGACCCTCGATGACGGTGCCGTCGGCCAGCACCAGAAGGGCGGTCGGCTTTTCGGTGGCCCAAGGGGCGGTCGACGCGGGCGTCATCTCGGCCATGGCGGCACTCCTATCAGGCTGCGCGTTGCAAAGGCCCGGCGGGCCATCCGCGCAGCAGACGGCGCGGAGCGGCGAATTCGCAGCCTCCACGCACTCAAGCTTCAGTTCATGCAAGGCCCAGTACATAGGGGAAGGGGGCAGGGCGGTCAATGATCATGCGAAATGCGGCTCCGATTTATTTCATCAAGCAATATCATAGGCTTGCCTCGCAATATCAGGGTTTGCGTTGGCTTGGCCCCGGCGCTATTGTCCGCGCCGATCGAAGGAGAAAGCATGATGCGCGCAAAAATCGCCGAATCCCTGAAGAGCGCGATGAAGGCGCAGGACAAGCACCGGCTGCCGACATTGCGGCTGATCCAGGCCGCCATTCATGATCGCGACATCGCCAATCGCGGGTCGGGCAAGGATCCCGCCAGCGACGAGGAGATCCTGCAGATACTGGCCAAGATGGTGAAGCAGCGCGAGGAATCGGCGAAAGCCTTCGAGGACGGCAAGCGCCCGGAACTGGCGGCGCAGGAGCGCGGCGAGATGGAGATCATCCGCGGCTTCCTGCCGACACAGCTCGACGACGCGGCGGTCACGGCGGCAGCCCGCGACGCGATCGCCGCGACGGGTGCCGCCAGCCAGAAGGACATGGGCAAGGTGATCGCCGCGCTGAAACAGAAATATGCCGGCCAGATGGATTTCGGCAAGGCCAGCGGCATCGTCAAGGGCCTGCTGCAGTAGGGCGTTTTAAGGGCAACCGCCAGGTCTGGACTTGCCCTAAGACGCTGTTTTTGGCGGCTCCAGCGCGCGTCGCAATGCCGGCGCCTCCTGCTGGATGTGATCCCACAACCGGTTGGCGATCGGCCCGTGCGGCCGGTCGCGGCGGCGCGCCACCACCAGCTCGTCGGTGCGGCCCGGCATATGGCGACCGGCAATGGAGCGCAGGCGTCCGTCGTGCAATTCTTCCTCGATCAGGAAGCGGGGCAGGTGGCCCCAGCCAAGGCCCTGCAGGATGATTTCTTTCTTCATGGCCTGGTCGGGCACCAGGCATTGCGGCGCGCCTTCGACCATGAAGTAGTCCTGCCGTGGCGAATGGCGGGCGGTGTCGCGCATGACGCATTGGGTGAGCGCCCGCATCTGGTCCAGCGTGATCGGCTGCCTGAGGCGCTCGGGCAAAAAGCCCGGCGCCGCCACGGGAATGAACGGCACCTTGCACAAATCGATCCATTCCACCCGCGCGTCGCCCTTGTCGATCCAGTGCAGGATCAGGTCGGCCTCGTCATCGAAAAGCCGCTCCCAAGGGCCGCCGACGGCTTCGAAATGCAGATGCAGGCGCGTGCCCGGGCATTGGCCGAAGAACCGTCCGAGCATGCCCAGCACCTGCGGCCTCGGGCAGAGGTCGCCGATCACGACATGGATCTCGCTTTCCTCGCCCATCGAGAGCTGGGCGGCGTGGACGCGCAGGCTTTCCAGTTCGCGCAGCAGCGATTGCGCCCGGCGGTGGAACGACAGCCCTGCTTCGGTGGGGCGCACGCGATAGCCGCTGCGATCCAGGAGAACGAGGTCGAGCTGCCGTTCGAGCTTGGCAATGGCGGCGAACACCGCCGGGTGCGAGCGGTGCAGCAAGGTCGCCGCCGGCTGAAAGCCGCCGGTGCGGATCACCGCATCGAAGCATTGCAGGTCGTGCAAGGTGAATTCGGCCATGTCAGCTCTGACTACAGAGTTTGTCCTATCTTTGTAATATCAACAAAAGCTCGACGCGACTACGCTCGCCTCATTCATCGTTCCAGAAGGACTTTTCATCATGAATGAGCTGAATTTCGTGACCGTCGCCGACGGCACGCGCATCGCCTATCGTTTCGATGGCGATGCCGCCAAGCCGGTGCTGGTGCTGTCGAACTCCATCGCCACCACGCTGCACATGTGGGACGGGCAGGCCGGCGAGCTTTCAAAACATTTCCGTGTCCTGCGCTACGACTTTCGCGGCCATGGCGGATCAAGCGCCCCGGTCGGTGCGTATTCGCTCGACCGGCTCGGCCGCGACGTGATCGAACTGCTCGATGCACTCGGGCTTGGACGTGTGCATTTCCTCGGACTGTCGCTGGGCGGCTTCGTCGGGCAGTGGCTCGGTATCCATGCACCGGAGCGGATCGACAGGCTGATCCTGAGCAACACCTCGTCCCATCTGGCGCCGGCAAGCTATTTCGACGAGCGGATTGCCGTTGTCCGGCAGGCGCCGGACATGTCGGAAACCGCCGAAGTCTTCCTCAACAACTGGTTCCCCGCGCGGATGGTGACGGCCAATGAACCCGTCATCGAGGAATTCCGCACCATGCTGCTCGCTATCGACCGGCAAGGCCTGGCTGGCCTGTTCGCCGCCGTTCGCGATGCCGATCTTCGCCGCACGGTGTCGCTGATCAACCGGCCGACGCTGGTGATCGCCGGCGAGCACGACACGGTGACGGCCGCCAGCCACAGCGAACTGATCGCGGCGGCCGTGCCCGGCGCGAAGCTGGTCGTGCTGCCGGCGGTTCACCTGTCGAATGTGGAGTATCCGGCGGAGTTCATGGAGGCCGTGCTCGGTTTTCTGCGCTGAGCGAAAGGCTAATCTCGTGAGGTCTGCTGTCTCGCGACCTCACGGCTCCTTGCACATCGGCACCGGCTGCGGTGGCGGTGCCGGGTGGTCCTGCTTGTATTGGGCGATGATCGGCTCGAGGGTTTTTCGCGGCCAGAATTTCGGCGCGCCGATTTCCTTCAGGCAGGAGGCGTTCCAATAGGGTGCTTCGCCCGATGGCGAATGGCTTTTTGCCGCCTGCGCGACGGCGGCGATATCACGCGATTCCGGATAGATGTAGAGCGTCGTCGGATTGTCCTTCACCATCGCGATGATCTGCTGCGCATCCGTTGGCGACCAGCTGGTGCAGCCATTGCTGCGGCCGCCGGCATAGTCCACCAGCTTGCCGAACGGCACCAGGCCGTCATGGTCGGCGTAGGAGCTGTTGGGGCCTTTGCGCATGCACATGCCGCGCAGCACCTGCGCCGCATGGCCGCCGATCACCCGCTGCCTGGCATTGGCGGCTTCGCCTTCGCCGTCGAACTGGATGAAGGTGCGCTGGAAAGCTACGTCCCGTTTCGCGCCGGTCCGATAAAAACCCTTGAAGGAGGTCTTCGCCTCGCTGGTCATGTAGGCGCCGCCGGCGGTCAGTTCGGAATCCATGGCATTGCCGAAGTTCTTGGAGCACCGCCTGCCGTTCGAGAAATCGACCGTGCCTTTCAGATTCCGGCCGCCGCCGTGACCCGACGAGATGGCGTGAAACGACTGGCTGGCCTCGCAAATGACGTAGTACCGGCGCCCTAGCACGCCGTTGCCCATGTCGCCGGGACGTGTCGCATCCATGGCGAAGTAACAGGGGTTCCTGACCACGCCTTGCGCCACCTTTTTCAGGTAGAGCCCCCGCGCCCGCTCCAGCACCACGGTTGAGATCTGGCCGTCGCTGTCGCCGACATGGGCCTGCAGCCAGGCCGGGACGGCCGAGGGCGCGGCAATGGACCGGACCGTCGCGGTCAGCGCAATGACGATGACAAGAAGGCTGAGGGTGACGACTACACCCAGGGGAAAAAATCTCAACCGCACCGGTTCAATTCTCCTGCCGAAGCCATGCGAATCCCTGCTGTGTTATATCCGCAACCAATCATAAAATGTCTCGCGGCAATCGGCGAAACACATCTTGTTTAGCGAGCCTGCAAGTCCGCACGAAGAACCGGGGCCGGCGCGCGCACCGCCCATAGACCGGGACGCTGGTCCAAGGCTTGCGGCCGATGCCTCCACCGACATGCCCGATTTTCGATCCGCAAGGGTTGAGCTATGATGTGATTCTGGCGTGGCCCACGCCTCCTCCCTCCAATGGGAAAGCATCAGTTCATGCGGGGCACTCTCATCACCGAACCGACTGTTCGAGCGCACGGCATAAGGAGGGGTTGCGAAAACGGCTCGCATCAGAAGGTTTTGCCATGAAACTATCCGCGCCCATCTACCATCTGAAACGTCAGGCCAGGCTGTTGTCGCGCCAGGCAGGAATTCCGCTCCACCAGGCGCTTGATCGTGTTGCCGCGCAGCAAGGTTTTACCAGCTGGGGTTTGCTTGCGGCCAAGCTGTCCGAGGCAGCGCCTGCCGGCAGATTGTTTGCGCAGCTGACACCGGGCGATCTGGTCCTGGTCGGCGCGCGACCCGGCCACGGCAAGACGCTGATGAGCCTTGAACTCGCGGTCGAATCCATGAAATGCGGCCATCGCAGCGTGTCCTTCACGCTGGAATATACGCAACGCGATGTGCTGGAGCGGTTTCATGCCATCGGCGTGGAGCCGGCCCGGTTCGACCGGCTGTTCGAATTCGACACTTCCGATGCCATCAGCGCCGACTACATCGTCAGGATCTTGCGATCGGCGCCGCGTGGTACGCTGGCGGTCATCGACTATCTGCAGTTGCTCGACCAGAGACGTGAGAACCCCAGCCTGATGGAGCAGGTCCGCACCTTGAAAGCTTTCGCGCGCGTCAGCGGCGTCATACTGGTTTTCATCTCGCAGATCGACCGGTCCTACGATCCCGAGACCAAGCCGGTCCCCGATATCGGCGACATCAGGTTGCCCAACCCGCTCGATCTGTCGCTGTTCGACAAGACCTGCTTCCTGAACAAGGGCGAGATCCGCTTTCAGGTGGCTTGAGCGCTCGGACGGCCACGGCTATGCCTGCTGCCAGGGAGCATGGATCATGATCGAGATCGTCAAACCGGCGCTTGAGCATCTGCCGTCCTACAAGGCGGCGCTCGAGCGCGGCTGGTCGCCGGACAATGTCCGGCTCCAGGAGGCGACGCGCGAGCAGTTGGCGGAGATAGAGCAGGATCCGGTGGCCTTCCTGGCCAGCCTCGACGACCCAGAAGCGAGGGGCGGCCCGATCACCTTGCCCAACGGCACGCAAGTGCCGCGCCTGCCGGGCTTCCGCCGCTGGATCTGGGATGGCGAGGCATCGGGCTCGATCGGCTTTCGCTGGCAAAAGGGCACGGCGGAACTGCCCTCGCACGTGCTTGGCCATATCGGCTATGCGGTGGTGCCGTGGAAGCGGCGGCGCGGCTACGCCACGCAGGCCTTGCGGCTGATGCTGGACGAGGCGAGGGCGGTCGGCCTGCCCTGTGTCGAGATCACCGCCAAGCCAGGCAATCCGGCCTCGCACAAGGTGATCCTGGCCAATGGCGGCAGGCTGGTCGCACGCTTCTTCGAGGACGCCGCCTACGGCGGGGCGGAGAGTTTGCGGTTCCGGATCGAGCTGTAGGTCGCCTTAAAGCGCGTCACATCGAAACGGATGCATGGCGCGCTTCGGGTCTGTCTTTTTATGCAAGTCGCGTTCCCAAAACCGAGGTCACTTTTGGGCGACATGCATCAACGTTGTTGATCGCGCAGCCAGTCGGCCAGCGATGCGCGATGCTTGCCGGCCCTGCCGGTGAAGGCCACGGCCGACAGCATGGAGTTCAACACAGCCTCGTGCGTGGCTTCCGCCGCCGCGCGAAAAAGGATGTCGATGCGCGACTCATTGAGCGCGAGCAGCGGCACCAGATCGCGGCTTTCATCGTGGTCGACCAGATTGCCGGTGCTGAAGGCGATGGCGATGTCACCACTGCCATGGCCCCAGAAGGAGCCGAGCCTGGCGATGCCGGGTCCGGCGCGGCGCGCCACTCTTTCAAGCTGGCGGTGTTCGAGCGGCACATCGGTTGCCAGCACGATCATGACCGAGCCGCGCTCATCCGCGGCCGGTTGTCCTGGGTCCGGCCGGCGCCCATCGGGCAGAACGAGGTCTCCGGGTCTGCCGAAATTCGACAGAACGAGAACGCCGAGATGATGGCCGCCGCCGAGCGCGATTCTTCTGGACGCCGAGCCGATGCCGCCCTTGAAGCCGAAGCAAGTCATTCCCGTTCCGGCGCCGACATTGCCTTGCTCGACCTCGCCCGCATGCGCGTCGGCCAGCGCGGCGAGGGCGTGTTCCTCTGATATCGCCAGGGCCTGGATGTCGTTCAGCGGACCGTCATTGCATTCGCCGACCACCGGATTGACGGTTCCGGTGGTGCGGCCGATATCCGGGTTCTGGCGGATGGCGTCGCGGATCAGCGCCGTTGCGCAGGTTCCGACCGAGAGCGTGTTGGTCAGGAGAACAGGCGTTTCGATGGTGCCAAGCTCCTGCACCTGCGCCAGGCCGGTGGTCTTGCCGAAGCCGTTGATGACATGGCTTGCCGCCGTCACCTTCTTGCGAAACAGATTTCCGCCATGCGGCAGGATCGCGGTCACGCCGGTGTTGGTGTCGCCGTTGCGCAGTGTGCAGTGGCCGACGCGTACACCGGGCACATCGGTGATCGCATTGCGCGCGCCCGCCGGCAAGCTGCCGCAGCTCAAGCCGAAATCGCTGACAGTGCTCGTCATGTCTGCTCCTGGTCTCACGAACGGCACGCGCCCAGGCCGAGGCCCGCGTCGGACCGGATCTCCGTATCAGACATGCTCGTCCGCACACAGCGCGTGGTCTGACAGCGCGCGGATGACATAGCAGTCGCCGACCGTCTTGCCGTCACAGCAGGAGGCGATGCGGATCGTGGTCTATTCCGCCGGTGCCGTCAGCGGCGGCGTGGCATTGCTGCGCGCTTCCCAGACCTGGGAGGTGACAGCCACCACCACGGCGACCAGCATGGCGAAAGCGCCGACCACCGGCAAGCTGCGATAGCCATAGCCGGCATTGAGCATGGCGGCGCCCAATGACGCTGCCAGCGCGATGCCGACATTGAAGCCGGACGGGATCAGCGATGAGGCGAGATTGGACGCATCGGCCGTCCACGCCAGGATGCGGGTCTGGATCGGCGTGCCGATGGCGAAGTTGAGGCCACCCCAGATGACGATCGCCACGATCATCGGCAGGGGATAGGGGCTGACGGCATAGATGACTGCCAGCGTCACCGCCTGCAGGGCCAGCATGGTGATCAGCGACGGCATCAGCTTCCAGTCGGACAGCTTGCCGCCGAGGAAGACGCCAAGCGTGGCGCCGACGCCGTTGAGCAGCAGCACCCAGGGCACCAGGTCTTCGTCGAGCCCGGTGACCTCCAGCAAGGTCGGCGTGATGTAGGTGAACAGGCAGAACTGGCCGAGCATCAGCATGAGCATCAGGATCAGCGAGGTCCAGACCTGCTGGCGCGCCAGCACGCGGACCTCACGCGCCAGCCCGGCCGGTTTGGCCTGATATCCGGCGGTGCGCGGCAGAAGGGCAGTCATCGCCAGCGTTGCCGCCACGCCGAGCGCACACATCACCCAGAAGGTCGCGCGCCAGCCCCAGATGTTGCCGATGGCGGTGCCTGCCGGCACGCCGATGACGTTGGAGACGGTGAGGCCGGACAGGATGACCGCCACTGCCATGCCGCGCTTGTCCTCGGGAACGAGGCTGACGGCGACCACCATGGCGACGCCGAAATAGGCGCCGTGCGCGACGGCAACGGCGATGCGCAGCAGCAGCATCGAGGTAAAGTCGGGCGCCAGTGCACAGGCCGCCTGGCCGATGGTGAAGACGATGGCGAGGCCGAGCAGCAAGGTCTTGCGCGGCAGGGATTTGGTGGCGAGCGCCAGCAGCGGACCGCCAATGGCGATGCCGCAGGCATAGCCGGAGACGAGGTAGCCGGCGGAGGGAACCGAAACGCCGAGCCCTTCCGCCACCTGCGGCAGCACGCCGGCAATGACGAATTCGGTAGTGCCGAAGGCAAAAGCGGCAATGAACAGGGCAATGAGCGGAAGCGACATGGGAAAGCCTTGGCTGGAACGGCGTCAAACCACGGATAGGAGGCGCGGGCAATCCAGAAATTTTTGTCGCGACTTTAGCTTTTCTTGACTGCTCCCCTTGCCGCCGGCGCGATCGGTCACGCAGCGCATGCCGGCAGTGGGCAAGCTCCTAGACTGGGGTCCTGCGGCCGTAAGGGATCTTCAGCCATGCGCGCTCATGAAAATAATAGAGCAGCGACTTGGTGAAGACCTCCGTCACGCCGATGGCGGCCGCCAGCTTGACGCTGCCAGTCACCACAAGCGAGATGATGATCGTGTCGATGGTGCCGGTCATGCGCCATGAAAGCGCCTTGGCGAAACTGCGCGAATGGGTATCCATCGATTTCCTCCCGGGGCATCGGATGCTTAGCCGACGGGAGGCAGGGTGAGCAAAGACTAATTTTGCCGTTCGAGCCGGAACGACGCAAGCTTGTTCCCAAGTTGACGCCGCCGTGGCAAATCCCTTCTCGCTAGCTGGCCTTCAGTCGGGATCCTGTGAGAAGGCCGCGCTCTTCGAGCACCGGATAGGCCATCGAGGCCAGCAGTGAATTGATCTGCTTGAGGTCGCGGATGGTGTCGAGATGGATCGAGCTTGTCTCGACGCTTTTGGCGGTGCCTTCGCGCAGCCGCAGGAAATGGCTGGCGCTGGTTTCCTTCTCGCGGTCGCGCAACTGGTCCTTCTCCAGCACCAGCTGGCGCGCTGTTTCGGGGTCGCGCGAGACCAGCACGTTGAAGGCAAGCCTTGCATTGGCCAGCACCGAGCCGTGGAAGGCGCACAATTCGCTCCATCCCTCGTCGGTGAATTCCAGCCCGCGATCGACCTTCTTCTTCACATGCACCAGCATGTTGCGCACGATGATGTCGCCGACCTGCTCGAGCTTGACACAGGCGCCGATCAGTTCCTGGCAGCGCAGCGCCTCGTCCTCGGTCAGCGGGTTCTTGGTGACCTTGGCGAGGTAGAGTTTGATCGCCGCATGTTTACGGTCGACACGGTCGTCGAGGGCGGCCAGCGCCTTGATCTTGTCGGCGTCGGCACTCTCATAGAGCTCAATGATGCGCTTCAGCATGATCTCGACCGTCTCGCAGACCCGCACCACCTCGCGCGTGGCATTGGCCAGCGCCTGGCTCGGCACATCGAGCGCGCTTTCGTTGAGCGCGGACAGTTCGATGACGTCGAGCGAGGCAGCCGGCGCTGCCTTGGTGCCGAGCGCGACGATCTTCTCCGAGGCGCGGTAGACGAAGCCGGCCAGCGGCAGGCCTGCCAGCAGGATGATGACGTTGAACAGGATGTGGGCGTTGACGATCTGGTCAGCCGCCGTGGTGCCGAGGAAGCCGACATGCGGCCGGACGATCATGAAAAGGACCAAAATGACCAGCGAGCCGAGCCCGCGCATCAGCAGATTGCCGATCGGCACGACGCGCACGGCGGGTCCGGCCGAGCGCGTCAGCATCGGCGCGATGATGGAGGAGCCGAGATTGACGCCGAGGATGAGGACGACGCCGAGTTCCGGGCTGATCAGGCCGCGGCCGGCCAGCGTCGCCATCAAAAGCACCGCGGCGATGCTCGACTGGAACAGCCAGGTGATCAGCGCCGCCAGGAGATAGGCGGTGATGGAATCGCTGGAGAAGTAGTTGATGATGACCGGCATCAGCTGGCTGTTGCGCAGCGGCTCCGACGCCTGGCCGATCATTTCCAGCGACAGGATCAAGAGGCCGATGCCGACCAGGATGCGGCCGGTCTGGCGCCAGTCGCGCCGCTCGGTCGCCATGAACATCACCGTGCCGGTGATCAGGCAGAGCGGCACCAGCAGCGTGAGGTCGAAGGTCAGCAGCTTGACCACGAGCGCCGAGCCGATCTCGGCGCCGCGCACGGCCAATTGGCCGGCAGCGCCCGAGACGATACCGGAACCGGCGAAGGAGCCGACCAAAAGCGTCACGGCGGTCGAACTCTGCAGGGCGATGGCGAGGCCGGTGCCGGCCAGCACCGCCATGATCGGATTGCGCATGGTGGCGCGCAGCCTGTGGCGCAGCACATCGCCATAGGCGCGCTCGACGCCGGTCTTCACCATGCGGGTGGCAAACAGCATCAGCGCCACGGCGCCGGCCAGATGCAAAAGGACGACGGAACCGCTCATTTCGGCGCCTGCATGCGGACAGGGCACGCAGTGCGGACGGCGCGGCCAACAGGCGGAAAAGCAAGGGTTCGAATCATGGTCATGACACTGTGAATAATAGCCGGAATATTTTAGCCGGGTAATAAAACTTTGTCGATTTCAAGAGGCCGTCGCGGCGCGACAGGCCGTGTCGGGAAATGGATGGGTGCGCGAATGGTTGCACGGCCGGGCTTTGGCCGGTCTGGAACGGTTGTTTTGCCGAGTGGCCGACACTCATCTTTGCGATGATGTTCAAGTATCGGCAATAAGCAGAAGATTTCATTACACAATTGTAATGCCGGCGTTCAGTTTCAGTTCATCCGCCGGCCGCTATTCCTCGGGCATCGACAACCAAGGAGATTTCTCATGAAGCGCATTGTTCTTTCTGTCGTCGCCGTCTCGATGCTGGCCGCCACCTCACTTGCCGGCCAGGCCGCGCCGATGAACGCGCCGGTCGTGCCGCAGTCGAATTACACCAAGGTCGACTGGCAGAAGCCGGGCCACCACGATGATGTGAGGAAGCGCGTCTTCAAGAAGAAAGTCGTCGTGAAGCGGAACCACTGGCGCAATGGCCAGAAATATTCCGGCTGGAGGCAGCACCGGCCGATCCGCGACTATGGCCGCTACGGCCTGCATCGTCCCGGCCGCGGCCAGGAATGGATCCGCGTCGGCAACGACTATGTGCTGGTCGGCATCCTCTCGGGCGTCATCTTCGGCGCGCTCGCCGCGCAGTAAGCGCCGCAACCGGGCTGAGAAGGAAGGGCGGCCTGTAACGGCCGCCCTTCCTTTTACCCTGTGGAAACCGGGTATGGCCGGTATTGGGGGTCGTCGGATTTCGCTGGCATGATTATATGGTGGGGAAACGAGTTCCCTCAATGCGCTTTCCGCCCGCCTTTCTCGACGAGATCCGCGACCGCGTGCCGATTTCATCGGTTATCGGCCAGCGCGTCGCGTGGGATCGCAGGAAGACCAACGCGTCGCGTGGCGACTTTTGGGCCTGCTGCCCGTTCCATGGCGAGAAGAGCCCGTCCTTCCACTGCGAGGACAAGAAGGGCCGCTATCATTGTTTCGGCTGCTCGGTCTCGGGCGATCATTTCAAATTCCTGACCGAACTCGACGGAATGAGTTTCCCCGAAGCGGTCGAAAAGATCGCCGACATGGCCGGCGTGCCGATGCCGGTGCGCGACGCCCAGGAAGAGCGGCGCGAGCAGGAACGCGCCAGCCTGACCGACGTCATGGAGATGGCGACCGCCTTCTTCCAGGAGCGGCTGCAGGGGCCTGAGGGGGCAAAGGCCCGAGCCTATCTCAGGGACCGCGGGCTGACGCCGGCGACGCAGCAGTCGTTCCGGCTGGGCTACGCGCCGGACAGCCGCAACGCGCTGAAGGAGCATCTCGCGGCAAAAGGCGTGCCGAAGGCCGATATCGAAGCCTGCGGGCTGGTGCGCCATGGCGACGACATTCCGGTCTCCTATGACTGGTTCCGCGACCGCATCATGTTCCCGATACCGGATTCGCGCGGCAAGATCATCGCCTTTGGCGGCCGGGCGCTGGCGCCCGATGCGCTGGCCAAATACATGAACTCGCCCGACACCGAGCTCTTCCACAAGGGCAATGTGCTCTACAATTTCGCCCGGGCGCGAAAGGCGCTGGCCAAGGGCGGCACGGTCATTGCGGTCGAAGGCTATATGGATGTCATCGCGCTGGCGCAGGCCGGCTTCGAGAATGCCGTGGCGCCGCTTGGCACCGCGCTTACCGAAAACCAGCTTGAATTGCTGTGGCGCATGGCGCCCGAACCGATGCTGTGCTTCGACGGCGACAAGGCCGGGTTGAAGGCGGCATGGCGTGCGGCGGATCTGGCGTTACCGTCGGTGCAGGCCGGGCGCTCGGCGCGTTTTGCGCTGCTGCCGGAAGGCAAGGATCCCGACGACCTCGTCAAGGCCGAAGGGCCGGACGCGTTCCGCGCAGTGCTTGCCGATGCGCGGCCGCTGGTCGACCTTTTGTGGATGCGCGAGACAGCTGGCGGTGTCTTCGACACGCCGGAGCGGCGGGCGGAACTGGGAAAGACGCTGCGGGAGTTGACCAGCCGCATCCGCGACGAAAGCACGCGCTTTCACTACCAGCAGGAAATGCGCGAGCGGGAAAAGAGCTTCTTCGGCTCGCAGCGCGATGCGCGGCAAGGACGCCAGGACTGGAAACCGGGGCAGGGCAAGGCAGTCGCACCCGGCGGCCAGTTCGCCAAGCCTGGCGGCGGTCGCATGGCGATCACCGAAAGCCTCGGCCAGTCGGCGCTGGTCAAGCGCGGCAGCGAAGGGATGTCTGTGCGCGAGGCGACGATCATCGTGGCGCTGGTCAACCATCCGGCGCTGATCGACGAGAATTTCGCCCATGTCGAATTTCTCGACCTTGCCAATTCCGATCTGCAGCGGCTGCACGCCGCCATCCTTGACGCAATGGCGCACGACATGGCCAATGACCGCCACGCCGTGGTGGCGACGATCGAGCGTGCCGGCTGCGCCGAGATCTGGGAGCGCGCGGTCGGCCTGATCCGGCGGGCGCGGCAATGGCCGGCGCTGGAGACGGCAGCACTTGACGACGCCCGTGACGCTCTGAACCAGGCACTGCACTTGCAGCGCAGCGCGCGCACCTTACATAAGGAGCTGAAACAGGCGGAAGCGGCGCTCGAAGCGGATCCCTCGGACGAAAACTTCCGCCATCTGATCGAAATTCAGGCGCAATTTCAGGATGTGCAGGCGACGGAAGCGCTGATCGAAGGATTCGGCGTTTCGTCGGGCAGGGCTGGGCGAGCCTAAGTGCAGCTGAGTGCAAGAATGAGAGCGTGGCCGGGCTTCCCAGCGGAGCAAGGCGCGCTAAGTCGGGTAATTGATTCGCTTTTTTCATGCGAATCATGCCAGAGGCGCTTGACCTTCAGACAGAATGGCGGAATCAGGACGATTCGAAACGTTAACCCGCACCCGCGCCGACGGGAAATGAGCGATGTGAGGTACTGGTCACTGGACAGGCAGGCAGCCTGCCACAGATATCAGGGTTAATCTGGACTTAACGATCAATGAAGTTAGTGGCCCGGTGAAGCGCGTTTCAAAACGAGCCTATCCGATTTGACTGGTCCGACAGCTTACGCGGCCCCGATGCCCGGCCGCTAGGAGAAGATAAAAATTATGGCGACTAAGGAAAAGGAAGAGGTCGAGACCGAACGCGAAGGCGCCACCGATGGCCCTCTGCTCGACCTTTCCGATGATGCTGTCAAGAAGATGATCAAGGCCGCCAAGAAGCGCGGCTATGTCACGATGGACGAGCTGAATTCGGTGCTGCCTTCCGAGGAAGTGACCTCCGAGCAGATCGAGGACACGATGGCGATGCTGTCCGACATGGGCATCAACGTCGTCGAGGATGACGAGCAGGGCGAAGAGGCCGAGGCCGGCGACACCGCGGCGGACGCCGAGGAAGACGCCAACGAGCTGGCCGAACAGACCGGCACGGCGGTCGCCGCCACCACAACCAAGAAAGAGCCGACCGACCGCACCGACGATCCGGTGCGCATGTATCTGCGCGAGATGGGCTCGGTCGAGCTGCTGTCGCGCGAGGGCGAAATCGCCATTGCCAAGCGCATCGAGGCCGGCCGCGAGACGATGATCGCGGGCCTGTGCGAAAGCCCGCTGACCTTCCAGGCCATCATCATCTGGCGCGACGAGCTCAACGAATCCAAGATCCTGCTGCGCGAGATCATCGATCTCGAAGCCACCTATGCCGGCCCGGAGGCCAAGCAGGCGCCGGTGGTCGAGCGCATCGAGGAAGCGCCCAAGGCCGAGGAAAAGCCGCGGCGCGGACGCGACGAGGAAGACGACATCACCAATGTCGGCACCGATACGCGCGGCATCGGGGACGATGACGAGGAAGACGAGGACGAAGCGAGCCTGTCGCTGGCGGCGATGGAAGCCGAACTGCGTCCGCAGGTGATGGAGACGCTCGACGTCATCGCCGACACCTACAAGAAGCTGCGCAAGCTGCAGGACCAGCAGGTCGAGAACCGTCTGGCCGCCGCCGGCACGCTGTCGCCCAGCCAGGACCGCCGGCTGAAGGAGCTGAAGGACCAGTTGATCAAGGCGGTGAAGTCGCTGTCGCTCAACACGGCGCGCATCGAGGCGCTGGTCGAGCAGCTCTACGACATCAACAAACGCCTGGTGCAGAACGAGGGCAAGCTGCTGCGCCTCGCCGAAAGCTATGGCGTGCGCCGCGAGGAGTTCCTGAAGGAATATCAGGGTTCCGAACTCGACCCCAACTGGACGCGCGCGATCGGCAACCTGACCTCGCGCGGCTGGAAGGAATTCACCAAGAACGAGAAGGATGCGATCAAGGACCTGCGTGCCGAGATCCAGCATCTGGCCACTGAAACGGCGATCTCGATCCTGGAATTCCGCAAGATCGTCAACCAGGTGCAGAAGGGCGAGCGCGAAGCCGCGATCGCCAAGAAGGAAATGGTCGAGGCCAATCTGCGCCTCGTCATCTCGATCGCCAAGAAATACACCAATCGCGGCCTGCAGTTCCTCGACCTGATCCAGGAAGGCAATATCGGCCTGATGAAGGCGGTCGATAAGTTCGAATACCGCCGCGGCTACAAGTTCTCGACCTACGCGACGTGGTGGATCCGGCAGGCGATCACGCGTTCGATCGCCGACCAGGCGCGCACCATCCGCATTCCGGTGCACATGATCGAGACGATCAACAAGATCGTGCGCACCTCGCGCCAGATGCTGCACGAGATCGGCCGCGAGCCGACGCCGGAGGAACTGGCCGAAAAGCTCGCCATGCCGCTCGAAAAAGTGCGCAAGGTGTTGAAGATCGCCAAGGAGCCGATCTCGCTCGAAACGCCGGTCGGCGACGAGGAGGATTCGCATCTGGGCGACTTCATCGAGGACAAGATGGCAATCCTGCCGATCGACGCCGCGATCCAGGCCAATCTGCGCGAGACCACCACGCGCGTTCTGGCCTCGCTGACGCCGCGCGAGGAGCGCGTTCTGCGCATGCGCTTCGGCATCGGCATGAACACAGACCACACGCTGGAAGAAGTCGGCCAGCAGTTCTCGGTCACCCGCGAGCGTATTCGCCAGATCGAAGCCAAGGCATTGCGCAAGCTCAAGCACCCGAGCAGGTCGCGCAAGCTGCGCAGCTTCCTCGACAGCTGAGACATACCGAAAACAAGAACAAAAGGGCGCCCCCTGGCGCCCTTTTTCGTTTGTGACACGCGCTCTTGCGGCTCGCATCCATCGGGAGGATAATTTCCAGGTCGGATGCATTTTCTGGGCGACAACCCGGATGCCCGCCCCGGCGAAGACGCCGTGCTCCGTGGCCCCGGAGGGAGGTGTGCCGTGACAAGCTACATCGTGCTGATGAACTGGACGGAGCAGGGCGCGAAGAATGTGCGGGATTCGCCGAAACGGCTTGATGCCGCCAGGAAACAATTGGGCGACATGGGCGGCTCGTTCAAGGCGTTCTACCTGACGATGGGTGAATACGACATGGTGGCGGTGGTGGAAGCACCCGACGATGCGGTCCTGGCGCGTTTCTCGCTGATGCTGGCGGCCGCCGGCAACATCCGGACGCGGACGCTGAAAGCCTTCCCCGAATTCGCCTACCGCGAGATCATCTCGTCGCTTGGATAGCAGGCGGCAGGGTTCGAAGGCGACGACAAGATACCCGGCCTGACGGCGCTTTGCCGCAGGACAGGACGCTTTGCCGTGATAAACTGCGGCCAGAGGATCGCGATGAAGAAAGTCTCGATACTGGCTGGCAGCCTTGCCTTGATAAGAGTGGGGCGCTGTTTCGCGACAACGGATGCACCGAGGCCATGCGCGGCTGTCATAGGGTGAGATGATGTCCGAAACACATTCGCATCTTTGGCCCGGCGTGCCGCTCGCCCTTGGCTCGGCCGCTCTGTTCGGCGCGACGCCGCCGCTTTCCAAGCTGCTGCTCGACGCCGTGAACCCCTTCATGCTGGCCGGCCTGCTCTATCTTGGCGCCGGTCTCGGCCTCGCTCTCTATCGCTTGCTTCGCGGCAGGCAGGCGGCGGCTGGCGAAGCGCAACTGGCCGCCCGGGATATCCCCTGGCTGGCGCTGGCAATCGGCATGGGTGGCATCCTCGCGCCGGTGCTGTTGATGTTCGGCCTCAGCCTCAACACGGCATCCAGTTCAGCGCTGCTGCTCAACCTGGAAGGGTTGGCGACCATGGCGATCGCCTGGCTCGTCTATCGCGAGAATGTCGACCGGCGCCTGCTTTTTGGCGCCTTCGCCATTCTGGCGGGCGCGGTGCTGTTGTCATGGGACGGCGGCGGCGTTGCTTTCAACCCGGGCGCCCTGCTGGTCGCGGGGGCTTGCGTGGCCTGGGGGCTGGACAACAATTTCACGCGCAGGATTTCAGCCACCGACCCCGTGGTGATCGCCATGCTGAAAGGCCTGGTGGCGGGTGCGGCCAATGTCGGATTGGCGCTTGCCGCCGGGGCGTCGTTTCCCACGATATCCATTGTCGCGGCCACGGCCGCGGTCGGCTTCCTCGGTATCGGCGTCAGCTTGGCGATGTTCATCCTGGCGCTGCGCCATCTCGGGACGGCGCGCACAGGCGCCTATTATTCGCTCGCTCCGTTCATCGGTGCGGTTGTGGCCATCGTCATGCTGGGCGATGCCGTCACTCTCAAACTGGTGATCGCGGGGCTTCTGATGGGTGTCGGCCTGTGGCTGCATCTGTCGGAACGCCATGAGCACGAGCACGACCATGAGGCGCTGGAACATGAGCACAGCCATGTGCATGACGAGCACCACCAGCACGATCATGACGGGCCGGTGAGCGAGCCGCATTCGCACTGGCACCGGCACGCGCTGATGCGCCACCGGCATCCGCATTATCCGGACCTGCATCATCGGCATAGCCACGGCTGAGCATGCCAACATCATGCTCAAGCAAACACCCAAGCCTGAACTGACCGTTTGGTACAACACGCGATGCCCTGTCTGCGATGCGGGCATCAGCTGGCAAAAGCGGCGGCTGATCGAAGCGGTCCAGGCAGGGCGGATCGAGTTTCGCGACATCAATCTGGAGCCGGCGGCACTTGGCCGTTTTGGCGCCTCGCTGGAGGACATCCGCCGCCGGCTGCACGCCACCGACGCGGCCGGCCGGCTGCTGGTCGGCGCCGACGTCGCGATTGCCATATGGCAAGCGACACCGGGCGAGGGCTGGCTGGCCGCGCTTTTCGGTAATCCGGTTGCCTTGCCGTTGACACGACTTGCCTATGACCGGTTCGCCGACCTGCTCTACGCCTGGAACCGGCGCAAGGGCCGCTGGTAGCCGAACGCATCCAACTCCGTCGTCTGCAACGACAAGACCCGGGAAGGCCGATCCGGCTGGCGGCGCATTCCGATACATCGTAAGATATATCTTGACACCAGCAGGGCAGGTGCCTAATTAAGATATATCGTAAGATAGAACTCAAGGAGCAATCATGCACAGACATAGTCATTTCGGCGAACGCATGTTCATGCACATGGCCGGCAAATTCGGTGGCAGAGGCGGCGGCTTTGGTCCGTTCGGCCACGGCGGTCGCGGCGGCGGACGCGGTGGCCCTGGCGACATGTTCCGCGCCGGCCGCATGCTGGCCGACGGCGACCTCAAGTTGATCACGCTTTCGCTGCTGGCCGAGGCGCCGCGCCATGGCTACGACATCATCAAGGCGCTGGAAGAGCGCACAAGCGGCATCTACAGCCCGAGCCCGGGCGTGGTCTACCCGACGCTGACCTTCCTGGAAGAGGCCGGCTATGCCGTCTCGTCGAGCGAAGGCAACAAGAAGGTGTTTTCCATCACCGAGGCCGGGCAGGCGCATCTTGCCGACAATCGCGAGATGATCGACGGCGTGCTCGACCACCTCGAGCGCTTTGGCCGCAAGATGGCCAAGGCACGCGACTGGTTCGGCTGGAACGATGATGGCGAGGACCGCCGCGGTGGCCGGGGCGGGCGTGGCGAGCGTTCGGAAACGCGCGACGAATTCCGCGCCATCCGCCACCGCCTGCGCGCTGCCCTGGGCGACATCGTCGATGCCCCGGCCGAAAAGCAGGCCGAGGCGATCGCCATTCTCGAAGCCGCGGCGGAAGCGCTGGAAGCTCTGACGCACCGCTGATCCAGATGCAATAAATGCATGAAAAGAGCCCGGGTCGACCCGGGCTTTTTTGCGTCAGCGCGAATGCGGATCATTCCTTGCCGACATATTCGCTGATCAGCCTTTCGTTGCGGGCCTTCTCGATCTTGGCGGTCATCTCGGCCGACAGGCGCTCGTACCAGGAAATGAACATCGTTCAGACCTGTTTTTGAACACTGTTCACGAAATCCCGGATGTGGTAGACGGAGGGACGATCGTGGTTCGAACAGCCGGGCCGAGGGCACGGCATCCATGAGGACAAGCATGGCGCTGGACAGGGAAGAAACAGGCGAGCGGGTGCTGGCGATTGCCGAGGTGCTGCTCAACGAGGGCGGCATGGACAATCTGAAGGCCAGGACCATCGCCGAGCAGGCGGGCATTTCGGTCGGCTCGGTCTACAATCTGTTTTCCGACCTCGACGGGGTGCATCGTGCCGTCAACATGCGGCTGCTCGACCGGCTGGGCGCGGCAGGGGCGGCGGCGATGGCCGATCTTTCCCAGCGCGGCATCACCGACGTGCGCCAGCGCCTGCTGGCACTGGCCGGCGCCTATGTGCGTTTTGTCGAAGCGCATCCCGGCAGCTGGCCGGCGCTGCTCGCCTTCAACAGGCGGCGTCCGACGCTGACCGAGCCGGATGCCTATGAGGCGCGGCTCGACCAGCTGTTCGAGATCATTGCCGGCGTGCTCGCCGGCGGCGATTTCGACCTCGACGACGACACCCGCCGGATCGCCGCGCGCACATTGTGGTCAAGCGTGCATGGCATAGTCACCAGCGGCTACGCCGGCAGGTCCGTTCGCCGGCAGGCCGACGAGATCGACCGGCAGATCGAGCTGCTGGTCGCCGTCTTCATCAGGGGGCTGGAACGCGGCGGTACATTCGCGCATGCTGGGACAACAGCGTCGTGAATCGAGACGTTGATGGCGTGCAGGCCTTCGGCAAGCCAAGCTGAAGGCCGGCGCTTTGACCAGACCTTTGAGCCACCGGCCTTGCAATAGACGGTCTTCGTCTGCTCACCATTGTCAACTCGTTCAGGATCGGCTGCATTCCAAACGCTCGCGCAGGACATCGTCCTGAGCAATTGCCTTGACGTTGAGGGTTGACGCGTCGCGCGGATTCGCGAACGTGGCAGATCGGAGCAATGAAGGGCCGGATGATGACGACAGTCAACGATTCAACTCCAGCAGCGTGGGAATTGTATCTTGATCTCCTGATCAGGATATTGCTCAACACGATTTACCAGGATCCCGCGATCAACCCGGAGGTTCAGCCGATGGTGGTCGAGCCGTTCAACCCGAAAACCCGCGCGATCGGCAAGGATTGGCCAACGCAGGCTCACACGATGGTCGGCCAGGCGCGTCTCGAGAGCTTGCGCAATCTATCACAGCAGGTGCTGGACGACGGCATCGTTGGCGACTTCATCGAAACGGGCGTCTGGCGCGGTGGCTGCTGCATCCTGATGCGCGGCGTTCTTGCCGCGAACCAGATCCACGACCGCAAGGTCTATGTCGTGGACTCGTTCGCCGGCCTGCCGGCGCCAAACGAAGAGCTCTATCCCTGGGATACCGGGTGGAACCTTAACGTGTTCAAGGAACTGGCCGTCTCGCTGGAGACGGTCAAGGACAATTTCTCACGCTATGGGCTGCTCGACGAGCAGGTCGTGTTCGTAGAAGGGATGTTCAGCGACACCCTGCCGTCGCTGTCGGCCGGGCCGTTCGCGCTGCTGCGGCTCGACGGCGATCTTTACGAGTCGACCATTGTGGCGCTGAATTCCCTTTACCCCAAATTGTCCCAGGGCGGTGTTGTCATCATCGACGATCGCGCTCTCGATCCATGCCAGCGCGCGGTGATCGATTTTCGCGATCAACACGGCATCACGGCACCGATGCAGGAGGTCGACTGGACCGGATCCTGGTGGCGCAAGGAGTGAGAGTATTTTCCTTTTACGCAATTCCCAAGGGCAAGCGCTAAGCGCTTTTCCCGGGAAAACCGCTTCACACTTTTCTGCAATTGCTCTAGCGAACGCGACGGAGATAGCCGTTGACGTTCCAGGTCACATTGGTGCCGAAGTGGTCGCAAAGGCCGGTATCGATTTCATAGTCCTGCCCACGATCGCGCAAGAACAGCTCGACCGCACGGCGTGGGCCGCCCATCAGCTTGGCGACAAATTCTGGACCATAAAGATCGTCGACAATACCGTCCTCGACGGCAATATACTCTCCCGCAACCAGCCAACGATCGAAGAAGCGCAGCACGGCGAGCGTCGTCTCGCAATGATGGTCCGCATCCTCGATGACGAACATCGGTCTGGGGAGGCTCTCGATCAGATCCGCCGGTAAGGTTGCCGCCAGGTCGCGACCGTCGCCACGATGAAACGTCACGCCCGGCACGCTGATCGAGGGCGGCGTGATGTCGATCGAGTGAATGACGCAGTCGACGCCGAAGCTGAGCATGATATCGGCAAACCAGAGCGCGCTGCCGCCCCATTTGGAGCCGATCTCGATCAATGTCCTGGGCTTCTGCTGCCAAAGCAGCATTTGGTACAGCGCCAGATCGAATGGATTTTTGTAGGTGGGCACGCCCTTGTAGGTGTAGCGCAAGGTGCCGTCTTGAATCGTCGCAAGCGGTACACCAAGCAATGCGCTTCCGGTGGCAAGACGTTCAATCATACGGTTGTCCTTCAAGCCAACGTCAAACCCGATTATCCGGTATGCCGCCGCGACACAGCGTGAGCGGGTCGGTTGGCGGTTCAGAAGATACTTGCCGAAGCCGGTGTAGCAACGGGGTCGCAACTCGCTGGTCATGAACGGCTTACTGGTACGAAATATCGCCACCCATATTCAAGGACATTCATGGCACGCACCGGTATATTGCCGATCGTGATTAAATTCCCATGCGCCTCCCGCAACGCAGCACCGGTCGTCAGGACAGGGGCGGAACAGTGAGAGGGGGCTGGAACGCGGCGGCACATTCGCGCATGCTGGGACAACAGCGTCGTGAATCGCGAACAGGGCAGGCCGCGATCGCAGGGCGAACAAGGAGATTTGAGCCATGTCTTTTCTGAAACGTCTTTTCGGCGGTGGCGGCGGTGAAGCGGCCGAGCCCAAGAGTGCCGCACCCGCCAAGCAGGTCGAGCACAAGGGTTTCCTGATCAGTGCCACACCCTACAAGAACGATGGCCAGTACCAGACCTGCGGCATCGTCTCCAAGGAGATCGACGGCGTGGTGAAGGAGCACAAATTCATCCGCGCCGACCGCTTCGCCGGCCTCGACGACGCCGTCGACATCTCGATCAAGAAGGGCATCCAGCTGGTCGATGAACAGGGCGAGCGGATTTTCGGCTAGGGCTCGGCCACGTGGAGCCTGCATAAATCCAGCTTATCGTCACCCCTAGTTTTTGAAGACGTTACAGGGTCTTTCGCCGTCTGTAGCTTCGACCCTACACATTGGAAATGACTGGGATTTGGTGGGTCGATGCAGACACATGCGCGGGTGGTGATTGTTGGCGGCGGGTGCGTCGGCGCGGGCATCCTCTACGGCCTGGCCAAGCGCGGCTGGACCGACGTCGCGCTGCTCGAACGCACGCAGCTGACGGCCGGCTCGACCTGGCATGCGGCGGGCCTCGTCCCGTCCTATGCCCGCAACATCAATATCGGCCGGATGATCAACAAGACCATCGAGATCTATGAAGGGCTAGAGGCCGAGACCGGACAGCCGGTCGGCTGGCACAAATGCGGCCAGTTGCGGATCGCCAATTCCAGGGACCGGCTCGACGAATACAAGAGCTATATGAGCGTGGCCGACGTTCAGGGCATGCGGGCGCATTTGCTGTCGCCGGCGGAGGCGAGGGCGCTCTGCCCGCTTCTCGACAACAAGCATATGCTTGGCGCGCTCTATCATCCCGACGACGGCCATATCGCGCCGGCCGACGTGACCCATGCCATGGCCAAGGGCGCGCGGGATCTGGGTGCCAGGATCCACCTGAACACGGAGGTCACCGGCTTTCAGCGGACCGCCGGCGGCGAATGGCGGGTCACCACCAACAAGGGCGACATCATTTGCGAACATGTGGTCTGCGCCACCGGCAATTACGCGCGCCAGACCGGCGCGCTGCTCGGCCTCGACATCCCCGCCATCCCGATCCTGCACCAGTACTGGATCACCGAGCCCGTGCCGGAGATCGTCGAGCGCAAAAAGCAGGGACGTGCCGAAATGCCGATCCTGCGCGACGAGGGTTTTGAAGGCTATCTGCGCGAGGAAGGCGACGGCTTCATGTTCGGGCCCTACGAGCGCACCGAACACCTCAAGCTGTTCGCCGAGGACGGCGTTCCCGCCTGGTTCGGCGCCGACCTCGTCGAAGAGGATTTCGAGGCGGTGTCGTGGAACTGGGAGCAGGCAACGCAGCTCGTGCCGGCGCTGGGACGTGCCGGGATCAAGGCCAATGTCCGCGGTCCCTTCCAGATGACGGCGGACGAGCTTCCGCTGATGGGACCGGCCTGGGGCCTGCCCAATGTGTGGCTGGCCGAGGGCGTGCCGGGCGGCATATTGTGGGGCGGCACGATCGGCTATTACCTTTCGGAGCGGATCGTCGAGGGCGGCAACAGCCTCGACACTTCCGATCTCGATCCGCGCCGCTTCGGCGACTATGCCAACAAGGCCTGGACGCGCGAGAAGGTCCGCGAGGCCTGGGGCACGCATGCCGAGCAGAAATATCCGGGACAGGACATGCCCGCCGCCCGCCCGCAGAAGACCGCGCCGTCCTATGCGCGGCTGACCGAACTGGGTGCGGTCTGGGGCGTGCTCAACGGCTGGGAAATGCCGAACTGGTTCGCGCCCAAGGGCGTCGAGGCCAAGGACCAGTGCAGCTGGCGCTGGACCGAAAAGGGCGTCTTCGTCGGCGAGGAGGTGCAGGCGGTGCGCAACGCCGTCGGCCTGGTC
Source organism: Mesorhizobium sp. WSM4307 (assembly GCF_007003945.1). Taxonomy (NCBI): domain Bacteria; kingdom Pseudomonadati; phylum Pseudomonadota; class Alphaproteobacteria; order Hyphomicrobiales; family Phyllobacteriaceae; genus Mesorhizobium; species Mesorhizobium sp. WSM4307. Next base: position 268,253 of record NZ_VFTB01000003.1, read on the forward strand.
GAGATGACGCCGATGACCAAGTTCGAAGTATGGGGGCCAGGCGTGGCCGCCTGGCTCGACACGATCCTCGCCAACCGCCTGCCGGCGACCGGCCGGGCGGTGCTGGCGCATCACCTTACCGCTGCCGGCGGCGTGCAGGCCGAATATATGGTGGCGCGCCTTGGCGACGACAGTTTCTACCTGATTTCGACGCCGCGCGCGGAACGCTGGAATTTCGACGATCTCTCAAGGCTGCTTCCCGCCGACGGCAGCGTCAGTCTGAAGAACGTCACCAACGATCGCGGTTGCTTCACGGTCGTCGGGCCGAAGGCGCGAGACGTGCTGCAACCACTCACCGAGATCGACCTGTCGAATGCGGGCTTTCCCTGGTTCGGCGTGAAGACCGGCAGCGTGGCGCTTGCCAGCGACGTGCGGCTGCTGCGCGTCAACTACGAGGGTGAACTCGGCTGGGAACTCTACCATCCGATGGCCTACCAGCGGCAATTGCTCGACGCGATCCTGAGAGAGGGCGAGAAGCACGGCATGCGGCTCGTCGGGCTGCATGCGCTGGAATCGCTGCGGCTGGAGAAATCCTACCGCGCCATGTATCGCGACATGAATCCCGAACTCAACGCGCTGGAGAGCGGGCTCGAGCGCTTCATCCGCCTCGACAAGGGCGATTTCGTCGGCCGCGACGCGGTCGTGAAATACAAGGCGAGGAGCGACCAGCGCCGGTCGGTGACGCTCAGAATAGAAACCGACGGCGCCAGCACGCTTGCCAGTGAAGGGCTGTACATCGGCGGCGAACTGGTCGGCCGCATCACGTCGGGCGGCTATGGCTACACGCTCGGGCACGATGTGGCGCTGGCGCTGTTGCCCGAGCGTCTCGGCACGCCCGGCACGAAGCTCGACGTCGCCATTCTGGGGGAATGGAAGACCGCTGAGGTCATCGCGGATTCGCCCTATGATCCCTCTTCGGCCAGGGCGCGGATGTAACGCGCAGCAGTGGTGAGCGAAGGTATTGGGGGACGCTTCCAGCTTCCGTTTTTTTTTGCATAGGACTGTCGGCGCCCGAAAGCGGCTTCGGCCATCACTTGCCGATGTAGGCGGCCAGTTCGTCCGGCGTCCCATTTGGGAAAGCCTGTTTTAGAAAGTCCAAGAACGCCGACACTCGCGCGCTGAGCAGCCGGCGCGATGGGTAGAGCGTCCAAATCGAGATTTCGGGACCGTCAATATCCCCCCAATTCACCAGTGTCCCGTCAGCCAAGTCGTGGCTCACCAACGAAATGGGAAGACGTCCTGCACCGACGCCGGCTCGCACGGCATCCCGGACCATGATGAGCGTTGACAAAACGAGGACCGGCTCGATTGTAATCGTTGACCGGCCACCGGGTGTCTTCACGTGCCATGTTTGCAGTTCGCCTGCTCCGCGCGCAACGCCAGGAGCGGCATGCTCACCGGTCGTGCGAGGAAGGTCGGGGTTCGCCACAACAACCAGACGATCGCGGAGAAACGCCCGTCCGACCAGGCTTTCGTCGGGATCTGGATTGACCCGGATTACCAGATCGTAGCCTTCCTCGATCATGTCGACAGGCCGGTCCTCGGTCGTCACCTCGAGCTTCACCTCCGGATACTTGAGGGCAAATCCCGCGGCGATCCTCCCCATTGCCGTCTGCGAAAAATGTAAAGGTGCGCTGATCCGCAATCTCCCCTTGGGTCTCTGAGCGCCCGAGGCAATCGCCGAAGCCGTCTCGTCCAGTTCGGCAAGCAACGCCCCCGTCCGCTCGAAGAGCGCCCGTCCTTCTTCAGTGAGCTTCAGGTTGCGCGCACCCCGTTCAAACAGGCGCAGATCAAGACTGCTTTCCAACTCTCCAACGCGCCGGGACAGCGTTGCCTTGGGCCGGCCGGTGGCCCTTGCCGCTTTGCCGAAGCCACCATGGCGGGCGACGAGATTGAAATCGGCGAGCGCAAGAAGATCCATTGGTGTTCCACCAGTGAGACGGTGCGTCTAGAGTTTCCGTCTATTGGGCTCTCAGTGAGCCACACATATTGGAGGTGTCAAGCAACCCAACAGGAGAAATTTCATGACCATTCTCGTTACCGGCGCCACAGGCAATATTGGCCGCCAAGTCGTCGAACACCTCGTCAAGCGCGGCGCCGATGTCCGTGCTCTCGTCCGCGATCCGTCGAAAGCCAGCTTCCCGGCAGGCGTATCCGTCGTGCAAGGCGACTTTCTCGATGTCGATTCGCTGCGCAAAGCCATGTCTGGCGTTTCCACTCTTTTCCTCTTGAACGCCGTGGTGCCGGACGAATTCACCCAAGCTTTGATCGCACTGAACGTCGCCCGATCGGCCGGCATCGAGCGCATCGTCTATCTGTCGGTGATCCACGCTGACGTCTATGTGAACGTGCCGCATTTCGCGGGCAAGTTCGGCGTCGAGCGAATGATCGAGCAGATGAACTTCAAGGCTACGATCTTGCGCCCGGCCTACTTCATCCAGAACGATCTGATGATCGAAGACGTCATCACCGGCTACGGCACCTACCCAATGCCGATCGGCGCCAAGGGTCTTGCCATGATCGACGTGCGTGATATCGCTGAGATCGCCGCCCTTGAGCTGCTGCGCCGCGAACAGTCCGCAGAGCCGCTTGCGCTCGACCGGATCAACCTCGTCGGTCCGCAGACACTGACTGGGACGGATATCGCCGCAATCTGGTCAGACGTGCTTGCCCGCCCGATCCACTACGGCGGCGACAATACAGAGGGCTTTGAGCAAAATCTCAAGCAGTTCTTGCCCGCCTGGATGGCCTACGACATGCGCTTGATGGGCGAGCGCTTCTTCACCGACGGGATGCGGCCCGAGGCCGGCGACGTCGAGCGCCTGACTGCGCTTCTGGGCCGCCCACTGCGCCCATATCGCGACTTCGCCTCAGCGATCGCTGGTTCGCGGGCGATAGAGACGGCAAGCTGAGGAGTAAAACTGGCCGGCTCTACAATGCCTGGATCAATCCCTCGAACCGCCCGCGAATATCGCAGATCGCGCAACCGCAGCCGGCGCACACGTCATTGCTGGACTGCACAATAGCAAGCTTACACGGGGGTAGGCGAGAGAGGCGAATACTCCGTTCGGGGCTCTTAATCCGAAAAACTTACACTGACGCCGCGCTGGCGAAAATAGGCCTGCATCAGCTTGCGGCCCGAGCGGTTGTTTTGCGCCAACTTGGTCGGATCGAACACCGCCTGTTTCATCCCCTCGCGTGCCAGCGCGGTCTTGAGCGTCGCGATATGTGCGTCGATGTCGGCATTGTCCGCCCGAAGCGATGCATAGATATTCTCGGTCGCCTCGGCCACGGTCGGTTCGCTCACAGCTGTCGTCCTCTTGTTGATTGGGCGGCGGCTTAGCACAGATTCGCGGCTGCGCGATACCGATGCGTACCGGCCAGACTGGTCAGCCACAGGCATCCGATCAGCGCGGCGCCTAAGCCTGGCCGCTCCTGGCCGACTTCGTCAGTTCCTGTTCCAAGTCCACCAGTTCCTTGCCGCCGGCCATCAGGTTGAGCAGCTGGTCGCGGGTGATTTCGCCCTTGGCGTAGGTGCCGGTGCTTCTGCCGCGCTTCAACAGCGTGAAGCGGTCGCCGACGACATAGGCGTGGTGGACGTTGTGGGAAATGAAGATGACGCCGATGCCGCGCGCCTTGGACTGCACGATGAGCTTCAGCACCACGGATGCCTGGTGGACACCCAGCGCCGAGGTGGGCTCGTCGAGGATCAGCACCTTGGCGCCGAAATAGACGGCGCGCGCTATGGCCAGGCATTGCCGTTCGCCGCCCGACAGCGTGCCGACCGGCTGTTCGGGATCGCGCAGCTGGATGCCCATCGCCGACATTTCGTCATAGGCGGTGCGGTTGGCGAATTCGGCGTCGAACTGGCTGATCGGGCCGAACTTGCGCATCGGCTCGCGCCCGAGGAAGAAGTTGCGCGCCACGCTCATCAGCGGCACCAGCGCCAGGTCCTGGTAGACGGTCGCGATGCCGCTGTCGCGCGTATCGGCGGGCGAGGCAAACCTTGTCGGCTTGCCCTGGACGCGGATTTCGCCCTCGTCCGGCGAGTAGACGCCGGACAGGGTCTTGATCAGCGTCGACTTGCCGGCGCCATTGTCGCCGAGCAGGCAATGCACCTCGCCGGGGCAGACATCGAAGGACACGTCCTTCAGCGCCACGACCGAGCCGAAATACTTGCTGACCGACTTCAGTTCGACATAGGGCTCGGCCATCACCGGCTCCTCATGGCGCGGTTGCGCACATAGCTGTTGAACAGCACCGCGATGACCATCATGGCGCCCATGAACAGCTTGAACCAGTCGGTGTCGATGCCGGTGTAGAAGATACCCATCTGCACCACGCCGAAGATCAGGGCGCCGAACATGGCGCCGATGGCCGATCCATAGCCGCCGGTCAGCAGCGTGCCGCCGATGACGACGGCGATGATGGCCTCGAATTCCTTCTGCGTGCCGCGCAGCGTGTCGGCGGAGCCGGTGACCAGCACCTGGACCGCCGCGAACAGGGCGGCCGCGAGCGCCGTCATGACGAACAGCGTGATCTTGGTGCGCGCCACCGGCACGCCGAGATTGCGCGCGGCATTGGCTTCGCCGCCGGCTGCAAAAATCCAGTTGCCGAAGCGGCTGCGCGTCAAGAGCCAGGTGCAGGCCAAGGTCAGCGCGATCCACCACACGATCGACACCGGAATGCCCGATATCGACGGCATTCCGTCAGCCCGCTTGCCGATCAGGCCGAGATCGGAAAGCCAGGCGATCAGGCCGGTGAACACCTGGCCGGAGAACAGGCTGTTGAGGGGATCGTTCCGCGCCAGCTCGTGCACGCCCGACACCTGGGTCCGCCCTGAGATGCCGCGCGTGAGGCCGAGCGTCAGGCCGCGCAGCATGAACAGGCTGCCGAGCGTCACGATGAAGGAAGGCAGGCCGGTCCTGACGACGGCGAGCCCGTTCAGCGCGCCAATGCCGCCGCAGACGGCGAAGGTGAACAGCAGCGAAAGCCAGATCGGCCATCCCCAGAACACGGCAGGGATGGCGATGAGGATGCCGGCAAAGCCGATCATCGAGCCGACCGACAGATCGAACTCGCCGGCAATCATCAGCAGGGCCACGGGTGCGGCGAGAATGCCAAGCTGGGCCGAGACTTCGAGGAAGTTGACGATGCCCTTGGCGCTGAAAAGCCCCGTGCTTCCCGCCGTGATGGCGAAGAACACGAAGACCAGCACGGTGCCGGCGGCCGCGCCAAGCTCCGGCCTGCTTAGCAGGCGGCTGAGGCGTGAGACGGACCGGACCCGCTCGTCGCGAATCTCTGAAACCATGGCTGCTTGCCCTCAAGAGTGTAGCGGCCGGGGCGTGGCCCCGGCCGTCTCGCTCGCGCGCCGCCGGCCGCCCGCCCCCCCCGCCTGTGTTAGCGCTTGCCTTGTTTCGACAGCTCGATGACCGAGGCGGCAGTATCCTTGGTGACGAAGCCTGGGCCGGTCGGATAGTCGGCGATCGGCATGATCTTGTACTTCTTCCAGAGATCGAACATCGCGACCGGGATGTAGCCCATGGCGTATTGCTGGGCGTCGATGCCCCATTCCATCTTGCCGCCGACGACGGCCTGCAGGATCGTGGGCGAGAGGTCGAATGTGCCGGTCTTCACCTTGCCCGAGAGGCCCAATTCATCAAGCGCGGCCAGCGTCGGTTCGGCACCGCTGGCACCGACGGCGAGGATGAACTGTGTATCGGCATGAGCGGTCATGTAGGCGATCACGCGGTTCTTCATTTCGGTCGGGTCGATGACGCCGTTCATCACCGGCACGTCGACGCCCAGACCCTTGGCGAAGCCGGCGCAGCGGTCGTCGAGGCTCGAATTGCCGACCTCGTGGTTGGCGCAGACCGCCTTGGTGAGGCCGAGCGCCTTGATGCGCTCGCCGGCCATGACGCCCGCCTGGAATTCATCCTGCCCCATGAACAGCAGGCCGCCAAGGTCATGGGTGAGTTTCGAGCCGCCGGAATCGATGACGATCACCGGGATGCCGGCGGCGACGGCGTTCTTGACCGGAGTTGTAAGGGCGGCCGCATCGGGGATCGAAACAACCATGCCGTCGGGCTTCGAGGCCGCGATGGCGTCGATCATCTGCCCCATCTTAGCCATGTCGAAGGTTTCGGGCGCCAGATATTCGGCCTTGACGCCGAGCGTCTTGGCGGCATCGTCCATGCCGTTCTTGACGACCGACCAGTAGGGGTCGCCGCTCTGGCCGTGGGTGACGAACACCACCCGCGTTTCGTCGGCGGCCGCAAGGGTCGTGGCCGCCGCCATCATCGTGAAGCCGGCCAGCAGGCCGAGCGCGGGCTTTATTAATTTCGCAAGCGAAAACATAACAACCTCCTGTTTGTTTTCCGCCGCCGCAATTACGGTCGGCAGTCCAGTTGCCCCTTCATTCCAGTTTCATTCCTCAGCACTGGTTTCCTGGAGGCCGAATAGTGGCCTCGATCACTCCATGACGGTAAATCCAACCTCTTTCGCCATGCGCGACAGGTTCTTGAATCCCATCGTCGCATAGGTCAGCGGATTGGCCTTGTTGGGGTCCTGCTCGGCCTCGACGACCAGCCAGCCGCTGTAACCATTGTCGGCCAGCACGCGCAGAATGGCGGGATAGTCGATGAAGCCGTCGCCGGGCACGGTGAAGATCCCGTCCATGACCGCGCCCATGAAACTCATGTCCTCGGCGCGGGCACGCTCGAGCACAGTCTTGCGGGCGTCCTTGCAGTGCACATGCACGACGCGTTTGACCTGCGCCTTGATCAAGGCGAGCGGGTCGCCGCCCGAAAATATCGAATGGCCGGTGTCGTAAAGCAGGCCGACCGCTTCGCCGGTATGCCGCATCAGCAGGCCAACCTCGGCATCGGTCTCGACGATGGTCCCCATATGGTGATGAAAGGCCATGCGCACGCCGAACTCCGCCATTCTTTCGGCGAGTGCCGTGAGCTTGCGGCCATAGGCCGGCCATTCTTCCGGGCTCAGGGCCGGGCGTTGAGAGATCGGTCCCCAGATGGCGTTGTGGCGCCCGCGCGAGGTGTCGGCATAGACGACATGGGTCGAGCCCATATCCTTCAAGAGCTGGAGATGCGGCGTGATCGCATCCATCTCGGCGCCAATATCCTTCTCGTCGCAGCGGCCATCATACCAGCCGGAAATCACCGCGAGGCCATAGCGGTCCATGATCGGCCTGAGCTCGGCCGACCGGCGCGGAAACTTGCCGCCGAGTTCGGTGCCGGCGTAGCCGGCCTGCCTGGTTTCGCTGAGGCAGACTTCAAGCGGCGTATCGCCGCCGAGTTCCGGCACGTCGTCATTGGTCCAGGTGATCGGATTGATGCCGATGCGAACCGTCACGGGCGAGCTCCTGATTGCTTCGATTGGGCAAGGTGGTGGCGGGTCAGCCCAGCCAGCAGCGTCATGTCGCGGCGCGCCTGCTCGGCAGTGTTGCGCACGGTTGAGCCTTCGACGATCGCCGACCAGAAGCCCTTCAACTCCTCGACGAAAGCCTCTTCATAGCCGCTGCGGATGTCGCGGCTGGAAAGCGTGTGGCCGTCGGCGCCGCGGATGGTCAGCCGCGTCGGCTGGTGGTTGAGATAGGGCGAGGGAAATTCCAGCTCGAGGGAGGCATCATCGAAATGGAGCGTGATGCGCTCGCGGTAGTCGGGCAGCCCCGGCGTGGCGACATGGACCATGGTCCACAGGGCCTGGCCATCGAGCAGCCGCACGGCGCCCTGGCCGCCTTCGCCTTTGGCGAAGAACGAGGCGCCGACAATTTCACCGTCGGCGACGCCGAGCGCATCGAGCAAGCCGTGGACGGCGTTCACATCATGGACGATCGACGAAGAATAGGCGCCGACAAAGCCCCGAAAGGCCTCGGGATCGTCGATCCCGGGCACCGCGCGGTCGACCTGCTCGCGCTGCCTGGCTTCGGTCGAGGCAATCAGTTCCGCCGCGACGTCGTCACCTCGGCAAGTGGAGGCGTGCCGGATGAAGGGCCAGGCGTCGGGATCGTTGACCTCGACCGAAATGTAGCGAAGCGTCCGCGCCGTACCGGGCAGCAAGTTCAGCGCCGCCTCGTAGCTCGGGTCGAAACGCTTCATGTAGCCGACCTGGAGCACCTTTCCGGCGCGATCCCTGGCGGCAATCAGTTCGTCGATGTCCTGCGCGCCATAGCAAAGCGGCTTTTCGCAGAAGACATGCAGGCCCTTGGCAAAGGCGGCGAGGCTCTGTTCGCGGTGCAGCGCATCCGGCGAAGCGATGACCACGGCGTCAAGCGGCATGGCGAGCAGCGCGTCGAGATCGGAAAATGTTTCGAGGCCGAATTCCTCTGCGACGAAAGCGCGGACTTTTCGCGACGGATCGTAGACGCCAAGGATCTTGAACTGCCGGTGCAGCTTGAGCAGGTTCGGAATGTGCTCGACCTGGGCGACGCCGCCCGCCCCGATCACTCCCACCCTTATGCACTGCATCGGCCAGCCCCATCTGAACCCGAACGCTTTTTTCTTGAGGGTAGGCTTCCTTTGGTTCCATTGTTAGAACCAGATTCCATTGATTTTTGGGAACCAGATGAAGACCAGCTTTCCCGTCGACGGCATCGCCCTGGATCGCGACAGTCCCGCCAATCTGCACCGGCAGCTCTATGTCCAGTTGCGCGGCCTGATCGAACGGCGCGTGCTGCCGAGCGGGCACGCACTGCCCTCGACACGGGTCATGGCGCGGGATCTGAATGTCGGACGCAACACGGTGATTGCCGCTTGCGACCAGCTGGCGCTGGAGGGTTATCTGGCGATACGTCCGCGCCGACCCTCGGTGGTGATGGATCTGCCGTCGCGTTCGGCAGTTGCCGAACAAATGTCGGTCGAGGACGCCAATCCGCTATCGCGGCGCGGCCAGACCATGCTTGCCCAACCCTATCATCATGGCCGGCCGGGTATGCTTGCCTTCCATCCCGGCATGCCGGACCCGGACAATTTTCCGTTCAACACCTGGTCGAAACTGCTCAGCCGTCGCGCAAAATTCGCCCATATCGATCTTTTCGGCACCTATCACGTCAAAGGCTATCCGCCGCTTTGCGAGGCCATAGCGCGCTATCTCACCGCCTCGCGCGGGGTGAAGTGCACCGCCGAGCAGATCGTCGTGACCAATGGCGCGCAGTCGGCGTTCGATCTCCTGGCCCGGCTGCTGATCGATGACGGCGACACGGTGTGGATGGAGGAGCCTGGCTATTACGGCGCCGGCTCGGCATTCGTCTCGGCCGGCGCGAACCTGGCGCCGCTGCGCGTCAGCAATGCGGGCTGGGATCTCGGTCCGCCCGATGTCGTGCCCCGCATGATCTTCGTGACGCCCTCCTGCCATCACCCGCTCGGCATAACCATGCCGATGGAACAGCGGCTCAATCTGCTGCACATGGCCGAGACCTGGCGTTCGTGGATCATCGAGGACGACTATGACGGCGAATACCGGTTCCAGGGCCAGCCCATTCCGGCACTGCAGGGCATCGGCGCGTCGAACCGCGTGGTCTATGTCGGCACTTTCGCCAAGATCCTTTTCCCGGCCATGCGGCTGGGCTTCATGGTGGCGCCCAAGGCGATCGACCATACGATCGTCTCGGCGCTGAGCGTGAGCGGCCAGTTCGCCCCCTTGCTGACCCAGGCCGCGCTGGCGGACTTCATGAATGAGGGGCATTTCACCCGCCATCTCAGGCGCATGCGGCGGCTCTACGCGGAGAGACGGCAGTTCTTCCTGGAAAGCGCTCAACGGCACCTCGGGGAATGGCTGGATTTCCATGCGACCGAATCCGGCATCCAGGTCGTCGGCATTTTCCGCGACAGATGCAGCGACAGGACAGTTGCCGAGGCGGCGCTCCAGCAAGGCATCAACGTGTCGGCCCTGTCGATCCAGTACCGCCACGGCACGCAGCAGAACGGCCTTGTCATGGGCTTCGCGGCCGCCGATGCGCAGACGACCGAAAGGACGATGCAGAAGTTTCGCACCGTGATGCAAAGCCATTTTTCGCGAATGAATGATCCCGGGTAAGCAACTGGGATTATTCGTTTAAGCCTGGCTCGTGCTGGTGGGTGGCGCTTGCCCAGATCGGCCATCCGTGGCCGACAGCGCACCTCGTCGATCGGCCTGCCAAGTGCGGCGAAGCGCGTGGCTGCTTGCTCGAATGCCGCCACGGCCCGGGTTTTGTTACGCTCGGCGCGGCGCTGCACGCCGCGCGCTTCCCACACGGCAAGGAACCCGGGCTTCGACGAAGGCGGGCGCCGATGGGTTATCACCAGCGCCCGTCTCCGCTTCAGGCCATCTGCAACTGCCTGCGCGGCAGCGGCGGGAAGGCGATCGCTATGCCGGCGGCGCCCAGGCCGATAAGGGCCGAGCCGATGAACAGCCAGTGGTAGCTGGCATAGGCATCGAAGACCATGCCGCCGGCGAGCGGGCCGAGCGCCATGCCGAGGCTGGACAGCATGGTGGCGGCGCCGAACACGGTACCGAGGATGCGCTGGCCGAAATATTCGCGCGCCAGCACGGCATAGAGCGGCATGACGCCGCCATAGGTGGCGCCGAAGATGACGGCCAGCACATAGAACTGGTCGAGCTGGCTGACCGAGAGATAGCCGGCAATGACGATCGCCTGGATCACCAGACCCGCGATCAGCACCGGCTTGACGCCGAGCCGGTCGGCCAGCACGCCGTAGAGAAGCCGGCCGCCCAAGCCGGCGAGGCCCTCGACGCTGTAGATCGTCACCGCCGCCATGGGGGCGACGCCGCACAGCATGGCGTAGCTGACCATATGGAAGATCGGCCCGGAATGGGCGGCACAACAGGCGAAAAAGGTCAGCCCGAGCACGATGAATTGCGGCGAGCGCAGCGCTTGGCCCACGCTCATGCCAGCCCCTTCGGCGACAGGCGCGGAACCGACATCCGCCACAGCGGGCTTTGGCGGCTGGCGCACCAGAAGCACCGCCGGCAGCAGCAGCACCCAGGCCATGATGCCGATGTCGAACATGGCGGTGCGCCATTCATAGGCCGAGATCAACCAGCGGGCGAAAGGCGAGATCGTCATCGGCGCGACGCCCATGCCGGCCGAGACCAGCGAAACCGCAAGGCCGCGGTTGGTGTCGAACCAGGCCGTGGTCAGCGCGATCATCGGTGCGAAGAAGGCGCTGGCGGCAAGCCCGACGAGGACACCATAGCTGATCTGGAAGGTCAGCAGCGAGCCGGCGCGGCTCGCCACCACAAGTGCCAGGCCGAGCAGCACGGCACCGATAGCCACCACGATGCGGGCGCCGAAGCGGTCGGACAGCGCGCCCCAGGCGAAGCCGCCAAGGCCCATGACCAGGAAGTTGAGCGTCATGGCGCTCGAAATGCCGGCGCGCGACCACTGCGTGTCGATCGCCATAGGTTCGAGGAAAATCGCCAGCGAAAACATCGTCCCGATGGCGACACAGGACATCAGCGCACCAGCGGCGACGATGACCCAACGATAGGAAAGGTTCATGCAAATCTCCCATGCCAGAGGGCAGCGCCCAGCGCTGCTTGCGTCCGAAGGACGATGGCACCGAAACCGATCCTACAATCCGGTTGCATTTTTTATCCAGTCCGAAACGCTGCACCAGGCATCCGGGCCGCTCTGTGGCACCGGTCAGATCGGCAGTTCCGACGTGTACTTGATCGTCCAGCTCGGCACGTCGGTCTTGACGTTCTGGACGCCCTTGATGCGGCTCAGATGCTCCGACTGGAAGCGGCGATAGTCGTTGACGTCGGCCGCCACCACGCGCACCAGGGCATCGCAGTCGCCGAGCATCAGGTAGCACTCCATGACCTGGGGCAGCTTGGCCACTTGGCTGGCGAAGTGCTGGACCGTGTCCTCGTCCTGCGTCTTCAGCCAGATGCGGGTGAAGAATGTCAGGCCCTTGCCGATGCTGGCCGGGTTGAGCACGGCGACATAGCGGTCGATGACGCCGGCCTCCTCCAGAAGCTTGACGCGCCGCAGGCAAGGCGAGGGCGACAGGCCGACCTCGTTGGCCAAATCGTTGTTGGCCATGCGGCCGTTGCGTTGCAGTGCCCGCAGGATGCGCTTGTCGATGTCGTCGAGCGTCATGGCTCTGGATTCCATTTTATCGGATATTTGTGACATCCAGTGCCAAACGTAGAGAGAATGCAACAATCTTCGCAACCAAATTGCCGAGAAGTGTGGGTATGTTTGCCGCCGGTATCATGAGAGTTCAAAACCGAGGGAAGCGCTGGCCGCGAGGCCGGCCGACGGCAGAGCATGAGCATTTCACAGGCAGTCGAAGCGGCGGGCGACGGCTCGCGATCCGAGTTCCGCCGGGGCGTGGCGTCCTGCGCGCCGGTGCTGTTAGGCACCATCCCCTATGCGCTGGTGCTTGGCGCCCAGGCGGCCCAGAAAGGGTTGAGCACGCTCGAACTGTCCATGATGACGGGGCTGAACTTCGCCGGCGGCTCGGAATTCGCGGCGATCCAGTTGTGGACGTCGCCGCCGCATATCCTGCTCATCGTCGCCATCACCTTCCTGGTCAACAGCCGCCATCTGCTGATGGGAGCAGCCCTTGCGCCATTCCTGCGCGATCTGCCGCGGCGCAAGGCGTTTCCAGCACTTTTCTTCCTGTGCGACGAAAGCTGGGCGCTGGGCCTGGCCGACGCCAAACAGCGTGCCGCGGCTGATATCACGCCGGTCTTCAGCCCGCGCTACTATATGGGCGCGGCACTGGCGATGTACCTGACCTGGGCTTCCTTCACCACGCTCGGCGCCTTGCTCGGCCCGATGCTCGGTCATGTCGAGACCTATGGTTTCGACATGGCGTTTCCGGCTGTCTTCCTGGTGCTGATGCGCGGCATGTGGAAAAGCGTGGCGGCGGCACGGCCCTGGCTGGTCAGCCTGGTCCTCGCGGCCCTTGTCCATCTCTTCATTCCCGGTGCCTGGTATGTCGCGGCGGGCGCGGTGTCGGGGCTGCTTGCTGCCTGGCTGATGGCAGGTGACGCATGATCGACATGACAACCCTTGTCACCATCGTGCTGATGGCCGGCGTCACCTATCTCACGCGGCTCGGCGGCTATGTGATGCTGCGCAACCGCGAGCTCAGCGCGCGGGCGACCGCGACGATGGAGGCGGCGCCCGGTTGCGTGCTGATCTCGGTCATCGCGCCGGCCTTCGTGTCGCGCAATCCCGCCGACCTTCTGGCGCTGGCCATCACCTTCATCGCGGCGACGCGGCTTTCCATGCTCCCGACCGTGCTGATCGGCGTCGCTGCGGCGGGGCTGCTGAGGCATTTCATGGGCTAAAATGAAAAAGGCAGGCGCGAACGCCTGCCTTTCGAGTTCCGATGATCGAGGCGCCTTACGCGGCAGCGGCGGCCTGCTGGCTGGCGACCACGGCGTCGACCTTGGCGGTCGCCTTGGCGAGCGCCGCGGTGACCGCGTCGGGGCCCATGCCGACGCCTTCGATGCGGATGACGTCGACGTCGGTCATGCCGAGGAAGCCGAGCACGCCGCGCAGATAGGGAATGGCGTGATCGAACTGCACGGCCGCACCTTCCGAATAGATGCCGCCCGAAGCCAGTACGATATAGACCTTCTTACCGGTGACGAGCCCCTTGGGGCCGTTCTCGCCATAGGCAAAGCTGCGGCCGGAGCGGGCGATGTGGTCGACCCAGGACTTCAGCGTCGAGGAGATGTTGAAGTTGATGAAGCCGGTGGCGAGGATCACCGTGTCGGCGGCGAACAACTCGTCGAGCACGACATCGGAGACGCCGACGACTTCAGCCTGGCGCGGGGTGCGCGCTTCGGCCGGCGTGTAGATGCCGGTCGAATAGTCGGCATCGATATGCGGCAGCGGGTTGGCGACGAGGTCGCGCACGACAAGCGTGTTCGACGGATCGGCGGCGAGGAGCTTTTCGGCGAAGTCGGTGGCGATGCGGGTCGAGTGCGAGGCAGCGCCGCGCGGGCTTGAGGTAACGAGAAGAATGGACATGGCGGGTCTCTCCAGTGGAATGAATTGTCCCGCTAGATATGGGATATCCATCCATCAGATAAACTGGTATATTTTATATACGATCCATCCACAAAATAGATACAACGATGCAGCCCAATCCGACACTCGACCAGCTTCAGATATTCGTTGCCGTCGCCGATAGCGGGAGTTTCTCGGCCGCCGGCCGCAAGCTCAACCGGGCGCAATCCGTCATCAGTTATGGCATCGCCAATCTCGAGGCACAGCTGGGGCTGAAGCTGTTCGAACGCGAGGGCACACGCGAGCCGCAACTGACCGAGATCGGCCGGGCGATGCTGGAGGATGCAAGGCGCATGATCGGCGTGCTGCAGCGTATGCGTTCGCGCGTCGATGGCCATCATCATGGGCTGGAGGCCGAAGTGGCGCTGTCGGTCGATGCGACGTTGCCGTCGCCCGTGCTGGTGCGGGTGCTGAAGGCGTTCGAGGCACAGTTTCCGACCGTGATGCTGCGCCTGCATATAGGCTCGCTTGGATTGATCCCCGACCATGTCGTCAATGGACAGGCGGATCTCGGCATTGGCGGCCTGCTGGGCAAGGTCGACGTCCATCTCGTGCGCATCGGCTTCATGTCGATGGTGCCGGCGGCGGCACCCAACCATCCCCTGGCGCTGCTGCCGAAGCCGGTGAAGATCGAGGATGTGCGCGAGCACACGCAACTTGTCGTCACCGATCAGTCCGAACGCACCAAGGGGCGCGACTACGGCGTCTTTGCCTACCGCACCTGGCGGCTTTCGGACATGCGCACCAAGCATACGCTGATGCGCGAGGGGCTGGGCTGGGGTGGGCTGCCGCGCTGGCTGATCGCCGACGACCTGGCCACCGGCCGCCTGGTGGAACTTGATCTCGAACCCTACGAGGAAATCAGTTCGCCATTGTTTGCCATGCACCGCAACGATCGCAGCCCGAAGCCGGCCGCCGCCTGGCTGATCGAACGGTTCAAAAGCGAACTCGGCTGCTTCAACGAGTTCGAGCCGGGCGAGGTGCCTGACGAGGAAGCGCCGGAGACAATCCATCAATCAGCGCCATGAGCACGGCGCGGTAATCCTGCGCCGAAGCGCCGGCCTCGATGGCCAGCGCGGCGCGGTCGAAGGCGGAGGCGAGCAGCGCGGTCAGTGCATCCACCGGCAATCTCGTCATCGTGTTGGCCCGCATCGCCGCGACCAGGCCCTCGCGCAGCGAGCGGTTGCCGTGGCGGTTGTCGATCGCATCCATGGCGGCGCGGCCAAGCACGGCGGGGCCATCAAGCAGCAGCAGCCGCGTGCGGCCGGGCGCGCGCATGGCGTCGAGATAGGCGTCGGATCCAGCGATGAGCGCATCGCGGGCTTCGAGCGAGGATGGCGACGCGCGCTCGATCTCCTGCGCCACCGCCTGTGCCTCCTGATCGACCACGGCGGCGAACAGCGCCTGTTTATCGGCGAAGTGATGGTAGAGCGCGCCGCGCGTCACGCCGGCCGCGGTGACGATCTCCGGCGTGCCGGTCTCGGCATAGGATTTTTCCGTGAACAGTTTTCGCGCCGCCGCGATCAAATCGGCGCGCGTCGCCTCGGTGCGGTCGCGATTGGAACGGCGCGTGGATTCCTGTTGCATACATGCAGCCTGTATGTTAATTCGATTTACATGCAGACTGTATGTTATGTCCACGGAGAAGGAAAGATGAAGACCACGAGCTACTATCCGGTGCTGATGACCGGCGACGTCGCCGGGACGGCGGCCTTCTATGTCGAGCATTTCGGCTTCCGGCCGCTGTTCGAAAGCGACTGGTATGTGCACCTGCAATCGGTGGACAGCAAACGCGTCAATCTCGGCATCGTCCAGGGCGACCACGAGACGATCCCGCAAGAGGGGCGGGGGCGCACCTGCGGCCTGCTGATCAATTTCGAGGTACGCGACCCCGATGCGGTCTATGAGCGGATCCTCGCCGCCGGCCTGCCGATCCTGCGAACGCTGCGCGACGAGCCCTTCGGCCAGCGCCATTTCATCACCAGGGACCCCAACGGCGTGCTGATCGATGTCATCAAGCCGATCCCGCCCAGCGAGGCGTTCCTGGCGCAGTACGCTGAGGGCGCGGCGGGGGTTTGAGGGGCGATCCCTGACAGAAAACTGCCGGCAGATCGTGGTGACGGAGCCGCCGTCTTGTGGTTTTCAAGTCGCGGGTCTTGTTGGCGCTGTCTCCATTTCCCGCAGGTAATAATCCTTGCGGAAAAACATCTTTGCCTGTTGTATTGTTTC
Organism: Mesorhizobium sp. WSM4307; assembly: GCF_007003945.1. Taxonomy (NCBI): domain Bacteria; kingdom Pseudomonadati; phylum Pseudomonadota; class Alphaproteobacteria; order Hyphomicrobiales; family Phyllobacteriaceae; genus Mesorhizobium; species Mesorhizobium sp. WSM4307. The sequence goes on from NZ_VFTB01000003.1 coordinate 284,571, forward strand.
AATAATGGCGGCGTCGGGGGATAGCTGTGGCCAATCAACCAAAAAAACGCAGGCGTAACCCGTATACAAAGGACTTCGAGACGGTTCTTCGGACAGAGTATCGTTCAATTATCCGACGCCGCAGGAGGCTGGGCGTCAATGTTTCGAGTGCTAGCAACGGTAAGCCCGACTCCGTCCCCAAGCGTGATCCGGCCTGGCTGTTTGGCGTTGCACTCTCAGGCGGCGGGATAAGATCCGCTTCGTTTTGTCTTGGTGCGCTTCAGGCGCTTGACCAGTACAAGCTCACATCGCGGATCGACTATCTTTCGACCGTATCCGGCGGCGGCTATATCGGATCGGCGATGGTTGCCGATATGACGCGTCAGGAACTCGAAGCCGATATAGCGCGTCAGAACCTAGAACCAGAGAAAAGCTGCGAAGACAAGCCACTCGATTTTCCCTTCGCCTCAGGCGAGCGTGCGTCTGACGTGCACGACAATCAGCTTGTCGGCCACATCCGCGACAACAGCCGTTTTCTGGCACCGGGCGGCTTCCGCGACATCACCCTTTCGGTCGGCATCCTGATGCGTGGCTGGATGGTGAATTTCCTGCTGCTGCTGACATTGCTCCTGCCGCTGGCAACATTCGTCATCCTCACCAACCCGACCACCGACCACCTAGGGCATAGCATCATGCTTGACGTCGCCAACTGGATGTTCGGAGACGATTGGGGAGAGACGGGATGGGCTGCCATTGTGCGATCGACAGTCGCCAATCCGTTTGTGCTGTCCCGTTCGGCCTTGGTGATTTTCGCCGCCTGGCTGGTTGCCTGGGGACTGCGGCGGTCCTACTCCGACAGCTACGCCATCACACGCAAAGGCGAACATCTGGAGCAGGACAGCCTTTGGGCCAAGCATGGTCGCACCTTGCTGCTGGTCACGGCCGGCCTGTTCCTCATCGAAGTTCAGCCCAAGATCATCCTGTGGCTGATCGAGGTGACTTCGCCGAGATTTGGCCATAGGCAAACGACACTCGAAACGCTCAAGGCGCTGATCACAGCTGCCGCGGCCATCGTCACGGCCACCGCGGCTTTCCGGGGCATGTTGATTTCCTGGGTGCAGAAAGCCCTCAACTCGCCGAAGATCGGACACCAGATCCGAGGCTACCTGGCGCGGGCAGCATTTCTGGCGCTCGGACTTGCCTTTCCTCTGCTGATTTATGGTTTCTTTCTGCTGATCACCGTCTGGGGGATCAAGATTTCTCCGATAACGATCTGGGGTTTCGACGTGTCGTGGTTATTTGGCCGTGCCAGCGGCTACGCGTACGGTCCCAAATGGCTGACGGATAACAGCCTTTTCCTGTGCTTGGGCCTCGTTCTTTGCATGGCGCTGTTCCTGACAGTGCGAACATTGTTGGTGCGCCGCTTCGCCAAAAAGGGCAGGTCCGGTCGCCTCAGCAGCTTCTTTGCTGCGATTAGGCACGACTACAATGGTTGGGTGCTCATCAAGGTCTTGCTCTTCTTGGCAAGCTCGGCCGTTTTCGCGGTCGCAGCCAGAATGGCAAAAGGTGCCTGGCAGGATGATGAAGTCACCGTTTTGCTCAACTATCTGGCCATCAATGCCATCGTCATAATAGTGGCTTTCAATTTCACCGAAAATGCCAACGGCCTGCACCGCCTTTACCGCGACCGGCTGCGGTGGGCCTTTCGCCTTGGCGGCAGTGAAGATCAGCCGGACATTGCATTGACTGCTCTTGGCGCAAAGGCACCTTATCTCCTTATAAACGGGACGTTGAATGTCCGTCGGGCCAGGAATTCTCAGCAGAGCACAGGAAGTTCCACTGACCTGCCGGCACCAGATCCGAGCAAGCGGGGACGCAACGCTGAGTTCTTTCTGTTTTCAAAACATTTTATCGGCAGCGAATCCACCGGGTATGCGACCTCGAAAGCTATGACCAAGGAAGAGGGGCAGTTGGATCTCGCGGCGGCGGCGGCGATTTCGGGCGCGGCGATTTCCTCAAGCATGGGGCGCACCAACCTTGGCCTGCTCGGGCCGACGCTGGCGCTGCTCAACCTGCGGTTGGGATTCTGGCTTCCCAACCCGGGCGAGCTTAAGAAGCCTTCCCGGCGCAGTTGGGACGACATATTGCGGCTGTATTTGTTGCACGAAGCGATGGGCCTCCTCAGGTCGGACAGTTCGCGCGTCTACATCACCGACGGCGGCCATATCGACAATATCGGCCTCTACCAACTTCTCAAGCGCAGGTGCAAGCTGATCATCGTGGTCGATGCCGAAGCCGATGCCGGCATGAACTTCGGTGCGTTCACCGATGTCCAGCGCTTCGCGCGGATCGATCTCGGCGTGCGTATCTCGCTGGACTGGCGGCCGGTCAGGGATGCGGCGCTGGCGCGCGACGCCGATCGCGCCAAGATCATCCCGCCGGACTCTCCTCTGCATCTGCGGCATTTCGCAGTGGGCAAGATCCTCTATGAAAATGATCCGGTTGAGGGAATCCTTCTCTATGTCAAGGCGTCGGTAACCGGCGATGAAGCCGACTATGTCCTCGACTATGAGCGCCGCTATCCGCTTTTCCCGAATGAACCGACGAGCGACCAGTTCTTTTCGGAGGAGCAGATGGAGGCCTACCGTGCGCTTGGATTTCACGCTATGCGCGTCGCGCTTCGGGAACGGGAGCAAACCGCCCGTATCCAGGGCGACGACAGCATGCAGGCAAGTCTGGTGACCTTGCTGAAGATGCGTCTGGGCAACCAGGGGCAGCAGATAAGCTAGGGCGGCCCGGCGCTACGCCGGGCCTTTTTCGTGAACCGTGCCGCTCAGCCAGCCCTTGCCACCGGCGTCACCGCCACCTGGCTGACGCCGGTGCGGCGTACCACCGTGCACAGCGTCTCGCGGCCGATGCGCTCGGCGTCGAGCATGCGCACGAGGTCGTCGACGCCGGTGACCGGGCGGCCGTCGATCGCGGCAATGATGTCGCCCTCCTTGAGGCCGGCGTTGGCCGCCGGGCCGTTCTTTTCGACGCTGCGCAGCCGCACGGCCGTGCTGGTCGACACTTGCGACAACAGCGCCGCGCGGCGCGGCAGATTGGTGGTGTCGGCGGAGACGCCGATGAAGGCGCGCCGCACGCGGCCGAAGCGGATGATCTCCGAAATGACGAAATTGGCGGTGTTGGAGGCGACCGCGAAGGCAATGCCTTGCGCGCCGTGGATCATGGCGGTGTTGACGCCGATGACCTCGCCGGCCGACGACACCAGCGGCCCGCCGGAATTGCCGGGATTGAGCGCGGCATCGGTCTGGATGACGTCGTCGATCAGCCGGCCGGTCGAAGCGCGCATCGAGCGGCCGAGCGCCGAGACGACACCCGAGGTGACCGTCCATTCGAAGCCGAGCGGATTGCCGATGGCGATGGCGATCTGGCCGCGACGCAGCCGCTTGGAATCGCCGAGCGGCGCGACGTCAGTGAAGCTGCCATCGGCGCGCACCAGCGCGATATCGGTGTCGGGATCGCGGCCGAGCACGCGACCCTCGCGTGAGGCGCCGTCGGGCATCGACACGCGCACCGTCCTGGCGTCGCCGACGACATGGAAATTGGTGACGACCAGCCCGTCCGGCGCGATGACGAAGCCGGAACCATGGCCGCCCTGGCCGCCAATGCGCTCGATGCGGCAGACGGCCGGGCCGATGCGGTCGACCGCGTCCGCGACCGTCATGGAATAGGCGTCGAGCAGCGTGTCATCGGTTTGGAAATTGGCGATGGCGAGGGCCATGGATGGGCTCCGTGTTTTCAGGCTTGATCGTGACTATATGTGCGGAGCGGCTGGAACGGCCGCGACCTGACCAGATGGCCAGTCAAACCGCCAACTAGCCGTCAGGCGAGTACCTCCAGGGGCGCCGTCGGGCGATATCTGGGACATGACGAACCCCAGGAGACATCCATGAGCGATTTCAATTTGAATGCATTTTCGCAAGCCGTTGCCGACCTCGCCGCCAAGGCGGCGCCAGCAATGGCGAGCTTCGCCACCCACCACCATCGCACGGCAAGCGCCTTCCACTGGAGCGACGGCTATTTCGTCACCGCCGAGGAGACTGTCGAGGCCGGCGAGGAGATCGAGCTGACGCTGGCCTCTGGCGGGACGGTGAAGGCCGAACTGGTCGGCCGCGACCCGTCGACGGGCGTTGCCCTGTTGAAGCCCGCGGATGCGGCCGGCGTGCCTATCCTTGCCAGGGCCGATGCCGTTCGGCCGGGCAACATTGCCATCGCCATCGGCAACAGCCAGGGCTCGGCGCTGGCGGTGTCGGGCTCGGTCGGTGAAGTCGGGCCGGCCTGGCGCTCGATGCGCGGCGGCACGATCGACAGGCTCATCCATCTGGCTGTCGGCGCCGGCGGCCGCTTCGAGGGCGGCCCGGTGCTGGACGCCAAGGGCGCGCTGATCGGCATGCTGTTGTTCGGGCCGCGCGGGCGTGCGCTGGTCATGCCCTATGAGACGATCGAGCGGGCAGTGGCGACATTGCGTGAAAAGGGCCACGTCGCGCGCGGCTATCTCGGCGCTGGCCTCCATCCGGTGCGCGACCGCGACGCCCATGGCGCGATGGTGATGAGCCTCGACGACGCCGGTCCGGCCAAGGCCGCCGGCCTGTCGCTGGGCGACATCATCGTGGCGTGGAACGGCGAGGCCGTGCATGGCCCGCGCGACCTGATCCGTCGGCTCGGCCCTGACAGCGCCGGTGCTTCCGTGACGCTTGGCGTGGTGCGTGGCGGTGAACAGCGCGACGTGACATTGACGATCGGCGAAAAGCCGCTGAGCTGAGAGGATTGATGGAAACGCTCGCCGGCGACCGGATCGTGAGCAACAGGGCCGCTTCGCGGCAACTGGTGGTGCTGATTGCGCTTGGCGATGCCGCGCGCGCCGAGCGCCTGGCCGCCACGCTTGCCGCCAGCGACGACCTGCTGCCGGTGGCGGCCGGCGGCGGCAGGGCCGATGTCGCCATCATCGATGACAGGAGCGGAGATGCCGTGCCGGCCTCCACACCGCGCGTGCTGCTGTCAGGACGCACCGGCGGCGGGCGGCCCGCCGGTGAGGTGTTTGCGGTCATTCCGGCGGGCGCCGACGATCTGCTGATCGCCGCGGCGGCGCGGCTGGCGGCGGCCGGCTATCGCGTCACGGGCGAGGGCAGAAGCGGACACCATGAGGATTTCCATACGGGCGAAAGCGAGCCGTTCGAGGATGACGTCCTGGACGAGCATGCCGCCCGGCCAGCGCTGTCGCCGCGCGAGGCCGAAGTGCTGGCGCTGCTCGCCGAAGGCGCGCCCAACAAGGTGATCGCGCGGCGACTCAACATTTCCGTGCACACGGCGAAATTCCACGTCGCGGCGATCCTGATCAAGCTGGGGGCGGCCAACCGCACCGATGCCATTGCGATTGCGATGCGGCAGGGGCTGGTGCTGGTTTAGGGGCCGACGTCAGGCAGATATGGCGGTCATATTCAAAGTCAGCGCTGCCCCTCATCCGCCTGCCGGCACCTTCTCCCCGTATAGTGACGGGGAGAAGGAAGCTACCGCGACCTCGCCGCTCCTCTTGCTGCGTTGATGATTGGCGAAGGCCGCGATGATAGCGTCTTTCTCCCCGTCACTATACGGGGAGAAATGCCTGGCAGGGCAATGAGGGGCAGCGCGACCCTGTGGATGAGATCATCATCTAGTGGGAATTCCGAGTTCGTCGTAACCGAGTATCTCATCCTCGGTCATTGGGGGATCCCGCATTGGTACCCGACTTGCTCGCTCTGAAATTTCCCTAAGCTTCACGATCAGGTCAGATTCGTGCTGCCGGGACGCCGCGTTTTCTCGATCAAGTGCATTCTCCAGGCTCTGCCGAATCGCTTCCGTCAGCGACACGCCGCGGCTGCGTGCAAGCTCGCGCGCCAACTGCTCCACTTCGGCATTCTTGATCGACAACGCCATTGATGATCTCCCATTCGCAATGGAATTATATGCTAAATCCTGTTGTAGTTTCACACCGTTTTGCGGCCACCTCGGCATAAGACCCTCCGCAGCGTCACCATGGCGTTGCGTCGCGAACTCTTGTATCCGGCAGCGGCACGGGCAAGGATCGCGCGGACGAAGAGATATCAGGGAAGCGGAGGATAAATGTCGCTCAAGGGAAAGACGCTGTTCATCTCCGGCGGGTCGCGCGGCATCGGGCTGGCGATTGCGCTGCGGGCGGCGCGCGACGGCGCCAATGTGACGATCGCCGCCAAGACCGCCGAACCGCATCCCAAGCTGCCGGGCACGATCTACAGCGCGGCGCAGGAGATCGAGCAGGCCGGCGGCAAGGCGCTGCCTGTGCTGTGCGACATCCGCGAGGAGGCGCAGGTGGCCGAGGCTGTTGCAAAGACGGTGGAGAAATTCGGCGGCATCGATATCTGCGTCAACAATGCCAGCGCCATCCAGCTCACCGGCACGCTGGAGACCGACATGAAGCGCTACGACCTGATGCATCAGATCAACACGCGCGGCACCTTCCTGGTCTCCAAAATGTGCATTCCACACCTGAAGTTAGCCGATAATCCTCACATCCTGAATCTGGCGCCGCCGCTCGATATGAAGGCCAAGTGGTTCAAGAACCATGTCCCCTACACCATGGCCAAGTTCGGCATGTCGATGTGCACGCTGGGGATGAGCGCGGAGTTCGCCAAGGACGGCATCGCGGTCAATTCGCTGTGGCCGATCTCGACCATCGACACGGCGGCGGTGCGCAACCTGCTCGGCGGTGCGACGGTCGCGGCGATGAGCCGTTCGCCCGACATCATGGCCGACGCCGCGTGCGCCATCTTCATGCGGCCGTCGCGCGAGGCATCCGGCAATTTCTACATCGACGAAGAAGTGCTGCGCGCCGAGGGCGTCAGCGACTTTTCGATCTATGCGCCCGGCGCGGCCGGACCGCTGGCAGGCGATTTTTTCGTGCCCGACGAGGTGTTCGCCCGCACGGACAGCAAGATCAAGAGCATCTACTAGCTCGTCAACGCAGGACATATCACTTCGAGATTGGCTCCAACAGTTTCGTCATTCTGGGGCGAAGCAAGGAGCGAAGCGACGCGGCGCAGACCCCAGAATCCATGCCGGGACTCTGGCGTGTCGCCACGGTGCAGAATTCTGCGCCGCCGCACTCTACGGCCGAGAGCACGGAATGGATCCTAGGGTCTTCGCGACGCCGCTACGCGGCTGCTCCGCTCTAGGATGACGAAGTCGGGGCCGCCTTGGCCAGTCTGTGACGAGGGTCAGCCTGCCTTGCCCTTCTTGCCTTTGCTCAGACCCATAAGCCGATCGATATAGGCCAGCATCAGCGCCGAGACGACGAAGGCGAGGTGGATGATGGTCAGACCAGGCCGTCGCTCTTTGCAAGATGGATCCAAAGCAAAAAACCCCGCCGGAGAGGGCCGGCGGGGCTCAATACGTCCCGCTGGAGTCGGGACGGGGCAGGGAACGCCCAGCCCTGAATCTGGGGTCAGCAAGCCTGTGATTCAATGAGCCGCTTCCGATGCCGGTACAAATCTTCTTGAGCCCGGGGGCTGGACCCGAGCCTTTCCCATCCCCGATCGAGCCGGGGATGGGTGCTTTTCGCATTGAGTCCGCAAACCAGGTCATGGTTTTGAAATCATGACCTAATTGTTGCTGGCGACCGGTGCCACCAGCGAGGTGATGCGGCGGATGGCGACACGCCGGTTCTCGCGGTTGGGCGCCGAGGTGTTGACCTTCAGATACTGCTCGCCATAGCCTTGCGTCGTCAGGTTCTCCGGCGGGATGCCAAAGGCATTGGTCAGCGCTTCGGCAACCGCTTCGGCGCGGCGGTCCGACAGAGCAAGGTTCGCTTCCGGCGTGCCGACGGCGTCGGTGTGGCCCTCGATCAGGAAGGTCTCGGCCGGGTTCTTCTTCAGCAGTTTCTCCATGGCGCTAGCGACGCCCTCGAGCTTTTGCACCTCGGTGTCGGAGATCGAGGAGGAGCCGAATTCGAAGTTCAGCGTGTCGAGGTCGACGCGGCGTGCAATGTCGCGCACGCGGGCCGAACGCTTGACCTCGTCGATCGAATAGAGACGCTGGACCCTCTCCACCGGCGGCTGGTCGAGGAAGGTGTAGTAGTCGTCGGGACTCTCGACATCCTCCGAATCCAGGATGTAATCGCGGCGCGGGATGGTCAGCCGCATCGGCGGCAGGTCGTCGCCGGGATCGCGCCAGTCGCCCTCATCCTGATAGTCCCGCTCGTCGACATAGCTCAGCACATATTCGCGCCCATCCGGCGTGATGCGCGAACGCTGGATGACATCGCCGTAACGGTTGCGGATGGTGACGATCTGGACGCCATTGTCGCGCTGGACCGTCTCGCGTGTACGGCCCTGCGACAGATCCTCGTAATAGACGTCCTTGGCGCCGCGGTTCATCCGCGAGCCCTCATTGCTCTGCACGATCGTCTGGCCGCCGAGCTGGATGATGACGCGGTCGCCGATCTCCTTGAGCACGTCGACGCCCTTGGGACGACGGCGGTCGCGGATGTTCTCGTCGGGGGCCCGGTCGAGGCGCTTGCCCTTCTCTTCCGTTACCGGGACGAGCGTTTCAGGCTTGATCGCTTGCTGGGCTGACTTGTCGTCGGTTGGAGGCGGGCCTTGGTCGACAGGAGCGACCGCCGGCTTCTGGCCCTGGTCGCCGCCTTGCTGGGCGTTCTGGCCACCATTCTGCTGTTCGCCATTCTGCTGGCCGTTCTGGTCGCCATGCTTGCGGCCGCCGCCCTTGCGCTGGGCATCCTTCTGGCTGTCGAGGATGGGCGCAGCGTTCTTGTCGGCGGGCGCTTCGCCCTGCACGGGGTTTTCGCCCTGGGCAGGCGCGGCCGTGTTGCCATTGGCGGGCTGTTCACCGGTTGCCGGCTTCACGCCATTGGCCGGTTGCTCGCCCGTCGCGGGCTGCTTGCCGGTCTGCGGCTGTTCGCCTGTCGCCGGCTGCTCGCCATTCGCGGGCTGTTCGCCCGCCGGCTTCCTGCCGTGCTTCTTTGTCTTGTCCTGGGGCTGCTCGCCCTGGACCGGCTGTTCGCCGGCAGGCGCGGGTTCAACCTTCGGCGTCACTGCTTCGCCGGCCGGAGCTTCTTTCGGCGCAGGGGCGGCTTCCGGCGTCACTACAGGGGCAGCAGGCGCCTCCTTCTGCTGATCCTGCTTGTGTTTCCTGCCGGGCTTGACTGGCTGGTTGTCGTTGGCGGGCTGTGCCTCACCAGCCGGAGCCTGTTCGGCCGGCGCCTGCTCGGTCTGCTGCTGCTGGTCGCGCTTCTTCCTGCGCGGCTGCTGCTCTTCGGCGGGTGCCGCCTGTTCAGCCGGCGCCTGTTCGGTCTGCTGCTGCTGGTCGCGCTTCTTCCTGCGCGGCTGCTGCTCTTCGGCGGGGGCCGCCTGTTCAGCCGGCGCCTGTTCGGTCTGCTGCTGCTGGTCGCGCTTCTTCCTGCGCGGCTGCTGCTCTTCGACGGGTGCCGCCTGTTCGGCCGGCGCCTGCTCGGCCTGTTGCTGCTGATCGCGCTTCTTCCTGCGCGGCTGTTGCTCTTCGGCGGGTGCCGCCTGCTCGGCCGGCGCCTGCTCGGTCTGCTGCTGCTGTTCGTGCTTCTTCTTGCGGGGCTGCTGCTCCTCGGCGGGTGGAGCAGGCTGTTCGGCGGCAGGGGCTGCCTGCTCGGCCGGCGCCTGTCGGGCCTGCTGATCGCGCTTCTTCTTGCGCGGCTGCTCCTGGTCGGCCGGCTGCGCCTCGTCGGTCGGTGCGTCCTGTGCCAGGATCAGCGGCGTTCCACCACCTTGCATGGGGCCGAACGAGGCACTTCCCTGAAGCGGGAACGCGCCCAACGGCGCGGATGCCATCAACAGGCCAAGTGCGGTGCCTGCCAGAATCCATGGTTGGCGTTTCATCGAAAACTCTCCTTGTGGGGTCCCATCCTTGCCGAAACCGATCTTAGCCCGATTGGTTCCGGTTTGGCGGGGATAGACACCGTACAGGGCGATTGGCCGGCCTTTTGAAGGCAACTTCATGTCATTCGGGCGGGTTGCGGCCGCATTTCAACCGTCGTCGCGCTTGACCTCGGCGGCGGCTGGGGCCACATCCCCAAAATGAAAACGCCGTTCTGGAAAACAAAGACGTTGGAGCAGATGAGCCCGGCCGAGTGGGAATCGCTGTGCGATGGCTGCGGCAAATGCTGCCTGTCGAAGCTCGAGGACGAGGATACCGGCGAGATCTACTGGACCAGTGTCGGCTGCCGGCTGTTCGACGCGCAGACCTGCCGCTGTTCAGACTACGCCAACCGGCTGGCGCGCGTCCCCGATTGCGTCGGGCTGACGCCGCAGAATGTGCGTACCATCAGCTGGCTGCCAAGCACCTGCGCCTACCGGCTGGTGGCCGAGGGTCGCGACCTCTATTGGTGGCACCGGCTGGTGTCGGGCAGTGCGGAGACCGTGCATGAGGCCGGCATCTCGATGCGCGGCCGGGTCAAGGCGAGCGAAACCGATCTAGCCGAGCCCGAAGATTATTTTGACTATATGCTCGACGACGAGCCTTGAGGTCCGCCTCAATACGGCTCCCGACAAGGAACACGAGCAGGAATTTTTGGGCGCGCATTGTCCGAAACCTGGCGACGATTTCCTTTTCCCGCCACATGAACCGCAGATGAACGGCGGGTTCGTAAACAGTTCAGCCAGGCTGGCGCATTCTCCCATCATCGCTTTCAAGAGGACGGGCACAAGCCCGCAACAAGGAGAAGACCATGTTCAACACGGTGAAAACGGCAGCGCTCTCGGCCCTGGTCGGCCTCGGCGCGCTGACGGCCATTCCTGCCCATGCCGACAGTCTCTATCTCGGCTTCGGCAACAACCAGGATCCGCGCTTCGGCGTCTATACCGGCGACGACGGCTATCGGCATCGCCGCGATGAGCGCCGCGACGACTGGCGGGGTGACGATTGGCGCCGCGACGGCTGGCGCCGCGGCTGTTCGCCGGATCGCGCCCTCGACAAGGCGGAGCGCATGGGCCTCTACCGGGCCCGCATCGTCGACGTCAACCGCCGCGTGGTCAAGGTCATGGGCCGCCAGGACGGCGACCGCGTCGTCATCGTGTTCGCCAACCAACGCGGTTGCCCGGTTATCTATCGCTGAAGCTGCAAATCGGAGCGGCATCCTCTTCTTCGAAGATGAGCCTGGAGACATGACCCCTAGGGGGGGCAGTCTGGAGACACGACCTTCTGCGAAGGTCGGTCTGGAGGCATCATCTTCTTCGAAGATGAGCCTGGACTAGCGGAGCCCCTGTCCCATCGGGCGGGCGCGGCTCGAAAAAAACCCCGCGGGAACGATCCCGCGGGGTTTTTCATGCGCGCCGGCGGACAATCCATGGCTGGGCGAAGAGCCCCGCCATGGATTGTCGACGCTGGTTAGTTCAGTTCGAAGGTGACAGTCACCTGGACGTTGTAGGCGTTCTCGCCGGCCTGCACCGGCGCGGCGCCTGCCGCGGCGTCGAAAGCCTTGGCGTTGATCGGCATCGGTGCCGGCCTGATGTTCTGATCCGTGATCTCGAGCACCTTGCCGAGGCTGACGCCGGCCGCCGCGGCAAGCGTCTTAGCCTTGGCCATGGCGTCGGCCACCGCTTTCTTGCGCGCTTCGGTGACGGTGGCCGCCGGATCGTCATTGGTGAAGGCGATGCCGCCGCCCTGGTTGACGCCGAGCGAAACAGCCTTGTCGAGGATCTCGCCTGTCTTGTCGATGTCGCGCACGCGCACCGAAAGCGTGTTGGTCACCTGGTAGGCGACGAACTCGGCTTCCTGGCTCCCATCGGGTTTGTTGGTGTAGTTGTAGCGCGGGTTGATCTGGATGCCCGCCGTCTGCAGGTCGCGATCCTTGATGCCCGCCGCCTTCATCGCAGCGATCACGGCGGCCATGGCGTCGTTGTTGGCATCGAGGGCGGCACGCGCCGTCTTGGCTTCGCGCATCACGCTGAGCGACAGCAAAGCCAGGTCGGGAGGAGTGGTCGCTTCGCCTTCACCCGAAACAATGATGCGGGCGGGCGTCGGCGAATCGGCGGCTCCAGCCATCGCCGGAAAAGCGACTGAAGCGGCGAGCGCGAGGGGCAAAAGATGTCTGGTCATGAAAATCTCCTTGGTCTGCGATCCAGTCGCACAGGTCGCGTAGAGCGCGATTATGGGGTGATTTGGGCGATCCGCGAAAGCCCGTCGGGAAAGCCTTGTGCCGGAAAGCGAAAAACACTAATCCATCCCGCGTGGGGCCTGTAGCTCAATGGTTAGAGCCGGCGGCTCATAACCGCTTGGTTGGGGGTTCGAGTCCCTCCGGGCCCACCATTGGCTTTCGCTGCCGTTGATTTAATTGGGTTTTCTGTACTTTTTTGTCCCACTCTCTTCCACCCCCTCCAAAAGTGGGACATTTTCGTTCTCGTTTCGATCGAATACCAGAAGCGTCCGGGCAGACTGCGCCACTATCCGGCGGCGTGCCTTGCGGATGTAATGATCGGGCTGCTGATACGTCGTCCAGCCGTAAATCGCCTTCAGCTGTTCATGCGTGGCACCGTTTTCTGCGGCAACGGTGGCGCCTGCCTTGCGGACCCCGTGGGCGCTGCAGCCCGGGAGCCCCGCTTCATCGCACCATTGGCGCATCTTGTTACCAAGGCCGTTTTCCGAGAAAGGCCGACCATACTCGGTGACGAGGAATGTCAGGTTGCCGGCCGGGGCGACGGAAAGTTCATCCTCGAGTTCTGGGAGCAGAGGCAGTTCGACGACAATCGCTTCCTTGCGCACCTTGCTCTTGTCGGTCTTGCCAGGCTTGATCCTGATCCACTTCTCCCAAATCCCGGTATCCTTGTTGCGAACCTGGGTAATGTGTTGTCTGCCGAAGATTGCTGCATCGGACAGTCGCAAACCTGTGAACATGAAAATCGCCAGCGCCATACGAGCCATGGTGCCGCGCGCATGCCGTTTCTCATACTGGACGATCTCCGACACTTCCCATGTGTGGAAACCTTCGCCATTGCCCGAAGTCAGGCGCTTTATTCCGTTTGCCGGATTGACCTCGACCATCTCGGCATCCTTGGCCCAAGCGAACATCGCGCTAATGGCTTTTGTAATATTGTTGGCTGCTCCCGGGGCGTCTGACCGGGTATCACGGAGCTCCTTGACGTGAGCCCGCTTCATGGCCGCGTATGGTAATGAACCCTTCGTCGAGAAGTCCGGATTGACTGGCCCGCTCAGCGGGTGAGGCAGTTTGCAAACGCCTTCGAGTATTGTTCGTCGTCGAAGCATCGTGCCTTCGCCGACCTCTGCGCCACCGCGCCGGAAATATTCTTGGCAAAGCCACATCAGACTGCCCCCGGGGGCCACTGGCCTCACTACAGGCCTGACCACATTCTGAGCCGAAGCATAAGGAACGCCATCTCGCGCACAGCGCACTTCTTCGTGGAACTCGGCTGAACCTGGCTTTTCTCGCAGGCGGATCTTTTTTCTTCCCGGTGCGCGGAAGTACAGCCGGATATTGCCGTGCCGATCCCTGTCTTCGACAACGCCTTTCAGATTGAATTTCACCATGGTGCTCGCCACGTCCATCATCTGCGATCCCAAGGATTATCGCTGGAGGACACCCCGTCAAGTTTGCTGTTGCGGTGTGGTAGCCGCCCGAATGCCTCTGCCAGTTCCTTCACGTCCCAGACATAGCGCTCTTTGCTGGGCATCCGCGGTTGTGGCATACGGCCATCCGCGACCATCTGGTCGAACGTCGTTGGACTGACGCCGATAGCTACCGCTGCCTGTTCTCGATTAATGCCGAACAGCAGGAGCCCGCCAAGTGCGCGTTTCATTGTTTTTCTCGCTGCACATCGCCTCGCGGGCTGAGTTCCGCGACAGTGGAGCATTCACCTAAGAAGCAATCACGCTACGCTTTCCTTGCTATGCCTGGAATGGATCTGTCCGGCCAATGCGGCAAACGGCGGTGACGGCGTGAAAATTGGATAGCAGACCGCGGCTGCGTGGGTTCGAGTCGGGAGAGCGCTACCATCCCTTGTTCGTTCGAAAATTGGCCTACGCCGTGTCACCCCAACATCGCGCGCCACTGTCCCGGCGAGGGGGTACTCGGTGGTGTCGAAGGTCGCCTGGACACGGCATACCAACATCTCCGTTCCGTTCTGTTCTTTTGGCCAACGCATCTGCATCTTGCGCGTGACGATTGGTTAGCTCGCTTGCAGAGATTCTTAGCGCATCCATCTCAACGCCGGAATGCCTGCGACACACGCGTGCGGGAAAGCGTGCAGCGGGACGGCTTGCCCACGATACTCATCCCAGACGGATGATGTGAATGCCGACGATTGCTCGATAGGGTTGAAGAAGCAGCGGCAGGGTGGGAGATTGGCGACAGCCAGATGCGAATGCCTTAGGGTATTTCACGCGTCCTTTTTGGTCTCGCAATGCCTTGGTACGGCGCTGCTTTTATTCCAAACGCAGTTTGATGGGCTCACTATGGTGCGAAAGAAAAAAGACTCCCCAGTTCGATTCTTTACGGCCGACGGCGTCGAGGTGGAAACCATTCTCGATTTGGCCGGCCCTCACAAGGATGAACTATTGAAGCGAATCCTTGAGGCGCTGGCGCGAGACGCGGCGAGGCGGGATTTTATCGCCGAGCGAGGCCTGGTCTCGGGTCAAACCTAGCGCGGTGTCGCCGGATTAGCTCGGAAGGCGCGTTTGCATTCAACGCGCGCGAACCGTGTATGCCTCCGGGAGGGGGCATTCCTCCTCTTGATTTATGGTTCGGCAGTGCATGCGAGAACATACGGCGGACATAGATTGGCGAACCGGCCGCTAAAACCTTGAGTTTCTATTGAAAATCCTGTCCCTCGGCGACTAACATAATCGTTATTTGCCAGTTGGTTATGAGGCGGTTCGCCCAAATTGATTCAAGAAGCTGATCCAGCGACTCGCTGACCGCATTTATCTTCTACCGAATGGAAGTTTTGCGCCTCATATTTGCGTGACAGCTGT
Source organism: Mesorhizobium sp. WSM4307 (assembly GCF_007003945.1). NCBI lineage: Bacteria > Pseudomonadati > Pseudomonadota > Alphaproteobacteria > Hyphomicrobiales > Phyllobacteriaceae > Mesorhizobium > Mesorhizobium sp. WSM4307. The sequence continues at coordinate 299,598 of NZ_VFTB01000003.1, forward strand.
CGAACCTTGGTAGCAGATTTTGCTAACGCCTCGGCTGAAATCGTTTCCAACCGAGCTGCTGTTTCGATTGCATCCGCGATCTCGTCCAGTTGGGTGCCGGTATCAGCGAGCAATAGGAATCGCATCCGGCGTTAAGCGCATCAATTGCCACCGCAGCAACGCTATCGCCGTGCATGGTGGCCATGGAGTCCAAGTCATCGGCCAGGGGCAGGCTGTCGTATCCGCGGCACTTGCGGTCGAGTTCGATATCTCCGAAGACGCCATACGACGGGACTTGCGGGCGATTGCAGCAGCGGGGCGCTGTCGCCGCGTCTATGGCGGAGCACTCCCACTTCTTGCAAGCAGTGTTCCAATGTCAGTCCGAATGGACACCCAGCATCGACAAAAGCAGGCGCTTGCGCAAACCGCCGCGACAATGATCGAGCCTGGAGAATTCATATTTCTGGACAGCGGTAGCACCAATCTGGCGCTGATCGATTTCTTGCCGAAAGGCTACGATCTGACCTTGGCCACCAATTCCATAGATATTGCCGGCGCAGCGCTGCGAAGACAGGACCTGAACCTCATTATGCTCGGCGGGACAGTCGATCTTGCTGTCGGCGGTTGCGTCGATGCCACGGCTATAGGAAGTCTTGCGCAGATGAACATCGACAGATCCTTTATCGGCGTCTGTTCGGTTTCTCCAACATTCGGCCTTAGTGCATTCGCCATTGCAGACGCTACCTTCAAGCGGGCTCTGGTGGCTACCAGGGGATATACTATCGCCCTGGCTACGACGGATAAGCTAGAGGTGAGAGCGCCGCACCGCGTATCCGAGATAAGTGAGATCGACTGTCTAGTCCTCCAGCACGATGCGCCAATAAGCCATCTCGACGATCTAGTGCGAGCCGGAGCCAGCATTGTAAAAGCCCTTCAGCCTTTCTGACGCCAACGGCACGGCCTATATTCCATCTGACACCGTCTCGATCCGCTCTTCGGTGAAGCCTGTTGCGCAGCAACGTCAGTTCAAGCTCGTCCCCGGCACATTGGGCAAACCGTCTGATCCAAAGCGCGTTGTGTGATGGGGCCGATTTTCGTTTCAGTGAACACCAGACGCTCGTGTCCGAGGATTTTCGGTGACCGGCACCCGTCCTGTGATCGTCGGGCCCTGGCCACGCGCGCCGACGGGACTGAACATCTGCGCGTTGTGGATGGCTCGAGCTTGCCGAAAATTCCCTCTGCCAACGTCAATGCGCTCATTGTTATGGCTGCTGAGACAATAGCAGTGGCGATTGTCAGGTCGCATTAGAGAGAGCCAAGTTCGCTCGCCGGCCGAACAAACTCGGCATTGGATCTCCGAGTCGGCACAGACGATCAAAAATGGATACCGACTCAAGCGGGTGAGTGCGTCGCTGTGCGTCGGGCAACGGGTCTCTGCGAAGTTGCCGTGCGAACTCAACTGATGTCGTCTGTTCCTTCAGACGGCTGGCTATGATCCCGGCACAGGGCACCCATCCGCGGAGTCAAATGCCAGCAACGTTTCCGGCTTCGGCACACTGGATGTCTCGATGAACACCGATGCATCCGCTCTGGAGCGCCGCTCCGGCCGGCATCTGATGTCTTCGTTTCATGCGATGTTCAGTTTTGGGAATCTGGCCGGCGCTTTCACTGTCGGCCAGATCTTGTCTCACGGCGGGGCGCTGGCGATTTGCCTAGGAGCCACCGGTGTCGGCGTCGCTACGTTTGCGATCGTCGCCAGATTAGGCTCATCGCGAAATGCTGACCCGGCCGATGCCCTTCAAGCTGGAGCCAGCAGCGGCGGCAGACTCGACCGTGCGCAGAAAGCGTATCTTTATCTGATCGGGGCAATCGCCTTCTTGTCCATGATGGGCGAAGGCGGAATCATGGATTGGAGCGCCATCTACATCGTCAATGCGTTCAGTGGAACCGACAGCGCCGGCGCCTATGGTTTCGCGGTCTTCGCAACGATGATGGCTTTCGGACGCCTGTTCGGCGACGCAATCACCGCCCGCATCGGTTCGACGCGGCTCTTGTACTATTGTTCGATCATTTGTGCGGCTTCGGTAGGGTTGCTGGTGCTGGCAGCCAACGTTGTCGTCGTCTTCCTCGCCTTGGCGCTATGCGGTCTTAGCGTTGCCAATCTCGTGCCTTTGGCATTCGCTGCTGCCGGCCGCTCCGGCGGGGCATTCGCCGGCCGCGCGATGTCAATCGTGACGACGATGGGCTATGCCGGCTTGCTGCTGGGACCTGCCGTGCTCGGTTTCGTGGCACAGGTATCTTCTCTGTCAGTCACATTCATGCTGATCGCCGCGGCCTTTATCCTGGTTGCATTGGCTACGCGGGCGCTTCGCAAAGAATGATGCTGTCCATTGCCACCATGGCAAGACAGCTAGCCGTTGATCAGTGACAGCGCTTCCTCATGCAAATGGCGGTTTGCTGAAGCCAGCACGGCGCCACCATCTTCTGCCGACTTTCCGTCCAGATTGGTAACGACGCCTCCCGCCTGTTCGATGATTGGAATCAGCGCCGCGATGTCGTAGGGCTGCAGGCTGGGCTCGAGGCAAAGGTCGATCTGCCCAGCCGCCAGCATCGCGAAGGCATAGCACTCGCCGCCGTAGCGGGTCATCAGCGCGGCATCCTTAAGGCGGGCGAAGTTGATGTCGGGGAAATCCGGAAACCTGTCGGGTGAATTGGTATGAAGGATCGCGGTGGCCAACGAGCCCGCAGCCTTCGTCTGCAGCCGGCTCGAGCCTGATGCGCCACCTGTCCACGCCTCGGTCCCCGTGGCCCAAAACCGTTCGCCGGTAAAGGGCTGGCTCATCATGCCCATGCAGGCCTTTCCATCGACCGTCAGGCTGATAAGGGTGCCCCAGACGGGAATACCGCAGATGAACGGGCGGGTGCCGTCGATCGGGTCGATGATCCATTTGACGGGTCCCTGGCCGCTTTCGCCAAACTCCTCGCCAAGCACCGCATGGTCCGGGAATTCTCCCGAGATCAGCGCGCGGATGACTTGTTCCGCCTTCTTGTCGGCAATCGTCACCGGGTCGAAGCGATAACCCGGTTTCACCTTCTCCTCGACCTCGATCGGCTTGCGATAGTAGGCCAGGGCAACGTTCGCGGCTGCATCCGCAAGCCGATGGAAGAAGGAGATGTCTGGCAGATTGTGCATGGCGTTCCACTTGTCGGTTGGGGCAGGTAGCTGGGGATGAGGTCGTCAGGCGCCGACAAGGTCCCGCATCAGCGCGTTGAGGCTACGGGCCACGTCATAGCTGTTTTCCTGATGCTGCCGCCGGCAGAACAGCTCGCAGCTCCACCAGCCGTCATAGCCGGTCGACTTTACCGCATCGACCCACTCCTTGAGGTTCAGCACTCCGTTTCCCGTTGGCACGTCCCTCAGCATGTTCTCGTCAGGGACGCCGCCGGCATAGGCGAGGGAATCGCAGATGTGGACACCGTAGATAATGTCTTTGTGCAGCCGAGCGATGCGCTTGGGCGTGTCACCGGACGTGTAGCAGTGCCAGAAGTCGATCACGAGCCGGATATTGTCGCGATTGGCGATCTCGATTGTCCGAAGCTGCCTGTCGATCGTGTTGAGCGGCGTCCAGGACAGTGCCTCCAGGTAGATCAGCAGCCCATACTGTGCCGCAAGGTCGGCGACCGCTGCCAGATTTGAAGCGGTGAGATCGATCTGCGTCTCGAGCGGCAGACCGACGACACCGCGGTAAAGGCCGGGGGTCGCGGCGGCGGAAGCGTCATCCAGAGCTTTCAGGCTGAGCGGGCCAGTAATGACCTGCACGCCCTTTATGCCGGCGCTGGCGGCAAGCTGAAACAGGCTGTCGGCTTCGCGCATCAGCGCGGCCCTGCCTTCACCCTGGCGCTCGATGTCGACAAGGAAGCCAGTTCCCGGCACGTACACGCCGTCAAAGGCCTTGTTCAGATCCTTGGCCGTGAAGCCGGCATCCAGGAAAGCGCGCATCTTGGCGGCCGAGACTTCCAGCCCGTCGAACCCGATCTCGCGAACGATGTCGAGATCGATGGCGAGCGTGGAATGCCGGGCGGCAAGCGAGTGGAACAGGATGGGATTGCTTTTCATCATGACTCCCTGCCGAGTACAGCATCGTTGGGGTTGGATAGCGCTAGCCTTGAATGGGAACCGTACGGCGCTTTTTCGCGGACATGGCGACGGCTTCGACAGTTCGCAGGGCAATAACACTGTCAGTGCCCTGCGATAGCCAGGACGGCGTTTGGCCGCGCGTATTGGCAAATTCTCTAACGGTTGCGAGGTGGACATCGTGGTCGCGAACGGGGACAGCTTCGTTCCTCCCGTCGGCTCGTCGCATCAGCGTCCCCGACGTGCGGCCATTCAGCGTGCCTTGCGCAATCAGGGCACCTCTATCGCCCGCTACGAGCACCATGCTTTCGATGTCGGCGGTCCTGAAGCTTTCATAGGCCTGAAAAAGGCTTCCATCGCTGAGCCGGAGTATATAGGTCGCTTGGCTCGGCACCATTTTTTCCGATGTGATCAGAGCAGTGGCCTCTACCGGTTCTGCACCGGTCAGGAAACGCGCCAGGTCGATGTTCTCGACGGAGACGTCGAGGTAAATTCCGCTACCATCGTTGAAGTCCCGGGCTCTTCGGTTGGGCGGGGCCTGATAGGGCCCTCCACGTATCAACACGATCGATTGAACCGCGCCGATGTCGCCATCCCGTACCAACCGCCGCATCGTTTGATGGATAGTCGATGCCCGCAAGCGTTGATTGACCACCAGCGACGCCCGCGCGGCCCGGCATAGCTCCACTAATGCGCTGGCCGTCTTGCTGGTGCAGGAAATCGGCCCGTCGCACAGAATGTGTTTGCCCGCACCGGCTGCCGCAGTGATGTAGTGCGGCCGGCGCTTGAGACTGGCGCTGATATAGGCGAACCCGACCGATGGATCCTGCAGAACAGGGCCAAGCTCGGTCGTCGAATGCGGAATGCCAAGATCCACGGCGAAATGGTCGGCATCCCTCCTGCTTCTGCTCACCACCCACAGCGGCGAATGGCCGACCGATCGGATTGCCTCGACCACCAGCTCCGTAGCGATGGTTCCGGTCCCCATGAAGGACCAACCCACCTTGGCGCCTGCTGCCACTGAACATCCCTCCCGGCTATACCTTGCAAACTATGGAGCCCGCTTGCGTCGCCATCAATTTCGCATCCTATTGAAGTCCTTCTCACTTCGGCGTAGTCGTAGCGTCTAGTTGCTTCATATTTGCTGGAGAGGCCTGCGGTGACGTATATTGGCGAGAACACTGGCGCGTTGGCTGCCAATCTCAGAACCTTGTGTGACCAGCACGGCTCGGTTGCCGCAGTCTGCCGCAAGATCAACGTCAATCGCCAGCAGTTCAACAAATATCTTTCCGGGGCTCATGTTCCGTCGGCAGCCAACATCCGGATAATCGCCAACTATTTCGGGTTGAGCGTGCCCATCCTTTTCTCGGACCCAGAAGAATTCCGGACGCTCGTGGATGGAAATTTCTTTCATGCCATGGCGACGGCGCGGCAATTGCCGGAGTTTTCGCGGTTTATTTCCAATATGATCGTCGAGAACAATTCGCAGGACAACGAAATCGCCGGTATCTATGACCGCTATCAGTTCTCGTCGATCTACAAGGGATTTGTCCTCAAATCCGCATTCTGCATTTACAGGAACCGGGAGTTTTTGCAGCACTATTACGTCGAGCGATTCCCGAGTTTCGATACGCCTCGAAAGACCGAGTACATCTTTAAATATTACGGCTTCTGCTTTCCACTTGCCGATCGACTGTTCACTGCCGATTTCGAGGGCATTCAGTGCAACGAACTCACGTTTGGCGTCTATGCTCAGGTGAAGCGCAATGCCAAGCGGTTCATGTTCGGCATTTCCAGCGGTATCGCCGCCAACGTTTTTCGCCAGCCGTACTCGACCAAAGTGGCGCTGCATTACCGTGGGCCAGGCCTACTGCGCCGGGAGCATCTCAAGGCTCTGACGGTCATGGATCGCAACGACCCGGCAATCCCCCGCGAGGCGCTGCAATATCTGGGGGACGGGCTGGACATGATCCAGATGTGAGGTGGCCTTGGCCGGACGCAAGAAGGTTTCGAAATGACGCTCAGGGATGCAGTTCGATCGCCAGCCAGACCGAATCCGTATCGGCATAGTAGCGATGCCAGGGATAGGTCCATTGGTTTTCGCCCGTCACCCGGCAGAATGGATCGTGCGAATAGCCGACCGGCATTACCACGTCCTCATAGATCGTGGACGCCGCCCGTTCCCGGAACTTCTGCATGCGGCCGCTGCCGTGGATCTGGGTATGAGTTTCCAGGAACCGATGCTCATTGTGGATGAAGCAGTCCGTATCGCCCGGCGACCACCATAGATTGAGTTTCAGCCTGAAGGTCTGCGGCGCCTCCGCTGTGCGACGCTCATTGGTGAACACATAGGGATCGGTGGTTACCGTGCCGATCTCGTCCTGCGGTGAAATGAAAAGCGGCGTGTCGCGCGGGAAACTCTTGATGCGGTTGCCGAGCCAGTCCCAGCCGCGGAACATGCAGCCGCCGAGATTGACGGCATTCTTTACCCTGAGAAGTGCTGCACGCTCCGCCGATTTGATGCGTCCTCCCTTCAACTGGGTGGATTTCCAGGCAGGGACGACCGCAGGATGCTCATCGCCGGTAATCATGGGCGAGGCGCTGATGTTGACGACGACGGCGTCCTCGACGTCATATTCGACGACGTTCTCGACGAGCATGGCGAAAATGAAGTCGTCGGCGAACGATAGGTCTCTGGCCTGGTTCTTCATCATCGTATCTGGTGCATGAATTGTCATGAGACCAACAAGCCACACGGGCGTAGCCGGCGGAAGTGCGCGGATCGATGAATTAATTCGCAGGATGACGTCGTATATGCGTCATGTTGCGTCGCATCGACCGTCGAGACCCGGTGCTCCTGCTGTTCGGCCCGGGGCGTGTCACGATAGCCGATGTCGAATGCGGTTAGCCCGTTATCCTTCTGATCGTTTGGCGTAAGAGCTGATCGGCCGAACGGGTTTGATGCACTTATTCTCGAATGGTGCGTCATCTCGCGTCAAGGAAACGCATTCTGCGAACTTGTCACAATCCCTCGATTGTCTGCCTACTTGCGCTATCACCGAGGGCCGGTTTTCAGGGACCCTCATCTTGAGCAGACGACCGCTTGAGGCAAAAGAGCAAAAAAAACAGAGGGTCGAACAGATGAAGCTGACGGGCGGTCAAATCGTTGCAAGGGCACTCAAGGAGTATGGCGTCGAGTACGTGGCTGGCGTTCCCGGCCACGGCATCTGGTCGCTGTTTGACGCCTTCCTGGAAGAGGGGTCGACCCTTCCGTTCATCCAGGTCATGCATGAGCAGAGCGCCGTCCACATGGCTGACGGCTTCTTCCGGGCTAGCGGCCGCCCGATGGCCTGTTCGACCTCGATCGGTCCCGGCGCGACCAACACGATCATCGGCCTCGCGACCTGCTATGCCGACTCGATTCCAGCCTTCTATGTCTCCGGCGGACCGGCGACCCATATGAAGGGCCACGGCGTGATGCAGGAGATCGAACGGCAGAACGAGAACGCCTTCCCCCGCATCACCGAGCAGGTCACCAAGCGTTCGTACAAGGCTGGCCGCGTGGATGAACTGCCCTTCATCATGCATCGCGCCTTCAACACCATGCTCAGCGGCCGCCCAGGACCCGTGCATGTCGAGGTTCCGATGGACATCCAGGTCGAGGCAGCCGATGTCGAGATTCATCCCCTTGACCTTCGCATGGCACGAGGCGTTTCCTATCCCGACCCGCAAGCGGTCGAGCGCGCCGTGAAGCTGCTGCTCTCGGCCGAACGTCCGGTGATCGTGGCGGGCGGGGGCGCCATCTCGGCGAACGCATCGAGCGAACTCACCAGGCTGGCGGAAAAACTGGGCGCGGCGGTTTCCATTACCTGGAATGGCAAAGGTGCGATCTCCGAAGATCACGCGCTGTTCATCGGCGCTGTCGGCCAGACCGGCACGACCTGCGGAAACAGCATCACCGCCTCGGCGGACGTCGTCATGTCGGTGGGCTGCCGTTTTACTGACTGGTCGGCCTCCTCCTACGCCAAGGGCGTCAGCTTCTCGATCCCGCCGGGCAAGCTCATCCACATCGATCTCGATCATCACGAGATCGGCAAGAACTATCCGACTGAAGTCGGCATCGTGGCCGACGCCAGGGCAACGCTAGAAGCGATGCTGGCCATGATTTCGGAGGACGAGTCGAAGAAAGCGGTCATGCGCCGCGACAGGTTTCTGGCCGATGTCCAGAAAGCGAAGGCAGACTGGGAAGCGCTGCTTGCGCCGCGCCGCGACAGCCGCGAGTCGCCCTTCACGTCACAACGGCCGCTTGGCGCGTTACGCACGGTCATGAGTCGCGACGGCATCGTCGTTGTCGGCTCGGGCAACACTCAAGGCGCGGTCAAGCAAACGTTCCCGATCTACCAGCCGCGGACACATCTCACTTCCGGCTCGTTCTCGCCGATGGGCTGGGCCGTTCCCGCGGCAATGGGCGCGAAGCTGGCAATGCCGGATCGTCAGGTTGTCTCCATCACCGGAGATGGCGATTTCATGATGTCGCTGCCCGAACTCGGGACGGCCGCGATGAACAACATTCCGGTCGTGTTCCTGGTCCAGAACAACCAGGGTTACATGTCGATCCGCGGCGGCCAGCGCAAGTTCATGGGACGACACATCGCCTCGGAATTCAACCGTCACAAGGGCAATGGCGAACCCTACAGCGCCGACATTGCGGCGGTCGCGAGGAACTTCGGCGTCGAGAGCTGGAAGGTCACGGCCGACGAGGATCTGGAGAAATCGCTGAAGGCCGCTCTCGATTGTGGCGGCCCGGCGCTAGTCGAGGTCATAACCTCTCGCGATGCAGCCGGCCCGTTTGCCACCGGCTGGTGGGATTTTCCATCGCCCGCCTACTACGAGAAAGAGCAGGCGGCTTACACCGAGAAGCGCGTGCTCGAACAGCACATGTAGCCGTGCCTGGGGCGAGCAGCCCTGGCTGCTCGCGCTTCATTCCATCGATTCAGACCGCAGTGCGGGGCGTAGGCCCTGCAAACGAAGAGCCATTGCCATGATACGCACCATCAAGTCGGCTCGAGGCAGCGTTGTAAACGGCGGCAACGGTGCCGTGACGAGCGCGGTCCAGACACTCCTCGATCAGGTCGAGCAGGGGGGCGACAGGGCCGTCCGCGAATTGTCGATCCGTTTCGACAAGTTCGACCGGGACTCCTATCGCCTGACCAAGGTCGAGATCGACGCTTGCATCAACTCGCTGACCGGGCGTGAACGCGAAGACCTTGATTTCGCGCAGGACCAGATCCGCAACTTCGCCGAGGCGCAGCGCGCAACACTGCTCGATCTTGAGATCGAGACGCTGCCGGGCGTCGTCCTTGGGCACCGCAACGTGCCGATCCAGAACGTCGGCTGCTACGTGCCGGGCGGAAAGTATCCACTGCTTGCCTCGGCGCATATGACGGTGCTCACGGCAAGGGTTGCCGGCTGCGAGCGCATCATCACGTGCGCACCGCCCTTCCAGGGCAAGGTCGCCGAAAAGATCGTGGCCGCCCAGGCCCTGGCCGGGGCCGACGAGATCTACTGTCTCGGCGGCGTCCAGGCAATCGCGGCCATGGCGTACGGGACCGAAACGATCGCTCCGGTCGACATGGTGGCGGGGCCAGGCAATGCCTATGTGGCCGAAGCCAAGCGCCTTCTGTTCGGTAAGGTCGGCATCGATCTCTTTGCCGGTCCAACCGAGACTCTGGTGATCGCCGACGACAGCGTCGATGGCGAGCTGGTTGCGACCGACCTGCTCGGCCAGGCCGAGCATGGCGTGAACTCGCCGGCGGTGCTGATCACCAACTCCGAAAAGCTGGCACTGGACACAGTCGCCGAAATTGAGCGCCTGCTGACGATCCTACCAACGGCGGCCATCGCGGCAAAGGCCTGGCAGGATTTCGGCGAGATCATCCTGTGCGAGACGACCGAAGAGATGGTGGCCGAGGCCGATCGTCTCGCTTCCGAACATGTCCAGGTGATGACGCGCGACCCCGACTACTTCCTCAACTCCATGAGGAACTATGGCGCGCTGTTCCTGGGGGCTCGCACGAACGTTTCGTTCGGCGACAAGGTCATAGGCACCAACCACACGCTGCCGACCAATAAGGCCGCCCGCTATACCGGCGGGCTCTGGGTAGGCAAGTTCCTCAAGACCTGCACCTATCAGCGCATCCTGACGGACGAGGCCTCCGCGCTCATCGGGGAGTACGGCTCGCGTCTCTCCCTCATGGAGGGCTTCGTCGGCCACGCCGAACAATCCAACATCCGGGTCCGCCGCTACGGGGGGCGAAACGTCGGCTATGCCATGCCGGTCGATCCACGCTGACTGCCAACCGCCCGATAACAGCCGAATAGGCGACCGGGCATTTCAACATCAACAAGGGGAATGACGATGACTGAACTCAAGAAAATTCTGTTGGCCACGACGCTCGGCCTGTCCTTTGCTGGGCAGGCAACCGCCCAAACCAAGATCGAAGGTCTGCACGTCTGGACCTCGGCAAGCGAGGTCGGCGCGCTGAAGGTGCTCACCGACAAACTCAAGACCATGGGTTTCGAATGGCAGGACAGCGCGGTCGGCGGCGCCAATGGCGCCAACGCCCAGCAGGCGCTGCGTACCCGTGTCGCCGCCGGCAATCCGCCTGCAGTGATGCAGTTCCTAGGCTTCGAAGGGCTGGGCTGGGCCAAGGAAGGCGCATTGCGTTCATTGAATGATCTGTATGCCAAGAAAGGCTGGAAAGCCGACCTGCCGCCGGTCATGCTGCAATTCCTGGAACAGGATGACAGCTTTTTCTCGACCCCGATCAACATGCATCGTCAGAACTGGGTTTGGGCGAACAAGGCTGTCTTGGACAAGGCAGGAATCGCCATTCCCACGAGCTGGGATGAACTGATTGCAAGTGGTGAAAAGCTGAAAGCGATTGGTGTTACCCCGATCGCGATGAGCGATGAAAGCTGGCAGATCGAAGAGCTCTTCGAATCAATGTTGATCGATGTCAACGGCCCCGATTTCTACAAGAAAGCCGCAATCGATCTTGATGAAACGGCGCTCTCCAGTCCCGAGATGATCAAGACCTTCGAACTTCTGGGCAAGGTGCGTGGATTGCATGATGCCGGCTTCACCGGCCGTGACTGGGCGGCTGCGACCAACATGGTCGCTAACGGCCAGGCTGGCATGCAGATCATGGGCGACTGGGCGAAGGGCGAATTCCTCGCCAAGGGCATGAAGCCGGGCGTCGATTTCCTGTGCTTCCCGACGCCGACCGCCACGCCGAACTACAAATTCGTGTTCGATACATTCGGCGGCTTCAAGATCGACAATGCCGATATTGCAAAAGGGCAGGACGCGGTCGCGGAAGCGATCATGGACCCGGAGGTTCAGAAAAAGTTCAACCTGATCAAGGGTTCGATCCCGGCTCGTCTCGACGTGGCGATGGACGATTTTGACGACTGCGCCAAGCGCAGCTTTTCAGACCGCGTCGAAGCCATCAAGAACAACGCCATATACGGATCGCTCACTGACGGCTTTGCCGTCGAGCCGCGCTTCTCCGGCGTGTTCCAGGATGTGGTCGGCAAGTTTTTCGTCACAGACATGAGTGCGGAAGACGCGGTCAAATCCCTGGTCGACGGCATTAGCAACGCACGCTGAGGCGCGCGTTCAGCTGCCGGGGCAATTCCTCCCAGTACTGTCCCGGCAGCGCATTTCCGCGCCGCTCCACTGACCAAACCACAGGGCAAGTCGATGAGCAGACCCATCCCACTATCGGACCGTATTGCGAATTGGCTTCCGCGGCTGGTTCTGGCGCCCAGCCTTTTGGTTGTGCTGGTTGCGGTCTACCTTTTCATCTGCTGGACGGGTTGGATTTCGCTCTCATCTTCCATGATCGTGCCGAAATACGATTTCGTCGGCTTGAATCAATATCTCCGCCTGTGGTCGACGCCGCGCTGGCACACGGCGGTGTTCAATCTGTTTGTCTTTTCAGCACTCTTCCTCGGCCTGACCACCGGCCTCGGACTGTTGATGGCGATCCTTCTTGATCAGAAGATACGTGTCGAAGGCACCTTGCGTGCGATTTTTCTCTACCCGATGGCGCTGTCCTTCATCGTCACAGGTACCGCCTGGAAATGGATCCTCAACCCCGCTCTGGGCGTGCAGAAGGTGGTCAATGATCTGGGCTGGACCAGCTTCGTGTTTGACTGGATCGCGCAGCCGACTTTCGCGATTTATTGCGTGGTGATCGCCGCGGTATGGCAGTCCACCGGCTTCGCCATGGCGATTTTCCTGGCCGGCCTGCGCGGCATCGACAATTCGGTCATCAAGGCCGCACAGATTGAAGGTGCAGGGTTGCCGCGGATATATCGAACCATCGTCGTTCCGATGCTGCGGCCTGCCTTCCTGAGCGTGATCGTTCTGCTCAGCTACATCGCGATCAAGAGCTTCGATCTCATTCTGGCGCTGACAAACACCGGGCCCGGTTCCTCTACCGAAATGCCGTCGACCTTCATGTACTCGGCCACCTTCCGGCGTGACCAGATGGGCGTTGGTGCGGCCAGCGCCATGATGATGCTGATGACAGTCGCGGCCATCATTGTTCCCTACCTCTATTCAGAGCTGAAGGAGCCCCGCGATGGCCACTAATGCCGCGTCTCTCCGTCGACAGCATGGAATCGGTCGTGCCTTCATCTACAGCAGCCTGTTTTTCATGGCTGCATTTTACCTGATGCCGCTCTGGGTGATGATCACCACTTCGGTGAAACATCTGGATGAGATCTATGCAGGCTCCTTTATTGGCCTGCCGAGGCAAATCAGCTTCGACGCCTGGCGCAGCGCCTGGTCCGAAGCTTGCAATGGAACTGCCTGCAGGGGCCTCAAACCTTACTTCATCAACTCACTGCTGGTGACCATCCCGGCGGTGGTCCTGTCAACCGGCATTGGTGCGATCAACGGCTACGTGATCACCAAATGGCGGTTTCCCGGCTCAAACGTAATTTTCGGGCTGCTGTTGTTCGGCTGCTTCCTGCCGTTTCAGGCGGTGATCCTTCCCATGGCGCAAACTTTGGGCATCCTTGGTCTCGCAGGTACGCTTCCGGGACTGGTACTTGTCCACACAGTCTACGGCATCGCGTTCACCACGCTGTTTTTCCGCAACTATTTCGTTGGCATTCCCGATGAACTTGTCAGGGCAGCGCAAATCGATGGCGCCGGGTTCATTCGGATCTTTGTGTCGATCATGCTGCCAACGGCGCTGCCGATCATTGTCGTGTCCTGCATCTGGCAGTTCACCCAGATCTGGAACGATTACCTGTTCGGGGCATCTTTTACCGCCGGCGAAAATGCTCCCATCACCGTAGCCCTCAACAACATCGTCAACGTCTCGATGGGACGCAAACAATACAACGTCGACATGGCCGCCGCCATGATCGCCGCCCTGCCTACCCTCATCGTCTATGTCGTTGCGGGACGTTACTTCGTGCGCGGCCTAACGGCTGGCGCGGTAAAAGGTTGATCCAAATGGCAACTCTCGAAATCCATCGTGTTCGGAAATCCTACGGCGCAGTTGACGTCCTGAAGGGGGTCAGCATTTCGATCACCGATGGCGACTTTCTTGTCCTGCTTGGGCCGTCGGGCTGTGGTAAATCCACCCTGCTCAACATGATCGCCGGGCTGGAAAGCATCACGTCGGGCGAAATCCGGATCGCGGACGAAGTCGTCAACGATCTGCCGCCGAAAGATCGCGACATCGCCATGGTGTTCCAGTCCTACGCGCTTTATCCGACCATGACGGTGCGTCAGAATATCGAATTCGGCATGAAAATCCGCGGTGTGCCGCCCACTGAACGTGCGAAGGCAACTCTAGCGGCAGCCGAGATGCTGCAGATGAGCCATTTGCTCGACCGCCGCCCAGGTCAGCTGTCGGGGGGCCAACGCCAGCGTGTGGCGATGGGCCGTGCTGTTGTTCGCCAGCCGAAGCTGTTTCTGTTCGATGAGCCGCTGTCCAATCTCGACGCCAAGCTGCGCGTCGACATGCGCACCGAGATCAAGCGATTGCATGCACGGCTTGGAACCACGACTGTCTATGTGACGCATGACCAGATCGAGGCGATGACCCTGGCGACCCGCGTCGCGGTCATGAAAGACGGTGTTGTGCAGCAACTGGCCGACCCACAGACGGTCTACGACAGGCCGGCAAATGTCTACGTCGCCAGGTTTGTCGGCTCGCCCTCGATGAGCCTGATACCGGGAAAGCTGGAGATCGACTCGGCGACTGCCGTTGCGGTTCTCGACGTCGTCAACATGGAGCCAGTGCGTATTTCCGGCATACCGATCACGAAGGAAAGCGCTGCAAAGTTCAACGGGCGCAAAGTCCTCGTCGGCATACGGCCTGAGCTGTTCAGTGTCTCTGCCGGCGAGCCGGGCAGGACACTCTCGGTCCATATCGATGTCGTCGAGCCAACCGGCCCAGATACGCTGGCGCTGTTCCAGATTGGTGGCGTGGAAGTCACCGCCCGCGTTCCTCCCAAGACGGTAGAGGCGCGCAAGACAGCCACCTTGTCGGTCGATACGAGCAAGATCGTTTTATTTGACGCCCAAACCGAAGAGCGGATCGACTGAGGGCCCGATGATGGAGCACGCCGCAGACATTGTCATCATCGGTTCCGGCATCGGCGGCAGCTCGCTTGCCTACAGCCTCGCCGACACCGGAAGACGCATCGTGATCCTGGAACGCGGGGAGCACCTCAGGGATACGCCAGAGGCGCGCGACGATATCGCCATCTTCCAGAATGGCTTCTACAGATCGAGCGAGGAATGGCTGGCGACGGACGGCGAGAGCTTCCTGCCTGGCAATTACTACTATGTCGGCGGCAATTCGAAGTTCTTCGGCGCAGTGATGTACCGCTACAGGCAGGAAGATTTCAATCCGCGGGATCACGTGGGCGGGCGCTCGCCTGGCTGGCCGATCTCCTACGCTGAACTTGAGCCGTGGTATGAGCGTGCGGAGATCCTGTTCGGGGTCCGCGGCGATGCCAGGCAAGACCCGACCGAGCCGCCGCGTAACCGACCATACAGTTATCCTCCCGTTCCCGACGAACCTGCAATCGCGACTGTTCGCCAGCGGCTGCGGCAGACCGGAATCCATCCGGCAAGCCTGCCGCTCGCCGTCGATATCGACGCATGGCTGCGGCGGGCAAAAACAGGCTGGGACGCTTTTCCGAATACCGGCAAAGGCAAGATCGATGCGGAGGTCGGCCCGCTCACCCAGGCGTTGGAGCATCCGAATGTCACGCTGCTCACCGGCGCCAATGTTCAGCGCGTGGTAACGGATGCTTCAGGACAGAGGGTTGTGGCTGCGGTTTTCATCAAGGATGGTGTCGAGCACAGCATAGGCGCCGATGTCTTCGCCGTGGCTGCCGGCGCTGTGCAAAGTGCGGCGCTGCTGCTTCGGTCGTCGAATTCGGTTTATCCGAACGGTCTTGGAAACAGTTCCGATCAGCTCGGCCGCAACTTCATGAACCACAACACGACGGCGATGCTGGCCATCGACCCTTTTCGTCGAAACACCGCCGTCTATCAGAAAACGCTTGGATTCAACGATTTCTACAACAAGGACCCGCTGGGCAGCTTTCCGTTGGGCAACGTACAATTGCTCGGTCACATCACCGGCAATATTCTCAAAGCCAACGCACCGTTGCTGCCGCGCTGGCTGGCCGGCCTCGTTGCGCGAAACTGCTACGGCTGGTTCCTGACCAGTGAGGATCTGCCCAATCCCGAAAGCCGTGTGACCATCCGCAACGGGCGCATCGTCATGAACTGGGTCCGCAGCAATATGGGTGCGCACGAGACATTAATCAGGCGGACGCGCGCAGTGATGCGTGAAGCCGGCTTCCCTGTTGTTCTCACCCGAACGTTCGGCCGCAAGACAACATCGCATCAGTGCGGCACGGCCAGGCTCGGCAACGACCCGAACACATCTGTCGTGTCGCCTGATTGTCGGTCGCACGACATCGCGAACCTCTATGTCACAGACGCGTCTGTGCTGCCGACGTCGGCGGCAGTAAATCCTGCGTTGACCATAGCGGCTCTGGCTCTGAAAGCCGGAGCGGCGATCAGGGCGATGTGAACCATGGCTAATTTTGGATCCGCTCGATGGGGAATTCTGCCGCGATCCGAGACAGTCGCAGGGAAGTGCGACTACATCGTCGTCGGTGGCGGCTCAACCGGTTGTGTCGTTGCTTCCCGACTGTCCGAAAATGCTGATGTCTCGGTCGTCCTGCTCGAAGAGGGGCCGAATGATATCAACCCGTACATACATATACCGGGGGCGTATTACAAAACTGCCCAAGGGCCTTTGCTGAAGCGAATCCCCTGGGAGCCGATGGCCGGGCAATCGCCCGATGCAACGCCTACAATGGTCCAGGCGAGCGTCTTGGGCGGCGGGAGCTCCGTCAATGCCATGATCTATATTCGCGGCGTTCCTTCAGACTATGCGCGTTGGGAAGAACTTGGCGCCAGCGGCTGGAACTATGGGGATGTGCTGCCGTATTTTCTTCGCTCGGAAGACAACAACAGGTTCTGCAACGAAGCGCATGCGGTTGGCGGCCCGCTGGGGGTCTCCGACATTGACAACATTCATCCGCTGACACGCGCTTGGCTCCAGGCATGCCAGCAGGCGGGTCTCCCTTATAACCACGATTTCAATTCCGGCGATCAGGCCGGATCTGGCCTTTACCAGATCACGGCCAGAAACGGTCTGCGCAGCAGTGCCGCTACTGCTTTCCTGAAGCCTGCCCGCCGTCGTCCGAACCTGCACGTGCGGACACGCGCACGCGTCAGCCGGATCATCGTCGAACAAGGCAGGGCGACCGGCGTCGAATATTTCGTGAACGGTCGCAGGTGGGTTCTCCACGCAGAGCGCGAGGTCATCTTGTCGGCAGGCGCAATCTCTTCGCCGAAACTGTTGATGTTGTCGGGCATCGGCCCGGCGGACGCACTGCGCAGACATGGGATCCAGGTGGCGATGGATCTACCAGGCGTAGGCCAGAATCTGCAGGACCATATTGAGATGTCGCTGGTCTACCAGCTCAACGGACCGCACAGCTACGACAAATACAAGAAGCTGCACTGGAAGGCCGCGGCAGCACTGAACTACCTTCTGTTTCGTGGCGGGCCGGCTTCATCGAATCTGATAGAAGGCGGCGCCTTCTGGTGGGGAAACAAGAATGAAACGGTGCCCGACGTCCAGTTCTTCATGGTGGTAGGTGCCGGTATCGAGGAAGGCGTCGATACTGTTCCGGGCGGCAATGGCTGCACCGTCAACCTTGGTCAGATAAGACCGCGCTCTCGCGGCGAAGTCACGCTTCAGAGTGCGAACCCTGCCGAAAATCCGCGAGTCGTGCCCCGATATTTCTCCGATCCTTACGATCTCGACGCGGTGACCGAAGGCACCATGGCTGCGCTCGACATCATGGAGAAGCCGGCGATCAGCCGCTATATCGCGGCGCGGCAAACGCCTGCGCCCACGATGAAGACCCGCTCGGACATCAGAAATTTCTGCCTTGAAACGGCCCATGCTGCGCTACACCCAGCCGGCACCTGCCGGATGGGCCAGGACGAAATGGCGGTTGTCGGCCCGGATCTTCGCGTCCGCGGGATTGACGGACTACGCGTGGCGGATGCCTCGGTCATGCCGACGCTAATCTCGGGAAATCCCAACGCCGTTTGCATCATGATAGGCGAGAGAGCGGCATCGTTTCTGTCAGAGGCGACTTGACTGTCCTTGTCATTGCTTGCCGGGAGGCACTTTTGCTTCACGCCGCGTCAAAAGGATTGGAACTTCGAACTGTCCCACATGGCACGGTGCCATTCGATACCGAAGTCGCCACCGCGGAGATTGGGGCAGGAGTAAGGGGACGGGCTGGTGAAGTCGAGGTTCATTAAAGATGAGAGGACAGCCGTCCACGCCGGCAATTACGGCGACGCCGGCGAGAAGGTAGTCAGGATCGACAGTGAAGGCCGGGGCCTTGCTGGCATCCTTAACAGGCCTTGCGGCATCGCAGCGCCGGCTGTCGTTCTGATGCTGCACGGATTCACGGGTCAGAAGAATGAATTCCAGCTCGCCAAAACGGGTATTGGACTGTTCGCCTATGCTGCTGCGAAGCTAGCCGAGCAAGGTATTGCAACGCTGCGAATCGACTTCAACGGTTCGGGCGACAGCGCTGGCAATTGGATCGACACGACGTTTTCGGGCCAGATTAACGACGCGATGCTGGCTTACGACTACCTACAGACGCTGCGCGACGTCGACGGTAGCCGTGTCGGCATTCTCGGCTACAGCCAGGGCGGTCTGGTCGCCTCACATGTTGCCGCGCTACGACCGCAGGCATCCGCGGTAGTACTGTGGGCGCCGGTGACGAACCCAATGTCGACTTTTTCAAACCTCGTTGGCGCCGAGGCCGTGGCCAGGGCCATCGCGGGAGAAGCCTCAGAGGAGATCAGAACCAAGCTTTCCTGGGGAGGCGAGACAACCCTGAAGGCGGCGTTTTACAAGGAACTGCCGCTGTTTGCTCCTGCCGTAGCAATCTCGAGATATCACGGTCCACTGCGGGTCGTCGTCGGCAGGCGCGAAATGATTGTGGCGCCGCAGCCGGCGGAGGGACGGTCGCTGCTGATCCATCACGGTGGGGTCAATGATCTCGTCGAGGTGGATTCCGGTCATGACTGGAATGCCGAAACCTCGCCGGACACCGTAGAGAATGTTCTCATTCCGAGCACTGTCGAGTGGTTCGGCAGATTTTTGAACGTCTGACCTGTGTTGGGACCTTTGCGAGCCAGGCCAGCTGAGCCGTCACCCATGCCCCCAGCGAGCGCACGGGACGATGTTTCTTGCGTCGTCTGGTTCGTACCGGAAAACCATAGGAGATAATCTTGCGCCTTGAAGATATGACGGTAGAGGGAGCGGCGCATGGCAGCGTCGCCGTTAGTGGCGGCACCGCGTCTTTTCGTTCTGACGGGAAGACGGACTGGTTTTTCTCACCCGCAGGCGCGGCACGCATGGCCAATGTGCCGCGGCTGGTGTGGGAAGCAGCTGAACCGGTATTTTCCCTGTCGGCCAAGGTGTCGGTTGATTTTGCATCCGCGTATGACGCTGGAGCGCTTTTCATCGAGGCCGATGAGGAAAATTGGGCGAAGGTCGCTTTCGAGTATTCCGCCGATCAACTGCCTACTATCGTCAGCGTCGTCACCCGTTCCACGTCGGACGATTCGGATGGTCCCAAATTTCCCGGAGCTTTCGTTTATCTTCGGATCTACTGCGACGGCAAAACGAGTGCCTTGCATTTCTCCGAAGACGGGAAGTTCTGGAAGTTTCTGCGCTGGTTCACGATCACCGGCCTGGATGAGCGGCCGATCAAGATCGGACTAGGGGTCCAGTCCCCCACTGGCACGGGCGTAACTGCGACATTCAGCGACGTGGAGCTGAATTTTGACGTCATCGCGGACCTGCGCAACGGGCAGTAATGCGAACCCGCCCAACCTCATACTCATCGGAAGCGGCAAGGAGCGATGACGGCTGGTGCGCAGGGTGTCTTTCCCTATCCCTAAACGATAAAACGCACCGCGCGCTGAATATCGAAGAAATCCGCAGCCTTAAAGCGCAGCGTGCGCGCCGCAACGTGCTCGACACCCGGATACCAGCTGGCACCATAGGCTTCGACCGGAGTGGTGTATTCGACGACCAGTTCGAAACTGTCGGCGAGCCGGGGGAGGCAAACTGACAGGTCGCGTGACAATGCCGCTTCAACGCCGTCGCGGATCGCCTTGACGGCGGCTCCGGGCGTCAGTGACGAGGTCGCAGGGCCAAATCCCTCGCTTGTCGCTACCGTACCGATGGCCGGCACCAGAACCTTGGCATCCGCGCACATGCCGGCGTCGCCGCTGAGGAATGCCGAGGGCACGCGATAGCGTGCCGCGCAGAGCGCGTTCAGCATATATTCCGAGGCGACCTCGCCATTGATCAGCAACCGCGATACCGTGCCGGTCAAGGTATGCGCCAACGGGTTGGTGTCGGTTCCCGCCTTGTTGTGGTAGCCGGTGTAAAGCGCTGCGGCGAAGCTGATATCGATGCCGAACATCATCATGTCAGGGTGGCCGCTCCAGCCGCGCACGATGCGGACATAGTCTGGCAGTTTCGACAGAATGAGGTTGCGCGCCGTGGAGTGCGCGTCCTTCACCACCACTTCGGTGGCGCCCGCCGCCCTGGCGCCCTCGCAGGCCGCGACCAATTCGTCGGTCATGTACTCGCGGAACTCGGCATAGTCGGGATTTCCCTTCTTGGCTTCGTCCCAGTTGGTGATGCCGGCGGTGCCTTCGATGTCGGCGCTGATGAATACCTTCATGATCTGTTCCTTCTCGGCAAGTGCCGCGTCGCCCGGAATGACGCCGCCGAGCGCGCCGAAAGCCTTGCTCAGGGTGCCCGCAAAATAGTTGCCTTCAGTCTCGAGGCAGGCATGTTCAAGCGACCCGCGCCTACTCTCGCCGATCGCGCCGACGCCTGGGAATCGTCGACGCATAAGAGCGCACCGTCATACGGCGCCATCGCTTTGGGGCAATCCGCAAGCGGCGCCAATGCGCCTGTCGAGGGAAAGACGCCGTCAACCACCAAAACGGGACGCTGCCCCGGTCCGACATCACGCGACAACGCTTCAGCCAGGTTGCCGGCATCGAGATGGCCGAAGCTGTGGGCTGGCTTGCCGAGCGTGGGGATGGCGTCGCGGGCGCTGTGGTGCGTGGCGGCATCGACGAACACCACATCGAAATCGTCGCGCAGCCCCTGCAGCAGCGTCATCGGGCCAGTGTAGCCCGATATCATGGAAACGACGTGCTCGACGCCGAACCATGTGCAAAGCCGCTCGCCCAGGTCGGTATAGGCCTGCATCTGCGCCAATGTTCCGGGACCCATGCCGAACTGCCGCGTGGCGGTGCAGGCGGCCTCGATGACCTCGGGGTGGCCATGCAAACAGAAGTAGCTGGTGCCGCAGAAATAATCGACCTCACGGCCGTTGATGCGCATGCGGGCACCCAGCGGCGATTCCATCATAATCGGCATTGCCATTGGCGTTCTTCCGTTCAGGCGGCCGGCGCGTGCCGGCGCTCGAGGAACATCGGGCCGACCCGGATGCCGCGCCGGCCGTGATCGTCGATGGCGTCGATTTCCAGGATCTCCTCCTCGTAGAGGAGGCCGTGCATGCGAAAGCGCCCGGCCTCCACCGGCTCGCAGCCGTGCGTGCAGAAATACTCGATCAGGCATTTCAGCTCGCCATGGCTGTAGCTCAGATAGGTGATGTTGAAGTCCGGGCCGTATTTGCCGAGGTGCGGCGCGATTTCGGCCGGCACCGCCTCAGCGGGCAGCGCGTCGATGCGCGACCAGTACACCCCTTTCCACACCAGTGCGCCGGGAGCGGGAAACGACAGGTTCATGTGCGGATATTCAGCGCCGTGTCCATAGATACGCCCGTCAATGGTGAAATCCGAACCGGCGACAGGGCGGATCTGCAACGGCACGCCTTCACCCATCAGAAAGAGCTTGCCGGCCTTGGCCTTGACCTCGACGACTTCGCCGGAGGTGTCGTGCCGGTAGTGGCCAGGCAGCGCCACAAGCTGGTCGGCGGCGACGGGCGGCAGGCTCTGCGGCCGCACCGGCAGTGTTCCCATACGGCGCTCGGCCAGCGCGATGCGCAGGCCCTCGACGCCGAGCCGTGCGCCTATCTGATTAGAGAAATCCAGCGTCGAGAAAATCAGCACGCCGACGCCGGCAGCGGGCAGCAGGATCATCTGGGACGAATAACCGTAGACGGCGCCGCCATGGCCGACCGACGTCCAGCCGTCGACGTCGCCGACGCCGAAGCACAGGCCATAGGTGTTCGCCACCCTTTCGCCGGAGGCGCGCTTGCCGATCGGCACCCACATCTCGCGTAGCGATCCGGGCGAGACGATTTGCCAGCCATCCGGCGCGAAGCCGCCGCGCAGCAGGCACTGGACATAGCGCGCCATGTCACTGGTGGTCGAATAGATGTTGCCGGCCGGTGGGCCGCCAAGGTCGAACACAGGCGCCGGGCTGTCGCCTTCCAGCGTCCACATGTCGGCAGGCGCGAGCCGCTCGGCAATGCCGGGCGCCAGGCCCGACGAGGTTTGGTCCATGCCAAGCGGCTTCAGGATGTTCTCACTGACGTATTCGGCATAGCTCTTGCGTGTCAGCGTCTCGATGACCCTCCCGGCCACGGCGATGCCGGCGTTGGAATAATGCATCTGGCCAAGGCTCGGATCCTGCTTCAGCGTCGAGGTGGCGAGTTCGGCAACGGTGTCGGCCAGCGGCGGCCGCGCCGCGTCGAGATAGTGGCCGCTCTTGGGCTCGCGCACCAGGCCGGCGGTGTGGCTCATCAGTTTGCGCAGGCTGATCTGCGCGCCGTGCGGCCCGCCTTCGCGCCCGGCAAATGGGTTCTGTGGCTTGAAGCCAGGCAGATATTCGGAGACATCGACATCGAGGTCGACCAGCCCCTTTTCGGCCAGCTGCATGATGGCGACGGCCGTGAAGGTCTTGGTGATCGAGCCGATGCGGAAACAGGTGTCGTCGCCCATGACGAAGCCGCGGTCATGGCGCTGGATATGGCCCGCCCTCATTAGCCCGTCGCGGTCGACAAGGCCATAGGAGATGGAGGGGATCGCCTTGTCCTCGACCTGCTGCCGGATCAGGTCCTCGAACAGCTCGATGGCAGCGGCGGAAAGTCTGCTCATTGTGGTCTCCTCGGAAAATCAAGCGGAAGCAGTTAGGGTCTTTCGCCGAATGCTCAGAAGAAGGTCTTCATCGCTTCGATCACCCTGTAGTCGCTGTCGACAAGGTAGATGATCTGCCACTTGTCGAATGTCGTGCATGGATGGGAAATGCCGAGCCCGACACGGTCGCCGACGGCAAGCGGTAGATCGGGCGGGAAGCGCATGTAAGCGTGCTGATCGTTGAGGTTGATCACTTCGCACCTTGGCGGCAAGTCCCGTGGATAGGCGCCCGCGCTCGACAGGAGCAGCGGCACGGGAAATCCCGAATCCGTGCCGCAGTCGCGCCGGCCGGCAGTCAGCAGGGCAAGCCCCGGCTCTGGAATCGACTGCACATAGGTCCAGATCTCAAGCGCCCGGCGCAGGCCGTCCTGCTCTCCGATCTTGGCTTGCAAGCGCTGATGGGCGATCCGATAGAACCCTGAATCGTGCGTGACGTAGCAGCCACTTCTGGTCACCACGCGGGCGGTGCAGTGCGCCAACCTGTCGATGACGATATCGTAATGCGAGGAGCCGCCGGCGGTGACCAGCGGCGCATCGCTCTCGAACAAACCATCATCCGCGCAAAGGCCAAAGAGCGCGGCGATTTCATCCATAAAAAGCGCGACCGCCTGCTCGGGCGACCCGTTTTCGGTCTGTATCAGACCTTCGAACGCCTCGATCCCGACAAGGCGAAGCTCCGGGGTGGCGCGTATCTGCCTGGCAAGGGCAAGGGCGATGTCATTGGTCCGGCAGCCGGTGCGGCCGCCAGGGTAGCCGCGTTCGAGAAGCAGTTGCAGCGGGCGGTCGAGGCGGTTGCGGCGCACTGCTTCGGCCGCCGCTTCGATGCCGACGGCGCTGTCGACGATCATCATGAAATCGAGGTCCGGCTCCTTGACCATCGCGGTGATCGCGTCGAGTTCCGATCGCCCGACCGCCTGATTGGCGAGGATGATCCGGTCCGCACCGAAATTGCGGCAGACGCGCATCTGCTGGACTGTCGCGACGGTTACGCCCCAAGCGCCATCGGCGATCTGGCGGGCAATGATCTGCGGGCACATCGTCGTCTTGACATGCGGTGCAATCAGCGCGCCGCGCTCGGATACGAAACGCTGCATCCAGCGCGAATTGTGGGCGAGCGCATCGGCACGGATAATTGCGGCGGGCAGTGGCAAGTCGCCGGCCAGGACATTCCAGCCCTGATTGGCGATATCGGCGATTCCGAGCCTTGCGCCGAACGGAATGCCTTTGATGCTGTCGTCCACAACAACCGACGCCAGCGCGTCAAGATTGAAGGCCATTGGCCGATCTCCCCCCAAAAACAGAGCTACGCAACGGAGACATGTGAGGCGCTGCCAAGGCCGGGGCGAGCCGGTGACACCGCATCGGGATCGAAGCCGGTTTCGAGAATTTCGTCGGCGACTGTCTTGCGGCGGGCCAGCGCCGCGGCCACCTTGGCCAGCGCCGGGGCGGTCTGGATGCCATAGCCGCCCTGACCTGCCAGCCAGAAGAAGTCCTCGCAACGCGGGTCGAAGCCAACCACCGGGCTACGATCAGCGGCGAAAGTGCGCAGGCCCGCCCAGCGGCGTGAAATCGAACGGACGGGCAGATCGGCCGCTTGCTGGATGCGGTCTATGGCGACGGCGACGTCAAACTCGTCGGCCTGTGCATCACAAGGTGCGCTTGGCGTTTCATCCGCCGGCGAAGCGAGAAGCCGCCCGGCCTCCGGTTTGAAATAGAACTCCTCGTCGACGTCAATCACAAGCGGCCAAGATGAACCGTCCACGCCATCAGGCAGGTCCAGCATCATGGCCGTGCGCCGCAGCGGTGTTAGTCCGGCTGTTGCAACACCGGCCATGGCTGCAATGGCGTCGGCCCATGCGCCAGCGGCATTGACGATCGTCCTTGCCTCGAATTGCCCGTTGTTCGTGGAGATCCGCCAGCCGTAAGGACCCCGATCTACATCCACGACTTCGGCGGAGACCGCGATGCGAGCACCCCGGCTGCGCGCCCCGCGCAGATAGCCTTCATGCAAGCCGTGAACGTCGATGTCCATCGACGTTTCATCGAGGAGGGCCTGTGCCACATAGTCGGCTCGCATGATCGGCACGCGCCTGCACACGGCGTCTGTATCGAGAGCCAGCGACGGCTTTTCGCCAGTCTGGGCGAATATCTCGACCATCCTGAACATGCTCTCTTCCTGATCGGCGCGTGCGATGAAAAGCACATTGCGCGGCGTCAGCAGGGGATGTTCAGCAAAGCCGGCCGGTGGCGTTTCATACAGACCGCGACTGGCTCGCGTCAGCGACCGGATGGTGGCGTTGCCATAGGTTTCCGAAAAGAGGGCGGCCGAGCGGCCAGTCGTGTGGTAGCCGCAATGGCCCTCACGCTCGAGAAGCAGAACGCTCGCTCCGTCGGCCAACTCATAGGCCGCAGAGGCGCCCGCCATGCCGCCGCCTACAACAACAAAATCGAACATCGTTCACTCCAAGCCGATTGATCTCATCAGAAACTTATTTTTCCGATTGATCAAGAAGTTTTCCGTATCGCGCAAAAAAATAGAATGTAATATCTTTGAGGGCCAGAAATGCGGGATACGGCAACGGAAATGATGGATCAGAAAGCCAGCCTGGGTGATTTCGTGCGGGAAATCCGCACCCGCAACCATTGGACGCTGTCGCAAGTCAGCGCGATGACCGGGCTCGCCATATCGACATTGTCCAAGGTTGAAAACAACCAGATGTCGTTGACCTACGACCGCATTGTCCAGTTGGCCGATGGGCTGAAGGTCGACATTGTCGAACTGTTCGGGACCCGAGCCACGGAAGCCACCCCGAGCCCACTGGGCCGCCGCACGATCAGCAGGGCAGGCGAGGGCAGGTCCATCAAGACCAAGAACTACGACTATCTCTATTTGTGCACCGACATCTCGAAAAAGTCGATCGTCCCGATGTTTGGCGTGGCGCACGCCCGCACGATGGAAGAGTTCGGCGCCTTCATCCGCCACGTCGGTGAAGAATATACCTATGTGGTCGAAGGCGAGCTCGAGCTCCACACCGAACACTATGAGCCGGTGACCTTGAAGGTCGGCGACTCCGTCTATTTCGACGCAACGATGGGCCATGCATACGTGACGGTCAGCGAGAAGCCGGCGTGCTTTGTCTGCGTTTGCTCCACGTCCGAGAAAGAACTGATCGACGCGATCGGCTCGTCCTCAATCGCTGAAAGTGCCATTTCGAAACTGGCGCCACGCGCCAATACCGATCAACTGGCGCGTACGATAAGAAAATAAGTTGCGCTTAGGAAAATCGCTGCCTAATCTGATCCTGCGGACAAATTGCCGGAACAGGCGTCGTTCGAGTCCGCCGAACCTCAGAGGGTAGATAGATGGTTTTCGCGCACTGGAAGAAGCTGGGCCTTGCCCTTTTAGTTACATCATCGCTTACGCAAACAGCATGGGCCGCGTCGGACGTGCTGGTTCTCAGCCGGGCGGAGGACGCGCCGACCGCGGACCCTGGCGTCGAGATCAGCAACAGCGGCTATACCTTCATCTATGCCGCCTATGAGCATCTGGTTGCCTACAAGGGCGCGACCACCGAGGTCGTTCCGGAGCTCGCGGAAAGCTGGTCCGTCGACGACACCAACACGGTCTGGACCTTCAAGCTGGCCCAGGGCCACAAATTCGATGACGGCACACCTGTCGACGCGGCAGCGGTCAAGTTCAGCTTCGACCGCGCAATGAAGCTCAAGGCCGGCCCTTCCGATGCCTTTCCCGTGCTGAAGGAAGTTCAGGTCGTCGATCCGGGCACCGTCAAGTTCATCCTGTCGTCGCAGTTCGCACCGTTCCTCTCGACTATGGCCGTCTCCGGCGCGGCCATCATCAATCCGAAAGTGATGGAGCATGAAAAAGATGGCGACATGGCCAAGGCATGGCTGGCGGAGCACACGGCCGGCAGTGGCGCCTACAAGATCACCAGCTGGGAACGCAACCAGAGCGTCGTCCTCGATCGCAACGAGCATTACGCTGGGTCAACTCCGGCCTTGAAGCAGATCGTGGTGCGCACCGTCGGTGAAATCTCGGCGCGCCGCCTGCAGCTCGTCAACGGCGATGCCGACATCATCGAACAGGTCCCGGTCGACCAGGCGGCCGCGCTCAAAGGCGATCCCAACATCGTTGTCGAGAGCAATCCAAGCCTCTACGTCAACTACGTCTATATGAACAACAAACGCCCACCGCTCGACGATGCGCGCGTGCGCCAGGCGATCTCCTATGCCGTGGACTACAAGGGCATCGTCGACGGCATCATGCAGGGCCAGGCCGAGCAGATGCGTGGCGCTGTTCCGGACGGCATGTGGGCGCACGACCCCAACGGTTTCCAGTACAGCTACGACGTCGAAAAAGCCAAGGCACTGTTGAAAGAAGCCGGCAAATCCGACATCCATCTGACCTACACATTCTCGCAGGCAGACACGGCCTGGGAACCGGTCGGCCTCGCCTTGCAGGCAAATCTCGCCGACATTGGCATCAAGCTCGATCTGCAGGCTGTTGCCGACACCACAAAACGCGAAATGGCGGCAAGCGGCAATTACGACCTGGCGCCTGGCGCATGGACGCCCGATTTCGCCGACCCCTACATGTTCATGAACTACTGGTTCGATCCGGACCGGATGGGCGGCCCAGGTAACCGCGCCTTCTACAACAATCCCAAGGTTGCCGGCCTTGTTCGCGAGGCCGCTAGCATCATCGACCAGCCGAAGCGCGAGCAGCTCTACCTCGAGGCACAGAAGCTGTCGACGCAAGACGCACCCTATCTCTACTTGATGCAGAAGAACGACATCTTCGCGCGACGGGCCGTGGTCAAGGGCTACGTCTACAACCCGATGCTCATCCAGGTCTACAACTTCGCCACCATGTCGAAGTCGGAATGAGCGCGCGCGACGGAGCGCCGATGGCGCTCCCGTTCGTCGCCCATATGGACCCTGACCTTTTCGGCATCCCTGCCTCGCAGAGTGCTGCCCACCAGATGCCTTCCGGACGATCCCCGGAAGCGTCGTGCTGTGCAATCTCGATGATGGCTTGAACACGGGAAGCGCCGAACAATGTCTGACGGTCGGGGAGGCGGGACGCCTTTCCGGCCGCCCTGTTTCATAGGCAAAAGAAGCCCGCAGCGCCGCGAGGACCGACCTCAAATGACGATCATGCGCATTATCATTCCCCGCTTCGTGATGCTGTTCTTCGTCGTCTTCGGCGTCGCGGTCATCACCTTCATCATTTCCCACCTGATCCCCGGCGATCCCGCCCGGATGATCGCCGGTGACAGGGCAAGCGCCGAAACGCTGATGAGTGTGCGGCGCGATCTCGGGCTCGATCGGCCAGTATGGGATCAATTCGCTATCTACGTCAGCAACTTGCTTCATGGCGACCTCGGTACCTCGCTGCGGACGCGCCGCTCGGTTGCCGGCGACATTGCCACCTTCCTGCCGGCAACGATGGAGCTCGGCGCCATCTCGCTGATCCTGTCGATCGTGATCGGCATTCCACTCGGCGTGGCCTCCGCCATCTACAAGGACGGACCAATCGATCAGGTGGCTCGCACCATCTCGGTCTGCGGTATCTCGATGCCGGTGTTCTGGTTCGCACTGGTGCTGGTGCTGCTGTTCTACGCCAAGCTGCACATTCTGCCCGGGAGCGGTCGCATCGACATGGGCATTGCGTTGCCAACGCGCATCACCGGCTTCTTCCTGATCGATTCCCTGCTCGAAGGCCGCATGGACGCTTTCTGGAGCAGCGTGCGGCATCTCATCCTGCCTTCCGCCGTGCTAGCCTTTGCCAATCTCG
Organism: Mesorhizobium sp. WSM4307; assembly: GCF_007003945.1. Classification (NCBI taxonomy): domain Bacteria; kingdom Pseudomonadati; phylum Pseudomonadota; class Alphaproteobacteria; order Hyphomicrobiales; family Phyllobacteriaceae; genus Mesorhizobium; species Mesorhizobium sp. WSM4307. The sequence continues at coordinate 328,377 of NZ_VFTB01000003.1, forward strand.
GCGTCATCACGCGCCAGATCCGGGCTTCGATGCTGGACGTCCTTCAGGAGGACTACATCCGAACGGCTCGCGCCAGTGGCCTGCGACGCCGGGTCATCATCTTCAACCATGCCTTGCGCAACGCATTGATCCCGTCGATCACGCTGCTTGGCCTGGCGCTCGGCGACCTTCTCTACGGCGCGGTGCTGACCGAGACCGTGTTCGCATGGCCGGGCATGGGCACCTATGTCGTGACCTCGATCCAGACTCTCGATTTCCCGGCGATCATGGGGTTCACCGTGGTTGCATCGATCGGCTACGTCCTCATCAACCTGATCGTCGACATCGCCTACATGTTCGCCGATCCGCAGATCAGGGAGATCGGGTGATGAGCGTCGCATCTTCGACAACACAAAGTGTCGCCGCCGCCGCTGGCTGGAAGTCGCGATTACATTTTTTCTGGTATCTGACCCGCCGCAGCCCACTGACGCTGGTTGGGGCGGTGATCATCTTGATGGTCATCGTGATGATCGTCGCCGCGCCGCTGATTGCACCCTACAATCCCGACAAGCTGATGCTGTCCGCGCGTCTGCAGCCACCGAGCGCGCTTCACTGGTTCGGTACCGACGAAGTCGGTCGCGACCTGTTTTCACGCATCATCTACGGGTCGCGTGCCTCATGCGTCGCGGCGTTCATGATCGTCCTGATATCGGTGAGCATCGGCGTGATCATTGGCTGCATGTCTGCCATACTGGGTGGTCGCATCGATACGGCGATCATGCGACTGATGGATGTCATCATGGCGCTGCCGGCGCTGGTTCTGGCGATGGCGCTCGCGGCGGCACTCGGCCCGAGCCTGGTCAACTCGATGCTGGCCGTGGCGATGGTGCGCATACCGGCCTATGTGCGGCTGGCTCGCGGGCAGACGCTGTCCTTGAGGGAACGGGTCTTCGTCAAGGCGGCGCGCACCTTCGGCGCCTCGCCACTCTACATCCTGCGCTGGCATGTCCTGCCCAATGCGATGTCGCCGATCATCGTGCAGGCAACGCTTGACCTTGGCGGCATTGTGCTGATTGCCGCGGCGTTGAGCTTCATCGGACTTGGCGCACAGCCGCCGACGTCTGAATGGGGGGCGCTGGTCAGCACGGGGCGCAACTATATCCTCGACCAATGGTGGTACTGCACCTTCCCCGGCCTTGCCATCCTGATCACCGCGATGGGCTGCAACCTGCTTGGCGACGGCATTCGCGACATGCTCGATCCACGGCTGGGGGGACGATGATGGTGGCGGCATCCGAAATCCTGAGGCCAACCGGGCAAAAACCCGCGGCCCTGACTATCGACGGCCTGTCGCTGGAATTTCCCACCTACGCCGGCGCGATCAAGGCGCTCGACGACGTGACGATCGAAATCGGGGCGTCCGAGATCGTTGGCCTGGTCGGCGAGTCGGGATGCGGCAAGTCGGTGACCACGATGGCGGCGACAAGGCTCCTGCCGGAGGGCCGCTACCGCGTCACCGCGGGCAGTATCCGCCTGTTTGGCCGCGATCCGTTCGCGATGGATGAAACCGAACTCCAGGACGTTCGCGGCAAGCTGGTCTCGACCATCTTCCAGGAGCCGATGAACGCGCTCAATCCGACCATCCGGATTGGCCGTCAACTTGTCGGCGTCATCCAGCGCCACGAAGCGGTCAGTGAGGCCGAAGCCGAGCGCACGGCGCGCGGCATTCTCAAGGACATGCTGATCGCGGAACCCGAGCGGATCATGCGGGCCTATCCGTTCGAACTGTCGGGCGGCATGCGCCAACGCGTGCTCATCGCCATGGCCTTCTCGTGCAACCCCGGCTTGATCATCGCCGACGAGCCGACCACGGCTCTGGATGTGACGGTGCAGGCCGTCATCCTTCGCCTGATCCTCGATCGCGCCAAGCGAACCGGCACCTCGGTTGTCTTCATTTCGCACAACATTGCTGTTGTCTCACAGCTCTGCGACCGGCTGTACGTCATGTATGCGGGCCGCATCGTCGAGTCCGGCCCGACGCGGGCCGTGCTGGAAGCGCCACAGCACCCCTACACTCAAGCGCTACTGCGCTGTCTGCCGGAGCGGGTGGAGCCGAAAGCGGAACTGGAGGCCATCCCCGGCACCGTGCCCAATCTGCTTGATCCGCCGCCGGGCTGTTTCTACCGGCCACGCTGTCCGGAAGCCAACGATCAATGTTTCGCAAAGCCTCCTTCGATGGCGCCTGCTCCCGATCATATCGTCGCCTGCTGGCGGCGCGAGACATTCCAACCATCGATCAAGGCGCGCGAGGCCACGCAATGACGACCGCGCCTCTTCTCAGCGTCGAAGACCTTACCGTCAATTTTCCGATTCCCGGCGGCTGGTTCGGCCGGGCCACCTCCCATGTCCATGCCGTCAACAAGGTGGACCTGACGATCCGCCCGGGGGAAAGCCTAGGCATCGTCGGCGAGTCCGGGTGTGGTAAAAGCACGCTCGTCCAAGCGATTATCGGCCTTGTCGAGCGCAGCTCGGGCAAGGTGGTGATCGACAGCCAGGATTTTCACGAAGCGCGTGGCAGGCGCAAACGTGAAATCCGCCAGCAGATGCAGATCGTGTTCCAGGATCCACAATCCTCGCTCAATCCACGCCTGCCGGTCTGGCGCCTGATCACCGAGCCGCTGCATGTGCGCGGGGGAATGTCAAAAGCCGCGCTGCGGGCGCGCGCCGCCGAACTCGCTGCTTCCGTCGGCCTGCGGCCGGAGCACCTGGATCGACGGCCGCATGAATTCTCCGGCGGCCAGCGGCAGCGCATCGCGGTTGCGCGGGCGATCAGCACTGATCCGGATCTGTTGATCCTCGACGAGCCGACGTCCGCGCTCGACGTGTCCGTGCAGGCGCAGATCATCAACCTGCTGCTGAAACTTCAGCGTGAGCTCGGCCTTGCCTATCTGATGATCTCGCACGACGTTTCGCTGGTGCGCCACTTCTGCGACCGCGTGGCGGTGATGTATCTCGGCCAGATTGTCGAGGCCGGACCGGCGGTGCAGGTGCTCGATTCTCCGGCGCACCCCTATACCAGAACCTTGCTGGCCACGGTTCCGAGCCTCAAGCACCCGCTGCCCGAGCTTGCCGCGACCCGTGTCGGCGAGCTTCCCAACAACCGGATCTTGCCAACCGGCTGCTACTATCGCGACCGCTGCTCGTTCGCCGCCGCAGGCTGCGACAGCCTGCAGCCTCTCGTCGAATTCGGCGATCGTGCCGGAACCGTCAGCATGTCACCGCCGGACAAGGCGGCATGGCCGCGCTCGGTACGATGTCACCGCGCGCAGGCGGGTGATATCTGAAAGCGGATGGTGGGCGGGCGCGGAGGGCGGTCGACCTACCCGGTTCGCGCGCCGCGAAACGCTGAAGCCTGGCGTTGATTATAGCGCCAATTCCGCGAATGGCTCCGCCACCTTCGGCCAGTATGGCTGCCGCAGCTTGGTGTATGCCAGATCGCGGAAATTGGGCTGCAGCGCTCCGGGCGCGGCCACATAGAGAATGTCCTTGGCGATCGGCTCGAAACCGGCCCGGAAATGATTGCTCGACTTGACGACCACGATCTTGCGAGTGGCGGGATCAAGGCCAAGCGCGGTCATGCATTCGGGATGGAAGGTTTGCGTGCGCACGCTGTTGATCACCAGATCGATGCCGTCGGCGCTGACCCAGGCGGCGTCGCCGATCGGCAGCGGCACCGCGCCAAAGCGCTGGGTGATGCCGGAAGCGATGCGGCGCACGGTGACGTTGAGGTCGAGCGGCTCGCCGGATGCCGCCCCGATCTTGCCGCCGATCCGAAGCGGCAGCGTCGCGCCTTCGCCGGCGGCCCGGCAAAGCCGCACCGCAATGGGATCCCAGTACAGGCAGCTGGCGACGCCGCGTATGCCGCGCTCGATCACCCGGCGAACGATGAAGGTGGAGTCGCCCGGAGCGCCGCCGCCTGCATTGTCCGATACGTCAGCCAGCACGACCGGGCCGCCGTCGGTCGCCATCGCGCGATCAAGCGCGTCGTCGATGGTGAGATGATGGGGTTCGAGCGCATTGCGCAGCGCGAAAATCTCGCGGCCAAAGGCCGACGCGACTTGGTGCGCCTTGCCTGCGTCGCGATCGGCGACGACCAGCATCTTGGCGCCGACATCGGCGACATCGCCCCAGGGGAAACCGTGGCCGAACGACACCGACAGGATGCCGTCGCGGCCTTGGCTCGCCTTCATGCGGTCGACCAGCCCGCGCAAGGGTTGTTGATGGGGCCTGAAAGTGCCGATCATGCGGCAATCGAACAGCGCCATCACCGGGCGGATCTCTCCGGCCAGCACCTTGACCATCAGCTCGAACAGATGGCCGGCGCGCTCCTCGATGTCGGTGTGGGGATATTCCATATAGGCCACGATGATGGTGGCGCTTTCCATCATGCGCCGCGTCAAATGGCAGTGCAGATCGAGCTCCGCGCCAATGGGGATATCGGGTCCGACCAGCGCACGGACATGGGCCAGCAGATCGCCTTCGACATCGTCGTAACCCTCGGCAACGCAAGCGCCGTGCAAGGCGAGAAGCACGGCGTCCACCGGCATGGCAGCTTTGAGGTCGCGCAGGATTTCGCTACGGAAATCTTCGTAGACGGAGCGTGTCGTCGTGCCGCCGGGCTCCGCCACTGCGCATAGGCTCTCGACAACAGTCCAGCCGCGCTCGCGAGCGGCATTATACCAGACAAAGAGTTGTGAAGAGCAGCAATTCAGCGGCTTCGTCGTGGCGTCGCCATGCGCAATCTGGCCCTCTACAAAGGCGTCATGGCCGGTGCGTATCGGAGAAAACGTGTTGGTTTCGGTGTCCAATCCAGCAATGAACAACTTCACGAAACCACCTCTGGCGCCGACATGAAACAACTTTTATGATCAATATAAAAGTGTTTATGTTCGGAAAGTCAATTGCCGACAGACCTTGAAAATATGGGCATCGTAAAGTCGTCGACGAACGGGCACTGAGGTCGCCGTGAAGTTGGGTTTCAGGTGGCCGCGACCCTGGAGATTTGGCGCCACGTCGCCATGGCGGTGCATCGCAGATCGCGGTGCTCGGACGATGAGAGGTTGTGGCGGGGAAAGTTGAACAGATTGGAGTTGTCCGTCCGCGCTCGGCCCCTTTTAGTCATTCACTACACGGGTTCCTCGCGACCTGCGGCTACATCGGCGATGTCTCGAAGCCTGCAATTACTCGCGTTCAACGTCCGTAGGTTCGCCAGACCATACGAGAGAATACGAAGGAAATGGGTTGGCGAACCATCCGCTAACGTATTGATTTCCAATAGGAAACGTTGACCCTCCGGGCCCCCCAAAATCTTTCAATATCAATCACTTATGACCAACTTCGTTCGGAAGTGGACCAGTTCGCTTTGTTCTGCGCAGGACTCAGTTCGTTGGTTCTGGCATGAACATGATCCGGACGATCTATGCCTGTCGCTACCTTTTACCTTGCCCCTGTTCGTCGATGAGGTTGCGCACAGCCATTCGTAGCCCAGCTGTTTCAAGGCTGAAAAGACCATTGGAGGATAGGGGCGGCAAAGGGCGGTAACGGCGTGCGAACGGGATGGTTTGGAGCGCCAACTCGAGAAAGGCTGCGGCGACCGTGTCCCAATGGTCATTGCAGCTGCGTTATCCTGACTCGCGTCCGCCGAACCGCTTTATGGCCATCGTGCTCGCTGCGCCTGTTGAATGACGGCTTCGGCGCCGCATATCGGTCATCGAGCGAGAAGTTCCACCGCCCGGAGGCAGTTGCGGAAGGGGTGATTGGAAGCGAACGGCTACTTACGAACCGTGTTGGATTGTGAAAGCGATCACGAAACGTCATGCACAAATCGCGACGATAGCGACGGATAGCCTACGCCAGAAGAGGACAACTAATAGCAAACAGCTCGCTGGAATGTGGGGAAGACGGGAGGCTGCTCCGTTAATCACCGAGTATTGTCGTGGCCGGCGTATCGAAATGGGTCGTCAAAAAAACTGGCCACTTTGGCATGAAATGCAGAGCAACCTTTCGCTAAAGCGCGCTAATATCACCGTATCCGCCTACAGAGGGCGCGGTTCCAAATGTAGGGGCGGGCGGAGCCACATATGGGTGCACAGAGCGAATTCCAGGAGCTTCAGAAATGCGGTGACGATCTCACCCATATTCTCGATCTGACTGGCACCTGGAGAGGGCGCGACACAACGTTTATCGCGGAAAGCCTCCTTACCGCTCTCTGTGGTATGCTGGATCTGGATTTTGTCTATCTTCGCCCGGATGAAGCGGTACACGCGTTCACCCGAGTTGGACAAGTCCTGGGTAGCGCGCTTGAAACCGACGACATGTCGGTACGAATTGGACGCTGGCTCGACACTGACCCGCAGCTGCGCCCAACGCATCTTTTGGCTAACGAGATGTCGATCTCGGTTGTAGCGTTTCCTTTGGGCATCGCCGCAGGGATCGGTTGGTTGGTGGCAGGCTCGCGTCGCCACGACTTCCCCAGCCAAACGGAGCATTTGCGGCTGGGCGTGGCGGTCACTCATGCCACGGTCGCGTTTCGCGAGGTGCGTGATCTGGCCAATCGGCCGCTGCCCCGCGACGCCCGTTATCGTGAGCCAACCGAGGCGGCGCCAGCCGAAGGCGAACGCGCCCTGCAGCTATTCATCGACACGATCCCGGCAGCGGCATATTGCACTACCGCCGACGGAATGGTGGAGCTCATCAATCGGCATCATTTGGACTACGTGGGTCGCACTTACGAAGAGATGAAAGGCCTGGGTTTTCTCGGGCAGTTCCATCCCGACGATTTGCCGGGTCTCCTTTCAACTTGGCAGGGGATGTTGGCTTCCAAACAGGGGGGCGACCTCGAGGGGCGCGTGCGTCGGGCAGACGGTGAATATCGCTGGACGCTGATCCGCACGGCCCCTCTGCTAGACGACGATGGCAATGTCGTGCGGTGGTATGGGGTCAATACCGACATCGAAGACCGTAAGCGCACGGAAGACTCACTGAGAGCGGCCGAAGCGGCGCTCGCGGCGACAGAACGCAATTTCAGCCTCATGATCGACTCGCTGCCCTTGCTCGTCTGGTCAAGCAGGGCGGACGGAAGCGCCGACTATGTGAACAAACACTATCTCGAATATGCCGGCCTGCCCGAGCGCGACATCATGGGGTGGGGATATGTTGACCTGCTGCATCCCGACGATGTCGACGGCATGGTCGCTCGCTGGAAGGCGCAACTAGACCTGGACTGGGCCGTCAATCAGGCTCGTCTCCGTCGCCACGACGGCGAGTATCGACGGTTCTATTTCGCTGGTCGGAAGTTCATCGACTCAAGCGGAGCGGTCAGGTGGTTCGGCGCCAATATAGACATTGAAGACCTGAAGCGGGCTGAGGACGCTTTGAAGGAGAGCGAGGCCGCGCTCCGGACGAGCGAACGCAAGCTACAGGAGATCATCAGCACCATCCCGGGCTTGGTTTGGACAGCCTCCCCGGACGGCGCGGCCACGTTCGCAAACCAGCACTACCTAGATTTTTTCGGCTTTTCGGCCGAGGACGCTCTCGGTCGTGGGTGGTCCACTGCGGTTCATCCGGATGATCTGGAGCGTCTTTTGAGGAGGTGGGCATCAATGCTGGAATCGGGGCGCGGCGGCGATGCTGAAGCGCGCATGCGTCGCGCCGATGGACAATATCGCTGGCTCCTGTTTCGCACGAACCCGCTTTACGACGTTGCTGGCAATCTCACCCAGTGGTTCGGCATCAACACGGACATCGACGACCGAAAGCGCGCCGAGGAAGAACTGCGCGAGGCCCAGGCCGAACTCGCGCATGTGACCCGACTGATCACCATGGGCGAGCTTGCCGTGTCGATCGCGCATGAGGTGAACCAGCCGCTCATGGCCATCGTCACCAACGCGGCGACATGCCTGCGGTGGCTGGAGGAGGGCAAGCTTGATGTAGCCCAGGCAAGGCAAGCGGCCGAACGCATTGTCAGGGATGGGCATCACGCCGGTGAAGTCATTGCAAGCATCCGCGCACTGGCGCGCAAATCGTCGCCGCTGATCGAACGAATGGACCTGGGAAAGGCGATCAGAGAAATGCTTGAACTCATTCAGGGACAGCTCGGCCGGGCGGGCATCCAGCCGACGCTGGAATTTTCGGACGACAAGCCCGAGGTGTTCGGTGACCGTACACAGCTTCAACAGGTCGTGCTGAACTTGATCCTGAACAGCGTCGAGGCTATGGCTGATACCCCGGATGGACAGCCGCTGTTGCATATTCAAGTTTCTATCGGCGACGAGGGGTTTGCTGAGGTACGCATTACAGACAACGGACCGGGTATCGATCCCCACGCCATCGACCGTCTGTTCGACGCATTCTTCACAACCAAGCCAAATGGGATCGGGATGGGCCTTTCCATCTGCCGATCAATCATCGACGGGCATGGTGGGCAGATCTGGGCATCCCAGAACACTCCTAAAGGCAGCGTGTTCCATTTTACCGTGCCTCTGGCCGTGGCGGCATAGTGAGATGAGCAAGGACACCAGTTTTGACAAACCCACGGTAGTCGTCATCGACGACGACAAGAGTGTGTGTGAGGCGCTTCGAGGACTTTTCGAATCCGTGGGGCTGTCGGCTCAAACTTACGGTTCGGTACAGCAGTTCATGGCGGATGACCGACCTACGCGGCCCGGTTGTCTGGTGGTTGACATTCGTCTTCCGGGACAGAGCGGTCTCGAACTTCAGGAAATGCTTGCCAGGACTGGAACGCCGCGATCAGTTGTCTTCATCAGTGGCCATGTCGACGTGCCGATGGCCGTTCGTGCAATGCGAGGCGGCGCAGTCGATGTCCTGACCAAACCCGTTCGAGAGCAAGACCTTTTGGAGGCCGTTCACAAAGCCATAAGGCAGGATGCCTTGTGCCTCGGACAAACGAAGCTGAGAACTTCGTTGGAGGCACGGTACGCTAAGTTGACAGTCCGGGAGCGCGAGATCATGGCCCTCGTCGTGACCGGAATGCAAAACAGCCGGATCGCGACTGAGGTCCGGATTGCGGAGGCTACTGTAAAGCTTCACCGAGGGCAGGTGATGCGCAAGATGGCAGCGGATTCCATCGCCGCGCTGGTTAGGATGGCAGACCTTCTCAATGACGGTCACGCAGCTGCGCTGGACCAAAGCAGTGACAGCACACGACCTATGGCTAGGTTTCGTCACCTCTCGTCGAATTGAACGAGCAGATTGCCTCGTGCACTATCGCCGTGATGAGGGATACAAAAATCACATCACGACCGCTCATCATTGCCTGCGTGGACGACGATGCCTTGGTCCGCGAGGCGATCGAGGGACTCTTGCGGGCTTTTGACTATGGGGTCCTTACCTTCGCGTCGGCTGAAGCATTTCTCGAGTCCGGCAAGCTTGCCGCGGTCGACTGCATTATTACCGACATTCGATTGGGGGGAAAGTCCGGGCTTCAGCTTCAAAAAGAACTGATCTCGACGGGACATTCCATCCCAACCATCGTCATCACCGCAGTTGCCGGAAACGGATACAGAGCACAGGCAATGAGGGCAGGCGCCATCGAGGTATTGTCGAAACCCATCTCGTCGGAGCGCCTTCTGGAAGTCGTTGAAACCGCCCTGAGAGGCAGAGGCCCCTAGGGCCCGGCCAGAGTGCCCGGACCGGTATCGTGGAGCTGCCAATGCAGACGTACCAGACGGAAACATCAGGTTGCATGACCCTGGGAGTAACCGCTCGCGCCGCGGCGGAAACAATCCGCTTTGGGCGGTTCCGTGTTCTCCCAGGCTCTCGCCTTCTGCTTCGCAACGGGCAGAAAGTCCCGATCGGCGGCCGCGCTTTCGATCTTCTCGTCGCCCTGCTCCAGGTGCGCGGTCAACTGGTCGACAAGGTCGAGATTAGAAGACGTGTCTGGCCCTCCACCACCGTCGATGAATCCAATATCCGCTTCCAGGTAGCGTCGCTTCGCAAAGCGCTTGGCCCGGAGGGAGACTTGATCAAGACCATTCCAGGACGTGGGTATCTGCTCGCCGATCCGGAACCTGGTTCGGAACCATCGGCGCCCGCTGCAGTACCGATTCCCTCCTCCTTGTTTCCGATCTGGCTCAGGTCTCCTCACGACCAGATTTCTCCGTCAGAGCAATACGTTGCCCTCGTAGACGACGACGCCTCGATCCTTGAGGCCCTCGCTGGCCTTATTCGTTCCGCCGGCTTTCGCGTCGAGACCTTCCAGTCGACGCGTGCCTTCCTGGATAGCGATCAACTCCAGCCGCCGATCTGTATCGTTCTGGATGCTTGGTTGCCGGGTCAGGGCGGCCTGGATTTTCAGGACAAGTTGCTTCGCGCTGGCGCCAGCGTGCCTATTATCTTCATCAGTGGTCACGCCGACATCGCCATGTCGGTTCGTGCAATCAAGGCCGGTGCATCTGATTTCCTGACGAAGCCGGTGCGGCACGAAGACTTGCTGAACGCAATCAGCCTCACAGTGTCCGCCTCAGTTCCTTGGAATGCGGCGCCATGATCGTGGCGTGGACACATTAATGTCTGAGTACGACGTCAGCTGACTCGCGCACCGCCCGATGCGGCGGCGACTGCTTTTGCAAGTTTGTCCGCCATCCCGCGCAGCAGTGGCTCCGTGTGAGCGCCGACCCCATGACGGTTGCCGATCCACATGGGATCGTTGTAGGCAATCCAGGTTTTGCCCGCTGAATCCTGCCACACCAGCGCCTTCAGCGGCAGGTCGATCGCTGCGGTCTGAACATCCTGCATGATCGGTGTCCCGGTCCTCGGATTGCCCAAGATCAGGACCTCGGTCGGCCTCAGGTCCATGCCGACTTTCGCAGCTGCCGCGGTGTGGTCGATGCGCGCCAATATGGCCATTCCGTCAGCGACCGCCGCTGCAATGAGACGATCCATGGTCACCGTGGGATCGAAGCTACTTTCGCGCGCGATAAAACCTTGTGGGGTCATACCGAGCCATTGCCTGGCTGGGACCACCGCGCCTCTACCTCCTTCATCTTGAGGGCAAGTTCGGTTGGCGTGAGAACGCCTTTCCTGAAGAGAATATTGGCAAAGGCGACGATCCAGCGCTCATAGTAGCTGAGCTTGCCGACCATCTCGGCGCCAAGGGCTTCGACGCCGCAGCGCTTTTCCTCAGTGTTGATGATCTTGTGGAAATCGAGGACGTCGGCCAAGGCATGGCAACGCTTTTCCCAAGGTTCCAACTCGTGGTCGACCCGCGTGACGGGTTCCGACGACAACCCGCCGATGTCGTTGGGTAGACGGCTGACAAGGTGCTGGGTATCGGTCATGCTGCAACCTCACGCTCAAGTCTGACGGGGATCACGCCGATCATCGCGTCGCGCGTCACGAGATCGGCCAGTTGTTGCTCGTCATAGGCATCGGTGCCGTCCGGACGCATAGGCAGCACGAGATAGCGGACCATCGCCGTCGAATCGCTGACGCGGAGTTCGACGTCGTCCGGTAGTTCCGTACCGAATTCAGCGAGAACGGCGCGGGGTTCGGAGACTGCGCGCGCCCTGTAGGGCTTCAGCTTGTACCAGTCCGGAGGTAGGCCTAGCACGGGCCGCGGGTAGCATGAGCAGAGGGTGCAGACGATCAGGTTGTGAACCTCCGGCGTGTTCTCCAGCACGATCAGTTGGGTATCGTCGTAGAAGCTGATGCCGAGTTCCTCGCAGGCGGTGCGGCCGTTCTCCAGCAGATGGGCCTTGAACGAAGGATCGACCCAGGCGCGCGCCACGACCTTTGCTCCAAGCGCCGGGGTCCGCGAGTCGATCACCTCGATCTGGCGACGGATCTCGTCGGCGCGGATCAGCTTGCGCTCAATCAAAAGCTCGCGCACCGCCGTCTCCATGATGTCGTAATAGCCCGGCGCCTCGCCCTGCGTGATCTCGGGGTGGGCATGATCATGCCCGTCGTGATCGTGGTCAGGTTTGGTCATCTTCAGATTCTTTCAAGCCATGTCTCGAAGATTTCGATGCGCAGCCCGTCTCGCGGCGAGCCGACATAGTCGGCCCAGATCTCGGTCATCGGGATCGCCACGCGGTAATAATGGCGCTTCGACCCGGCGTTGCGGCCAAAGCCTTCCTCCTCGTTGTCGACCGCAGCCGGCTCAATCACGGCGTCGATCACCCCCTTCTTACCGCGCAGATAGATCGGTACGCGATAGTGGCCGATCGGGGCGCGCGTAAGGATACCGACCCGGTCTCCAGGCTGGAAGATCGGCGCCTCGTCCGTAGCGAGCACGACGCCGAAGCGCCCCGGCGAGTCTGATCGGCCCTCCATTCATTCCTCCTTGTTCAAGTGTCCGGCTCGCAATTTCTGGTGCTTCCCTGTCGAAACGCCGCGAACGCCGTGGCAATTTCGCTCTCCGCGAAGCGCGGGGTTATGTGCTGCGGGCAGTTCCAGTCGAACGCCGCGACTGTAATCACCATGGATCGTTCGACCACCGCGCCGTAATCGGCAATCACCATCCGTTCCGCGAGCCCTGGATCGTCGTCAACGTCGACGGCGCGCATTCGCCCGAAAATCTTGAGGCGGCGCCGGTTCGCATAGTCCATGAGGAACAGCGAGACCCGGTCATTTCCGGCAACATTGCCGGTGGTGATATACTGGCGGTTGCCGCGAAAGTCGGCAAAGCCGAGGGTCCGTTCGTCGAGAACGTGCAGGAAGCCCGCCGGACCTCCTCGGAACTGGACGTAGGGCCAGCCGGTTTCGGAAACCGAAGCGATGTAGAAGCTGTCGCGCGCCCCGACGAAGGCAATCTCATCTTCGCCGAGTCGCCCATTGATATCAGGCCCAAATTCGCGTCGGGCATAGGCCTTACGACTGCCCATGGCATCCTGGACGGCCTTCACGGCACTGGTGAATGCGATCTCCCCGAACTTCTCAGGCATTGGAACTCCGAATCTATCCAGTCGAGGAAACAAGCCGAACAACGGAAAGAACCTTGTGGGATGCCCGACGTCTTCGGGGCAGCCCTGCACGTCCTGTGAACTCATCCTTCACTTTCAACACGTGGTCTTCAAGCCACGCTTGAAAAGCGGAATACGCTGCCCTTGCGCTCCGCATATCCGATCCCCGGATATTCCCAATGGTACCCAAGCAGCTTGATCCTGTCGGTCGCCGCGCGGTCGAGCAGCTTGAGCCGATTCTGGATGGCGAGATCCGGAAGTGTGTCGTAGCCGAACTTCCAATCCGGATGTTCGAACGAGACGATCTGGTTGTTGGCCACGTCCGCAGTGATAAGCAGTCCCTCGGACCCTGCCAGTTCGAATGACACGTGACCCGGTGTGTGGCCAGCCGTATCGAGAACGCTCAATCCCGGGATCACGTCGTCGCCGGGCTTCAGCATCACGACCCGGTCTTTGATCGCATTGAGGTCCCGCTGTGCGCCCTTTGCGAAATCATGGAGAGCGTCGGGCATGTTGGTCAGATAATTCGGGTCCATCCAGAAATCCCATTCGGATGCGCCGACATGGTAAGTGGCATTCGGATATCGCAGGCCGCCACTTTCGACCAATGTTGCCCAAATGTGGTCCGGATGGGCATGGGTGAAGATTACCTTGGTGATGGCGGCAGGATCTATTCCGGCGCTCTGCAGGTCCTCTGCGAGGCGGCCATCGGTCGGTTGGTATTTGCGGCCGCCGCCGATATCGACGAGGATGAGGTCGTTCCCCTTGCGCAGCAGCGGAATGTTGGCCTTGGCGCGAACAACTCCGCCCGGAGCGTCGATACGACTGAGGATGGCCGCTCTTTCCTGTGCAGGGACGTCGGGCACGAGGATCTCGCCGGGGACTGAGATGAAGCCGTCGCTGAGCACAGTAATCTGGAAGTCGCCATGCGAGAAGCTGTAGGCAGGCGCCGCGTGTGCCGCTTTCGGCAGAAGCGACGACATTGCCAGCACGCTGGCGGCACCGAGCACCTGCCGACGGGTGACACGATCGAGGTCCATGGCAATCACCTTTCGTCCATTGGCTGCACGTCCGGCCAGGCGCTAAGGCGTACCTGGTTTGGCCGGGATGTCGAAGCTCACGGTTTGGCTATCGATGACGTGATGTGTCGGATCCGCCAGCTCAATCAATACCCTGTGGGGACCAGGCTTCAGACCGACCACGATGATCGTCTCGCCGCTCGCATCGACGAAATGCCAGGGCGCGTCATCGACAGTGATGTGGACATGGCCGATGCGCGGCGAGACATCGAGGGCGCCTTTGCCGAACACCGGCACGACGCGCAAGTTCTCGGTTCGGTACTGGATGAAGACGAGTCCGTGCGACAGCGGCTCGGCCAAGGGCGGGTCGACGATGAGCTTCGGCGCCGGCTCATTCTCGATGGCGACCAGCGGCGATGGCCCGACGATGTCCTTTGCGGTTTGAGCGGAGGCGCCGGTGGCGATCATGCCGGCTGCGGTCATGGCGATCAGATCCTTTAGAATGAGCTTCATCGCGAAATCCTTCAGCAGAGATGCGGCTCACCTAGATCTGTGCTGACCCGCCATCGACGAACAACTCGCTCCCGGTAACGAAGCTGCTCTCGCTCGAGGCCAGGAAGAGCGCGGCGCTCGCCGTTTCATCGGGGTGGGCAAGCCGCCCCAAGGGTGTTGTCGTCGAAACAAAACGGATCATCTCGTCATGCGCGGACGGAGACGCGGCGAGATCATGCCAGCCGGGGGTCGATGTCGCTCCGGGAGAGAGGACATTTATTCGAATGGCTCGGCCAGCGAGATCGAGTATCCAGTTGCGCGCGAAGTTTCGGATGGCAGCTTTGGTGGCACTGTAGACACTGAAATTCGGCGTTCCCGTCGTTCCGGCCGTCGAACCGACCAGGATGATCGAGGCGTCATCCTTTAGAAGCGGCAGCGCCTTCTGGACAGTGAAGAGCGTGCCTTTGACGTTGGTCCGGAAGGTATTGTCGAAATGGTCTTCGGTGATCGCGCCCAATGCGGCGAACTCGCCGCCGCCGGCATTGGCGACAAGTACGTCAATCGTTCCGGCGTCGTCGCGGACGATCGCATAGAGGCGGTCGAGATCTGCCATGTCGGCTACGTCACCCTGGATGCCGCGAGCACCATTGCCGACTGCGAGCACCGCGCTGTCCAGTTCCTTCTTCCGGCGGCCCGTCATGAAGACCCGAGCGCCCTCCTTGGCAAATCGCTTGGCCATTGCCAGGCCGATGCCGCTCGTCGCGCCGGTAATGACGGCGACCTTTCCGTCGAGTTTGCCCACGGCAAACCTCCTTCTTGTACAGGTTCAGTCACACGCCCTCGTAGACCAACCGAGTAAAGAAGGCCGGGTCGATGACGAAATTGCCCCATATGGGGTCGAAGACTGCCGTAGGCTTGGCCGCAACAGTCTCGTCGCGCGTCCGACCTTCGCGCTTGAGTTTGGCGACGTTGTCCCTGATCCCGACCAGCATGTCGCGGAAAGCCTTCAACTCGGCGCGGTTGCTGACCGGCTTGCCGTGGCCGGGAATAATGATCGTTTTGTCGGTCGTCGCCGCGAGATTGGCGTCCGAGGCGGCGATCATCCCGTCGATGCTGCCACCGGTCGAGTAGTCGATGAAAGGGTAGACGCCGTTCCAGAACGTATCGGCGACATGCACGATATCCGCTTCTCCAAAAGTGACGGAGATGTCGCTGTCAGTGTGAGCAGGACCATAGTATTTGAGCGCGATGGACTGGCCGTTGAGCTCGAGATCGTGGCTCTCAGCGAAAACGTCCGTCGGCAGGCTGACGGCGTCCAGCGGCAGGAAATTGTAATCCCATTCCTCGACGCGCTGCACTTGCGAGAGGTATTTCAGTGTGTTGTCGTGCGCGATGATTTTTGCTCCCGCCGGACCCAGCCAGGAATTGCCGTCGGCATGGTCGAAATGCCAGTGGGTGTTGATCAGGTGCGTCACAGGATCGGCGGACATGGCCTGCAGCGTCTTGGTCATCTGCGGCCGCGACACGCTGATCCCCCCATCGACGAGCACCTTGCCATCCGGACCGGTTAGCACGGCGACGTTGCCGCCCGACCCTTCCAGCACGCTGACATTGTTGCGCAGCCTATGGACCGTGATGGGCGACGTCGCGGCGCTGTCCTTGATCAGGCTGACAAGGCCCCTGGCCTCCGCATAGGCCGCGCGGGGGCTGAGCCATCCGCCGCCTGCCGCGATGGCCGACGTGCCGATGCAGCAAAGGCAGAAACCACGGCGGGTAAGGAGATGCTGGTGGGCAACATGCATTGTCATGGTCCTCGATTGGGCGCGAGAGCCTTGTCGGCGCACGCGCCGGGCTTTGGCGACCTTCAGTTGATGGCGAGCTTGCGATCCAGGAAATTTCTGATCAGCGGCGCCATCTCGTCGAGCTTGTCCTCCAGCGCGAAATGGCCGGTATCGATCAGATGGAGCTCCGCGTCCGGCAGGTCGCGCAGATAGGGACCGGCCCCGTCGGCTGGAAAGATCTTGTCGTTCTTGCCCCAGATGATCAGCGTCGGCGGCTTGTGGTCGCGAAAGAAGGCCTGGAAAGCCGGATAGAGCGGAACGTTGGTGCCATAATCGTGGAAGAGGTCGAGCTGGATGTCCTTGTTGCCGGGACGATCAAGCAAGGCTTGGTCGTGCGCCCAGTTGTCGGGGTCGATGCGCGACACGTCCGACACGCCGTCCGTGTACTGGAACTTGGTGGTTTCCGGCGCGACAAGGAAGCTCAGCGCCTCGCGATGGGCATCCGATCCGTCCGCCCAATATGCCTTGATCGGATCCCAGAACTCCCTGAGTCCTTCGTCGTAGGCGTTGCCGTTCTGGATTATGAGGCCGGACACGCGCTCGGGGTGCTTGAGCGCGAGCCGGTAGCCGACAGGTGCGCCGTAATCCATGACGTACATCGCGTAACTCTTCGTCCCGAGCTGGCCGAGCAGTCCGTCGACCAGGTCCGCATAGTGGCCAAAGGTGTAGGCGAATTCCTTGTGATCGGGCGCGCCACTTTGGCCAAACCCCGGATAGTCGGGCGCGATCACGTGGTAGCGATCGGCCAGCGTCGGGATCAGGTTGCGAAACATGTGCGACGATGTCGGAAAACCGTGCAGCAGCAGGACCACGGGCGCGTCGGCCGGGCCGGCCTCGCGGTAGAAGATGTCGACACCCTCGACCTTGGCGGTGCGATAGTGGACCGTTGGCGGAACAACCTGCTCCGCGGCGTATGCGGCTTGGGCTCCAATATGCATCGACGCCGTCGACGACAGCAGGACGGACGCAAGCGCCAGGGCGGCAACCCTCGAATTGAAATTCAACATTTCAGCTCCTTTGCCGGCCAGGGGCCGGGGTTACGGGAAAAGGGGCGCTACGCGGGAGGGGAGGGCCGCGTAGCGCGGCTTCGGCCAATGCGTGGCGACTTCAGGCCGAAGCACGGATGAACGAAAGAAGGGCGGCGTTGATTTCGTCCTTGCGGGTGGTGCACATGCCGTGCGGCGCACCCTTCAGGATCTTCAATTCCGATCCCTTGATCAACTTGGCCGTCAGCAAGGCAGAGTCAGCGATCGGCACCAGCTGGTCGTCTTCGCCGTGGAGGATAAGAGTCGGAACGTCGATCTTCTTGAGGTCCGGCGTGAAGTCCGTTTCGGATTGCGCCTTGATGCCGAGATAGCACGCCGGCATGCCGGCCATCATGCATTGCAGGACGAACTGCTCGCGCACGCCTTCTGAAATCTTTGCGCCCGGCCGGTTGTAGCCGTAGAAAGGCAGCGACAGCTCACTCCAGAAGGCCGACCGATCCGCCTGAACCTGCTGGCGGAGCCCGTCAAAGGCTTCGATAGGCGCGCCGAGGGGATTCGCTTCAGTCTTCAGTCGAAGCGGCGGTATGGCACTGATCAGCACAACCTTGGCGACGCGCTTCGTTCCATGCCGGCCGACATAGCGCGCCACTTCACCGCCGCCGGTGGAATGGCCGACATGGATGGCATGCTTCAGGTCGAGCGCCGCGACCAGTTCGGCCAGATCGTAGGCATAGGTATCGATGTCGTTTCCCTGCCATGGCTGGCTCGAGCGTCCATGGCCGCGACGGTCGGCGGCTATCGCGCGATAGCCATTCGAGGCGAGGAAGAACATCTGGTCTTCAAAGGCATCGGAGGACAACGGCCAGCCGTGACTAAAGACGATTGGCTGCCCCGAGCCCCAGTCCTTGTAATAGATCCGCGTGCCGTCTCTGGTGGTGAAAATGCTGCCGGAAGGCGTTCCCTTTTTACTCACGGTGGCGGCGGCGGCGCTGTTTGCACCCCCCAGACTAGGCAGGCCGAGAGCCGACGCGGCAAGCAGTCCTGTTGTTGCCAACAGAACGGTGCGGCGCGATGTCGTAGCAAGGCGCAGGTGCGAAGTCTCGGTCACGGCTTTATCCTTTCCATTGTCGCGGAGCGCTCAGGCTGCGAACCCAACCCTGGGGGCGCCGTCCGCGCGATGCCGTCACGATTTAATGAAAGCGAGCAACTCGTCGTTCACGCGATCCTTGAGGGTGGTGCACATACCGTGGGGAGCGCCCTCGTAGACGACGAGCTTCGCGTCTTTGACGATCTTGGAGGACAGGAGCGCGGAGTCGGCGATCGGTACGATCTGGTCATCGTCGCCGTGAAGCACCAGCGTCGGGACATCGATCCGCTTGAGGTCCTCCGTCAGGTCGGTTTCAGAAAACGCCTTGATGCAGAAATAGGAGGCCGGGAAGCCCGCCATGATGCTCTGCAGCCAGAACGACTGGCGGACTCCCTCCGAGACCTTGGCGCCGGGGCGGTTGTAGCCGTAGAAGGGAAGGCTGAGATCCTTCCAGAACTGGGAGCGATCAGCGACGACCGCAGCCCGCAACTGATCGAACGCCTCCATCGGCGTGCCGCCAGGGTTCTTTTCCGACTTGATCATGACCGGCGGGATTGCTCCGATCAGTGCAGCCTTGGCGACGCGCCCGGTGCCGTGCCGGCCGATATAGCGGGTTACCTCGCCGCCCCCGGTCGAATGGCCGATGTGGATCGCGTCCTTCAGATCGAGCGCGGTGGTCAGTTCCGCAAGGTCGTCCGCGTAGGTGTCGAGATCATTGCCCTGCCAGGGCTGGCTGGAACGGCCGTGGCCACGCCGGTCGTGTGCGATGCAGCGGTAGCCGCGCGAGGCCAGGAAGAACATCTGGTCCTCGAAGGCGTCTGCGGTCAGCGGCCAGCCGTGGCTGAACACGATTGGCTGACCGGATCCCCAGTCCTTGTAGTAAATTTCGGTACCGTCTTTGGTCTTGATCGTGCTCATGGACCTGTCCTCTCATTTCCTGCAGCTTACGCCGCGGCATTTCGCGGATCGAACGAGAATCCGAGAGAGGGCGTTAGAAAGTGTAAGACGAAGCGGAGACAAAGGTCGGCATGATTGGGCCGTCTGTTGCAACGAAAGGTGCCTTAGTGTTGTAAAAGCATTGAACGCCCAACGACGCTTTCCCAGAGGCTCGGACAATCCCGTTAAATCTCAATGACAACGTGCTGCGGAAATTGGTCCGTTAGACAGGCGCTGAATCGCGGCTTTTCCTTCACCACCACGGAAAGATGTACTCATCTCTGAGGCGTAAGCAGAAGTTGCTCAATGTGCTGGGTTGGCTGTCAGCGGACGGCAGCTTTAGCCTGTTCCATGCCAAAAGCTGACAGTCCGAAATCGGCCCCAATCGAGACGATCCTTACTCGTCCCAGAGCGTCGTCGATGGCGTTACCTCGACCTTCCAATGTGAGACTGGAACACCGTCACGATCCTTCACCGCGCGTTGAAGTGAGTGACGCGTTCATCGGATGAATGTCGCGTTGTAGGTGGGACAATAACATCGAAAAACATTGGAACAGATCTGATTACTCCGCGATCCCACTGATTCCTAAGCATTTGATTTAGCTTATTTTCCAAACATCCTCCGGGCCCACCATGATCTTTGATTTTGTTGACGAAAATTCGACTCAACCCAAAACGTTCTGGGCCCATTGTGGGCCACCCGTGCCTCAGTCTGCCTGCGGTCCTCGCCGACTTCACCAAGGTTTTGTCAATTCGCTGGATCAATAGGCTTGGCTCGCGATCATTGCCGGGTTGATATCTGCCAGTTGCATGTTGGTTGCCGCGCTCACAGTCGCACCGTAGTAGCGGCCGTCGGCAAGCGACCTACCGAGCCGAAACAGGTGCAATTAAATGTCAGCGCGGTCGAAGCCCGGGGACCCATAGATGCGTATTTCGCTGCCCTCAAAGGCAGGCTGAATGTCAGCAATGCCCAGCGTAAGGTTGCTTTGGTTGATCTCCCGTTCAACATCAGCTTGCAACTGGCTTTGGAGAACCTCAACCTCTCCTGTCCCTGCATAGCTTTCGATAATGCGAGGGCTTCCAAGTCCGAGTCGTCTTTGTGGGCTTGTAGCATCTTCGCTGATCACGGGTCGTTCGACGATGGCGCAGAACGTCGCTTCGCCCACTGTTATATGTGCGGAATAAACTAGCCGCTCAGCGCCGACCGGCACCTTCTCAAGCTCTGTAAATTCCAGATCGCACGTTACACCTTTGACGGCGACTACCTCTTGGAAGCGCGCCAGTTCGACCCCTGCTTTTGCCACGTCCGCGATTGAAATTTCTATATCATCCGTCGCGAGCGACTGCAGAAACAGCAAGGCCGGGTATATATATTGTTATTGCCTTGCCCAAAGGGACTCGAACCCCTTAATAAGCAAGCGCTCTACACTGCTCTCAGTCGCGTTGGTCAGAAGCCCGCCGAACGGGACGTGTGCCGCCGCCAAGATCGATATGGACCTCGAGGTCAGGTATGTCCGGTTGGGCGGGTTCCGCTCTCGCGCTCAAACCCCGCAGTGCTTTCGAAGTCGAAGAACTGCTGAATCGCGAGTGCCGAAGCGCCGCGGGACCAGACGTTGTTGTCCCAGTCGATTTCAATCGGCGGCGGGGTCGCGAACGAGGATTCGCGGACAGTGGCAAGGAGGGGCTCGATAAGCGCCGGACCAAAACGGGCCGCTTCTCCGCCGACGATGACGACTTCCGGGTCGATGAGATCGATCAGGCCGCTGAGCCGATGACCGATCTCGCGGCCGACTTCGCCAAGATAATCCAGGGCGAGCCGTTCGCCTGGTTCGATTGCCTGCTGCAGGAAGGAAGGGACGCTTCGGATGACACCTGACCGACTGCACCTGCATCGTTTCGATGAACAGGGCATTCGGATTCCGACTTTGAACTGACGGCCGTCCAACGGGTATATTGCATGGGACTCAAGCCAACTGCGGAGCACGAGGTGGTGGCTTGCGTTCTACAGGATGATAGGCTCTTCGCCGGCACCATCGCCCAGAACATTGCAGGGTTTGATCGGCCCCCTGGAACGCCGTGGAGCACTACGCATCGATTCCAAAACGTTGTTTCCTGCTGCCAAGGCGCTTCAAGGAAGCGGGCTTCCAGCAGGCTGGGGCTTAGGACGGTGTCTTAAGAAGCAAAGATGCGGCCGACCTGACAGCATCGGCCGCATCCGGGGTCAGTACCGCGCGGCCGATCCGACCGCGAGTTTATCTAGACCGTTCAGCCTGCAGGCGATCTGGGAAACCGCCCGCGGCAATGAAGACGCCGGTAGACCTCGAAGCCGTCGATCTGCTTTCGGCCGGACTATTCGGCCGGGTCGAATCTGCCTTGCACCAAAATTGCCGCGACCGGCCCAAGTGGATTTGCGATCCGGCTCGCCAGGACCTCGATGAGTTTATGCCCGACATTTGCCATGTCTACGGAATGAACGCCGATCTTCGCCGGCAGGAAGCGTGCCAGCCGGATGTTGTCGCGCGTGACGATGTGGACGTCGCGGCCAGGCTCAAGACCGCGCCTGCCGAGAGCGTGCAATGCTCCCAGCAGGCCCAGTTCGTTGGCGCATGCCAGGCCGGTCGGCGGATCCGACGACGCCAGCAGGTGATCGAACCATGCAGCGCTCGATTCCATCGTGAGCGTGCCATGACCGATCAGCGATTGGTCGATCGGGATACCGGCCTCGGCCATCGCCCTTGCATAGCCGGCGAGACGGGCGGCGCTCGCCTGATCCTTCTGCACGAGAAGTTGTAGAGCAATGCGTCGAGACCGCGGCACGACTTCCGGTCAATCCGGAATGCTCTTGCCATGGTTTGAAGTCGCCTCAACCGGAAGAGCGCGCCAGCCGGTTCTAAGGCACGGTCGGCGTCACTTTGGGTATTTAGATCCGCCGATTGAAGCATGGAGCGCTCCCGCGTCGACCTTTCAGCTAAACGAATCTCGTAACCTGGGTATCTGGGGGTCTGGGTATCGAGACGGCGCAAGCGTGGTGGCGTAGGGCGCCAAGGTGGTGGGGGCGGCGCGCAATCTCGACAAGGCGCGCACCGAGACCGAAATCGTGCGTGATGCCGCGAATGGGGCCCACGATTGGTCAAGCTCGACCTCGTCTCACTGACGAGCGTCCGGGCTTGCGCTGATGCGCTCTTGCCCGATGGTCGGTCGTTCGACCTCATCATATCCAATTGTCAGAAAACTGCGTCGTGTCTGTTGCATGTCCCACCAATGTTGAAAGAGTTGGTTTGAACGACGCTGGTGCACTCCGTGAGTGCCGGCAGTTTCCTCTATTGGCTTTGCTGCATTTCCTTAACGACGATGTCTCCGTCCACCACGATCGGTTCGTCATCCAGGAAAAGACTGCAACCGCGCATCGGAATGTCCAGGTGGCAGGCGGTGTCATTGGGGCCGCCGAGTTCGTTGTTGGGGCCTGTCGAAAACATCACGTTGCCGTAGAAGGAGCGCAACTCCATGCCCATGCCGCCGGGAAACTGTGTCAGGCCGTGCCACTGCGCCCGGTGGTCGAGGCCCCAGCCGACATGGCTCATGCCCATGCCGCGCGGGTCCTTGAACTCGCCCATGTAGGATTTGATCAGCTCGGCTTCGAGCCCGCCGCGGATGTCTTGAACGAAGCCTTTTTCGATCGTGTAGACGACCGGTTCGCGCACATAGGTGTTGAATGGCAAAAGCACGTCGCCAGGCGCCAGCACGATCTTGCCGTCGACACCGTCGTCAGCGCCGCCGGTGAAGACGAAGGCCGCTGGCCAGTGGTCCCAGCGTCCGGGCTGGTCGGTGTAGCCGTATTCTCCAACCGTCGGATAAACGCCAAGCCTGTAGATCACGTCGGTGCCGTGGCGGGAGGTGATGCGCATGGTCTTGGCCTTCGACAAAAGCGCCTCGCCGATTTCGACGCGCTCGCGCAGTTCCTTGGTCGGCAGCAGCCGGGCAAGCAGCGGCGCGGGTTCGACGGCTGTCAAGACGCGCGCACCGGCCGCCTGGATCGCCATCTGCTCCGGGCTGAACAAAAGAAAGATGAGGTCGACGACCATGTCGGCCTGCTTCAGCGCTTCGACCGCCTCGGGATTGGCGGCCAGGCCGGTCTCGCCGACCGCCCAGGCGCCATTGCCGGGCAGCGGCGGGGGCAGGCGCATGTGGTACATGCGTGCGCCGAGGCGCTGGCCGGCGGCGAGGAACGCATCGGCATAGTCGAGGCGCTCGCTGCCTTGCGACAGGACGATAACCTTCTCGCCTTCGTGCACGCCGCTGAGCGTGAGCTGGTGCAGGCAGATTTCAGTCAGAACGTTGCGGTCCATCCAGCGATCTCCTTTGCAATGTGGGCGGCGTCGCGGCCCATGGGATTCAGTTATGCGTTCTGCTTGGGCGCTCTTCGCTGGCCGGCGCGCCCGATTTCGTCCAGCGCCTCTTTCAGGCCGACGACGTCGCCATATTTGGCATCGATGTCGAACAGGTTGGCTTCATGCGGCCCGGCGTGCCGGTCGCCAACGCAATCCCTGACCACGATGGTTCGGAATCCGTGCTGGACTGCGTCCACTGCGGTTGCCCGGATGCAGCCGCTGGTCGAGCATCCGGCGAGTATGACGGTGTCTACGCCGTCGGCATGCAGCATCGGCGCCAGGCTCGTGCCGAAGAAGGCGCTGGCATACTGCTTGGTGACGACCAGTTCATCCGGCAACGGTTCGACGCCGTCGCAGAATTCGGCCAGCGGACTGCCGGGGACCAAGGCTGCCATCACCGGCGCCTTCTTCACCCAGATCCCGCCGTCGGCGCAGCTCGGCGCGCGGTAGAGGATGTTGGTGTGGACCACCGGTACGCCGGCTTGGCGCGCTGCCGCCAGCAGTTCGGGCGTGCGCGCTACGGCCTCCACCACGCCCTGTGCGAAGAGCGGCGCGCCAGGGGTCGTGTAGGCCTTCATGAAATCGATCACCAACAGCGCCGGCTTGCGACCGAAGCCGATGCGACTGCCCCAGACGCCGCCGTAGTTGTCGGCTGCCGACTGCGTTTCAGCCTCTATGGAAATTGTCGGCTGAGTCATGGCCGTCTCCCTCAGTACGCGCCGGAAAGCAGCGCGCCGGCGCCGGGAACGACTGGCTCCAGGCCGAGCGCCTTCAGCAGGCCGTAGGTGGTGGCGACCGCCGCCGTCAATACCGGCTTTCCGGTAAGGGCTTCGACCTTGGCGATGACGGGCAGCGACGGCATCTGCACGCAAGCCGACAGCACGACCACGTCAACACCTTCGAGGTTCATGCCGGCAACGATGCCGGGCAGGTTTTCCGGATCGTGTCGCGCCACGTCGAGGTTGTCGGGGATCTCCAGCGCGCGCCAGTCGACGACGTCGAAACCTTCCTCGCGGATGTAGTTGACCACCAGTTCGGTCAGGGGCCGCACATAGGGCGCCACGACGGCGATGCGCTTGGCCTTCATCACCTTGAGGCCGTCGACCAAGGCGCCAGCGCTGGTGACGACCGGGATGTCGGCGCCGTTCTCCTGCGTGCGACCGCGCAACCGCGCCTCTGACTGCCTATGGTAGCCGAGCCCCATCGCCATGATGGCGACCAGGCAGGCATAGCCGAGCACGTCGACCTTCGCATCTGAAAGCTCGGCCGCGCAGCGGTCGGATTCGCCGTCCATGGCGGCAAGCTCGTCCTTGCTCACCGTCTTCATGCGCATGCGGCTCGAATGGAATGTGAAGCGCTCGGGGCGGATGGCCTGGCGCGCCATCAGCATCGCCGGGATCTCGGTTTCCATGGTCGTATTGGAGCTCGGCACGATCTGGCCGATCCGGAACGGTTTCGTGGTCATGCCGTTTTCCTCGCTGCCAGAGCGGTTCCGAGCAAGTGGTCAGCCGCGGCCAGAAACCCTTCGAGATTGTCCCAGGGGACCATGTGTCCGGCATCGGGCACGCGCTCGATGCAGATGCCGGGGTTGAGCGACTGAATTTCCGCTTCGTCGGCAGGTTCGATGACCCCGCCGCGCGTCGCCACCATGATGCCAGCGGGGACGGGAAGGCCGGGCAGATCCTGATGGATGTCGTCGGTGTGGAAGCCCTCGAAGGCGGTAACGATAGCGGGTTCGTAGCAAGTGTGCAGCCACTCGGCGCGCAGCGCGCGCTGCTCGTGGCTCCATGTCGGACAGAACGCACGCATCGCCTCGGCATCCATGCCCATTTCTGCCTGCCGTATCGAATCCACATACCAGGACAGCTTCGACGGGTAGGCGCGGCGGTCCGGCCCCGAGACGGGCGGGTCGACGAGCAGGAGCCGCGCCATACCGGCCGGGTTTCGCGTCGCGGCGCGGATTGCGATGCGCGCGCCCATGGAATGGCCGAGCACCGTCACGCCGGAAAGACCGAGCGCGGCGATGAAGCCGGTCAGGTCATTGGCAAGGCAGTCGAGTTGGTAATCGAGGCCTGGGCCGGATTGCGACAGACCGCGGCCACGCACATCGAGGACGTAGACATCGAATTCGCAAGCAAGCCTTTCAGCGACGAAGTCCCAGGTCACGGCCGGGCTGGTGATGCCCGGCACCAGCACCAGCGGCGCTCCCGCGCCGAGATGGTGCCGGTAGTGCTGGCGGATGCCGTTCGCGAAAACGTTCGCGCCCGACGTTGCCATGGCGCTCATCAGGCAACCTCACTCTTCAACGTGGCGCCATAGACGTCGTAGCCGAAGACCCAGGCCGGATCTTCCTGGCTGCGCAGCCAGGTGTTGGCATTGGACACCGCCTGCACGCGCGAGGCGCGATCCCTGCGATTCGCTTCGTAAAGGGCGAAGGCGGCTGCGTGATCTCTGGTCCCGGTTTCGCCCAGGCACCGCGCAAGCATGGCGGCATCCTCGATGGCCATGGCCGCGCCCTGTGCCATATGCGGCTTCATTGGATGGCAAGCGTCGCCGAGCAGCACCAGCCGCCCCTCGCTCCATACCGGCAGCGGCTTGCGGTTGAGCAGCGGCCATTTGGTGACCTCGTCGCTCGCGTCGATCAGTGAGTCCACCACCGGATGGCAGCCGGCAAAGGTGTCGCGCATCTCTTCGCGGCTGGAGGGTACGAAAGCCCCATCGAAGTCCCAGGCCGGGTGTGGGACGCCGGTGACGTAGTAGTATTCGCTGCGGTCCGCCGTGGTGTGGTAGACCATCATGTGGCGGTCCTCGAACCACCATTTCACGCAATCTTCGAAGTCGAGGCCGTAGCGGCTTAGCTTGTCGGACGAAATCACCGCCCTGTGGGCGACCCAGCCACTGTAGTTAGGCTTTTCCTTGCCGAGCAGTGCTTCGCGCACCTTCGAATTGATGCCGTCGGCGCCGATAACGATCTCGGCTGTGACTCGAGTGCCGTCGGCGAAGCTGAGTTCGACGCCGGCGCCATTGTCCATCACCGCGTCCAGCCGCTTGCCGAAGTGCAGGTTTTCCGGGCGCAACAGCGATACCTGGAGCGCGTGCAGATCGCCGCGATGGACGGTCACATAAGGAGCGCCATATTCTTTTTCGGCGAACGCGCCGAGCCGAATTCGGGAAAGATACTCGCCGGAGCGCCCATCACGGCTGAACCAGAAATCGGGCTTCGACCCCATGTCAACGACAGCGTCTTCCATTCCTAGTTGACGAAACACCCGCATGACATTGGGACCCATGTGAATGCCGGCGCCGATGCGTGCGAAAGCTGGAGCCTGTTCGAAGACGTCGACATGAAAACCGGCTTGCTGAAGTAGGCTGGCAGCGGCAGCGCCCCCGAGACCAGCGCCGATGACGGCAATTTGCGTTTGCATGGGCTCGTTGACCCTCCGTGTGAATTTAGAACCACGATCATCTGTGTATTTATAGAGTACACACTCTAAATGTCAATCGAAAAATAGAACGACGGTAAAAAAATCTGCGGAAATTTGGGGATTTGACATCGTCTGCAAAACAGATATTATAGTGTATGCACTTTTTTATCACGCCTGTACGACCGGACTCCCCTGCGGCTTACGGCCCTACAAAAGGCACGCAGCGTGGGCAACCGCGTCTTGGCTCCCGCAGATCCGGCTGCCGAAAGACTCTCGCGCAATGCGGCCCGCAAATCGGACATAAAAGCAGCAACGGAAGCTGTCTTGCCTTGCGCAACGCGGGCGTTTTATGCATGCGTCGGGTGCTACGACTTTGGAGCGGAACGCGCGGTGCCGGATCACAGGCCAAACGAAGCGGATCGGATCGAGAATGCGGATCCCTATGTTTTCACGGACCAGGTCGGCTACCTGCTTCGGCGGGCCTACCAGCGACATCTCGCAATCTTCCAAGCGAATGTTGGCGATCCGCAACTGACGGCAGTTCAATTTTCGACACTGTGTGCGCTAAAGGACAGCGGCCCTCAGTCGCAAAGCGAACTCGTGAAGGCAACAAGCGTCGACCAGGGCACAATTCGTGGGATCATCGACAGGTTGAAGAATCGCGACTTGATTGCGTTTTCGAAGGACGGCGCGGATGCGCGCAAGGTAATAGTCTCCATCACGACCGCCGGTCTGCAATTGCTGGAAGCAGTCGTGCCGCATGCGAGAGATGTCACCGAACTGACCTTAATGCCCCTGAATCCTGCCGAACGAATGGCACTTCTCCACACGCTTCGCCTCCTCGGAGAGGATACGGATCCGAACGACTGAAGTACGCCATAGTGCTTGCAGCCTTCAGCAAGTCTGGATGGCGGCATTGATTGCGCTGAGCGTCAACGGCATGGATGTGCAAGTCTCCGTCGCACCGTCGACGCCGCTTCTCCACGTGTTAAGAAACGACCTTGGCCTGAATGGCCCGAAATACGGTTGCGGCCTGGCCGAGTGTGGCGCCTGTGCCGTGCTCGTCGGCGATACCGCGGTTCGCTCGTGTACGGTGCCGGTCGGGGCGGTCACAGGCCGGTCGATCACGACATTGGAAGGGCTAGGAAAGCCTGAGCACCTTCATCCCGTTCAAGCCGCGTTTGTTGCAAACAACGCCGCCCAGTGCGGCTACTGCATCAACGGGATGATTATCGCCACCGTGGCGTTGCTGAGAAGCAATCCCAAGCCGGACGAGACCGCTATTCGAACTGCCCTGCGCCACCATCTATGCCGCTGCGGCACGTATCTTGAAATCCTTGCTGCTGTTCGCGAAGCGGCTCTGGCCCCATCCGATGTCGCAGTCGCTGAGGCAGAGGAGACGGCTTCATGACCGGCCCGCGCGACCGGCCTGCCGCGGCCTATCTGGCAGATCCCGATACGCTTCTGGTTCTGCGCCCAAATCCTTTGGAGGGCAGGGACGATGAACTGTTCCTTGCGCTCGACGCCAAAGGCAACGTTACGACGTTCAATGGCCATGTCGATCTCGGCACCGGAATTCGCACTGCACTGGCCCAGATCGTGGCCGAGGAGTTGGATGTTCCATTCGACCGCGTCCGCATGGTGCTTGGGTCGACCTCGGCCACCCCGGATCAAGGAGCGACCATCGCCAGCGAAACCATCCAGATCAGCGCAAAGCCGCTGCGCGCGGCGGCTGCGACGGCGCGCGTTCATTTGCTGCAATTGGCAGCGACCCGCTTCGCCTTGAAGGCGGAAGATCTGGTCATCGAGGAAGGGGTGGTCCGCGCGGGAGATACGGAAACAAACCGCCTGGTCAGCTTTGGTCATCTCATCGCCGGCGCCCACACGCGCCTGTTCATCAATCCGCACGCGCCTCAAAAACATGCTTCGCAATACCGCATCGTCGGCCAGCCGCAGCCACGCACCGACATACCGGCTAAAGCCACCGGCACATTCACCTACGTCCATGACGTGCGTCTGCCTGAGATGCTGCACGGGCGCGTTGTCCGACCGCCCTATGCCGGCTTCGATTCCGGTTCGCACGTCGGTGCCAGCCTGATTTCCGTCGATGAGAACTCGGTGGCCAATGTGCCGGGCCTCGTCGCCGTGGTGGCCGTAGGCGATTTCGTCGGCGTGGTTGCCTCACGCGAAGAGCAGGCCGTCGAGGCCATGCAACGTCTCGAGGTGCGATGGCGCGCCGCACCGGACATGCCCGACCTCAATGCACCGCAGGCGGCGCTGCGCGGGAATCCGTCGACGGCCCGCAAGCTGGCCGATCGGGGAGATGTCGAACGCGCGCTCGGCGCGACAGCCGAGCCGATGCAACGCACTTATGTCTGGCCTTACCAGATGCATGGGTCGATCGGACCGTCCTGTGCGGTCGCCGACTGGCGCCACGACGGCCTGACGGTCTGGTCTGGCACGCAGAACCCGTTTCCGATGCGCGCCGACCTGGCACAACTTCTCGACATGCCGGAAGACCGGATCGTTGTCGAACGACTGGAAGCGGCCGGATGCTACGGACGCAACTGCGCCGACGACGTGACGGCTGACGCCGCCCTGTTGTCCCGGGCTGTCGGCCGGCCGGTGCGGGTCCAGCTTACTCGCGAGCAGGAACACGCATGGGAGCCAAAGGGTGCCGCGCAGGTCATCGATGTGCGGGGCGGCCTGGACGAGGAGGGTGGTCCGGCGGCCTATGACTTTGAAACGCGTTACCCGTCCAATCTGGCGCCGACCCTGCCGCTGATCCTGACCGGCAAGGTTTCACCAGTCGCGGAGGTCGCCTTGATGGGCGACCGCACGGCGGTGCCTCCCTATGCATTCGGCAATCTGCGCGTCACCGTCCACGATATGCCCACACTTGCCCGCGCCTCGTGGTTTCGTGGTGTCTCGGCGCTGCCAAACAGCTTTGCGCATGAATCCTTCATCGACGAGCTAGCGACGGCGGCCAAAGTCGATCCAGTCGAATACCGCTTGCGTTATCTAACCGATCCGCGCGCAATCGAACTGGTGCGGGCCGTGGCCGAACGCGCCAAGTGGAAACCGCATACCAAGCCGGGCACGCATGGCCGCGAGGGCGATATTTTGTACGGGCGCGGCTTTGCCTATGCCGTCTATGTCCACGGTCCTTTTCCGGGCAAGGCAGCCGCCTGGGCGGCCTGGGTCGCCGACGTGGCCGTGAACAAGGTGACGGGCGAGATCGCGGTGACCAAAGTCATCTGCGGTCAGGATACCGGCGCGGTGATCAACCCGGACGGCGTTCGCCACCAGATTCATGGCAATGTCATTCAGTCGACCAGCCGCGTTCTGAAGGAGGAGGTCAATTTTTCTTCCACCGCGGTCGCCAGCCTCGAATGGGGCGCCTATCCGATCATCGGCTTTCCAGAGGTGCCGGACATCGACGTGCTGATGATCCCGCGCCCCGACGAGCCGCCGCTGGGTGCCGGCGAGTCCGCCTCCGTACCAAGTGCGGCCGCGATCGCCAACGCGGTGTTCGACGCCACCGGCGTGCGTTTTCGCGAACTGCCGCTGACGCCGGAGCGCGTGCGCGCCGCCCTGAATCCGCTGCCGGCTTCGTCGCCATCGAACGGGAACAGGCGAACGGCCCGAGCCAAAGGTTCGCGCCTGCGGTTTGCCTGGCCACTTGCCGGCGCTTTTTCCGGCGCCATCGCCCTTGGCGCAGGAATTTGCCCGTTCAATGCGGCCATTGCCCCTGTGGCGCGTCCGCTATCCGATGTCTTTTCGCCTGCCACGATCGAACGTGGCCGGCTGGCCGCAGCGGCTGGCGCCTGCAACGTCTGCCATGTCGGCGTCACCGGCACGCCCTTTGCCGGAGGCAGGGCTCTCGAAACCCCCTTCGGCATCGTCTATGCCACCAACATCACCCCCGATGAAGCGGCCGGCATCGGCACCTGGTCCTACCCGGCTTTCGCCAGGGCGATGCGCCAGGGTGTTGCGCGCGACGGACACCATCTCTATCCGGCGCACCCCTACACATCATTCGCCAAAGCAAGCGAGGCCGATCTCCAGGCGCTCTACGCCTACCTGATGGCACAGCCCGCCGTGACGGCCAAAGTACCGCAAACACAGCTGCGTTTTCCCTTCGGTGTACGGCCATTGATGGCAGGGTGGAACGCGCTTTTCCTGTCGTCATCGCCGGCACCGTCCGATCCGGCCCGAACCGCGGCCTGGAACCGCGGCGCGGAACTGGTCGAAGGCCTTGGCCATTGCAGTGCCTGTCATTCGCCGCGCAATGTCATCGGCGGAGAGATCAAGGGCGCGATGCATCTTGCCGGCGGCGTCGCCGACGGCTGGCACGCACATTCGCTGACGGCAAAATCCTTCGCGCCGGTCGCCTGGAGCGAAAAGGCTTTCTATGATTATCTGCGAACCGGCCACTCGGCCCAGCATGGCGCGGCGGCGGGACCGATGGCTCACGTGGTGGATTCGCTGGCACCGCTTCCCGATGCTGACATCAGGGCGCTGGCGGTCTATCTCGCCAGTTTCAACGTTGGCGGCGAAACGTTCGCGGCCAGCGGATCGATCCAAAGCGTCATCGATGCTGCAAATCTTGCTGCCCCCAAAGCTGCGGCCGCCTTTCCTCGCGGTGCGCGAATGTTCGCAGGTGCCTGCGAGACCTGTCATTCCGAAGCGTCGTCCATCACGTCGCTGGCTCTCAACACCAATCTTCATGCCGATGCGCCGGACAATCTCCTCCATGCCATCCTGGAAGGCGTGTCTGCGCCGGCTGCCTCGCCGCTCAGGACAGACGCGACCGATTTCGGTGTCATGGCGATGCCTGCCTTCGGCGGCGCCCTGGACGATGCCGATCTGGTCGACCTCGTGAACTATCTGAGGGCGCGTTTCGCGCCCGACAGACCGGACTGGCAAGCCGTCCCGGATTCGCTCGCCGCCGTCCGATCCACTCACCATTGATGCAGACTGGAAATATCAGAGTGCCAATGTGCCCTCCGGAAAACATGGTTGGAACGCCCAGGCGAGATTTGGATCGAGCGTGAAAGCGGATTTTTCTGGGCTGCCGAAACACACGAACGACATGGGAAGATTTCTGACTTTGGCCCGCGAAAAAGTAAATGAAATCACCGACTCTGGCATGTCTCCCGGGTCATGACTATTGATTTTGCACCGAAAAAATCTGTTGGTTGGAGAAGTGACGGTACTTTTTGAAGCAGGTAAGGCGCGTCGTCGAGCGCCACAAAGTGAAAAAAATCGCCCGATTGTTCTCGATAGTTGGTGAAACCTCAAAATATTTTTTGCGGCTCTGAACTTGCAGGTTCGATCTGCGCCCATGTCGCGGTTGATGTAAAGCGTTTGAAAGGGTGAGAGGGCTCTGGCGTAGAATGGCGTGCGCAAAGGCGGGTCCGTTTTGCGCCTGTGCGCAGTGGCGCTCGGCCTCGAGCTGACCCACCTAAAATTCTATCCAATCAGAGGAACTTTGACCACGAGCCTAGCGTCATGCGCTCCTTCGCGTGGGCAAAAGAGAGAGGGAGAGGGCCGCCTCGCGCGGTCTCCTCCCTTCCCGATTAGGCCTTTGTCAGTTGTTCTAAACTGCGGCCACTGCCTTCCGGATCACGTCGATCACGACGGCAGGATGGGAAAGCATCGGCACGTGGCTACTCACCACCTCGGTGACATCAGCGCCCATGCGTTTCGAGACCCAGCGCTGCAGGTCGGGATGCACGGTATGGTCTTTCGTGGCTAGAACATACCAGCTCGGCTTTGACTTCCATGCGATTCGATCGGCGCTGAGATTCTGCTGATGGAACAGATCGAACACGGGCGCATAGTGGGTAGCCCATATGAGCTTCTGGTCTGCCTCGGATAGGTCGCCCGCGAAGAATTCAGGGCCATTCGGCAACATCCAGGCGCGTCCATCCGCGACCTCGACCCGCGTGAAGATATCCGATGGGTACTTATCGAGCTGGTTCTGCACCGTTTCGCCGGCATCCGGGGCAACTGCCGCGATGAACACGAGCCCCACGACGCGATCGTCAACGCCGGCGGCGGTAATGGTAGCACCACCGTAGGAATGCCCGACAAGGAGGACGGGATTGCCGACGCGGTTAAGTGTCCGCTTTACAGTCGCCACGTCCTCCTCGAACGAATCCAGGCCATATTGAACAGAGATGACTTCGTGACCGTCTGCCTGGAGCGCTGGAATCACCTTGTTGAAGCATGAACCGTCGGCCCAGATGCCGTGGCAGAACACGATGGTCAGCTTGGATATTGTCGACATTTTGCGGTCTCCTGGTTGATCAAAAGAGACCTAGAGCTGTCTTCCACCGGCGACAAAGACTTTGTACGTTCGACCTATGCCTTAAAAGTATAACGGTGACCCATGGAACTCCGACATTTACGCTATTTCGTTGCCGTCGCAGAGGAGGGTAGTCTGCTAACTGCTGCCCAGCGGCGGCTAAACACATCGCAGCCTTCGCTGAGCCGACAGATTCGCGATTTGGAAGCCGAAATCGGCGTGATGTTGCTCGAGCGGCAGGCACGCGGCGTAGTGCTTACCCCTGCGGGACGCGTCTTCCTAGATCATGCCCGGCTCGCACTTCTGCAGGTCGAGGCCGCGGTCGATGGTGCTCAGCGGGCGGCGCAGCCGAATAGGCCCGTACTTTCCATCGGATTTCTTGTAGGGCTGGAGGTCACGTGGTTGCCTCATCTGTTGCGCATCATCCGCGAAGAAGTACCGGAAACGGAAGTCACGCTGTGCAGCCTGTCTTCCCCTGAACTTGCCCTCGCGGTGATGCGCGGGAAGCTGGACATGGCCTTCCTTCGCCCCGAAAAACAGAGCCTGGGCCTGACCTTTAAATTGCTGACGAAGGAGCCTCTGATCGCCATCCTGCCAGCGGGCCATCACCTGGCTTCGCGCAAAAAGGTCCGGCCCCAGGACCTTGCCAGCGAAATTTACGTCAGCTCAGCGAGGACGTCTCCGGTATTGCAAGCAGTGATCGAGGCCTACGCATCGAGCGCTGGAATCACGCTGAAACCTAAGTACGAAGGCGAGAACATATCGTCGGCGATGTCACTGGTCGCGTCCACTGGAGGCGTGACGCTCGTTCCGCTGTATGCACAGAATATGCTGACGCCGAACGTCGTTGCCAGGGCGCTCGAAGGTGTGCCTCCGACAGTCGATCTTACTTTGGGATATGCCGACGCTAACTCATCACCTTTGCTCCATCGACTTCTGTCCCGTGCGGACGAGTTGATCGAAAGCGTTCAAAATCAAAGCATCATTCGGTATGCTGAAACGCCATAGTAAAGTTACGGCCCAAAGCATCAACAGCAAAGGGACGTCCGTCTAGGCGATATCCGACGGTCCACTTTGAGGCACGCAGAATGCGCCGTTGGATGACCGGCTTAGTCGCTAGCGTGCATGGAGGCGATTTGACTTACTAAGGTCCGCTTTTGCGCATTGGCCGACCAAATGCTGCCGTTCCGCTGCCGGCTAGAAGCGGCCATATCGCAGTGAAATTCCAAAACGGATGTTCTGCGACTGCGAATGCCAGCTTAGCGCCTTGGACCGCGGTTCGGATTCATGCTGTGGAATGAAAGCATCTGGCCGAAAGCGGACGCATCAGTTCGGATCCCTTGCGGCGCGCCAGTTTTCTGGAAATTAGGGCTTAGAGATTGATGGCGGCCCGGCTTCGGCTGATCATTTGCCGCCTTCAAGTGGTTCCTGTCTTTGGATCAACGGGGATTTAGAACGATCGCCTCGCACGCAGCTTTCCTTTCTCACCAATTGCCCGTGCGGTTCTGCGCTGCACTCTTGAGCGCGCGAGAGGCGGATCGATCCAAGCTGTCTGCGCAGGCCGCTTCGACGTCAGCTTTGGTCAAGCCAACGTCGCGCAGATGGAAGTCGGACAGGTGACCAAGCCCGCGCTCTATGTTGCGGCGGGTCCGCCACTCATGGACAAGGGCCGGCAGGCGTTCGAGCGGACGATCAAGAGCAGTGCCCGGCAAGCCCCGTGCGGTCTGGCCTAGTGTCGTTTGCATCACGTTACGCCTGGTCATGGTAAACCTCCGTTGGCCGGGTTGCTCGAATGACGATCACCGTGACGGCAGAAGGCGGGAAGGCGCCAGGGCAGCTTCGGAAGCGCTCCGCTTCAGATTGTGAACTGGCCTTAGTCCTCCGCAAGGCCTAACTTGCGGCAAAGGAGCGCTCAGCGATGACGCGACGGCCTTACGGACTGCTCTGCCCGATCTCGCGCGCCTGCGAGTTCCCGGAGCCGCGCTGGACGATCCAAATCCTGACCGAGCTCTGGAACGGCTCGACCCGCTTCAATGACATTCGCAGGGGGTAGGCAACATCTCGTCCGCCCTCTTGTCGAGGCGGCTCAAGGAGATGGAAGCGTTGGGCCTGGTCGAGCGCGTGGAGGACGAGGCGTCGGGCAACGTCGCCTATTTCCGCACCGAGAAGTCGATCAAGCTCGAGCCGGCGATGAACGCGCTGGCGGAATGGGCGCAATGCAACATCGAGGCCGAGATCGCGCTCGCCGACGTGGATGTTTCGACCCTCATGTGGTTCGTGCGGCGAAAGATCGACCTCGCTGAACTGCCGCGGCGGCGCGCCGTCATCCGCTTCCATTTCCGCGACGATCCCCCACCGAAGTGCCCCCACTACTGGTTTGTGGTCGAGCCGGGCGCGGACTTGCCCGAGCTATGCTCGCTCGACCCCGCTGAGACGTCGACCTTTACGTCGAGACCGGCGTTGTTTCGCTGGGGGCCATCCTGGAGGGCCGCTCCAGCATCGAGCGTGAGAAAGAAAAGGGCGGCCTTTTCCTGAGCGGCGACCCCGGCCTTGCACGCAGCATGGACCGTTGGCTGCGAACCTTGGTCTATGCGGCGCTCGAGGGAATCGTCCCGCTTTCTTGAAAACCACACTGAGGTTGCAGGCTCACGCGCGGAGGGTCGTTCGTAGCCGCGCAACGCCTACTACAGAGGAAATAAGGGAGGGAAGACATGTCGGCCAAAATCCTGCAAATCAACTACAAGCTCACCGGCCCGAGGGCCGAGTATGAGCGAGAAAACCTGCCCTATGCTCAACCCATCGCGGACCTACCTGGCCTGCGCTGAAAGGTCTGGATCATAAACGAGGCCCAAAGCGAAGCCGGAGGGATCTATCTTTTCGACGATGGCGCCACAGTGCAAGCCTTCTTGGACGGGCCAATTATTGCGGAGATGAAAGGTGATCCGACGTTGAGCATCAAGGCGTTTGACGTGATCGGGGGACTCACGACCATCACACGTGGCCCGGTGAAGTAGTGTTCTCGGAGGTTAGGATGGCGCAAGCGTCACTTAAGATAACGGGACGAGCGCCTCCCGCTGTCGCGCGTAGGTAAAGCCAGTTCAAGCCAATTTGAGGTTGTCGAGAACGGTGACATCTATGGGACGGCGGCATGTTGCAGCATGTGGCGAGAGCATCGCCAAGCCTGGAGGCGTCGCGCTGCCCCGCTGTGGTGCGAGACCAGCTCGGTAGTCGGCTCCGAGAGTCCGGTTAGAGGCGCAAAGGGGTCACCCGCAATCCGGTCGCGAAGGCCGGCTTTGGGCCAGAAGCGGATCTCTCGCAGTGGAATTCCACAACCGATATTCTCCGACTTTGATGGCAGCTTTGCGCCTCATTTCGGTTATTCTAGTAGTGCGGTTCGCCTACCAAAAGCGGACATCGCTGGTGCTTTGGATATAGGCGAGTTTGCGCCAACTTTGCTCGTTCAAAGTGGCCGCTACAATGGCGGCTGCTTGGTGGCATTCTTGACATTCGCTCAAACGAGACGTGCGCCGCGCTTTGCATTAACTACTGACCAAACGGCACGTCATCTGTACGCAACTAGAGCAACTATCCAATGACGATTGCCATAACGCCTCATGTGCAATAGGCCTTTCCCGGAAAAACGCAGGGGAGGATTGCCGTGCCAGGAACAGCCCAGACATGGCGTGTCGGCATCCTTTTTTCGCGCAGCGGCATCACCTCGGTCACCGAAAGCGAGCATTTCTACGGCACGGCGCTCGCAATCGAAGAGATCAATGCCGGCGGTGGCGTACTGGGGCGGCAGATCGAGCCGATTGCCTACGACCCGGGCAGCGACCCCGAGGCGTTTCGGTCGCTCGCCCGCAAGCTTTTGACCGAGGACGATGTCAACGTCATCTTCGGCTGTTCGATGTCGGGCAGCCGCAAGGCCGTGCTGCCGATCGTCGAGCGCTACAATGGCCTGCTCTGGTACCCCTCGATCTACGAGGGTTTCGAATATTCCGAAAACGTCCTCTACACCGGCGCCACGCTCAACCAAAACACCTTCGCGCTTGCCGACTTCATCCTGCAACGCTACGGGCCGCGCGTGTTCATGGCCGGGTCCGACTACATCTACCCGCATGAATCCAACCGGGTGATGCGCGACCTGCTGGAATGCAGGGGCGGCACCATCGTCGAGGAACAATATGTGCCGCTCGATGCCGACGAACGCCGGATGCGACGGCTAATGGCCGACATCGAAAAGGCCGCGCCGGACGCCGTCTTCTCGACGGTGATCGGGCGTAGCGCGCAGATCCTTTACAGGCTCTATGCCGAAGCCGGCATCGACCGGACAAAGCGGCCGATCGCCAGCCTGACGCTCGCGGAAGGCGAGATCCGGGTGATCGGGGCCGAGCATTGCACCGGCCATGTGCTGGCCGCGCCTTATCTGGCGAGTGTCGACAGCGACGAGAACCAGCGCTTTGTCGGTGACCTCGCCCGCCGCTTTGGCGACAGGACAACCGCGACCATGTGGTCGCAAACGGCCTATACGCAGGTGCATCTGTTCGCTCGCGCGCTGGAGAAGGCGGGAACCCTCGACACATTCCGCCTCAGCCAGGCGGCGCTCGAAGTCGACTATGCGTCGCCGGAGGGAAGGATGATGTTCGACCAGGAAAACCGCCATGTCTGGTCGACACCGCGCATCGGCATCGCCAACGCTGCTGGCCAGTTCGACATCGCATGGCAGTCGCAGGCGCCGATCCGGCCAGACCCTTATCTCGCCGCCACCCATTTCGAGGAGCCGTGGCTGTAATGACGGCGACGCTCAAACGCATCCTCAACGATCTGCGGCAAGCGAAGATCTTGGTCATCCACCCCAAGGACGAGGATGGCGCTGCCCTGGTCGATCACCTCAGGCGGTTGGGTTGCGAGGTCCGGGCGGCGTGGCCGCCGCCGGCGTCGATCCCGGGCGATATCGACACGGTGTTCGTGCAGGTGGGCGAAGCGCCGACCGATGCGATGGTGTCACTCATAGAAGGCGTGAATGCAGCAGTCGTCGCCATCGTCACCTACGAAAGCCCGACTTCGATCAAGGCGATCATTGACCTCAACGCCCACGGTGTCATCACCAAACCGCTGCGACAACTGGGCGTGCTAACGCAATTTGCGCTGGCCCGCTATCGCTACGGCTACGAAGGGCGGCTGGCCAACAAGGTGCGCAAGCTGGAGGATACGCTGAAAGGTCGCCGCACGATCGAGAAGGCGGTCAAGGTGCTGGTCGAGATGAACGGCGTCGACGAGGAGACTGCCTACAAGCTCATCCGCGATCAGGCGACATCGAAGCGGGTGGCGCTGGTTTCTGTCGCCGACGGCATCCTCGCGGCCCAGGAAGCGATGCGGGCTTTCGGCTTCGGAATTGCCACGCAAGGCAATCAGAAACAGCCGACCGATCGATAGGCCGCTAGCGATATGCTGCGGCAAAAAGCTGTTATAACCAGCTGATTTTGCTTCCATAAATCGAACTTTACACCAGCGGTTTTGGCCAGAATCTTTGGCCCTTGACGCGATCTCCCGTCCGTGCAATTTCTTAAAGCACGAGCAGGTTTGCTCATCGGCAGGAATGCCGTTTCACATTGATGGCTATGTAGCCCTTGGCTCGCGGATGACTTCCGCGCCCAGGGGTTTTTTGCGTTTGGAGACAGGCCTTGACGACACATGCGAAAGCGACGGCGGACCTACGTCTGGCTTGCATCCAGTTCCAGCCGGCGATCGGCCGGCTGGACAAAAATCTCAAATCGATGGAGCGATTGATCCGCCAGGCCGCCGGTCTCGGCGCATCTGTGGTGGTGCTGCCGGAGCTGGCCGACAGCGGCTATGTCTTCGACAGCCACGAAGAGCTTGCCGAGTTCGCAGCGCCCATCCCGGATGGGCGCAGCGCCACGCTGCTCTGTTCGCTGGCCAACGAGCTTGACCTCCACATCGTCAGCGGTCTTGCCGAGCGCGACGGCGACCGCTTCTTCAACGCAGCCATGCTGTGCGGGCCATCGGGTCCCATCGGCACCTACCGCAAGCTGCATTTGTGGAACCGCGAAAAACTCTACTTCCAGCCGGGCAATCTCGGCCTGCCGGTGTTCGAGACCGCGATAGGCCGGATCGGCGTGGCGATCTGCTATGACGGCTGGTTCCCGGAGACCTATCGGCAGCTGGCGCTGAAGGGCGCCGAGCTGGTCTGCGTGCCGACCAACTGGGTGCCGATGCCCGCCCAGGGCGACCACCCGGAGCCGATGGCCAACATCCTGCACAAGGCCGCCGCCCACAGCAACGGCATCTACATCGCCTGCGCCGACCGTGTCGGCATCGAGCGCGGCCAGCCCTTTGTCGGCAGGAGCCTGATCGTCGGCCCGACCGGCTGGCCGATTGCTGGGCCGGCCAGCGAAGCCGACGAGGAAATCCTCATCGCCACGATCAACCTCGGCGAGGTCGCCAGGGCGCGCGCGCTGAGTGAGCGCAACGACGCCATCGGCGACCGCCGCAGTGACGTCTACGGATAACCAAGAAGAAGCCGGCACCACCCGGTAAGATCAACCAAAGAAAGGGGAATACCATGAAGAACAGAGCAGTGATCCTTGCATTCGCCAGCGCCGCCCTGACCAGCGCCGCCTTCGCCGCGGACGGACCGATCAAGATCGGCATCCCGGTCGGTCTCTCTGGCGCCAACAGCGTCGTCGCGCCTTCGGTCGTCCAATCGGCGGAACTGGCCGTTGCCGAAATCAACGCTGCCGGCGGCGTGCTCGGGCGCCAGCTTGCGCTGGAGATCGCCGACGATGCCTCGGGTGCGGCGGGGGCGCAGAAGGCCTTCGATTCGCTGGTCTTCCAGAAGGAGGTCAACGCCGTCATCACCATGGAGACGAGTGCTGCCCGCAATGCCGGCCTGCCGATCATCTCGAAGGGCGACATACCCTACATCTACACCTCGTTCTACGAGGGCAAATCCTGCAACGCCAACCTGTTCGTCAATGCCTGGGTGCCGGAGCAGCAGGTGCCGCCGATCGTCGACAATTTCATCAAGACGCAAGGCGCCAAGAAATTCTTCCTGATCGGCTCGGATTACGCGTTCGGCCGCGGCATGCTGGAATTCGCCAAGGCTTATATCGAGAAGTCAGGCGCCAGTGTGGTCGGCGAGGAGTATCTGCCGATGGAAGGCAGCGACTGGACGGCGATCATCTCCAACCTGAAGAGTTCCGGCGCCGATGCGGTGATCACCTCGACCGCCGGCGGCGCGCCGAACGTCACCTTGACCAAGCAGTTGCGCGGCGCTGGTGTTACCATCCCCTATGGCAACCTCGCCGTCGACGAAGGGACCGCCAAGAGCATGGGTGCGGATGCTGCCGACATCTTCATTTCCGCTTCCTATGTGACCAGCATCGGCAGCGACGCCAACAAGGCCTTCCTTGCCGCCATCGAGAAGAAGTTCGGCGCCGACCTGCGCACCCCCAACGACCTCTCAGTGCCTGAATATGAAGGCATCTACCTCTACAAGGCCGCGGTCGAGAAAGCCGGGTCGACCGACACAGCCGCTGTGCTCGCAGCGCTTGCCGAGGTATCCTTCGTCGGCCCCCGCGGCACGGTCTCGATGAGCAAGCAGCACCACGCTCCGCTGACCATGTATCTCGGCCAGGTAAAGGCGGATGGCTCGGTGACCGTCGTCGACAAATTCGAAGGCGTCGACCCCGGGCAACAGTGCCCGAACCTGTAGTCGCGCCTCTGTTCGCAACGGGGCGGCCCTGAGCCGCCCCATTCCACATCATCGAGGACCTGCCATGACGCTTCTCCTGGACATGGTGACGACGGCGGCGATCCTGTTCATCGTTGCCGCCGGCCTGCTTGCGATCTTCGGCGTGCTGAAGATCATCAATTTCGCCCACGGCGCCTGGCTGACGATCGGTGCCTATTGCGCGGTGGCGACGGCCGGCCTCGGGCTCAATCCCTGGGCAGCGCTGCCGATCGCATTTGCCGTCG
Organism: Mesorhizobium sp. WSM4307; assembly: GCF_007003945.1. Classification (NCBI taxonomy): domain Bacteria; kingdom Pseudomonadati; phylum Pseudomonadota; class Alphaproteobacteria; order Hyphomicrobiales; family Phyllobacteriaceae; genus Mesorhizobium; species Mesorhizobium sp. WSM4307. The sequence continues at coordinate 369,821 of NZ_VFTB01000003.1, forward strand.
GCGCAATCCTTGGCGGCATCACCGAACTGGTGATCGTGCGGCCGCTCTATCGCCGGCCGCTAGACGCCATTCTGGCGACCTGGGGGCTGGGCATCGTCATCGGCCAGCTGATCACGCTGTGGTTCGGGCGCGACGTGCAATTCACTTCCAATCTCCTGTCGGGCACGGTCGATGTCTTCGGTGTCGGCTATTCGCTCTACCGGCTGTTCGCGGTGGCCGCCGCGCTGGTGATCGGGCTTGCCTTCACCTTTCTTCTCGAAGGCACGCGGCTCGGCCTGTCGGCGCAAGCGGTGATCATGAACGAGATGCTGGCCCGCGCGCTCGGCGTCGACACCGCCCGCGTGCGGCTGGCCACCTTCATGGTCGGCACCGGACTGGCGGCACTTGCCGGCGTGCTGCTGACGCCGCTGACCAGCGTCGATCCGAATATGGGCGTCGCCTGGCTGATCGGCTCGTTCATGCTGGTCATGGTCGCCGGATCGTCCTTCTCGACGCTGGCCATCGCCTGCATCGTCTTCGGTGGCGCCCAGGTTCTGGTCAGCACCTTCGTCAGCCCCATTCTCGGCGGCATCACGGTGGCGGTCCTGTGCGCCCTGGTGTTGCGCATCAGCCCGAAGGGATTTGCCCGTGCCTGAAAACCGTTCCATCCCACCGAGGGTCTGGCTGTTTGCAGCCATTGCGCTTGCGACCGCGGTCGTCGTCGTCATCGGACCTGCGCTGTTCGATCGCTTTACGCTCAACGTGCTGACCCGCTCGATGATCTACGCCATGCTGGCGGTGACCGTCGACATTCTGTGGGGCTACACCGGCATCCTGACCTTCGGCCAGGCGGCGTTCTTCGGCACCGGCGCCTATGCCAGTGCCATGGTGCTGAGCCATCTCGGCTCGACGCCCGCCCTTCTGGCGCTGGCGCTTGCCCTGGCAGTCATCGTGCCTGTGCTGCTCGGCGGTTTCGTCGGCTGGCTGTCGTTCGGCCATGGCTCGACACCGCTCTATGCGACGGTGATCTCGTTGGTGGTGCCGATCGTGGTGACGCAACTGGTGTTTTCGGGCGGAGTGTGGACCGGATCGAGCAGCGGGCTGGTCGGCTATTCCGGCCTGCCGCTCGGCCTGCCGGGTTATTTCCGGCTCACCGGCATCTGCCTGATCGTCACCACAGTCGTCGCCCTGGTCTTCACCCGCTCCGATGCGGGCAAGCTGCTCGTCGCCATTCGCGACAATGAAGCGCGCTGCGCCTATCTCGGCCTCAATCCGCAGCGCCTCAAGATCGTGCTGACGGCGCTGCTGGCCGGCGTCGCCGGCATTGCCGGCTTCCTCTATGCCAATGCCTCCGGCGTGGTGGCGCCGGAAAACACCGGCTTCGTCTTCGGCACCGAGATCGTCCTCTGGACCGCCCTTGGCGGCCGCGGCACCATTATCGGGCCGGTCATGGGTGCGATCGGCATCGACTATCTCAGCGCCCAGCTGTCCGGCGATCTGCCCTTCCTGTGGAACCTGGTCGTCGGAACCCTGTTCGTGGTCATGATCATCCTGTTGCCGAACGGGTTGGCGCAACTGGCCAGAATGGCCCTGCCGCGCCGCAATGGTGAGCAGGCCAACGCCGCCGGCAGCCCGGCCATCACCGTCGCGCCGGCCGGGAACGGCAGCACCGGCGACAACCGCGTGCTCTCCGTCAGCGGCCTCGGCAAATCCTTCGGCAGCCTGCAGGTTCTGCAAGGCATCGACCTCGATGTGCGCCCCGGCGAACTGGTCAGCCTCGTCGGCCCCAATGGCGCGGGCAAGACGACGCTGATGCGCTGCCTCAGCGACGGCACCGAGGCCACCACCGGAAGCGTCAGCATCGCCGGCCAGAACATCGATGGCATGACCCCGGACGAAATCGTGACGCTCGGCGTCGGCCGAAAATTCCAGGTGGCGAGCGTCTTCGACAGCCTGACCGTCGCCGACTGCCTGCGCATGGCACGCGCCTCGCGCCAGGCGCCGAGCCTGCTGCGCCGCTCCGCCACGCTTGGACTGCCGGCAGCCGCCGCCGATATTTTGCGCTCCACCGGGCTCGACCGTATGCTCGGCCAGCCGGTGTCGCTCTTGTCGCATGGGCAGAAACAGAGCCTTGAGCTCGCCATGGTGGTTGCGCTCGAGCCAAAACTCATCCTGCTCGACGAACCGACGGCCGGACTGACCAAGGTCGAGCGCACCACCATCGGTGGCACGCTGCAGAAGCTGACCGGGGAGCTTGGCTTTGCCGCCATCCTGGTCGAGCACGATCTCGATTTCGTCCGCGACATCTCGACCAGGATCGTCGTTCTCCACCAGGGCAAGCTTGTCCTCGACGGCAGCGTCGCCGACGTCGTCAATTCCGAAACGGTCAGGACGATCTATTCGGGAGCCGCCCATGCTTGAGACCAGAGAGGCCAGAACCACCTTGCCGAAACTCTCGCTGTCGAACGTTTCGAGCGGCTATGGGCCGGTTGCCGTCATCGAGGCGCTGTCGCTTTCCATCGCGCCTGGGCAGATTTTTGCGCTGATGGGCAAGAACGGCATGGGCAAGACCACGGTGCTTAAAACCATTTTAGGCTTCGTGGCGCTGCGTTCGGGCGACATCAGCCTTGATGGCGCGTCGATGTCAGGCGTTTCCCAGGCCTCGCTGATCGCATCGGGCGTCGGCTATGCGCCACAGGAGCAGGCCCTGTTCCAGGATCTCAGCGTGCGCGACAATTTGCGGCTCGCCCTGCGTTCGGATCGCGGCTTTGCGCAAGCGGTAGAGCGGGTCTACGGGCATTTTCCGTTCCTGCGGGAGCGCCTGTCGCAACGCGCCGGAACGCTGTCCGGCGGCGAGCAGAAGATGCTCATCCTCGGCCGTGCGCTGATGCTGCAGCCGAAGCTGCTTTTGATCGACGAGATTTCCGAAGGCCTGCAGCCCTCCGTCGTCGAACGCATCGCCACAGCTCTCAAGGAAGAACGCCGGGCCAACGGCACGACGATCCTGATCGTCGAGCAGAACCTGCCCTTCGCGCTTGGCGTCGCCGACAACTGGGCGGTGCTAAAACTTGGCCGTATCGACGATGCTGGGGATGTAACCGAGGGAACGGCGAGCCGAGTTCTTCAGCATCTGAAGATCTAAGGCGTATCCGGCCCAGATACTCCGAACCCATTCGTTCCCCTGAACTGCGACGCTGTGGCCGGCGATTTGCAGAAGGAAGCTCGCGGCGACGGGAATGTCCGAACCGGCAACCAAGACAATATCCGGGTCAGGGCGCATTCCGACCTTTCAGTCTGGAGATCCGAGTGTCCGCCCAGGCCAGCTTCTCGACGAAGCAAGCGGAGTGCAGCAATGTCCGCTGCTAGCTATTTGTAGCTTAAAGCTGCCGGCCCGCTGTCGGCCCCAATGCGGCCGCGCTCATAGCGCCGTGGTTAAAATGCATTGATTGACCCGCTTTGGGATAAAGCTGAGCCACAACTCGCATGGAAACTAAATTTAGCTGTTGTTAATGCTCGAAGGGGTCACCGAGCGAGGCGATGCCGTTGAGCTGCATCATGCGGCGGTCTGATGAAATGATGCCGAGTACGATGATCGTGACCAGGTAGGGCAAGCTTGAAAGCAGTTGCGACGGCACGTCCAGTCCCGTTGCCTGCGCGGCGAGAGCCAAAAGCGACACCGCGCCGAAGAGGCATGCACCCAGGAAAATCCGACCGGTGAGCCACGTTCCGAAAACGACGAGGGCAATGGCAATCCAGCCGCGCCCGGCGATCATTCCATCTGCCCAAAGCGGCGTATAAACCACTGCGGCGTAGGCGCCGGCAAAGCCTGCCATCGCGCCGCCGAACGTGACTCCGGCGAGGCGGACGGCGATGACCGGATAGCCGATGGCGTGCGCCGCCTTAGGGTTTTCACCGACGGCCCGGATGACGAGCCCGGCCTTCGTATAGGCAAACATCGCCCAGATGGCCAAGGTCGCCGCAAGGGAAAGCCAGACGACGACATCCTGCGTGAAAAGCCCGCCGACGACCGGGATATCGGAAAGCCAGGGCAAGGCGAGCTTTGGAAGCCCCCGGACAGTAAGGCTTTCATAGGTCTTGCCGAACAGCGCCGAGAGGCCCTGGCCGAGGATGCCGATGGCGAGGCCAGTCGCCACCTGGTTTGCACGAAACCCGAGCGTGACGATGGCAAAGACGAGGGACAACGCCGCGCTGCCGGCGCCCGCGGCGAGGAAACCCAGGAAATGCCCGCCGCCATGATAGACGATGATGAAGGCGAGGACCGCGCCGAATGCCATCAATCCTTCCACACCGAGATTGAGCACCCCGGTGCGTTCGGCCACCAGCTCGCCCAGCGACGCGAGAAGAAACGGCGTTGCGGCCGCGAGCATGCCGGCAAGGACGAACTCGACGGCGTTCATGATGGGCTCCGGTGGGCGGGACGGCGCCATTCGAGACGGTAGCGCACGAAGGCAGCGGCGATGAGATAGGCGAGGAGCAGGCTGCCTTGGAAGACGCGCACCGCGGCGACCGGCAGATTGGCCGACACCATGGCGTTGTCGCCGCCGATATAGAGCGCCGCCATGATGAGCGCGGAAAAGACGATGCCCAGGGGATGCAGACCGCCGAGATAGGCGACGATGATAGCCGCGTAGCCATAACCCGTCGAGATCGAGCGCTGCAGTTGACCGATAGGGCCGGCCACCTCGGCCGCGCCCGCCAGTCCCGCGGCGAAGCCGCCGATGAGCAGAGAGAGCCAGATCGCCCGTCCCTCGGCGAAACCGGCATAGGCGGCAGCACGCGGCGCGAGCCCGCCAACCTGCAGTTTGTAGCCGGTGAAGCTCTTCTGTATGAATGCCCATGCCGCGATGGACAAGGCAAATGCCAGAAGCAGCGAGACGTTGACGCGGGTGCCGGGGATCAGGATCGGCACCATCGCATCGTACTGGAACATCACGGATTGAGGAAAGTTGAAGCCATTGGGATCCTTCCACGGGCCAAGCAGCAGGTAGTTGAGCACCTGTACGGCAACGAGGCTCAGCATCAGGGAGACAAGAATCTCGTTGGCGTTGAGCCGGACGCGCCAGAAGGCGGTTATCGACGCCCAGAGGGCGCCGCCTATGGCCCCGAGGAGCAGCATCGATGGCCAGATCCAAAGGCCCGTTGCCAGCGGAAACCATACGGGAATGGCCGAGGCGAAGATGGCGCCGAGGATAAACTGGCCTTCGGCCCCGATGTTGAACACCTTTGCGCGAAAACCAATCGCCAGCCCCTGCGCTACGAGAAGCAGCGGTCCTGTTTTGAGCAGCACTTCCGAGAATGAGGCCCAGGACAGGAACGGCTCGAGGAGCATCGCATAGACGACTGCTGCCGGGTCCCGGCCGATCAGCACGTAGAGCCCAAGATTGAAAAGGATCGCCACGGCGAGCGCGGCGGGAGGGGCAAGCAGCGTAGCAGCGAGCGAGGCGTGCTCCCGGCGCACAAGGGCCGGGAGGATAGACACTGGAAAAGCGTTCATGCGGGAACCTGACCGGCGGCGGTTGCAGATGCTCCGATCATGTATCGCCCGATGTCCTCCGGCCTGGTGTCGTTCGTGACCAGCGGCGGGCTCAGCCGGCCGTGATGGAGCACCTGGATGGAATCGCAGAGTTCGAAGAGTTCCTCCAGTTCCTCGGAGATGACGAGGATCGCCATGCCTCCGTTGCGCAGTGTGACGAGGCGCCTGCGTATGGCGGATGCGGCACCGATGTCGACGCCCCATGTCGGCTGCGCCACGAGCAGCAGTTTCGGGGACAGCATGATCTCGCGGCCGACGATGAATTTCTGCAGATTGCCGCCCGAAAGCGCGCCGGCCTCCGCGTCCGGGCCGGGCGTGCGCACATCATATTGCCGGATGCAGTCATTGGTGAACGCCGTCGCCCGCGCCTTGTCGACCAGACCGCGTCTCAAAAGCCCGAGCGGATGAGCCGTCAGCAGGCTATTGCGGACGAGCGACATCTCGGGTACCGCGCCGCGACCGAGCCGGTCTTCAGGGACGAAGGCAAATCCGAGTTTTCTGCGCGAGGCCGCGTCGAGCGCGCTCACATCCTTGCCCATCATGTGGATATGGTCGCGCTGTCCCTTCGGCAGCAGCGTCTCGCCGGAGACGAGCGCGGCGAGTTCGCTCTGCCCATTCCCCGAAATGCCGGCTATGCCGAGGATTTCGCCGGAACGCAGCGTGAGGTCGACATCTGAGAGCGCAACGGCAAAGAGGTCGTGGGGCCGATAGTCCAGGCCGATAATCTCGAGCCGCTTTTCCCCCCGGGGCATGGGAAGTGCCGGCGCTGGCTCCGGCATGTCGCGGCCGATCATCATGCAGGCAAGGTCGTGCGTATCGTGATCGCGCGGGTCGACGTTTCCGGTCACGCGCCCGCCGCGCAGGATGGTCGCCCGGTCGCAGACTGCACGGATTTCGTCCAGTTTGTGCGAGATAAACAGGACGGAGACGCCGCCGTCGCGTAGCCGGCGCAACGTCTCGAAAAGCTTGCCCACCGATTGCGGGGGCAGGACAGAGGTTGGTTCGTCGAGGATCAGCAGCTTCGGATTGGTCATCAGGCAACGGATGATCTCTACCCGCTGCCGCTCGCCTACGGAGAGCGCATGCACTTGGGCGAGTGGATCGACCTCCAAGCCGAACTCGTCCCCGAGCGCGCGGGTGCGCTCCGCCAGGCGGGCTTTCCGGCCTGGCACGACCAGTCGAATGTTCTCCACCACGGTCAGGGTTTCGAAGAGCGAAAAATGCTGGAAAACCATGCTGATCCCCTTACGCCGCGCCTCCGCGGGGGAGGCAAGGCGCAAGGGTTCGCCGTCCCAGAAGGCGGTTCCGCCGTCTGGCTGTTCGACGCCGTAAATCAGCTTCATCAGCGTCGATTTGCCCGCCCCGTTTTCCCCGAGGATCGCGTGAATCGACCGTGGAGTCACGTCCAGATCGATGTCCTGATTGGCATGGATCTGGCCGTATTTCTTGGAGATGCCGCGAAGCGACAGGAGCGAAGCAGTCATAGGATCACTTCGGCAGAGGGGTGGTGACGCCCTTGACGTGCCAGTCCATCGCGACAATCTCGGCATCCGTGAGCGTAGCGCCGGCGGGGACGCCATCGCTGCCATCGGCTTTGGCGATCCGTCCGGTGAATGGCGAGAAACCGCCATTAGCGATCTTGGTCTCGACCTCCTTGATCCTGGCCATCATGTCGGCGGGCACGTCCGGGCTCCAGTCGACGACCTCGACGACCTTGTCGCCGACGCCGAGGAAGGCGTTGGCACCCTTGAACGTGCCAGCGAGATGGGCGTCGACCGAGGCCTTGAAGAAAGGCGACCAATCCGTCGCGACGCAACCGAGATAGGTTTTCGGAGCGTATTTCTTCATCGAGGAATTGAGGTTGAAGGTGTAGATGCCGGCCTCCTCGCAGACCGCGATTACCGACGGCGTGTCCTGTGCATTGGAGAAGATCACGTCGCATTTCTGCGCCAGCAAGGCCTTGGCGGCTTCCTGTTCCTTGGCCGGATCGAACCAAGAGTTTACCCAGACGACCGAGACCTCGATATCAGGCTTCACCGCCTGCGCGCCCAACGTGAAGGCGTTGATGGAGGTGATCAGTTCTGGAATGGCGAAGGCAGAGACCGAACCGAGCTTGCCGGTCTTGGACAGCGCGGCAGCGGCCATTCCCATCAGATAGGTACCCTGGAAATACTTGGCGGCGAAGGGCGAGAAGTTCGGCGCCACCTGAAAGCCGGAGGCGTGCAGCACGGTGACGCCGGGATTGCGGTGGGCGGCCTGGAGGGCGCCGTTCTGGTAGCCGAAGGAGCCGGCGATCAGGAATTTGTTCCCGTCGGCAACGGTCTTGTTCATGATGCGGTCGGCATCCGGGCCTTCCGCGATGTTTTCGATGATCGTGACTTTTACCTTGTCGCCATAAGCGGCCTTTACCGGCTCCAGGCCGTCGGCAAGCGCCCGGCCCCAGCCGACGTCGCCGACCGGCGAGGGGACCACGAGCGTGATGCCCAAGGGTTCGTCGGCGGCGAGCGCGGAGCGACCGCCCAGCACCGCGGCGAGGCCGGAGGCGGCGGCGGCCTTCATCAGTATTCTGCGGTTGAGATTTTTCAGCATTTAGGTTCCCCTGTTTTCAAGTTTCTAGATTTGAACCGAGGCAAGTGCCGCCTCGGCGTCGGCGAATAGCCGCCCCTCGTCGAGCCCGGTGAACTCGCCTTTCGACCAGACGACACGGCCGTTGATCATGGTCAGGTCCGTCGGCATGCCGATGCCGACCTTGGCGATCAGGCTCAGCGGATCGTGCCGGGTACCGACATAGTCCATGCGCCGGGTGTCGATGGCGAAGAGATCGGCGGCCATGCCGGGCGCAAGCCGGCCGATGTCACCTCGGCCCAGGAGCGCCGCGCCGCCCGTCGTGGCATAGCCGAGGAAGTCGGCCGGCGGCGGGACAGGATGCGCACGCGTCGATGCCGCCAGGCACTGCAGCATGTAGGCGGAGTGGATGCAGTGCATCAAGTTGGAATTGTCGTTCGAGGCGGCACCGTCGCAACCGAGCCCCACACGGAGGCCGAAGGCCGACATGGCCGGAATGTCCGTGACTTCCGCGCCAACCAGATAGACCGGTTCTGGGCAATGGGAGACGCCGGCTCCGCTTGCAGCCATCTTGCGCAGTTCGTCGTGGGTCAGTTCCCAGCAATGGGCATAGAAGGCGTCCGGCCCCGCGAAGCCGAGTTCCGCGCAGTAGTCGACGGTCCGCATGCCGTACCGGGCCTCGATAACCCGGCTTTCGCCTTCGCCGACATGCGTGTGCATCTGGACGCCCCGATCTCGTGCCAGCGCCACCGATTCCACAAAGGTTTCGCGGTAGCAGTTGACCGGCTGGCAAGGGGCGACGACAAGCTGGCGCATGCTGAACGGGCCGGCGTCGTGATAGGTGTCGATAAGGCGGGCGCAATCGGCGATGAACTCGTCAGTCGTTTCCAGCATGGCGTCGGGAATGGTGGAGCCTTCCGACTTCGGCAGAGTGTTGCCACCGCGGCCCGCATGGAAGCGCATGCCCAGGAGGTCGGCGGCCTCGAATTGGCGGTCGATCAGCCGCTTGCCGGCATGGCGTGGAAAACAATACTGGTGATCGAACGCCGTGGTGCAGCCGTGCTTGATCATCTCGGCCATCGCGGTGACCGAGGCGTGGTAGAAGCAGTCTTCGGTCAGCCGCGAAAAGATCGGATAGATGCGGTCGAGCCATTCCATCACCGACAACTTCGTCCAGTCGAGATCCGCTCGGTTGCGCACGAAACACTGGAAGAAGTGGTGGTGGGTGTTCACGAGCCCAGGATAGACGAACCAGCCAGCGGCGTCGTGCGTGATGGTCCCGGCGGGCAGCGGTCCTTTGCCAAGACCTTCGCCGATCGCCCTGATCGCGGGGCCATCGGTCAGCACGTCCACGTTGCGCCGGACACCAAGGCCGTCGCCCGTGTCGACGATGACTGCCACGCAATTCTCAAAAAGGTAGCCTGCCACGTCAGAACCCACTGGTTTCAGGGAGGGGTTCCGGCTTCAAATCGTGCAACCGGTGGATGCCGGGCATCTCGATGAAGCCTTCTATGCTGCGTACGGCACGGGACCAGAGCCGGATCGTGGGGTAGGGATCGAGCGAGACGCCGCCGTCCGGCGCCAGCGCCACATAGGGAAAGCAGGCGATATCGGCAATCGTCGCCCGTTGCGAGGCGAGGAACCGCATGCCACGGATACTCTGTTCGACGAGACCCGCTTCCAATTCGCGCAAGGCTGCGGTTCCCTGTGCCTGTAGGCCGGCGATATCGCCAGGACGCAGAAGCATCTCGTGGAGGCGCGCGCCTCCGAGGCTGGCCGTCAGCCGATGCGAGAAGGAAAGCCATTGCTGGACACGCGCTGCTTCCTCGGCCGTACCGCCGCCAAGCCATCGCGGGTCGACCTTTGAGGCGAGGTAGACGAGCATGGCCGAAGATTCGGTTAGGATCAGGTCGCCATCCTGCAGAATTGGAATGGCACCGGCGGGATTGAGCGCCAGGAGTTCGGCACCGCGATGCTCGGCGCCGGGATGGAAATCGACCGCGCGGATGTCGATCCGCACATCCGTCAGCGCCGCCATCAGGCGAACCTTGTAGCAACTGGGCGAAAGAATGTAGTCGTAAAGCTTCATTGCGCCACCAGTTGCGCGCCATAGGTATAGCCGTGGCGCTTCAGCCAGCGCCGGTAGGCGACCGAGGTCAGATCGGCCCGGGTCGGGATCTCCATGCCGGGGTCAAGCGGCAGCAGCCGGGGGATCTGGTTTTCGAGGATCGACCTGTCTTGCACGAAGATGGTCTGCTGGAAGTGGATCAGGTCGGTCATCGACGTCTCATCGTCGAAGAGCGCCATCCATGGCCAGACGTCGCACAGGTCTTCCGCGAGCGGCTGGACGAAGAGGGTGATCACGTCCCATTCACCGGGACGCGGCGGGCAGGTCTTGTAGAGGATGGAGCAGGTTGGCGCCGGCACGCGGTACATGTATTCCGTGGTGACGCCCCCGCTTGCCGATTTGGCGGCCTGCGGCTGGTAGAATTTCACTTGCGTTGCCCAGACCTCGTCTTCGTCCTCGCGTATGTCGACCTTGTAGTTCTGAACTTCCGTATGCGGCTCGGCACCAAGGATGTCCGTGTGCACAAAGGGAAAGTGCGCGATGTCCAGAAAGTTTTCCACCGCGCGCAGCGGCGAGCAGCGCACCCGGACCACGCCGACATCGACAAGCCGGCGGCCGAGTTGGTCGGCCTCGGGAATCGCAAAGAGCGGCTTCCGCGGTTCGCCGAGCGACGTCCATATATGGCCGTAGCGCACGCAGACGGGAAGCATGCGGCCATCGGCGGATGTAACCCTGACGGTTCCCTCGGCGTCGCGTCCCACCTCGACCGGCTCGCCCATGAGGGCCGTCTTGCGCCCACTCACATCCAGTTGGCTGAAAAGGCCGACCGGATACCATTCGTCGACCATTGCGTTTGGGATCATCATGCGGTCCCTTTCCGCTGAATATGCTCGGCCATGCGCCGTAGGGCCTCCGCTGCCCGTGACGCGGCGATCCGCTCCGGTGGGCTGGCGTCACCCTCCACAAGGACATGAATCAGCGCCTGTTCGTCTTCCAGCGAGGCAACCAGCAATCGGATCGTCTGTGAATTGTTGGCAAATCCGACAATGCCCCCGGGGGAGGCATCGGCGCCAGCGGCCGCCTCTATCGCCGCAATCCCGGCACATGCCGTCAGGGAGCGCAGCGGAGCGAGACCGTCAAGTCGCGGAGGACGAGTTGCCGATTGATCCGCGGCAATCCAGATGATCCCGTCGCCTTCTTCGACCTGCCGCGTCGCGACCCGGATCGCCTCCGGCGGTGTCAGGCCCGGATGGGCCGGGATGCGCACACAGTTTCCGGCTTGGGCATAGCTCCAGCCATGATAGATGCAGGAAAGGGCCTCGCCGCGCACGAATCCATGGGACAACCGCATGCCGCGATGCGGGCATCTATCCGCGAATGCCGACACGCCTCCGGACTGGCTTCGCCAAAGGGCAATCGGTCCGGTCGGCGTCCTTGCCGGAATTACGGTTCCCGCCGGCAAGTCGGCGGAAAGGGCGACTGGCGTCCAAGAGCCGGTCGTACGTGACTTCATGCTTCAACTTTCCGAACAGGATCGACATCTTCTGAATGCAAATTCGTGGCCGACGACCTCCTACCGGCGTTGTCACGTTTGCACAATGTTTTCGCACTGGCAATAATGACTAAAAAAAAGGCAAGACTGGTCCAATGCGCCGAGGAGCCGGTCCCTGCATGAGGTTCAAGCTAGCCGGTTTCTCCCTTAATCGGCGCGCGGTGGATTGCCTCGACCCAGACATCGATGGGACCGAGGGAACATCCCATTTCCATCATATCGATCAATTCCACTGGGCCGGCAACGTCGAGTTCGATCCGGCCGGTACTGGTGCTGGATATGGTCTGCACAAGCCCGAGCTTGGCGGCATGGCGCCGGATCCACGGCACGAAGGAGACAGCATCGACGTCGCCAAGGATCGTCATACGCTCGCGCGAGGCGCTCTTGATTTGCTCTGCCATGAAGGACCTAACACATTAGCCTAGTCGGTCATGCAACACAATTTCTCACGAGCAAATGGGCGCCGGCAATTTTCCGTGGATCTGACCGGGCAATTGCGACATTTCATCACCGGGAGGCACCGACGCGAAAGGGATATCTTGCCGGCTCCTGTCTTGGAGGCGGAAGACCATCTCCCGCGCGACAGGCGCCCGATGTGTCGGGCCGGGGCCGCAATCACCGCGGAGGCAACGCCTCACGCGGCGATGAGCTTGATGATACGCACGGCTCGAAGGCGTGCGACCGCGCGGCCATCGACAGCCAGATTGGTGTGCCCGTTCAGTCGGGAGAGATAGAGAATGCCATCCGGTTCGTCCGGATGATCATCGAGAGCAACGGACCACGCACGCGCCAGGGTCTGGTTAGTCGCCTTGGCGACGTCCGCAGGAATCCCCATGACCACCGGCCCGTCATCTCGCAAATCAGCAAGCCCGCGAAGCCGACCAATTCTGGGCCGGATTCGTGCCTTACGCCGCCTGAACGATCTCGACCAGTTCAACGTCGAACACCAAATCCTTTCCGGCCAATGGATGATTGCCGTCGAGCTTGACGCTGGCGTCGTCTAATTCGACGACTGTTACCGGGATGGGGCGACCGTCGCGGGTTCTGACCTGCAAGCGAGTGCCGATATCAACGTTGATGTTGTCAGGTACCTTGGCGCGGTCGATGGTTATGACCGCTTCGGGGCGGTGAGGGCCATAGGCGGCGTCGGCTGGAACGGTGACGGTGCTTTTCGCACCCACCTCCATGCCCTCGACATGGGTTTCAAGACCGGGGATCACTTGTCCTTCACCCAGCGTGAATTGCAGCGGTTCGCTGCCGGAAGCATCGAATTGAGTGCCGTCGACTAGGCGTCCATTGTAAATGATGCGCACGGTGTCGCCATTCTTGGCCTGTGTCATAGCAGTCATCCTTTCGGAAGTTCTTGAGGGGCCGGCCTAAGCTCACGGTCCCGTTCTCGATCATCCACGCACTCGGGGTGCACGGCGCGAAGCTCTAAAACTAGGGGCTTGGCTACCGATGTAAACCCAGAATGCCGATTTGAGCTATTCGATGCCGTGGCTCGGTACGAAATTCAAGTCGGAGAGCGTTTTCCGTCTGGTGGGGAGTGCCTTCTGGAGCAGCGTCAGGTTCTCCCTTAGGACTTCAATCGAGAATTCGATCTTGGTCACCAGACCAGGATAGGCTGGGCGGTCCTTCTCCTGCAGCGCGGTTGTCAACTCCTGGATTTGCTCCTCCGCCATTTCAAGCCGTCCCGCCATCCGCTTTGCATATAGGCGCACCAGGAACCCCAGCCGCGCGGCTTCAATGAGCCGCTGGCGACGGCGCCGCTGACGCTCGGCTGGGGACATCGGAGCGCTGCCCTTCAGTGGGCGGCCTCGCTTCCGTTTGGGCATGTCGTCGGCCATGGTATTTTCGCGATTATCGTGCGTCACGAAAACTGAATCTGATGACGCCGACCGTCAAGAGGGGGTGTTGCAATTTTACGAGCAAGGACTGGACGAACTCGTTGAGAACGTAGGTTTGCCTTTGCGGTAAGGATTCAAACTGACCTCGTTCACCTCTAGCAAGGATCTGCTCGCGTCAGGTGCTGACCTTCGGAACGTGCCCCTGTAAGCGACCGCTATTGGGCCGAAAAAGCGGACTGGCGAGTTCGAGGCTCGGAAGGCCAGAAGCGGACCTTCAGGCTCGTCGCGCGTATCGACTTGATCTGACCCGAAGCAAACTCTCGCAGGTGACGTCCGGCATGACCGCTTCGCGCCCCATCCTCGCCGTTCCCGGGCCTGAAAACGGCCATTCGTTTCGATTGCCCGTTTTGCTACGCTACGGAGATCGACGGCGGCCCCGGATAGGGTTGCGAGCAACCGGATACCTCCGAACTTGATACGGAATGGTTCTGTGCATGGGCACGGCGTTGGGGAGACAGAAGGCGGAAAGTTTGAGGACATCTCATGTCGGACGTCAAAGGTCGCCGGTTTCAGTGCCGCATTCTGTTGGACCGCCGACCGGCAGACATAGCTTCAGAATGTTGATTTCGACGGCGGCACGGAGATGTTCGTCTCGCTACTCCATATACGGCGCCAGCACATCTTCGATCCATTTCATGAATGCGCGGACCCGGCGCGACAGATTGCTCCGATGTGCCACGACGAGGGACACGGCGAGCGCCCGGCGACGAAAATCGGGTAGGATCTCCACAAGCGTGCCACTCTCCAAGTATCGACCAATCCCCAAGAGCGGCGCTTGTATCAGGCCAAGGCCGGCGAGGGCAGCGGCTTCGTAGGTCTGCGCGCTGTTGACGTGTAGCGCACCTGGCAACTGAAGCGTCGCGTAGCTGTCGCCGTCCGGATATTCCCATCCATGGGGCCTTGCGCCCAGTGTCGTCGAAAAATGAATTGTCCGATGTTCCTGACGCTGGAGATCGTCTAGCGATCGAGGGACGCCAAAGCGCGCGAGATAGGCGGGACTGGCAGCGTTGACCATACGCAACAGGCCCAATGGGCGGGCAATCAGCGTCTCGTCCCTTATGGGGCCAAGCCGCAATACGCAGTCGAACCCCTCTTGAACCAGATCCACCTGTCGATCCGTGCTCGACACCTCCAGCTCCAACTCGGGATGTGTCGCCATGAAATCCGGCAAGGCCGGCACGATCGTTGTGCGCGCCACCTCGGTCGGAAGATCGACCCGCAAACGCCCACGAAGTGCCACGCGATCGCCTGCGAACATCGAGTGCAGGTCATCGACTTCAGCAAGCAGATCGCGGGCACGGGCATGAAATGCGCGTCCGTCCTCCGTCAATTGCACGCTGCGCGTCGTCCGGTGCAGGAGCCTGACACCGATATCTTCCTCCAGCTTCCGGACCGCCGTTGAGGCCCTCCCTTTTTGGATACCCAGGCTATCCGCCGCGCGGGTGAAGCTCCCCATTTCCGCTACCGTTATGAAAATGAGGACGGGTTCGAGATTCTGCATTTTCGTGCCTCGGTATTGTGTCCCAAAAAGAGAACAGTTGGTTCGTTTTCTCGGTGTTTATCACGCCTAAGAGGCACAGTAAGCTTCGAATATGGGATCCTCCCATCGGAGAATGACAAGTGTCCGAAACTATGAACCTGCATCAGAGACCTGAAACTATGACCTTGCATCGCGCCCTGTGGGCGGGCCGGATCTTGAGCGCGTTTGTCGTTGTCGCTCTGGCGGCAGACGGTACCATTCAGCTTTTCGCGCCGGCACAGATCGCGAGCACGTTGCAGGAAACCGGGTTCTCGATGGACCTGACCCATGTCGTGGGTCCGATCATATTCGCCTGCGCCATCCTTTACGCCATCCCAGCTACCACCGTGCTCGGCGCGATCCTGGTGACGGGCTTTTTGGGAGGTGCCATCTGCGCCCATGTCCGCATCGGTGAGTTGGGGTCGGCGCCGGAAATCATCTCCCTGCTTCTGGGCGCGATGACATGGGGCGGCCTCTACGCGCGCCATCCCCGTATCCGGGCCGTTCTGCCGCTCATCCGTTGAACCAATAAGGGCAGTCCTCTGTCCCCCAAGATCAGGAGAAAACACATGCTTTTAGTGACGGGAATCACAGGAAATGTTGGCGGTGCCGCCGCAAGGCATTTGCTGGCGCAAGGCAAGAAGGTACGCGCGCTGGTCCGCGACCGCGCCAAGGCGGCAAGCTGGGCGGACCAGGGCGTCGAACTGGTCGACGGCGACTGGAACGATGCGACCGCCATCGAGCGGGCGCTCGAGGGCGTCGACGGCGCGTTTATCATGTTGCCGGCCGTCTGGGCACCTTCGCCGGATTTCAGGGAAGCCAAGGGCGTCATCGCGAACTATGTCGAGGCGCTCACCAAGGTGGCGCCGCCGCGGATGGTCGCACTCTCGTCGATGGGCGCGAACAGGACCAGCGGGCTGGGGATGATCACGGCCCTGTCGCTTCTGGAGCAGGGCTTTCGCGACCTGACACTGCCGATCGCATATGTACGGGCCGGCGGGTTTTTCGAAAACTTCCTCTACGGCTTGCACGTAGTCCAGGGCGGCACGCTGCCCGTCTACTACAACCCGACAAATCGGAAATCGACCATGGTCGCGACCAACGACATCGGCGCTGAGGTTGCAAGGCTTCTGAGCGGGCCGGCGTGGTCGGGGCATCGGGTCATCGAACTCGGTTCGATGGTGAGCGCGGATGAGGTCGCCGCGCAATTGGGTGAAGTCATGAAGCTCGACGTCAAAGCCTTTGCCATCCCGCGGGCCGAGTGGCCAGCAGCATTCGAGCAGTTCGGCATTCCGAAGGGCCAGACAGGACCAGCCGAAGCGATGTTTGAGGCCGTCAACGCGGGATGGATGGCCCTCGGGGTCCAGGGTACGGAGCACGTAGCGGGTACGACGTCCGCACGCGATGTATTCGAGGCTGCCCGGAACGCCGCCAAGACGTAAGACCTGGACGGATCAGGCATGAGACGGATACTCCCCCGCTTCGCGTCGGAAGCGGGGGAGCCGCTCACAGTTCAAAGCAACGCGAAGCTCCTCTACTCCCGCCTGACTTCCTGAATCTCCGCAGAATCCAGTAGTTTTCGATGCATGCATCCGCTGGTGCGAAATTCAAGGCATCTTCAAGCTGAGTTCGAACCGATGTTATAAATTGGATGCGGCTTTGAAAGATATGAGCAAAACTCTGAAGACATCGGTCAGGCTTAACCTTGTCTTCTGATCTCGACGGCTTCTTCCCACATTATTGGGTAAGTTTTTGACTCTTGTGTGACGTCAGGTATACGGTGCTGATTTCCGGCCTCGACCCCATTGGCGCACTGACATTGCTAGCCGTCCGCGGCTGGTGCCGCGGTGATCTTCGTGAGCGAGCCAAAATGCCCATCGCCGCGGTCTGGCAAAATAGCTAATGCTGGATGCGATCTGCCTCGATCCCACAAGCGTGCCGGCCTTCGTCAGCGAGCACACGGAAGAAGGCGTTGGTATTGATGTCGCCATTGAATGCGCGAGGGCAGGTCGCGGTCTAGAGGCCAGGTCAATAGCTAGCTTCGCCAATTCCAGGAGGCGACCGTCGTTGACCTCTCTGAAAGCGACGATGAGGTCATCGGGATCGTCAGCCCGTCTCACGCCAAAGTCTGTGGGTGGCGCAGACGCAGCAGTGCCGGCTTGGTTAGGCCCAGCCTAAGCAGAATTATCGAAAATCATTATTTGTGCATCGCACACAGCGTGCTTTGCTCCATCCGCCGGCTGAAAGAGAACAAAAAGAACGTCAGGTGGCAGCCTTCGGCGATGCGTCCGAAGCGGGTTGTTTTGGTGCGGACAGCGCCTGCCCTCAGAAAAAGACAGGGGAACATAATGACGACAATAATCTCGAAGTTTCGCCGTGCCGCGCTTGCGGCCGGCATTGCCCTCAGCGCGCTTTCGGTGAGCCTCCACGCCGAAGCCGGCAGCTTGAAGCTGGGCATGACGACCTGGGTCGGATACGGCCCGCTCTTCCTTGCGCGCGACATGGGCTACTTCAAGGAAGGCGGCCTCGATGTCTCGCTCGAAGTCATCGAGGAAGCATCGATGTACATGGCGGCCGTCGCCGCCGGCGAGCTCGACGGCAGCGCCTCGACCATCGACGAAATCATGAAGTACCGTTCCAAGGACGTCTGCTTCAAATCGGTCTATGCCCTGGACGACAGCCATGGCGGCGACGGCGTCCTGGCGCCCAGCAACGTCAAGAGCGTCGCTGATCTCAAAGGCATGGAAGTCGGGCTGAACGAAGGCTCGGTCTCTCAGTTCTGGTTCAACATCCTGCTCAAGCAGGCCGGTCTCAGCCAGGCCGATGTGAAGATCACCAACATGACCGCGGATGATGCCGCCGCCGCCTTCATGGCCGACCGCATTCCCGTTGCCGTCACCTGGGAACCGCATCTGACGCTGGCCAAGAAGGAAAACAAGGGACAGGTGCTGATCGACTCCTCAAAGACACCCGGCCTGATCGTCGATGTGGTGGCGCTGAACTGCGATTACATCACGAAGAACCCCGGCGATGTCGAGGCGCTGGTGAAGGGGCTCTACAAGGCCAACGAGTTCATCAAGGAAAATCCCGAGAAGGCTTACGAGGTGATGGCCAAGGGCGTCGGCGGCTGGCTGAAGGAGCCGAAGGACTTCGCCTCCTCCGCCGCGGGCGTGAACTTCTATGGCAAGGAGCGCAATGCCCAATTCTTCGCCGGCGGCGAGGGTGGTGAAGCCGGCAAGCTGATCAAGCTCGGCGGTGATATCTGGGGCGGCTTCGGCAAGCTCAAGATGGACATCAAATACGACGACCTCGTCGATACGTCTTTCCTTGCGAAGTGATCTGGCCCTGCGAAGTAACCTATCCTGGTAAAGTGAGCTCGCTGGACCGCGGGCCGAGCCTCTCGCCTGCGGTCCATCCAGCCCAAAAGGTTTCCCTGTGACACTGGCACCGAATGCAACGTCTCCCATCAGCCATATCGTGACCACGAGCGTGGAAAAAAATCAGCCCGGTCGATCCGCCTGGAAAGCCATCACCACGCCTTTTCAGGCCGTGTCGCGCCCTCTCTCCATCACGCTCAGCGTCCTGGTCTGGGGCGCGGTCATCGGCGGCTGGTTTGCCTTGACCTATTCCGGAGCGGTCAAGGAAATGTTCCTGCCGCGCCCGGAATCCGTACTGTTCACCACCATCAGCATGGCGCTTGACGGGTCGTTGTGGGAGCACGTGCTCGCCAGCGTCCAGGTGGTGCTGATCGGCTTCGTCATTTCGAGCGTCGTGGCGGTGCCGCTCGGTTTGACGATGGGCACCTACCGCATCGTCCAGGCGGCGCTCGACCCGCTCGTCAACTTTATCCGCTATCTGCCGGTGACGTCCTTCGTGCCGCTTTTCATCTTGTGGATCGGCATCGGCATCGAGCAGCGCGTGGCCGTGATCATCTTCGGCATCTTCTTCCAGCAGCTGGTGATGATCGCCGACAGCGCCCGCGGCGTTCAGCGCGACCTCGTCAACGCTGCCTATACGCTCGGCACGAAACGCGGCGACACGGTCTTCCACATCGTCTTTCCGGCCACGCTTCCGAACGTGCTCGACGTGCTGCGCGTCACCATGGGCTGGGCCTGGACCTATCTCGTCGTTGCCGAACTCGTCGCCGCCCGCAGCGGGCTTGGATACATCTCGCTCAAGGCGATGCGCGGCTTCCAGGTCGACGTCATCTTCATGGCCATCGCCATGATCGGCATCCTTGGTCTTTGCACCGACCAGTTGTTCCGGGGCATTCGCCGCCTCGTCGCTCCCTGGGCCAATTGAGGAGTTTGCCGACATGGACGCCCTGACACTCGCGACGAAACCGAAGAGTTCCGACATCGCCATCGACAATGTGGTCCTGCGCTACGGCAAGGGCGACAACGCGGTGCTGGCGCTGGACGGCATCTCCTTCCATGTCGTGCCCAATGAGTTCTGCGTGATCGTCGGTCCGTCCGGCTGCGGCAAATCGAGCCTGCTCTATCTCATTGCTGGCCTCGAGGAGCGCACCGGCGGCATGATCTCAGTCGGCGGCAAGCCGGTTACCGAGCCAGGTCCGGATCGCGGCATGGTGTTTCAGGCCTACACGCTGTTCCCCTGGCTGACGGTGGCGCAGAACGTCGAATACGGTCCCAAGCGCAAGGGCATGTCGGCGGCCGAGCGCAGGGCCATCGTCGAACATTTTCTCCATGAGGTCGGCCTGGCAAAATTCGCCAACCATTATCCCTCTCAGCTGTCGGGCGGCATGAAGCAGCGCGTGGCGATTGCACGTGCGCTCGCCAACGATCCGCAGGTGCTGCTGATGGACGAACCCTTCGGAGCGCTCGACAGCCAGACACGCCACTCAATGCAGAAGCTTTTGCTGAGGATCTGGGACCATTCCAAGAAGACGGTTCTGTTCGTCACGCATGACATTGACGAGGCGATCCTGCTGGCGGACCGGGTGCTCGTCATGTCGGGCCGGCCCGGCCAGATCAAGAAGGAAATCCGCGTCGGCCTCCGGCGCCCACGCAGCATGGATCTGGTCATGGAGCCGAGCTTCATCGCCATGAAGCGGGAAATCCTCGAGCTCTTGAAAAACGACGAAGACGAAGAGCACTAGCAGGCATGGCATGAGCATCGCGACCGCGGAATTCGACTACATCGTCATCGGCGCGGGCTCGGCCGGTTGTGTCCTGGCCAACAGGCTGAGCGCTAGCCCCGCCAACCGCGTCTGCCTGATCGAAGCCGGCGGTAGCGACGACCGCACGAGGGTGCGGGTACCGGCCGGCATTCTCTCGCTCTACGGCAATCCGAACTTCGACTATGGCTACAAGGGCGTGCCGCAGCCGCTGCTCAACAACCGCCGCATACCGGTCAACCGGGGCAAGCTTCTTGGCGGGTCGAGTTCGATCAATTCGATGGTCTATATCAGAGGCGCCGCGCAGGACTATGATGAGTGGGCGGCACTCGGCTGCGCGGGGTGGTCCTATGCCGACGTGCTGCCGGTGTTCAAGCAGCTCGAGCGCAATCTCCTGTCGCAAAACCCGGCCTATCATGGCTTCGAGGGCGAACTGCTGGTCGACAATCCGCGTGACCCCAACGCCGTATCCAGGCTGTGGATAGAGGCGGGTCGGGGCGTGGGCCTGCCCGAAAACCGCGACTTCAACGCCGATGGCCAACTCGGCCTCGGCATCTACAATGTGACCCAGAACAGGGGGGAGCGCTTCTCAGCCTACACTGCCTTCGTCCGGCCGGTTCTCGGCCGCCCGAACCTCCAGGTCCTGTCAGGCGTCGAGGTGCTTGACCTGGCGATCGAAAGCGGACGCGCCACCGGCGTCAATGTGATCAGGGACGGATCAGCCCAAAGGCTGACGTGCCGCGCCGAAATCGTGCTCAGCGCAGGCGCGATCGGATCGCCGCGCATCCTGCTTGCTTCCGGCATCGGCCCAGCCGACGAGCTGAAGGCGGCGGGGGTGGAACCGGTCATGAACGTGCCGGGCGTCGGCAAGAACCTGCGCGACCATGTCGACGGAATGATCACGATGCGATCGAACAGCGCCAGGACGCTCGGCCTGTCGCTCGCCAATCTGCCAGCGATGCTGGCGGCGCCTTTTCAGTATTTCGTCCGCCGCAAAGGCATGCTGACGACCAATTACGTCGAGGCCGGCGGCTTCGCCAAGACGAAATATGCCGGCGATATTCCCGATGTCCAATTCCACTTTGTCCCCGGCTATCGCAGCCATCGCGGCCGGCTTGTCGAATATGGCCACGGCTATGCCGTGCACACCTGCGTGCTGCGGCCCGGAAGCATCGGTGAAATCACGCTCGAGCGTGACGGCACCCGCCGCAACGTGCTGATCGATCACCGCTTCTTCAGCGACGGGCAGGATGCACTGACCCTTGTCGAAGGTATAAAGGTCGCGCGTTCCATCCTTGCTTCGCCGGTTTTCGCCGACATCCGCGGACCGGAAATTCTGCCCGGACCCGATGTCGTCACCGACGACGAGATCCTCGCCTATCTGCGTGCCGAAGCCTTGACCGTCTATCACCCGGTCGGCACGGCCAAGATGGGCAACGACACCATGGCGGTGGGCGATCCCGTCAGTCTCAAGGTGCGCGGCTTCGACAATCTGCGTGTGGCGGACGCCTCGATCATGCCGACGCTGATCGGCGGCAACACCAATGCGCCGTCCATGATGATCGGCGAAAAAGCGGCCAGGGCGATGCTGTCGTAGCCGCGCGTCGGCCCGTGTCCCGGCATTTAGGGACAAGCTAACCACTGCCACGTGAAATCGTAATTTTCGCTAATCAGTCCCTCCAGTACACCAGCGATCTGACCTCCTCGCATCAGAAACTCTTGGGGGGAAAGGACGCAGAAATGTCGGTGGAAAAAATAGACACGCTTGTCGTCGGCGGTGGCCAGGCGGGAGTGGCTATGTCGGAGCATCTGAGCAAATGCGGCGTGCCGCATCTTGTCCTTGAGCGTGGCCGGATCGCCGAGCGCTGGCGTTCGCAGCGATGGGACTCGCTCGTCGCCAATGGCCCGGCCTGGCATGACCGTTTCCCAGGCATGGAATTTCCCGTGACGGGTCCTGACGGCTTTCCCTCCAAGGAGGAGGTTGCGGACTATTTCGCCGCCTATGCAAGGCAGATCAATGCGCCGATCCGCTGCGGCGTCGAGGTCAAGCTCGCGCAAAGAAATGTCGGTCGACCCGGGTTTCGCGTCGAGACGTCGGCCGGGGTGATCGAAGCCAGCAGCATCGTCGCGGCGACCGGACCTTTCCAGGTCCCCGTCATCCCCGCCCTTGTCCCCGGCGATGCCGGCATTCTGCAGATTCATTCCAGCGCGTACCGCAATCCCGGGCAGTTGCCAAAGGGCGCGGTGCTGGTGGTCGGGGCAGGATCGTCAGGTGTGCAGATCGCCGATGAGCTGCAGCGCTCGGGGCGGCGCGTCTACCTCTCGGTCGGCCCGCACGACCGCCCGCCGCGTGCCTATCGCGGGCGTGATTTCTGCTGGTGGCTTGGCGTTCTCGGCAAATGGGACCTCGAAACCCCGGGGCCTGGCACGGAGCATGTCACGATTGCGGTGAGCGGCGCGCGTGGCGGCGAAACGATTGATTTCCGTCGGCTGGCGGCGCAGGGGCTTACTCTGGTCGGCATGACAAAAGCATATCAGGACGGCATACTGACCTTCGCGCCCGATCTGGCGAAGAACATTGCCCGCGGTGACGCCAACCTGATGTCGCTGCTGGACGAGGCCGATGCCTATGTCGCGCGCAACGGCCTCGACCTTCCGCAGGAGCCCGCGGCCCGTCGGATCGACCCGGATCCGGACTGCTTGACCAACCCGCTTCGTGACCTCGATCTGGCGGGCGCCGGGATAGCGGCGATCATCTGGGCGACAGGCTTTGCCGTCGACTACAGCTGGTTGAAGGTCGATGCTTTTGACGAGAGGGGCCGGCCAAGGCACCAACGCGGCGTCTCGGTCGAGCCTGGGATCTATTTTCTCGGCCTGCCTTGGCAGTCGCGAAGAGGGTCGAGTTTCATCTGGGGCGTCTGGCATGATGCCAAGCATGTCGCCGACCGAATTTCGACGCAGCGCAAATATCTGGCCTATCACGCTGCGGCGCAGCGCGAGACGGTGGACGCCTGACCGACGCTGACAACAGCCACGAGCCCGATCTAATGGAGACCTGGATGGCGCATACGAGAATCCGCAAGTTCAACACCAAGGACACCTATCCCGAGCAGAAGCTCGACAATGATCTGTGCCAGGCGGTCGTCACGCGGGGCGGCCGGACGGTCTATCTGCGCGGCCAGTGCCCGCAGGATCTCGACACCGCCAAGAATATCGGCAGCCACGACCCGGCCGAGCAGACGCATAAGGTGATGCAGAACATCAGGCAGCTCATCGAAGAGTGCGGCGGCACCATGGAGCATCTGGTCAAGGTGGTGGTCTACATCACCGACGTGCGCCATCGCGAGGCAGTCTACCGCACCATGGGCGAGTATATCAAAGGCGTGCATCCCGTTTCGACCGGTCTCGTCGTCTCGGCCCTGGCGCGGCCGGACTGGCTGGTCGAGATCGACGGCACCGCCGTCATCCCGGATTGATCTCATGACCTTTTCCATTGTCGCGCGGTGCAGCCGCACCGGCATGTTCGGCGTCGCGGTGTCGTCTTCCTCACCGGCGGTGGCGGCGCGCTGCGCCTATGCGCAAGCGGGCGTCGGCGCGGTCGCCAGCCAGAACGTCACCGATCCGACGCTCGGCGCAAGAGGGCTCGAACTGCTGGCGCGGGGCGCCTCTGCCGCCGAGGCGGTCGCCATCCTGAAGCGCACCGGCGCTTATAGCAACTACCGGCAGGTGCTGGCTGTCGATGCCGCCGGCACCACCGCCATTCATTCAGGACCCAGGGCGCTTGGCATCTGGGCGGAAGCGCGTGCGGACAATGTCGCCTGCGGCGGCAACATGCTGGCCCATGATGGCGTGCCGCAAGCCATGGTCGACGCTTTCCTGGCCTCGGAAGGGCACCTCGGCGACCGCCTGATCGCGACCATGCGCGCCGCGCTGAAGGCAGGGGGCGAGGCGGGTCCGGTGCATTCGGCTGGAATGAAGCTGGTGCGCGAGGTCGCATGGCCCGTCGCGGACCTGCGCTGCGACTGGACCGACGGCTGCCCGATCGAGGAACTGGCGGCCTTGTGGGACCGCTACAAGCCCCAGCTCGATGCCTATGTGACCCGCGCGATCAATCCGTCCGACGCGCCGAGCTACGGCGTGCCGGGCGACGAGTAGCCATCACGCAGGGGGAGGCATCCGCATGAGCGAATTCAGTCACAAGGACTGGATCGGCAAGGCATCCGCGATCCGGTTTCGCGACAGGGCGTTCATCGACGGTAAGACGGTTGCCGCGCGTTCGGGCCGCACCTTCGCCAGCATCAATCCGGCCACTGGCGAAACGCTCGCCGAGGTGGCGTCCTGCGGCGAGGAAGATATCGATCTCGCCGTTGCCGCGGCGCGCCGCAGTTTCGAGGCTGGTGCCTGGTCACGCGCGAGCCCGGCGCACCGTAAGGAGGTGCTGCTTAGGCTGGCGCGGCTGCTGCGCGAAAACCTGCAGGAGCTTGCCCTGCTGGAATCGCTTGACATGGGCAAGCTCGTCACGGATGCCGCGACTGTCGATGTCCCGGGTTCCGCGGCTATCTTCCAGTGGTATGGCGAGGCCATCGACAAGATCTATGACGAAGTGGCGCCGACCGGCGGCAGTGATCTGGTGCTGGTGCGGCGCGAGCCGCTCGGCGTGGTCGGTGCCGTGGTGCCGTGGAATTTCCCGCTCGACATGGCCACATGGAAGTGCGCGCCCGCGCTGGCGGCGGGCAATTCGGTGGTGCTGAAGCCCGCGGAGCAGTCGCCTTTCTCGGCGCTCAGGCTGGCGGAACTCGCCATGGAGGCGGGGCTGCCCGCCGGTGTGCTCAACGTTGTGCCCGGCCTTGGCGAGACGGCCGGGCAGGCGCTTGGCCGTCACATGGACGTGGATTGCCTTGCCTTCACCGGATCGACCTCGGTCGGCAAGATGTTCCTGCAATATTCGGGTCAGTCGAACATGAAGCAGGTCTGGCTCGAAACAGGCGGCAAGAGCCCGAACCTTGTCTTCGCCGACTGCGGCGACCTCGATGCGGCGGCCGACATGGCGGCCTTCGGCATCTTCTTCAACCAGGGCGAGGTCTGTTCGGCCAATTCGCGCCTGCTCGTGCAACGCGGCATCAAGGATGCCTTCGTGGAGAAACTGGCTGAGCTCGCGGCGGCCGCCCAGCCTGGCGATCCGCTCGACCCTGCCTCGAAAATGGGCGCCATGGTCGATGCCCGCCACGCCGCCAACGTCATGCGCTTCGTCGAGGCCGGCAAGAAGACCGCGCGCCTGGTTGCCGGCGGAGATCGGGTCACGGTCAACGGTCGCGGTAGCTTCATACAGCCCACCATCTTCGATGATGTTGCCCATGACGACCCGATTGCCAGGGATGAGATATTCGGACCGGTGCTGTCGGTCATTGCCTTCGACGATGAGGAGGAGGCCATCCGCATTGCCAATGACAGCCCGTACGGGCTGGCCGCGTCACTATGGACCGACAGTCTTTCGCGCGCGCACCGCGTTGCCGGCCGGCTCTGCGCCGGCACCGTTTCCGTCAACACGGTCGATGCGCTGAGCCCGATGACGCCGTTCGGCGGCATCAAGCAATCGGGCTTTGGCCGCGACCTGTCGCTGCACGCGCTGGACAAGTACACCGCGCTGAAAACGACATGGATCAAGTACTGAGGCGGAGCGGGCGCTTGATCGCAGCGCCCAAACCGGCAACATAGAAGCCCATGCCGCTACGCTTCACCCTGAGACAATTGGAATATTTCGTCGCCGTCGGCGAAGCCGGCTCCATTACCAAGGCGGCCGAGCAGGTCAATGTTTCGCCGCCTTCGATTTCGGCGTCCATCGCGCAGCTCGAGGCCGAATTCGGCGTCCAGCTTTTTGTCCGCAAGCATTCGCATGGCCTGTCGCTCACGGCCGGCGGGCGTGTTTTCCTCAAGGAGGCCGCCAGGTTGCTGGCCGACGCCGACGCTCTGCACGATATCGCCGGCGACATCGCCGAGAAGGTGCGTGGGCCGCTGGCAGTCGGATGCCTGCTGACCTTCGCGCAGATCGTCATGCCGACGCTGCGCGCGAAGTTCGAGCGCGCCTATCCCGAGGTGCGGTTCCGGCAGTTCGAACGCAACCAGGGTCAGTTGCTCGAAATGTTGCAGCGAGGTGAAATCGATGCGGCGCTGACCTATGATCTCGAACTGTCGCAGGACACGACGTTCGAACCGCTTATGCTGGTGCCGGCCTATGTCATGCTGCCGCAGGGGCACCGCTTCGCCGGCAAAGCTTCGATCGCGACGGAAGAACTGGCCGACGAGCCCATGGTGCTGCTCGACCTGCCATACAGCCGCGAATATTTTCTCTCGGCCTTCCAAATGCGGGGCATCCGGCCGAACATTGCCGAGCGCACCGGCGACATCGCGGTGATGCGGTCGATGGTTGCCAATGGCTTCGGCTACGGCATCGCCAACATGCGGCCGCTCAACACCCTGGCGCCGGACGGCAAGCCGCTGGTCTTCGTGCCCCTGGAAGGGGATTTGCGGCCTCTGACCATGGGGGTCGCATTGCCCAACGCCGAGCACCGCACCCAGACGGTGCAGGCATTCATCGATCATTGCCGCCGCTTCGTTGTCGAACAGGGCGTGTTCGGCAGCGGACGGGTCGTGGAATAGCAGCGGCCTTTGTCAGGCGACTTTCAACTGTTGTCCGGCAAGCCGCCGCAGCAAATTGTCGAGCATGTCGTCGCAGCGGCGCATCTGTTCGACGCTGACGAATTCGTCCGGTCCGTGCCCTTGCGCCATCGAGCCCGGCCCGCACACGATGGTCGGCGTGCCGAGGTCGCGGCTGAACAATCCGCCTTCGGTGCCGAAGGCAACCTTGATGGTGTCGTTGGCCCCGGTCAATGACTTGACGAAAGCCACAGCCTGCGAATTCGCCGGCGTGTCCAGACCCGGATAGGTGTTGGTGATATCGATGTCGATGGCCGCCTCCGGCGCGATCGCTGAAGCGGCTGCGGCAATGCGCGCTGCCTCTGCGCGCAACCCATCGAGGATTTGGTCGGGGTTGTCGGCCGCGACATTGCGGATCTCGAAGTCGAACTGGCACAGGTTCGGCACGATGTTGAGCGCAACGCCGGCATGCATCTTGCCGACGTGGACGGTGGTGTAGGGAATGTCATAGTCACCGTCGCGCGCGCCATCGCTGGCCAGCCGGTCCTGTTCCCGGCGCAGTGCGGAGACGAAGTCGCAGCCGAGATGAATAGCGTTGAGCGCCAGGGGAGCGAGCGCCGAATGGCCTTCGCGTCCCCTGCAGATGGCGCGCGCCGCAAGCTTGCCCTTGTGGGCGGTCGCGACCTGCATGTTGGTCGGCTCGCCGACGATGCACAGCAATGGCCGATGCGGCGCCGAACGCAGCATGTCGATCAGGCTGTGCACGCCGATGCAGCCGATCTCCTCGTCGTAGGAAAGCGCCAGATGCAAGGGCGTTTGCAGGCCCATTTTCGAGGCCTTGAGACAGGCGGCAAGCGCGCAGGCGACAAAACCCTTCATGTCGGCCGCGCCACGGCCGTAAAGCTTGCCATCCCGCGCGCTCATCTCGAAAGGCGGCAGCGTCCAGTCCTGTCCGTCGATCGGGACGACATCGGTGTGGCCGGACAGCATGACGCCGGGCGCGTCGGCCGGCCCGATGGTGGCGAACAGGTTGGCCTTGTGGCCGTCCGCGCTGCGGATGATCTGGCATGCAATGCCCCGCGTCGCCAGCAGGTCTGTCACGTAGCCGATGAGGTCGAGGTTCGAGTCCCGGCTCACCGTCGGGAATGCGATCAGCTTTTCAAGGATCTGGATGCTGTCCATGCGTCTCACGTCTCGTTGGCCGTGTGCGCTATCTAGCATCGCGTGGCCGCGGCCTTGAAGTCGCATTTGGCTCAGCCGGGATTCTTCGGATGCTAATCCAGGCGGCGGAGGGGCGGATTAGGCGCGTCCTAATCGGCACAGAAGAAATCTGTAGTTTTCCGGCACGCGCCGCAACTTATGAGTAGGTTCACGGCGTCTACCCACCGGGCAGACCGGCTTGCGCCAGGTTTGAAACCATCACCGCGCATGCCGCGACGCGACGCTGGCAGGAAGGAAGCACCATGCGTGATCCACGCTACGACATTCTGTTTGAGCCTGTGAAAATCGGTCCGGTGACCGCCAAGAACCGCTTCTACCAGGTGCCGCACTGCAATGGCGGCGGCTATCGTGATCCGTCCGCCGCGGCCGAGATGCGGCGCATCAAGTCGGAAGGCGGCTGGGGCGTCATCTTCACCGAGCAGACCGAGATGCACCACACCTCGGAGATCACGCCCTTCATCGAGCTCAGGCTTTGGGACGACGCCGACATCCCAGCGCTGGCGAAGATGGCCAAGGCCATGCACCAGCATGGCGCGCTGGCCGGCATCCAGCTCGCCTATTCCGGTATCAACGGCCCGAACCTCTACACCAAGGAAGTGCCGCGCGGACCGTCGGCCTTGCCGATCCGCACCTTCACCAACGATCCAGTCCAGGCACGCGCCATGGACAGAGAGGATATACGCGACCTCAGGCGCTGGCACCGCAATGCCTTCAAACGCGCGAAGCTGGCGGGTTTCGACCTGGTCTGTCTCTATGGTGCGCATGGCTTCGGCATTATCCAGCACTTCCTGTCCACCGCCACCAACCAGCGCAGCGACGAATATGGCGGCCCGCTGGAAAACCGCTCACGGCTGATGCGCGAGCTCATCGAGGAGGGGCGGGACGCCATCGGCGACACTTGCGGCCTGACGCTGCGGCTGTCGCTGGACGAGATGATCGGCGAACTTGGCTTCGCCAATTCCGAAGTGCGCGACATGATCGAGATGCATGCCGAGCTGCCCGACCTCTGGGACCTGGCGCATGGCGCCTGGGAGGATTGTTCGGGGCCGTCGCGGTTCAAAGAGGAGGCGGCACAGGAGAGCCTGGTGTCCGGCATCAAGACGCTGACGTCGAGGCCGGTCGTCGGCGTCGGTCGCTTTACCTCGCCGGACGTGATGGTCAGGATGATCAAGTCCGGCACGCTCGATTTCATCGGCTGCGCCCGTCCATCGATCGCCGATCCCTTCCTACCGAAGAAGATGGAGGAGGGACGGATCGAGGACATTCGCGAATGCATCGGCTGCAACATCTGCATCACCGGCGACATGACCATGTCGATCTCGCGCTGCACGCAAAACCCGACCTTCATGGAGGAGTGGCGCAAGGGTTGGCATCCGGAGCGGATGCAGGCCAAGGGCGACAGCGACAGCGTGCTGATCGTCGGCGCCGGTCCCGCCGGGCTTGAGGCCGCCCGCGCACTCGGCCTGCGCGGCTACCAGGTGGCGATCGCCGAGGCAGGCACCGAGCTCGGCGGCCGCGTGTCGCGCGAGTGCCGCTTGCCTGGCCTCTCCGCCTGGGGTCGCGTACGCGACTATCGCCAGTATCAGCTCAGCCAGATGTCCAATGTCGACGTCTATTTCGAAAGCCGGTTGTCCGCCGAGGATATCCTGGCCTTCGGGTTTCAGAACATCGCCATTGCCACCGGCTCGGCATGGCGCCGTGACGGCGTGGCGCGTGCGCATGTCATGCCGATGCCGGTGGACCCGGTCATGCCGCTCTATACCCCGGACGACCTGATGGGCGGAAATGTACCGACCGGCACTGTCGTGCTGTTCGACGACGACCACTACTACATGGGTGGCGTTCTGGCCGAGCTGATGGCGCGCCGGGGCGCGAAGGTGACGCTGGTGACGCCGTCCGCCTATGTGTCCGACTGGACCCGCAACACGCTGGAGCAAGGCGCCATCCATCGCCGGCTGGCCGAGCTCGGCGTCGAGATCGTGCTAAACCGGATCGTGACACGCGTCGTGCCGGGAGGCGTCGCAACCGCCTGCGCCTACACCCATGCCGAACGCGACATTGCCGCCGACGCCGTCGTGCTGGTGACGTCGCGCCAACAGGACGACCAGGTCTGGCGCGACCTGAAAGCGCGGCGCGACGAATGGGCCGACAATGGCATTCGCTCGATCAAGGTCATAGGCGATGCCGAGGCGCCAGGTCCGATTGCCTGGGCGACCTACGCCGGTCATCGTTTCGCCCGTGAGCTGGACGAACTCGATATCGGCGACGCGCTGCCGTTCCGGCGAGAAGTGACGGCTTTGGCGGCGGGGTAGGCCGATGACATGGCTTGATAGGAATGACGTCGCCACAAGCCGATAGTGTTTCGCGCTAGCGTGTCGAAATCTGATGTCGGGATCAATCGCAAGACAATACGGAACGATACGGGAAACTTTCTAATTTTGGCCCACGAAAAACGCAATAGATTCAACGTCCTTACCATGTCCTCCGGGCCCACCATTATCGTTATTTATCAATGGCTTACGGGTAGGTTCGCCAAAAGGTTCGCCAAGCATCGGCTTGCGGGTCACCAGCCGCACGACGCGATCCCCACCCTGAACCGCCAGACGAACCTGCGATGCCGGCCGCAGGAAAGCCGTGCTGCGGATCCGTCGACAGCTCGCGCACCCATTTGCGCAACACATTCTCGTGGACATCGAGGTCGCGGGCGGCCTGGGCCACTGCAACGCCCCGGTCCTTGATCAATCTCACCGCCTCAAGCTTGAACTTGCGGCCGAACTTCCTTCTTTGCATTCCCACCCTCCAGTTCCGTTAAACACCTTATCTCGGTGTCCACGAAACCGGCGGCAGACCGGAGGAGCCCCTCTCGGCATTGAGCGGAGCAGGGGCTTCCAGAAAAAAGGTGCCAGCTGTAGTAGTCCGTGAGCCGGTAGGCAGGCTTGGACGTATCAACCCTCACGGCGGCGCGGCCGGGCACGTCGGGGCCATAGTCAGTACGCGGCGCCGAAGATCAAGCTTCAACTTGATGGTCGATAAGCGCCCGGTACGAAGACGCCTGCCATGTGGCTGCCATGTCGCCTCTGCTCGGCGTGCCGGCCCTGCGGACTGATGCGCAGCTTCTTTAGATATCGGATAGGATTAGCCGATATTCATCGGAAAAAAGGAGCCGGAAAGTCATGACCGAGATCTGGCAATCACTCCTCGCCAATCTTGCTCTGGTCTCCGTCCTGGTCGTCGCCTGGGACCTTGTGGCCGATTTCACCGGGCGTCTCTCGCCGCGAATACAGTCGCTGCTTCTGGGCGCGGTCATGTGCGTGGGGGCGGTCTTTTCAATGGCGACCGCCTTGTCTGTCTCTGGCTTCGTGGTCGATCTGCGCGCCGCCTTTATCGGCGCCGCGGCGTTCTTCGGCGGATGGCCGGCAATGTTCGTTGCCACGATCGGCTCCATTGCCTATCGCCTCTATCTTGGCGGGCAGGGGGCCAATGTCGGCGTCATGGGTATCCTGATCACCGCCGTCGTCGGCCTGGCATGGCACCACATTGTCGCGGCCCGGTCGCGCACGATGCTCGACATATTCGGCTTCGGCGTGTCAGTTGCACTCGCCGGGCTGATCACGCTCCTGGTCATACCCCCGCAAGTCGTCACAGGCCTGATCCAGCAAAGCACGTTCCCGTCCCTCCTGTTCCGCTTCCTTAGTACCATGGTGATCGGCATCCTGCTCGACCGGCAACAGCGGCGGCGCGATCTCTCCATGTCCAACATGATCTATCGGGCCATGGTTCGTGAACTGCCGGACTGCCTGAACATAAAGGATGTGGACGGCCGCTTCATCGCCGCCAATCCCGCCACCGCCGAAATGCTGGGGGCCGCTTCAGTCGAGGAGCTCATCGGCAAGACCGATTTCGATTTCTATTCGAAGGACGTGGCCGAGCGCTTCAGGCAGGACGAGATGGGCGCACTGAAGGCCGGGCAGACATTGCGCATCGAACAGCCTGCGGTGTTTCCGGATGGCAAACAGGGCTGGCTTTACACGCTCAAGGCGCCGTTCCGCGACGAGGTCGGCAAGATCACCGGTGTCATCACCTACAATCGCGAGATCACCGAGCAGAAGCGAAACGCTCAGCTCAAGAACGATTTCATTTCGACGGTCAGTCATGAGCTGCGCACCCCATTGACATCCATCCGAGGCTCGCTGGGCCTGATCGCGGCGGGCGTGGCGGGCGAATTGCCACCGAAGGCCGCCAACCTCGTCAATATCGCTCACACCAATAGCGAGAGACTGGTTCTTCTCATCAACGACATCCTCGATATGGAGAAGATCGAGTCAGGCGTCATCGCCTTCAAGATCAAGCAGATGCCTGTGCGCCCGATCATGGAGCAGGCCATTGCCGCCAGTTCCAACTACATGGCCGAGAGCCGGATACGCATCGTCCTGGTCGACGATGCCCCGCGCGCCGAAGCCAACATCGATCCGGACCGCCTGCACCAGGTAATGGCCAACCTTCTGTCGAACGCGATCAAGTTCTCGCACGCCGACGGCACCGTGATGGTGAAGCTACAGCGTCGTGATCGCGACATGTTGCGCATCTCGGTGATCGATCAGGGGGCGGGTATCCCCGAGGCGTTTCGCAGCCGTATATTCGGCAAGTTCGAACAGGCTGACGCGTCCAGCACCCGCAAGAAAGGCGGCACCGGCCTCGGCCTCAGCATCGTCAAGACCATCGTGGAAAAGCTGGGCGGCGCCGTTTCCTTCGAAACCGAGGAAGAGAAAGGAACCTCGTTCCATGTCGACCTTGCCGAAGCCCGCAGGCTCCAACCGAGGCCGTATCCGCCACCGCGCCCGCCACGGGAGCCCGATGGCCGCCTACGGGTTCTGATCTGCGAAGACGAGACCGACGTCGCGGCGGTGATTGCGGCACTCCTGGACGCGGAAGGCTTTTCCAGCGACGTCGCCCCGGACATCGCCACCGCGAAGGCGCTTCTGCAGTCTCGCGATTATGTGGCACTGACACTCGATATCAAGCTGGCGGAAGAATCGGGCATCAAGCTCTTCCATGACATCAGGGCGTCACCGGTGAATTCCGACATTGCGGTCATCGTCATCTCCGCCGTCGCCGATGAGGCCAGGCGCTCGCTGAACGGCACCGCCGTCGGCATCGTCGACTGGCTGGAGAAGCCGGTGGATTCGGGGCGGCTTCACGCCGCTCTTGCCAAGATCGTCGCCGGCAGGAATGAACAGAGGCCGAAGATCCTCCATGTCGAGGACGACGAGGGTGTGCTAGCCGTGATGTCGGCGGGACTGGGCTCGGACGTCTCGATCATCTCGGCGAAAACGCTGCAGGAGGCACGGCGGGCGGTTGCGAAGCGTCGCTTCGACCTGGTCATCCTGGACATAGCACTTCCAGACGGATCGGGACTGGACCTGCTCGCCGATCTGCCGCTGGAGACCGGAGTGATCGTGTTCTCGGCGGCGGAACCGGACCAGAAACTCGGCGATCGGGTGCAGGCAATGATGACCAAGACCAGGGCGTCGGAGATCGATGTGGCAAAGCTTGTCAGAACCATGTTGGCCTCATCGCGCGATGGCACCAGACCCGCCGCCCGCGCCAAGGAGTGACGATCATGCCGGCAAGAATCCTCTACGTGGATGACGACCACGATATCCGCGAAATCGCTCAGATGTCGCTGGAGCTCGAGCCGGAATTCGAGGTGCGGTCCTGCTCTTCGGGCGCCGCGGCGCTGACCGATGCCGCCGCATGGCATCCCGACCTCATCTTGCTCGACGTGATGATGCCGGACATGGACGGGCCGGAGACGCTGAAGCGCCTGGCTGCTTCACCGCTGACGGCGTCGATACCCGTGGCCTTTATCACCGCGCGCACCCAGACGCATCAGGTCGAGCGCTATCTCGCCATGGGAGCGGTCGGGGTCATTGCCAAGCCTTTCGATCCGCTGGCGCTCGCCGGCGAAGTCAGGAAGCTGCTTCCGGAGCGACCCGGGCAGGCATAGCCTCCGGGTCGAAGGCAGCGGCAACAAGCCTGTCAGCAACCTCCGTTTGCCGTTTACGGCACCTGTACCACACCCCAATATTCATCTACTGATTGTATCGAAATACGGCAGTCGCGAATCGGTTTTATTTATGATTGCGCGGCATCGGCCGGCGCGGGAGACCCGCACCGGCGTTGGCATGGACCACATTGGCGGATGTCGGTTCATGGGTTGATCACTCCGGGGGGCAACGAGGCGTGAACCGGAGCCGGACAGGTGAATGGAGCGAAGGCAAGAGTTCTGATCTGCGATGATGATCCCCTGTTGCTTGAACTGATGGAATTCAGGCTGAGGGCGAAGGGATACGAGGTCATCACGGCAGTGGACGGTGCCGAGGCACTGGCGAAGGCGGAACAGGACAGACCCGATATCATCGTGCTCGATGCGATGATGCCCAAGGCCGACGGCCTGGAGGTGTTGGCTCGCCTCAAGGGCGACCCGGTTCTGTCGGACACGCCGGTGGTGATGCTGACCGCCCGCAAGGCCGAAAGGGACATCGTCTCGGCCCTCGAGAAGGGAGCCGACGACTATCTGGTAAAGCCATTCATCCCCGAGGAACTGCTGGCCCGGCTGGCGCGTCTGATCGCGCGCAAGACTGGGAAACGCTGATGAGGCGCAGCCGGCGCGCAGCGCTTGCCGCATGCCTGATCCTGGCAATCGCGGCCACTCCTGGTGCGGTGCTTGCGCAGACGGTCGATGAGCTCTACGCGTCCGCCGTGAAAGCCAGGCAGGCCCGGCATTTCGACGAGGCGGTGGATCTGCTTCGGCGCGCACTCGCGCTCAAACCCGACAATGCCGACGCCCTGGTTCAGCTCGGTTTCGCCGAACTCGGCCGCAACGATCTGGCGGCGGCGCACGACGCCTTTTCCAAGGCGCTTTCCCTTGCTCCGGCCTATCAAGATGCAAGCTTTGGCCTGGCCGAGATCGAGTTCCGTTCCGGCAATCTGGATGCCGCGCTGCCGCTCGCCGAATCGGTGGCGCGCGCCCAGCCCGGCAACACCGACGCCGCCGCGCTTGTGGAGAACATCCGCAAGGCCATGCAGGCCGCCGGCGGTGAGGCGAGGAAGGCGTCGGTGGCGGCGCCGAGGGCGAAACCACGGCCCGATCCCGTCGCCGGCCTGATGGAGCAAGGTCGACGGTTGCGAACAGCGGGAAAGCTGCCCGAAGCGGAGAAGGTCTATCGCCGCGCGCTTGGGCTGGCGCCGAAGAACACCGACATCTTGGTTGCCCTTGGCCTTATCCTAGGCTCCAGCCAGCGGTTCGACGAAGCCGGGCATTTCTTCGACCGGGCGCTGGCCATAAAACCCGGCCTTCTCGACGCGCGGATCGGCAAGATCCGCCTGGCGATTTGGCAGGGCGACGTGCCGGGCGCCCGCGCGCTGGTCGATGACGTGTTGACCTCGTCGCCGGACAATGTGGAGGCGCTCGACCTCGATGCCAAGGTCGCCCTGCTCGAGGCCGACTACACGCGGGCCGGACAGTCGTTCCAGCGCGTGCTTGCGATCGATTCGCGCAATGCCGAGGCGCTGGTGGGGATCGGCGATGTGCGCCGCGCCCTAGGCGACGACGATGCAGCGCGGCAGGCCTACAGAGAGGCGCTCGCCATCGAGCCCGGCTCTTCCGACATCGAGCAAAGACTGGCCGTGCCGCCCCCGCGCAGATGGCGGCTCGACCTTGGCACCGAGGTGAGCGATCTCACCAACGGGCTGAGCGACTGGACCGACAGCTCGGCTGACCTTGCTTATCGGCTGTCGCCGCGCACGACGATTTCAGGCCGCAACCGCGTGGCAACCCGCTTCGGCCGTACCGACGTTCAGATCGAGGGCCGCATCGACGAGGCCTTCTCGCCTGCCTTCTCCGCCTATGCGCTCGCCGCGGCGACGCCGGATGCCGATTTCCTGGCGCGCTATGCGATCGGCGCCGGCGCGTCCTTGCAGGTTATGGCGGCGGCGAAGGCGTTCGGCCCTTTGTCGCTCAACATCGACACCCGCTACGACAATTTCACCAACACAAATGTCACCAGCGTCTCGCCCTGGGTGCAGGGCTATATCTTCGACGGCCGCCTGGGGCTTTCCGCCCGCTGGGTGCATGCGGCCGACGATATCGGCACGCGCGCGGACGGCTATGTGCTTAGGGTCGACCTTGCGGTGACGCAGCGCTTCAACCTGTTCGGCGGCTATGCGGACGCCCCCGAAATCTCCGACGGCACGCTGGTGCCGACGCGCACCGTCTTCGGCGGCATCTCCTGGGACGTCAACGATCCGCTGACGGTCCGCGCCAGTATCGCACATGAGCAACGCCCGACATTCGACCGAAGCATATTCGGGCTCGGCCTGACCGCGCGGTTCTGATCATGTGGTACGTCTGGGATCTTTCCATTTTGCTCAGCGCCCTTTCCCTGGTGATCATGCTGTTCCTGATCGTCCGGCGGGTGCTGCAGGAACGCCGAGGCAGGGCGCAGATCGATCAGCGGCGCCAGCTTCACACAGCACTGATCGCCTTCACCGAAAACCGGGACCGCGAGGCCTTGAAGGTGGTGGTGCTCGCGGTGCCGGCGGGCGTGGCGATCAATGCCGGCTTCGAGTTCATTTCGCTGCTTCGCGGCGAGGAGTATGACGACGTCCTTGCCGCCTTCAACGAATGCGGCCTGCCGGCGCTTGTCGGCAGCCAGCTGGAAAAAGGCAACGGCGCCGAGCGCATCCACGCGGCCGAGATGCTTGCGGCGCTGCGTTCGGAAAACGCGGTGGCGAGCCTGCTTTCGGCGCTCGACCGTGACCGTTCGCGCGAGGTGAGGATCGCCGCCGCCATCGCGCTCTGCGATCTCGGCAGCCTGCCGCCGCTCGATATCGCACTGGGCAAGGTCGGCGTGGTGGGACAGCGCTCGCGGCGCCTGATCGAGTTGTTCAGGCGCTTTCCGCCGGCGCGCTTCGAGGAGCTTAGGGATCATGCCGCGCGTACCGACGCGGTGCCCTTCATCCGGGCGGCCGCGATCGACGCGCTGGCTCGTGCCGCCGGGTTCCATTTCGCCGATTTCTTCGCCCGCGCCACCAGTGATCAATCGCCCGAGGTCGCCGCCGCGGCGCTGCGCGCGCTGGGCCTCACCGGGCACGCCGAGGCGCCTGCCATCCTGGCAAGCGCGATGGCCAATGGCGACTGGGACGTGCGCGCCGCCGCCGCCGATGCCGCCGGGCGCCTCGGGCTCACCGGGCTCGCCGCGCCGCTCTCCGCGCTGATGGACGATGAGGCGTGGACCGTGCGCTATGCCGCCGCCAACGCCCTGCGCTCGTTTGGCCAGCCGGGAGAACGGCTGCTGCGCGACATCGCTGCGAGCGAGGTCTCGCGCAGCCAGCGCACCGCCTCGCTCATCCTTGCCGAGGGGCCGGCCGCATGATGTCCGACTGGAGCCACGAGATCGTTCTGGCCGCTTCCATCTTGTCCTGGTTCATCATCGGGGCGGGGCTGGCGCAGACGGCGATCTATCTGTTGCAACTCATTATTGCCGCCTACGCGCTTTCCAAGCGCCCGCCGGTCGCGCGCTCGGCGCTGCTGTGGCACCGCTATGGCGATGTCGCGCCGCCGATCGCGCTCCTCGTACCCGCCTATAATGAGGAATTGAACGTGGTCGAGAGCGTCCATTCGATGCTGGCGCTCGAGTATCCAAATTTCGAGGTGATCGTCATCAACGACGGCTCAAAGGACCAGACGCTGCAGCGCCTGATCGGGGCCTTCAAGCTGGTGAAATTCCATCGGCCTTATGAGGAGGCGCTGGCGCACAAGCCGATCCGCGGCCTCTATTCCTCGCCAATGACCGAGCGGCTGTTCGTGGTCGACAAGGAAAACGGCGGCAAGGCCGATGCCCAGAATGCCGGCATCAATGTCTGCCGCGCGCCGCTTTTCTGCGTGATCGACGGCGATTCCATCCTCGAGCCCGATGCGCTGATGCGCGCCGCCCAGCCCTTCATCGACGACCCCGAGCGCACCATCGCCGTCGGCGGCACGATCCGCATCGCCAACGGATCGAGGATCGAAGCCGGCAGGGTGCGCGAGATCCACCTGCCCAACCGCTTGCTGCCGTTGCTCCAGGTCGTCGAATATCTAAGGGCCTTTCTCATGGCCCGGCTGGCCTGGAGCCACATCAACACGCTGATGCTGGTGTCCGGCGCCTTCGGCATGTTCCGCCGCACGGAGGTGGTGGCGGTGGGCGGCTTCACCATGGGCTCGATGGGCGAGGACCTCGACCTCGTCATCAAGCTGCACCGCCACATGAGAGATGCCGGGCGCAAATACCGCATCCAGTTCATTCCGGAGCCGGTGTGCTGGACCGAGGCGCCGGAAACACTGAGCGTGCTCGCACGGCAGCGCACGCGCTGGCAGCGCGGCGCGCTCGAGTGCTTCTTCCGCCACCGCGCCATGCTCTTCAACCCGCGCTATGGCCGCGTCGGATTCCTGGGCTTCGGCCACATATTGATTGTCGATGTGCTAGGGCCGGTAGCGGAGGTGCTGGGCTACATCCTGATCCCGGCATTCTGGCTGCTCGGCATCCTGTCGACCGAGTATCTGCTGGCCTTCACCTCGCTCATCTTCACCTATGGCGTCTGCGTCAGCGTGTGCTCACTGGTCCTCGAAGAGGCCGAGCTGCAGCGTTTTCCGCGCGCCAGGGACCTGGCGGTGCTGACGGCGGTGGCGGTGATCGAGAATTTCGGCTACCGCCAGCTCAACAATTTCTGGCGCGTGAAGGGCTGGTGGCAATATCTGCGGGCCGACCAGAGCTGGGGCGAAATGACCAGGACTGGCCTGTCCGGTGCGAAGAAATAACGCCCGCTTCATTTCAGCGTTTGCTCAATCTCCGCGATGAGCGCATCGAGCGCGGCTTGGGCGGCTCCTTCATCCGGCTGTTCGATTAGCAGCGTTTCCAGCGCCGACGCCCGCGCGCCGATATCCGGAAAGCCGAATGTCCCCGCCGCACCCGCCAGCGAGTGCGCTATCCTGACCAGCGGACCGCCCGCCCCGCGGGGCAAAGGACCGCCCTCACATGCGATGACCTTCAGCTGCCCGAGCTGATCGGCGCATCGGGCAAGGAAGCGTTGCCGCAAGGGGGCGAAAGCATCGTTTGAGATGGGGTGGTGCTCCAGCGGGATGTCGAAAGTATTCAAGCAGAAAGCGGCGTAGGTTTGAACTGCTTGCTTCTCGCGCACGACCTCCTGCTCGAGGACATTGCTGGTGCCGGCGCTGAGGCCGCGGTTGCGCCAGAAGCGTCGTCGATGCTCAGAAATCGGCCTCCTCGAAGTATTTGGCCTTCAACCATGTGTTCGACGGTCCGCTCGTGTAGCTGCTGTCGGCGCGCTTCGAGATGATGCTCTTGAGCCCCACATTCTCGATGGCGCGAAAGATCGCTGGCGCACTGCTCTCGAAATGCTCGCTGTACTGGATCTTGCCGAGGCCGTGCTCAACCAGTTGCCATAGCGCCTGCTTGCGCTGCAGCAGGGGCAAGGAGACTAGATTGCGACCGTCCAGATGGAGGATGTCGAACGCGACGAACGCGAGCCGGTTCGGTTCGTTCCAGATCGCGGCTTCCAGCGAAGGGTAATCGTGAGCGCTCTGCTCGTCTGGCACAATGACATCGCCGTCGATAATGGCGGCCCGGCATGGCAGCTCGACAGCCAGCGCGATGGGCCAATATTTGGTGGTCCAGTCACGGCCGTTCTTGCTGTAAAGGCGCACGCTGCCTTTATCGATGATGATCTGCGTGCGGTAGCCATCGAGATTGACCTCGTGAACCCATCCCTCGTCTCGGGGCGGCTCCTCGACCCGAGTCGGGATCTGCGGCGGAATGAACTCCAGCCGGCCGCCGGTCACCTTGGCACGCTTACTCAATGACGCCACCTTTGATCGCGCAGCGGCGGCTAATCGGCACAGGCAGCCCGACATCCCCCCAACATGGACGCCTGCCGCCTGTGCCGAGCCCCCGCCGGGCAATTGCCAGCATCTGCGCACCAGGCCGAATTGTCGTTACCTTCGCATCCAAATACTTGTCATGGAGTACATATCTCACTCGGTGCGTCGTAGGCTGATTTCGGGCGACCTTAGTCCATCAAAAGCACCAGGGCGGGATGCAGCTTCTTCAGGTTCGGCAATGATTTCGATTGCCAGGGTATGTCGGGCGTTCCACGCACGACGAGCCGAACATCGGGATGTTTGCGCACCTCGATGGTGAATTTCGCCAGCAGGTTGATGCCGGAAGAGTTGAGAAAGTGAAGGTCCTTCAGATTGAGCGTAATGGAAGCGGGATTTGAGGCAAGGACGCTGGTCGCCAAAGCCGTGATGGGCGCA
The DNA here is from genome assembly GCF_007003945.1 of Mesorhizobium sp. WSM4307. Lineage (NCBI taxonomy): Bacteria > Pseudomonadati > Pseudomonadota > Alphaproteobacteria > Hyphomicrobiales > Phyllobacteriaceae > Mesorhizobium > Mesorhizobium sp. WSM4307. The sequence goes on from NZ_VFTB01000003.1 coordinate 410,353, forward strand.
CCGGCCTCGGAACTCGCGAGCCGCATGGCGCCGTCGAAAAAAATATCGCTTCCTTCAATCCACACGCGGTAGTCGTCTGTCTTGATTTCCATGGCCTGGTTCGTTTCTTCTAGTTGTGCGTTTGCGAGATCGGAATGGAGGCGTATGTCTCCAGACAAATCCGATCGCTTTCGTCGGCCGGGCTGAATATCCAGGCCAGGCGTGCGCCATAGTCGCTCATCAACGTCAGCAATCCGAGTCCGGAGCCTGACACGTCGGGGTTCGCAGCATTCGCTTCAATTCGCTGTATCAGCAGGTCCCTGGGGTCGCCAACCGTGATGTCCGCCAGGAGGCTTTGGAACCCGGACGCGTTTTCACCGTCGACGTCATTCGACACCTTGATCTTGAAGCACTCCGAATCCATCGACGTCTCGATCACGATCTCACCCGGCGCGCGGAACTTGACGGCATTTTCGATGAGCTCGTTGACCAGATATCCGATGGAGTGCCGCACTTCTCTGTAGTCATTGCGGGACGCCTGAAAGCGCAAAGCGAAAAGATCGGCGATGAAGTCCGACGTCGTGGCACAATGACGCCAGCTCAAGTCGAGAGGTCCGTCGAACAGCCGCACGCGACTGACGCTTTCCATCATTCCGATTGCAACGTCAGGGGTCCCGAACAGCGTTGTCATTGCCTAGGTGTGCCTTATGATCACGAGGGTGATGTCGTCGTGGATCTTCTGGATTCCGATATGGGCCATCAGATCCTCGACGATCCCGGTTTTGATTTCCTCGGCGCTCTCGCCCTGACGTTTTCGTGCGCTCTGGCAGAGGCGCTCGAACCCGAACAGCCTTTTGTCCTGATCCTCCGCCTCGGTCACACCATCGGTGTGCAGCACGATCACGTCGCCACTCTCGAACGGGATGTCACGCGTGTCGATGAACTTCGAGATGTCATTCTCAAGGCCAACCGGCAGACCCAGATCAAGCGTATCGATGCGTTCGACTTCCCCGTCAGCGCGCACGATGAGCACGTCCTCATGCTGACCGGATAGCGTTACGCGCTCATCCTCGAAGTCGAGGAAGGCCAGCGAGAGATGCTTATCGGTCTTCGTCCGCTCGATGTTCTTGTAGATCGCTCTGTTCAGCCGGTCCAGGAACTGGTGCGGATTCCGCTCGTTGGTCTCCTGCAGCGCGCGTGCAACGGATTGGACCATCAGCATCAAAACGCCGCTTTCGAGACCATGACCGGTCACGTCGCCGATGCCGATCTTGACCCGTGACCCATTCTGCAGGACGTCGTAGTAGTCACCGCCGACCTCGTCGGCCGGCCGCATGTAGGCTGCGATCTCCAGTCCCGGAATCGCTTCGAGTTCGAATGGTTTCGGCAGGACCATCATCTGGATCTGCCTGGCAACCGCGAGCTCGGCGCCGAGGCGGACGTTCTCGTCCCGTAGCTTTTCGTTGAGTGCGGAAATCTCCTGATTGGCGTCCCCGAGCTCCCTGGTGCGTTCGTCGACGAGTTGCTCGAGGTTTTCGGTGTGAAAGCTGATCTGCTCAGCCATCCGGTTGAAAGCGATCCCCGCCGCTCCAACCTCGTCACGCGTCGGAATGCTCACGCGGACTGAATAGTCCTTGGTCTGGAGCCGCTGGGCGGCACCGGCAAGCGCCCTGAGGCCGGCGGTGATCCGCTTCGAAATTCCGAGCACAGCCGCGAAAACAATCAGAAGCGAAACGATGATCGCACCGATCTGAAAGAGCAGGATACGATTGGTTGCGCGCGAAATACTCACCTGCGCCGCGAACAAGGACGCATAGATTTCCCGTTCGGGGACGACGATCCCGACCGACATCGTTTCGGACTTGATCGGTCCCGAACTCCACAGGTTGGTCGGCTTCAATCTCTTGAGGACGACGATGTAGGGTACGCGCTCGCCCTTGTTGTCGAGCATGATATGCTGAATGACGCCGTCATTGTTCTGGTCGAGAGGCAGTGACGCGATTGCCGGCTGCACACTTCCCCGCAAAGACCTCTCCAGGCCGGTGACGCCTTGCGTGCCCGCGTCGCTCGATGAAGTCAGGCCGATGATCGCCTGGCCCGACGGATTGATCGCCACCACGTTGCCAGTCGACATCGTGAGGAAGCCGAACCCGGTTTCGGCGATCTTCACCCTTTCGACGACTTCCGCGAGCTGGTCGAGAGTGATGTCTGCTCCCGCCGTACCGGCGATACCGGAGCGATCGCGCGTCCACAGCGGCTGGAAAAAGCTGACGATCAGCTTTCCCGTGATTGCATCGGTGTAAGGCGCAGTCTGGGTAATGTCGTCAGGGACCGGACGCGACGCCGGATCCCTGGCCCACTGCTGCCATGACCCATAGATCCCCGGAAAAAAGAACTCCCAGAATTCCGACTTGTTGTGGCCTGGATAGAGCCGGTCGAAGGTCTGTGCCTGGTTCGTATACGGCACTGTCCTGAAGATCGGCCGTTCTTTTGGACCAATATAGTACATCTGCAGTTTGGACGACCCGCTGGCCATGAGAGTCGGCGCGACGAGATCGATCACGGTGCTGTCGTCTATTTCCTTCTGAACGCCCGGCAGCGGAGTGTGGTCGGCACCCAGCAGGTAGCCCCAAACGCTTACCACCGAAGGCGCGCCCGGCAGATTCTGCGCCCAATCGCCCCGCGCGTCGTAGACGACCTTCACGGAGCCGGGCGCCTCATGCGACAGCGTCGCTCCAACCTGTTGCTGCCTGCTCGGATCGTCGATCTGGGCCTGCAGCACACCGGCCAGCGCCTTGACGTCCCCATGAACCCGATCGAGCAGCAGGTCGACGCTCAACGCCGTCGATTCGGCATAGGATCGAATGTATTCCTGGTTTGCGGTCGTCAGGCCCTCACCGACTTCCGATGTGGCATCGCGCGACAGCTTCTGAACGTTCCAAAGCGCCAGGCCACCGCTCAGCAGGAGGTCGAACAATACGGCGCCGCCAACGACCAATACGAATTTTGCCCGAAAGGAGCGCAGGCCGAAGCGCGGGGCGGGCTCATTGTCGGCTTTCATTGCGGCCGTCGCCCCGATGCGACCCAGATCGGCCAACCCGCGTAACCCTTGGGGTGGAGCGCTGCGAAAATGTGGTCCTGGAAGCCCTGCCGGAACCGTGCGACGAACTCTGGTCCGTCGCCGCGTCTGGTCGCCATCTCGCCCGCATAGACATCCGCCCAGGCCGCAATGATATCAGCGAAATCCTGCGGATCGCCGTCCAGGTTAGTGACCATGAAGGTCTCGACACGGATGTCTTCGAATCCGGCTTCCATGAGATAGCGCCGGCTCTTGGGCCCAAGCTCGACGTCCATCTCGAAATGCCCGAACAGCTTCGCCACCTCGTTGTAGGTCCAGCGAATGCTTTCGGCGCGCGGCTCGCCGAGGCAATGCGAATTCTTCTCGTTGGTGATGTAGACCCGACCGCCCGGCTTGCATATGCGGTAGAGCTCCTTGAGGATGAGTTCAGGCCGATTGAAGATCTGAAGGGAATGCCGGCAGGTCACCAGGTCGAACTGCGCTTCGTCGAGCAGCATCTCGGACGCATCGCCATAGGTATATTCGATGCCCCGGATATCGAACTCCCGCATCACCTGTCGAGCATAATCCAGGCTCGATTTGGAGTGGTCGAGGGCGACGATCCGCGCTGGCTGGAATTCCTTCTGCACGAGCACGGCGAAATCACCGATCCCGCAACAGATGTCGGCCATGACGATCCCCTGCCTCATGCCGTGTCGGGGCAAGATTGCGCGCTCGTGGCGCCAGGTCATCTTTGTCTGTGAGCGCAGGATTGGTACGAACCCGCCCTCCTCGAGGAAGCCCTGTCCCGGATAGAATTCGCTGTCATATTCCTCGATCGTTATGTTCGGTTCGATGCCGCTCAAGCGACCGAATTTTCGCGAGGTCCATCCGACGACGCTTGACGTGATGACCACGAATTTGAGATCGGGTCGAGCGCGGCAAGCGTCAATGATGATCCTTGAAAAGGCATGAAATGCAGCGTTATTCATCTGCGTGAGACGTCTGACATTGACGTAGAGAACGCCGCGCACGCGGTCGATCGCGCCACGAAGCAATGCTATACTGGGCCCAAGCTCATCGATCGCCTGAGGCCGGACCACTCCCGATATGGAGAACTCCTGGTTGTTGGCGTCGTATTGCGCCTTGAAGCGTGGGAGAAGGTCGTAAGGGCTCAATGTCGCAGGCCCTCGAGCGGAAGATCCACGACGAGCCTGATAGCATTCCCGTCGGCTTCCTCGACCCTGAGTATCGCATTGTAGTCGACAGCCAGTTCCAGGAGCACGATCTCCCGACTGGGCGCAAGATCCCCGGACACGGAATTGAGGTAGCGCTCCCTGGCCTCGGTTCCCGTGGCTTGCGACATGGCTTCTTCGTAGAATTGGCGCTCCTCCGGGACACAGGGGAATGTCAACTCGATCCTGTCCGTCGCGCCATGGCGGGACACCCTACATGCCAGCTCGCCGTCGCCATGGCGGCTACGAAACGCGACTTCCAGCAATTCGTTGAAGGCAGAGGAAAAGAGATTTGAATGCCGGACCGAGTCGGACCTGTTTTGACTGATCATCCGGGCCATGTATGTCGAGACATAATCGCAGTGTCTCCATGCGGAGACGAACGTTTTGATTTCCATCTCGATCTGGATCATGGGCGCAAAAGTCGGCTCGCCAGCCTCATGATGAACAGGTTCCATCGGCATCCTCCCCTTGTTCCATCAGTACCGAGCCCGCGGGGCTAAAATTTCGCCGCGCGCCGTGATTAAGTCACTCTTGCACCGACTCGATGAATTGCGCGGTATCCGCCTCGATCGCTTCCACAAATCTCCACTTCAAGGTTAACAAAGGGTGCAAGGCGCTAAACCGCCCGATTTGCTTCCTCCATCGTTCGTACCACCCTCAACGGGGACCGTCTGATGAAATTGCCGGTTGCCTCGGCTCCGAGCGGCCGTCCCAGGAAATTACCTTGCAGGCTATCGCAATTCTCCTTGATCAGCCACCGGGCCTGTGCCGACGTCTCGACCCCCTCGGCTGTGACGCTTATTCCCAGGCCGTGCGCCAGATTTATGATCGATCGCACGATTGTTTGGCTTTTGAGATCGGTATCCAGGTCGGCAATGAAGTACTGATCTATCTTCAATGTGTCGAAAGGAAAGTTCTTTAGATAGCTCAACGAAGAATAGTATGTTCCAAAATCGTCGAGCGATATTCGTATTCCCAAGACGTTCAGGGTATTTAACGTGTCGATATTGTCGATCGTCTTCTCGAGGAGGACCGTCTCGGTTATCTCGAGTTCAAGCCGGTCTGCTCGGATTCCAACCGCATCGATGATCTGAGCGACTGTATCCGTCAGCGAACCGCTAAGGAACTGGGCCGGCGACAGGTTCACTGCGACTGTCAGCGAGGAGGGCCACGTCAATGCCTGGCGACAGGCTTCCTCGAGCACCCATCGTCCGATCTCGTCCATCAGGCCGTCGGCCTCGGCGATCGGTATGAACACGCTGGGTGGAATGATCCCGATCTCCGGGTGCCGCCACCGGAGCAGCGCTTCGAAACCGGTCACCGACGCGGGAGACCGAATGAGCGGCTGATACTCCAGATAAAGTTCGTCCCGTTCCAGCGCGGTTCGAAGCCTGCGCCTCAGATTCTCGCGCTGCTCGAGCAAGAGCAGCATCGAACGGTTGAACGTTCGAGCGCAGCCGCGGCCATCCGTCTTGGCTGCGTAAAGAGCAATGTCGGCGGCTTTCATCAGCTGCTCGCCATCGGTCCCGTGCTCCGGCCCGAAAGCAATTCCGATACTCGAGCCGACGAAGACGGAAATGCCGTTGATGACGAACGGCTCCTTGAACGCGTCGACCAGCGATCCCGCAAGGCGCTCGGCTTCCGCGGGCTGGTCCTTTCCCAGTTGGATGACGGCGAATTCATCGCCGGCATACCGGTACGCGGATTCGCCGTCCTGCAGCGCGTCGCGGATACGACCCGCCGCGAGCTGGAGAAGCGTGTCGCCCGCTCCATGGCCGAGCGTGTCGTTGACTGCTTTGAAATCGTCAAGGTCGATTTGCAGCAGGGCAGCCTTGGGTTTTGCTCCGCCGACGGCCGCCAGTGCAAGTTGCAGCCGGTCGCCGAATCGCCGTCGGTTCTGCAGCCCGGTCAGCACGTCGTGCGTCGCCTGGTGGAGCAGAGTTACATGCTCTTGCTCCTCCGCGGCGCTCCGCCCGCCGCGCCCCCTTGATTCGATGATTCCCACACCATTCGCAGTGCCGAAGACGAAAACGGATCGGGGCGCCTTGCCCGGTGATCCCGGCAGGTCGATGTTTGCCGGAGTGCCGCCCTGGAACACCCGAAGAAATTCGTCGCGAAACCTCGAATCGAGGAAGCTCGGGTAGATCTCCCAGATGGCAGCGCCGGGCGCCACGGCGCCTCCATACATGCCTTTGAGCACAGCCGCGTGGTGCGTCAGTTGGAAGTCGCGGTCATAGAACGACAAAAGTTCGGTCGTGTTCGCCAAAAGGTCGGCGAGAAGCCCTTCGCCGGCACGAGGACCATCGCTCGAGGAAGGCCCCTCACTCTCTGTGCCGACGCCTGATGCCTCTGGGTACAAGAGCCACCTCCATAGGCAATGCGAATCCACATCCCCCAGTCCAGAAATAGCATAACTGTCAAGCTTGGCAAAGTTTCAACTCGCAGTCCTAACAAGTTCCGCATGCGGCTTAGTTGCAATGCATGCTCCGCTGTGATTGGCGGCGATAACGATGAACAGTCCGGTTGGTTAATAAATCGGGAATTGGCTATATGATTGATGACGTGGTGGACGCAGCACGAAATATTCTGGTCCATGAGGCGGCGTGGCCTTCCCCGCCCCTGTCTTGAGCCCGCCCCACCTCAACCATCGCCGATCCTGTACTCAGTGTCCGAGCGCTTTGAGCCAGCCTTCGAAGGAAGAGGCCTTCTCGTGTTCAGCAAGCGAAACAGAGTGGGCGGGGCGCGGCAACACCACAGTACTGCGGCCTTCGCGGGGGCTGTAACCGAATTCCTTGCTGAATGCTCGGCTGAAATTAGCCGCTGAACTGAACCCGAAGGCCTCGGCAATATCAACAATCCGCCGGCTGTCCGCCGGATCGCTAAGCGCAACATGGGCTGCCAGAAGGCGGCGGCTTTGTATGTAATGAAGAACACCACCGCTCGGTTCGAACAATTGATAGAGACGGGAGCGTGATACGCCGAGAGCCCGGCACATTGAATCCGGCGTCAGATGAGCCGCATCCAGATTGTTTTGGACGTATCGACGCGCTCGCTCCATCAGCGCGACACTCGCCAATTGTTCAGCGGCCGCAGCATGTTCCGTCGGAGGCGCGAGGCAGGCAATGATCATGCTGCGCGCTGCGTGTACGATGCGGGGCAGATCTTCAGCCGTCAGACTGCGCAGTCTTGCTTCGACGCTATTGACGTAGTCGACCAAGAGGTCGGCAAAGTTGCCGGACAGAATTGAATTGTTCTTTGCGTCGAGGGTTGACGCCGCATCAGAGAACAAATCACGCGGCAGATAGAGAAAGAGACTTTCCGAGTCCGTTACCCTCCCGCGAAACGGATAGCCAAGCGATCTGATCTCCAATTTGCCCGACAGGTTTTCCGCAACGCGGCGATCCACCTCCGTCCACGACCGGCCAGTACGTGGCAAGACGATATACCAGTGATCGATCGAACTGGATCGGAGCTTCGCGGCGGAACGCATGTAGCTATGTGCCGGCGCGCGCTGTTGAACGATCAGCATGCCGCCGAGATTCCAAGCCGTGTGGTCGGCGGGAAAGCCATCGTCCGGCAATTTGTCATCCGGCAACCTGACCTCGACAAGCGGTGTCATATGCGCTTGCCATGCGGCGAATTGATCCTCTGGCGCCAGTTCGAGCGTTGAAAAGGACAAAGGTTCGAGCGCCGGCCCGAGCGGCGGAGCAGCCTCATTGTGAGGTGGACCTTCGCGCGGCCAACGACGCCGATCAAGGTCCCGCAGCTGCCGCGCAGGGGCCTCGTCTTGCCTTTTAGTGTCCATCGCGTGGTGCCATATCCGAATCGGGTATGCCCATGCCCCCCACAATCATGTGGTGTACGTCAGGCATCTGGCAAGACTGCGGAACCCAAGTCGACAAAAAACGGCGATCACGCTGGATCGCAGCAAGAAATGCATTCCGAGATAAGTTTCTGGATGCGAAGATAACGACACTCTTCGACTCGATGCGTATAGATTCTGGCATGGTGAAATATTAGTCGAGGAGGCTACCGACATGAACGCAAAGCTCAACAGTGAGGCTCGCCGCAAGATAATTCTTGATGGATATGGCAACAACGAGCCGTTGAAAGTTATTGCGGAAAAGATCGGATGCTCACTGGCGAGTTTGAAAGTCACCGCCAGTAAACTCGGCTGCACTCGAACCGCGAAAGAGGCGGCGGATTTTCGGCGAGGATTTCATGTCCCGGAACACAAGCGGCAAGATTACTACCAGCTTATGATTGCTGGTCAGTATAAAGCTCGTGAGTGTGCGCTGATTTTGGGACTCTTAACAGAGGAATCATCAGGCGGCAGATAAACTTATTCCAATACACTGTGGGCGATATTATCACGTAAGGATTCCATCACGTCAGCGGTTTATCAGTAAAAGCCCGCCGCCAAGCACGGGGGCAGGCCCTGAAAGGTTCGCACAGATGCTGCGTCGGCGTTTCAATCACACCTGCCTGAGCCCCCTCGACCTGGCTAATTGCGAGCGCGTGTTCGATCAGGTCTGCGCGGATGAGAATCTCGACCCTTTGGACCCGGACGCAGAAATCTTGGCGGTGATGGTTGTGGCCATTTTTCGAAATGCGCACACCAGCGAGCGCGAACTTCTGGAGGCGGTCAGGTCTCGTCGGCAAAAGGCTCCGGGAACCGAGCACCAGAGCAATTCCAGGAAAGTGTGAAGCGGTTGCCGGGCTTGGGATCATGGTACGAAGCGCGTGGGATGTGGCTGATGATCTGGCAACGGGGAGATTGCAGGCTATTCTCCCGCGTTGGTCATCGCCGCCTGCTGACGTGGTTGCACTGCTTCATGCCCGCCATGGGCGGTCGAATGGATTCCTGCAAGCGCCCAGGGGGGGCCCTAAACTCACCTCCGTGGCGTCGGTGATAATGTCCGCTTTCTCGCATGGTCTTCCCCCTGAAGCTGCCAGTCGGATACCCGGCCCCATCTCGGCCGTTTAGTGATAAGGCTGCGGACTGAACCGTCCAATAGAGCTGACTGTGTGCCGCGATACCGTGACAATAAAAAATGGCGACTCTTCCCGCTCTCCGTTCTTCATTACGCATCAAGTGCCCCCGACGGTTCTGCGTTTCCTTTCCAACGGTCCGACTGAGCTGACAGGTTGCAGCGTCTGAAGTAAATGCCGGACTGTCTCGCGGAGGGTTTTGACGTACTAAGGCGTGCAAATCGGTGGGTCGGAAAGGAACGACACCGGAACGTGACGTAGATCGGGCAAAGACGCTCTCGTCAATTCAGGCGGTGGTTGAAGCGATCGATCCTGAGATCATCGAGCGGCGTTTCGCAGCGGTCGGTCACAATGAGTTCGGCCATGGCGTCGCCAACGCCGGGGCCGAGCTGGAAGCCGTGCCCACTGAAGCCGAAGGCGTGGAATAGCCCTGGCGTCGTCGCCGAGCGTCCCATCACCGGCTGCATGTCCCTGACATAGCCCTCGCAGCCGGACCAGGTGCGGATGACCGCGACCTTTGCGATCGCCGGCAGCAGCCGCGCCACTGCCCGCAACTGCGTCGGCAGGCGCATGGGGTCGGCGCTGGCATGACCCGGATCGAGGTCCACCGCCACCCGTTCGGCCGCTCCGCCGAAGACGATGTTGCCCCGTTCGACCTGGCGTAGATAGGCGCCATGGTCTTTGTCGCGCGTCCAGATGCCGACCACCGGCAGGATCCGATGCGGCAGCGGTTCGGTCACGCCCATTTGCGGACCGCGGGCGTCAAGCGGGACTTCTTCGCCGAACCCAGCGGCGATGCGCGCGCCCCAGGCTCCGGCGGTGTTGAGCAGGCACTCGGAGGCGAATGTGCCCATCGAACTGGTGACAAGGAAACCGGAGCCCGTATAGGTGATCTTCCCGACCTCGGCTCCCTCGATGATTTGCGCCCCCAGTTTGCGGGCCGCTGCGGCAAAGGCCGGCGCTATCAGCCGTGGATTGCCGCTGCCGTCATGCGCAGAGAATGACGCGGCGATCGCGTCGGCGCCGAGGCCGGGAAAGCGGGCGCTAATCTCGCGTGGGCCGAGTTCTTCCAGGTCGAGGCCCCAGGGCTGCGCGGCTTGGGCATAGGCCCGCATGTCGGCAAGGCTTCCTTCATCGAAGATCAGCCGGACATGACCGGTGGCGCGGAACTCGACGTCGCGGCCAAGCATCCTTTCGGCTTCGCCCCACAGTCGGAGCGAGCGGTGGGCGAGTGGAAGCTGGGACAGATGGCGTCCCGTGCGCCGGATGTTGCCGAAGGAGGCGACTGTCGCTCCGGTGCCGACCCGATTGCGCTCGATCAGCGTCACGCGCGCGCCGCGCCGGGCGAGGAAATAGGCCGAAGCCGTCCCCATCAGTCCGCCGCCCAGCACGATCACATCCATGGTTATTCCCTAGAGCATGATCCCGAAAAGTGGGAACCGGCTTTCTCGGACAAACGGTTTCCGTTTGTCCAGAGATCATGCTCCAACAAAGAGCTGGATGATGGCTATTCGACCAAATGTCATCCTCATCCAGCGCGGAGCGGACAATCCCTGAAGGCGCCGATCTTGTCGGCACCGCTTGATTGCGTCAAAGATGCGTTTGGACAACAGCCATAAGCTTAGCCTATGGAGTGGCAATGCGTGCCCGTCAGCTCGAAGTGTTCATCGCCGTCATGCGCGCGGGCACCGTGACCGCCGCGGCGCGGATGCTGAACATCTCCCAGCCCGCGCTCAGCCAGATCCTGCTCCACACCGAGGACGAACTCGGCTTCACGCTGTTCGAGCGGGTGAAGGGCCGGCTGCGGCCGACCCCGGAGGCACTCGAGATCTTCGCCGATGCCGAGAGGCTGTCGGCGGGGCTGGAGGGCTTGCGCCGCAAGACCACCGACCTACGTTTGGGCCGGACGGGGCTGGTGCGGGTCGCGGCCTCGCCGCCGCCGGCCATGGCTATCTTGCCGCGCGCATTCACCAGCTTCCGGGCGCAGCATCCCGATATTTTGCTGCGTTCCCACAGCGCGCCGATCGCCGCAATCGTCGACATGTTGCGTGCCGGCGATGCCAGCCTCGGCGTGGCCTTGGACGACCGGCTGCCTCCCGATATCGATGCGGAGGTGATCGGCAGCGTCGGCTTCGCCTGCCTGCTGCCCGCCGGGCATGAATTGGCCGGGAAAACCGAGTTGAGCCTCGCCGATCTCGCCGGGGAAGAGTTGATATCCTATCGCGGAAACACCCGCCCCGCCGACGAGTTGGCCCACGCGGCCCGCGCGCAAGGTGTGGCGCTTTCGCCGTCGCTCGAGATCGACGTCTCCATCTCGGCGGTCGGCTTCGTCCAGGCCGGCCTGGGTGTCGCCCTGGTCGACGCGCTGCTGCCCTGGCACCAGTTTGCCGGGCTTGCCGTCAGGCCGCTCGCGAATGGGCCGGAATTTCCGATCGCGCTGCTCACGTCGCGCACACGGGCTCTCTCGCGGGCCGATGAGATGATGCGCGACCAGATCCGCACCGCCTGCTCCGTCGTGCTGGGCGGTGCCAGGGCATAAGCAAGACTTATATCGTTCCTCGTCATACGTCTTGGACCCTGGCAATCCTGTCGTGTCAGCTTTGGTTGGCTGACAGGAAGGGACGCATCATGGATGGTGTCATCACGGCCAACGAGGCGCGGAACGAAACCGACTGGAAGGTCGGCGTCGATATCGGCGGCACATTCATTGATTTCTGCGCGCTGGAAGCCCGCTCCGGTCGCGTCGCCTCGCTGAAAGTGCTGACGACGCCGGAGGATCCGGGCGCCGAGCTGATGACGGGCCTCACGCTTCTGGCCGAACGCGAAGGCTTTGATCCTGCCCGTATGACGCGCTTCGTGCACGGTACGACGGTTGGCATCAACACGATCATCCAGCGCAAGGGCGCGCCGCTCGCGCTGTTCACCAATGCCGGCTTCGAGGACGTCATCGAACTGGCGCGGCTGCGTATGCCGGACATGTATTCGCTGTTCTGCGCGCGGCCGGATCCGCTGATCTCGCGCGACATGGTTTTCGGCATCCCGGCCCGCATGCGTGCCGATGGGAGCGAATCCCGGGCGCCCGACATGGCGGCGGTGGAAAGGGCGGTGGCAGTGGCAAAAGCAAACGGGGCGCAAGGCATTGTCGTGTCCTTCCTCCATTCCTGGCGCAATGCCGCCCACGAAGTTTCAGTGAAGGCGACGATAGCGCGTCTTGAGCCCGACCTCTTCGTCTTCTCCTCGGCCGAGGTCTGGCCGGTCATCCGCGAATACGAGCGCAGCTCGACCGCCATCCTCAACGGCTATGTCCATCCGCGCGTCTCCGGCTATCTGACGGCGCTGGAACAGCGGTTGAAAAGTCGCGGCGTGCCGGCCCGTCCGATGCTGACGAAGTCGAACGGCGGATTGATGAACGCTGCCGAGGGCAAGCGCGCCTGCGTGAATATGCTTTTGTCGGGAACGGCCTCCGGTGTCATCGGCGCCGCGTGGCTGGCGCGTCAGGCAGGCGAAGACAAGATTCTTACACTCGACATCGGCGGCACCTCGGCCGACTTCGCGCTCATTATCGGCGGCGAGGCGCAGTTCGGCACCGGCGAGCTGATCGGCGAATTTCCTCTCCATATCCCCTCCGTGTCGGTCAGCTCGATCGGTGTCGGCGGCGGCTCGATCGCCAGTGTCGATGCGCAGGGGGTGCTACGGGTTGGACCGGAATCGGCCGGTTCGGCGCCGGGACCGGCCTGCTACGCCCGTGGCGGCGAGAGGCCGACGGTGACGGACGCCATGGTGGTGTGCGGATGGCTCGGTCACAGCGAGATGGCCTATGGCCAGCTCAGAATCGATACCAGCCTGGCGCATCGCGCGGTCGGCGAGCTTGCCACCCGGCTCGGCCGCCCCATCGAGCAGACCGCGCAGGCGATCCTCGATATCGCGGTGTCGGAGATGTTCGTCGAGGTCGAGAAGCTCGCCTCGCGCGCCGGCGTCGACTTGCGCGACTTCACGCTGATGCCTTTCGGCGGCGGCGGGCCGATGCTCGGCGCTTTTCTTGCCCGCGAACTCGGTATGAAGCGCGTGATGGCGCCGCGCCGCCCCGGCGTGGTGTCGGCGCTCGGCGGACTGGTGGCGGATTTGCGCGGGGATTTCATTCGCACCATCTTCACCCCGCTCTCGGGCGTGTCGCTCGCCGGAATTCGCGAGGCCTTCGAGGCGCTGGCGCAAGAGGGACGCGACTGGCTTGCGGCGCAGGGGCACGACGCGGCCGCGGACCTCACTTTCTCCTGCGACATGCGCTATGTCGGGCAGAGCTATGAGATCGAGGTTGTCCTGTCGCCGCAATGGTTGGCAGATGGTGATGCGGTCGCCATCGCGCAGGCCTTCCATCTCACCCATCAGCAGCTCTACGACTTCCACGACGTTGATGGCGAGATCGAGCTCGTGAACGTCCGGCTGTCCGCAGTGGGCGCGGGGCCGAAGCTCTCCCTCCCGGAGACCGACGAGATCAACGCTCCGGCAATCCCGGCGCGCCGTCTTCCCGTCTACACGGGCGCGAGCGTCGAGACCGTCGACCTCCACAACCGGCAGACCCTCGTGCCGGGCAGCACGTTCCACGGGCCTGCCGTGGTCGTTCAGGAAGACACCACCTTCGCCATTCCTGCCGGAGCGCAGGCAAGGGTCGACCGCCATCTCAACCTTCTGCTGACCTTCGCGGAGTAACGCCATGTTTGACCGGACAAACCTACAGGTTCTGGCGAACCATGCCCGCGCGGCCGCCGAGAACATGGCGCACACGCTGCATCGCACCGCGCACTCCGCTTTCGTCAAGGAGACGCAGGATTTCACGGTGATGCTGATGGACCGTTCAGGCGCGACCTTCGCCGTGCCGATGGAGCTTGGTGCCACCTGGTACCCGGGGCTTTCGTATCACCGCGCGATCGCGATGGTCGACGACTACCGGCCGGGAGATGTCGCCTTCACCAACGATCCCTATTCCGGCCACGTCGCCACGCACGCGCCAGACACGCATCTGTGGAAGCCGGTCTTCGTCGACGGCGACATCGTCGCCTGGACCGGTGGCCATATCCACAACACCGACATGGGTGGTGCGGTGCCGGCTTCGCTCAGCCGGGCACTGACTGAAATCCATCAGGAAGGCATCCGCTTTCCGCCCATGAAGCTGGTGAATGAGGGCATCTTTGACGAGTCGATCCTGCGGATCATGAGCACCAATGTTCGCAAGCCCGACCTCAACATCGGCGACATCAAGGCGCTGGTCGGCGCGCTCAACACCGGCGAGCGCAAGATCCAGGCAATGGTGCGAAAGTTCGGCAAGACCGGCTTCATTGAAGGCGTTTCCGCGCTTCTCGACCAGGCGGAAGCGCAGGCGCGCGACGTGCTGCGTTCCATGCCCGACGGCACATGGGAATTCTGCGACTATGCCGACGAGGATTCCGTCGAGGCCAATCCGTGCCGGCTGAAGCTGAGGCTGACGATCAAGGGCGATGCGGCGGTGCTCGACTTCACCGGCTCCGATCCGCAGCTCGGCTCCTCGCTCAACGTGCCTTCCGGCGGCGACCCGCGACACACCATGCTGCTGGTGGGTGTCTACTACGTGCTCTACACACTCAACCCGAAGATCCTGCTCAACACCGGCCTGACCCGGCCGTTCACCTGCATCACGCCTCAAGGTTCGGTGCTGAACCCGGTCCATCCCGCCGCTGTCGGCATGCGCTCGCTCACTTGCGCCCGACTGCGGTCTGTCATCTTCGGTGCCTTCTCGCAGGTGATGCCCGAGCGCCTGCCCGCGGCGCCGGCCGGCAACAACTGCATCGTCAATGTCATGACCACGGACGAGCGCGCCAGCCGTACTGTCATCACGGCGGTGAACCCCGTGGTCGGCGGCGGCGGCGCGATGCCGCATCGCGATGGGACCAATGGATCAGGCGCGGATGCCGCCTATCTCAAGAACACGCCGATCGAGATTACCGAGACCGAGACCCCGGTCGAATTCGTGAAATATGGGCTCGCCAAGGACAGCGGCGGCGCGGGCCGTTGGCGCGGCGGGCTGGCGACAGAGATGGCCTTCCGCGTCTTCGCTCCTGATTCCAGGATCACGGCCCGCAACCGCGACCGCAGCTTCTTCCGTCCCTGGGGCGTGCTGGGCGGCAAGGCGGCCGGCCTGTCGGACATGATCGTCAATCCAGGGACCGAGCACGAGCGGCGGCTGGGCAACATTGATACCACTGTGCTGCAGCCCGGCGATGTGCTTGAGATCCGCTCCGCCGGAGGCGGCGGACGCGGCGATCCACATCAACGCGAACCCTGGCGGGTCGCACAGGATGTGCGGCGCGGCTACGTCTCGACGACAGCTGCCGAGCACGACTATGGCGTCGTCATCCGTGGCGGCGAGATCGACGAGCAGGCAACGGGGCAACTGCGTGCGCGGCAGGAGCCGGCCGCCGGCCACTTCCATTTCGGTCCGGAGCGCGACGGCTACGAAGCGCAGTGGACGCCGGACGCCTATGACCGGCTCACTGCCATATTAATTGGTTTGCCGATCCATTGGCGGTTCTTCACCAAGACGGAGATTTTCCGCCGCATGAAGGGGCGCTGGGGACCGGAGGGCGTCCAGGCGGCCTTCGATGCTGTCTGCAAACGCTTCCCCGAACTGCCGCGTCCGCGCCCCGTGCGAGAGGCCGCGGAATGATCATCGCCGGCCGTATCGTCAGGCTGGCCGAGTTCGACCGGGCACAGGTGCATTTCTATCTCGACGGGCAGATGTGCAGTGCATTGGCGGGCGACACCGTGCTGACCGCCATGCTGGCTTCAGGCCACGTATTGCGAAAATCCGAGTTCGGGCCCGAGTGGCGCGCCGGGTTCTGCCTGATGGGAGCCTGCCAGGATTGCTGGGTGTGGCAGGACGAGGGACCACGCCTGCGGGCGTGCTCGGCCCTTATCGTGGAAGGCCTGCGGTTACGCACGACGCCGCCGGAGAGCTGGCCATGAGCGAGACGACGCCGCCTCGGATCGTGATAGTCGGCGCTGGCCCTGCCGGCATAAGGGCCGCAGCCATGCTGGTCGAGGCCGGGCTCCATCCGGTGGTGATCGACGAGGGGCAGCGCGCGGGCGGGCAGATCTATCGCCGTCCGCCTGCCGGATTCGCCCGCACCGCGAAACAACTCTACGGATCGGAGGCGGCGAAGGCCAGCGCGCTGCATCAGCTCTTCGACCGGCTGGCCGAAGAGAGGCGCCTTACCCATTGCGCGGGAAGCTCGGTCATCGCCGTGCAGAAGGGTAGGCTGCATGTGCTGGGGGAGGGCGGCGTGCAGCTAGTCAGCTATGACCGCCTGATCCTTGCCACCGGCGCGTCCGACCGTGTCGCTCCGGTCCCGGGCTGGCAGAACGCCGGCGTCTACAGCCTCGGCGCGGCCCAGATCGCGCTCAAGGCGCAGGGCGTGGCGCTTGGGCGGCGCATCGTCCTAATCGGATCGGGGCCTTTGCTGACGCTGGTCGGCGCCCAGCTCGTCAAGGCTGGAGCCGATGTGGCGGCGGTGCTGGACACTTCTCCCTGGCATCAGCAGATGCGAGGGCTCTGGCAGCTTGCCGCCCGACCGCTGGTGGCGCTGCGCGGTCTGGCCCTGCGAGCAAGGCTCGGCGGCCGCTACCATGCGGGCGTGACGCTCGAGCGGATCGAGGCTGACGAAAAAGGTGTCACGGCGATGCGCTGGCGCGACGCCAGCGGCTGGGAGCACTGCACTCCTTGCGACATGATAGGCATGGGCTGGCACCTGCGGGCGGAGACGCATCTGTCCGACCTGGCGGGATGCGCCTTCACCTATGAGGAACAGTGGCGGCAATGGCTGCCGAAGACCGACCAGATGGGGCGCGCTGGCAACGGGACCTATCTCGCGGGCGATGGAGCTCGTCTTCTGGGAGCAGACGCTGCGGAGATCGCAGGGCGTCTGGCGGCAGCGGCGTGCCTTGCCGATCTTGGATTTCCAGCGCCTTCCACCGCGGCCGATCTGCGCGAGCTTGCGCGGCTCGAGCGCTTTGTCCTTGGCATGGCTTGCGCCTTTCCCTGGCCTGCCGCGATGATGCGGGCACTCCCCGACGACGCGGTCGTCTGCCGCTGCGAGAACGTGACCGCCGGAGATGTACGCGAAAGTGTGGATTTCGGCGGCGGCGAAGCGAACAGGGTGAAATCGCTGTCGCGCGTCGGCATGGGGCGATGCCAGGGACGCTATTGTCAGTTGGTCGCCGTCGAACTCATCGCGGCGCAGACCGGCTGCACGCCTGGTGCTGTCGGCCGGTTGCGCGGGCAAGCGCCTGTCCGCCCGGCGCCTGTCGGCGCTTTTCTGCGGGACGGCTGATGCGGTTTCACAGCGATCCGGAGTGCCGGAACTTTGGGTTAGAAGTCGGCAACCTTTCCCCAGACCGAAGTGTCGAAGCGCCTGGGATCATAGGATTGCGGATCGACGATCGGTTGCGACCCGGTCATCAGATCGGCGACGAGGTGCCCGGCGCCGGGCCCGATGCCGAAGCCGTGTCCCGAGAACCCGGCAGCCAGGAAGAAACCCGGAACGGTATCAATCTCGCCGATAGCGGGCACGCCATCCGGTGTGCTGTCGATGTAGCCGGCCCAGGCCGCGCTGATCCTGGTCTTTCGAAGTTCGGGCAGAAGTTCGAGTGCCCGGGCATGGGTCAGGCGGATAGTAGCCTGGTCCGGGGCCGGATCGAGGATGCGCATCCGCTCCATCGGCGTCGGCTGGTCGAGCCGCCAGCGGCGGAGCGTTTCGTGGCCCGAGCACATGCCCTGCAGGCCGCCGGGCGCGAGGCTGCGCCACCGCTTCAGGAACATGGGCAGGAACTGCGAGGAGAAGTGCAGCTGCTGCGGCGTCACGTCCACGCGGCCGCGTCCACTTATGGCGAGCGTGTAGCCGCCGTCGCCGCGTCGTGTCGCCGAAATCCTTGCCGTGTGCAGCGCATCCGGCAGTCCCTCGGCGCCGGGCGAGACCGACAAAATGGAGGAGCGGATCGACGCCTGCGGAAAGCGGAAACCGAACTGCCGGCAAAAGGAGGATGCCCAGGCGCCGCCGGCCAGCACCGCCACCTTGGTCCGGATCGTCCCGCTTTCGGTGATCACGCCACTCAGGCGTCCGCCCTCGGTCTCGATGCCACGCGCGGCACAATTCTGGTGCACGGAGCTTCCGAGCTCGAGGATGGCCCGGGCGACCGCGGGCGCGGCCCGCGACGGATCGGCGGTGCCGTCGGTCGGCGAGAAGACACCGCCCTTCCAGGTCCGGCCAGTGGCTCGACCCCGCTCGCTGGCCTCGGCGCTGTCGAGCATGTGCGTGGTGACACCGGCCGTCCTGGCGAAGTCACGCCAACGCACCCAGCCGGCCAGTTCGGCATCGTCATTGCTGAGATAGAGCAGGCCGCAGCGGCGGAAGCCGGTGTCTTGGCCGCTTTCCGTCGCGAAGCTGTCCCACAACTCAAGGCTTCGGGTCGCCATCGGCAGTTCGCGGGCGTCGCGGTTCTGCTGGCGGCACCATCCCCAGTTCCTCGAGGACTGCTCGGCGCCAATGCGGCCCTTTTCGACAAGCGCCACCTTCAGGCCGCGCCGTGCCAGATAATAGGCCGCGAAGATGCCGACGATGCCGCCGCCGATCACCACCGCGTCCGCGGTCCGCGGCGGTTCGCCAGATGTCTCGATTTGCTGCAGTGGTGCGCGCATGGTCTCTCTGCCTTGACGCGCCAATCTACCGTGTTGTGCAGGCAGCCGCTGCCGCAGTTGAAGTTGAAGCAGAATTTTATTCCGGCAGCCCGGTCGAAATCGGGAGCCACTGCGTTTCAAAGCGCTGTCCACTTGTATGGACAGGCCAACGGGCTGTGGTAGTGTCAATGCCTACGAGCAAGGCAGCATTTTGTGCTGCGGCATGCGTTCTGCGGAGACGGCCATGAAACTGGATCGGATCGACATCAAGATTCTACACGAATTGCAGAAGAACGGCCGCATCACCAATGTGGAACTGGCTGATCTGGTGCATCTGTCGCCGAGCCCGTGCTTGATGCGGGTGAAGAAATTGCAGTCGGAAGGCTACATCGAAGGCTATTCCGCGCAGGTCAATATCGGCAAGCTCGGCCAGACGCTGACCGTGTTCACCGAAATCACCTTGAAGAACCATCGCCAGGTCGACTTCGCCCGCTTTCTCGCCGTTGTGGAGAAGATTGACCAGGTCATCGAATGCCACCTCGTGTCGGGCGGCTACGACTATTTGATGAAATTCGTGACCGCCGGCATCGCCGAGTACCAGACCATCATGGAGCGGCTGACCGACATGGATATCGGCATCGACAAGTATTTCAGCTTCGTGGTGCTGAAGTCCCCGATCGTCAAGGCGCACATGCCGCTGCCCAGCCTGTTTCCGAGGTGAGGCACTGCCGCCTATAGTTTTTGCTTTGATGCCTGTCCTTGCCCCAGAACCGCTGCACACTTCTGGGCGAAATGCATCAGCGGTGACCGTACTGGCTGACCAGCTCGGGGTCGCGGACGAGGCCATCGAGCCATGTCGGATCGAGCTTCGGCACGGAGGAGAATAGAAGCTTCGAATAGGGGTGGATGGGCGCCTTCAGTCTGTCGGGCGTGATCTGCTCCACCCGCTCGCCATTGTACATGACCATGATTTCGTCGCAGATCGCTTCGACGACGGAGAGGTCGTGGCTGATGAAAATGTAGGAAAGACCCAACTCGCGCTGCAGCTCCTTGAGCAGTTCGATCACGGCGGCCGCCACCACCGTGTCGAGCGCCGAGGTGATTTCGTCGCAGATGATGAGCTTAGGCCCGGCCGCCAGAGCGCGCGCGAAGTTCACCCGCTGCTTCTGGCCTCCCGAGAGCTCCGACGGGCGACGGTAGCGCAACGTCCGGGGCAGGCGAACCATGTCGAGCAGTTCGTCGACGCGCTTCGAGCGCGCCTGCCGGTCGAGCTGGTGATAGAAGGCCAGCGGCCGGGAGATGATGTCCTCCACAGGCTTGGCCGGATTGAGCGCGGTATCGGCATACTGGAACACGATCTGCATCTCGCGCAGTTGGTCCTGGCTGCGTTTGCCGGCGGCGCGCTCCAGTTGCCTGCCGTCGAAGACGATGTCGCCGGCCGCCGCCGGATGGATGCCGGCGATGACGCGCGCCAGCGTCGATTTTCCGCAGCCGGATTCGCCGATGACGCCAAGATTGCGCCCCTTCTCGACGACCAGGCTGACGGAATTGACAGCGCGGACAAGCGGCAGTCCGTCGGCCCGCAACGAGCCATAGCCGGCGGTCACATTGTCGATACGCAGCAACGGCTTCGTGCCGGCATCCGCGTCCGCATCTGCTTGCCTCGGTTTCGGTTCGAAGGCAGCCAGCAGTTCGCGCGTGTAGGGGTGCTGTGCAGCCGAAAGGATCTGAGCCGTGGTGCCGGCCTCCTGCATTTCGCCGCCCTTCAGCACAACGATGCGATCGGCGATCTGGGCGACGACCGCAAGGTCGTGGGAAACGTAGACACCCGCTATCCCACCGGCCCGCATGACCGACTTGAATGCCTTCAGCACGTCGATCTGCGTCGTCACGTCGAGTGCCGTCGTCGGCTCGTCGAAGATCATCAGCTTGGGATTGCCGATCAGCGCCATCGCAGCCGACAGCCGCTGCAGCTGCCCGCCTGAAACCTGGTGCGGATAACGGGCGCCGATCCCTTCCGGGTCCGGCAGCGACAACGCCCGGAACAGCTCGACCGCGCGCTTTCGTGCCTGCTCCGGCGGCATCAGCCCGTGGATGCGCGTAACCTCGATCACCTGCTCCATGATGGTGGACGAAGGGTTGAAGGAGGCGGCGGCACTTTGCGGAACATAGGCGATGTCGGTGCCGCGCAATTTGGCGCGCTGCTTTTCGGTAAGCGCGGCCATGTTCTTGCCGTTCACATTGATCTCGCCGCCGGTGATCCGGCAGCCGGGCCGCGCATAGCCCATGAGGGAGAGCGCGATTGTCGTCTTGCCCGAGCCGCTCTCGCCGATCAGGGCGACGATCTCGCCGTCGGCGATGTCGAGGCTGACGCCCTTGATGATTTCGACGACGCGTCCGGCGTCGGTCGTCGCCTCGATCCTCAGGTTCCTGACCTCGACGAGATTGGTCATGCGTCCCTGTCCCTGATCTTCTGCGGCAGATTGTCGATCAGCAGGTTGACGCTGATGGTGAGGCTAGCGATCGCCAGCGAGGGAACGATGACAGCGGGAGCTGCGAAGGGCAGGCCGCCTATGTTCTCGCGCACCAGCGCGCCCCAGTCGGCGAGCGGCGGCTGCAGGCCGAGCCCGAGGAAGGACAGGCCGGACAGCAAGAGCACGATGAAGACGAAGCGCAGGCCGAAGTCGGCCAGCACCGGGCGCATGATATTGGGCAGGATCTCTGACCCGATGAGATAGGCGGTGCTTTCGCCGCGGACGCGAGCGACGGTCATGAAGTCCATGGTGTTGATGTTGACGGCGAGCGCCCGCGCGAAGCGGTAGGCGCCCGGTATGTAGATGACGGCGAGCGTCAGGATCAGCGCCGGGATCGACGAGCCGACCGCGGCAACGACCACAAGGCCGAACAGCTTGCTGGGAATGGAGTTCATGGCGTCGAGGAAGCGGCTGAGGCAGGTGTCGAGCCAGCCGCCGGTGACGGCCGCGATCATTCCCAGCACCACGCCGGAAAAGCAGGCGATACAGACGGAGGCGAGCGATATGCCGACGGTGTAGCGCGCACCCATCAGCACCCGCGAGAGCATGTCTCGCCCCAGATAGTCCGAGCCGAGCCATAAGCCCTGACGCATCGGGCCGAAATAATCGTCGTCGACGATGTCGCCGATCGAATGGGGAATGATGGTGGGCGCGAAGATGGCGATCAGCGTCCACGCCAGGATGACCAGCGAGGCGACGACACCCACGAGGTTGTAGCTGTGGCCCAGCAAGGACCGTTGGGAAGCTGCCACGCGGGCCATCGTCATCTGAGCCTCGGGTTGGACATGATGGCGATGATGTCGGCGATCGTGATGAGCAGAAGGTAGCCAAGGCAGAAGATCATCGCGCAGCTCTGGATCAGCGGCAGGTCGCGGGTCGCGACCGCATCGACCATCAGCTTGGCGATGCCGGGATAGTTGAAGATCGTCTCCACGATGATGACGCCGCCGACCAGATAGGACAGCGACAGCGCAACCGCGTTGACGATCGGCCCGAGCGCATTGGGAAGTGCGTGCTTGAGCACCATGCGGCCGCGTGAGGCGCCTTTGAGCAGCGCCATCTCGACATAAGGCGTGGACAGCGTTTCGATCACCGCGGCGCGGGTCATGCGGATCATCTGAGCCGAGATGACGAAGGTCAGCGTGATCACCGGCATGGCATAGATGCGCACGAGGTCGGTCAGCGTATGCGCCTCATTGACCGAGGACAGTGCCGGCAGCCATTTGAGATAAACGGCGAAAAGCAGGACCGCGAGGGTCGCGACCATGAATTCGGGCACGGAGATGACGCCGATCGCAAGAATGGTGACGGTGCGGTCGTAGAGGGAGCCGCGCAACATGGCGGCGGTGATGCCGAGCGTCAGCGCCAGGGGCACCGAGAGCAGCGTGGTGATGCCGGCGAGCTCCATGGTGTTGACGAAGCGCCCGCCGATCAGCGCCGCGACCGGCATCTCGTTGGCATAGGAAGTGCCGAGATCGCCGTGGAGCAGGCCGAGAAGCCAGCGAAGGAAGCGCAGGATTGCCGGATCGTTGAGATGCATGGCCTCGCGCAGGCCGGCGACGGCTTCGGGTGTAGCCGCCTGGCCGAGCAGGATCGACGCTGTGTCGCCAGGCAGCATGCTGGTGGCGAAAAACACGGCGAAAAGGACGATCAGAAGTGTAACGACCGCGATTGCCAGCCGCTTCAGCACGAGGTTTAGAACCCCAGACGTCATGGAAGCGCTCCTGCGGTTGCGTTCGGCCAAGCCATGTTGCGCAATCGGTGCCAGGGACCGGCGGTCCGGTCCCTGGCAGGCGCCTCTCAGGCTTCGAGCCAGAGATATTCCGCCATTGCGTAGCCCATCATGCCACCGAGCGGGTTCGCCTCCAAACCCTTCACCTTGCTGGAGAGAGCATCCACGTTGGAAATGTAGGCCGGGATGATGGTGCCGGCCTCCTCGGAGACCATGGTCTGCATCTGGCCGTAGATTTCCTTGCGCTTGGCCTGGTCGAGCGAGCCGCGCGCCTCGACGAGCAGCTTGTCGAACTTCTCGGACTTGTACTGGCTTTCGTTCCAGGGCGCGTTGGAGGCGTAGAGCAGCGAGAACAGGATGTCGGGCGTCGGGCGCGGATTGATGTTGCCGAAATGGATCGGCGCCTTGAGCCAGTAATTGTCCCAGTAGCCGTCGGACGGCACGCGCTGGACATCGAGCTTCATGCCGATATCGGCACCGGCGGCCTGGATGATCACCGCCATGTCGATCGACGACGTCGCGGCATCGGACGCGACCACGGGGATGGACTGACCGAGCAGGCCCGACTTCTGGAAGTGGAACTTGGCCTTGTCCGGGTCGAAGGCCTTCGGCTTGAGGTCGGCATTGTGGAAGATGTTCGCCGGCGAGACAGGCTGGTCGTTGCCGATTTCGCCGAGGCCGCGCAATGCCGATTTGACGATCTGCTCGCGGTTGACGAGGTATTTCATGCCAGCGACGAAGTCGGCCTTATTGCCCGGATCCATGTCGAGCCGGATGTTGAGGTCCGTATAGTTGCCCGAGGTGGTTTTCGACAATTCGAAGCCTTGCTGGCCGCCGATGAGCTTCATCGCGCGCGGATTGATCGAGGCGGCAAAATTGATGTCGCCGGAAAGCAGGGCGTTGACGCGGGCGCTGTCGTCGCTGATGGCGATGAATTCGAACGAATCCAGGTGGGGCTTGCCGGATTTCCAGTAGTTCTTGTTCTTGGTGACGACCGAACGCACGCCCGGTTCGAACGTTTGCAGCACGAAGGCGCCGGTACCGTTGCCCTTGGAGAAGTCGGTGGTGCCGTCCTGGACGATCATGAAGTGATGCAGCGCCAGGATGGTCGGAAGGTCGGCATTCGGGTCGGCCAGCGTGATTTCGACGGTCGACTTGTCGACCGCCTTGAAGCCGGTCATCTGCGCGGCGATCTTGGCGACTTTGGAGCCGACCGCTTTGTCGAGATGGCGCTTCAGCGAGAAGACAACGTCTTCGGCGGTGAGGTCCTTGCCGTCGTGGAAGGTGACGCCTTTGCGCAGCTTAATGGTCCAGGTCTTGGCGTCCTTGCTGTCGAAGCTATCAGCCAGCTCCATCTGCGTGACGCCATCCTTGTCGAGGAAAGTCAGGCGGTTGTAGAGCGAGCAGCAGCGGACATAGTCGGTCGACAGCGACGCCTTTGCCGGATCGAGCGTGTCGGCGGTCGAGGAGGACCAGCCGGCGGCCTTGAAACTGCCGCCGGAAACCGGCGTGGCGGCGACGGCATTGGTGGCGCGGCCAAGTACCAAGCTGCCCGCGGCGATCGCGGCGCCGCCGGCCAGCAGCATCTTGAGGAGTTCGCGGCGGCTTGCGCCCCGCCGAATGGCATTCTCGACCATGGCATCGTCTGCGCTGGTCCAGTTCGTGATCTTGTCGGTCATATCATTCCCCTTTCTGTTTGTTTTTCCGGATTGCTCGTCTTGCTGCGGCTTTCCGGGCTTGGGCTCAGGTTCGTTGCTTCAGGCTTTCCCGCACGGCGGCGGCAAGGGCCGCCATTGACGTGAAGTGGTAGTCAGGCGCGGTGAAACGCTCGGGCTCGATCGTGCCGCCGTAACCTTTCTGGGCATGCCGGCGCTCGATCCAGCAATTGGTCATGCCAAGCGCCCGGGATATGCCGATGTCGTGGTACTGGCTTTGCGCGACGTGCAGGATGTCGTCCTTGCTGTCGCCCTGTGAGGCCACGAAATCGAAGACCTTCTGGAAGAAGGCCGGGTCCGGTTTCTCCGTGCCTGTATCGTCGGCGGTAAAGGTGGCGAAAAAGGGCGATCCGAGCTGCTTCTCGAAATGATCGAGCGCCCAGCGCCTTGCATTGGTCATGGCGATCAATCTGTGCGACTTCGCAAGGTCCGCCAACGCCGCCGCGCTGTCGGGGAAGCTTTGCCAGACGCTGGCCGAATCCCGCAGGCGGACGCCGTATTTCTCCTCGGCCGGCAGGCCGAGCCGCGGCGCGACAACTCTGTAGACACGGACGAGATCGTCGGGAAACAGGCTCGCATGGGGCATGTAGCGGGCCTTCCGGTAAAGGGCCAACGCCTCCTCGCCATCGATCGAAACGCCGGCCTCGGCGGCAATTCCCGCCAGGCAGGTCGTGATCCCGCCTTCGAAGTCGATCAGTGTGCCGACCACATCGAAGGTCATGTATTTGAATTCGCTAAAGCCCCTGGCCAAGACTGGCTCTCCTCTGCGTACGGCCGAATTGCATGTGTTGAACAGAACAAAATTCCGTGCTGTCGGGGGCGTCGGCCCTTTTTGAAGGCCCGGAAATCCGGGCTTTCTGGCCTTGTCTTATGAGCAGTCTGGCACTTCCCCCGCGCTGGATTCGCCGAAAAGGCGTGAGGGGGCGGCACAAAATTGCGAAATCGTCTGCCCCGGCGATATTTCGAGACACGACATATTTCGCCGCGATCATGCCAGGGCCTGGCGGACATCGGGATCGTCCAGCGTCTGGTCGAGCGTCCGGCGCGTGCGCTCGATGATCGCATCTATGTCGGCATCGGTGCAGCAGAGCGGCGGTGCATAGCCGATAACCCCATGCGCAAAGGCACGGATGATGAGGCCATTGTCCCACGCCCTGTCGAAGACCCGCCGCGCCGGCATGGCCGACGCCGGAAGCGGCGTCTTCTTCTCTTTGTCGACCACCAGTTCGATCGCGGCAAGCATTCCGCGTCCGCGCACGTCGCCGACGAGGGGGTGGTCGCTCAGGCTTGCCAGTCCTGCCATCAGGCGGGCGCCGGCCTTGACGCCATTCTCCAGAAGGCCGTCTTCGTAGAGCTTCAGCACCTCGAGCGCGACGGCGGCGCTGACGGGATGGGCGGAATAGGTGTAGCCGTGACCGACGGCCGAGGCGCCCGCGCCATCGGCAATGACGTCGTAGACATGATCGGCCATGAACACGGCGCCCATGGGAACATAGCCCGAGGTCAGACCCTTCGCCGTCGTCATGAAATCGGGAACGATGTCCTCATCGGTGCAGGCGAACAAAGGCCCCGTGCGGCCGAAACCGGTGATCACCTCATCGGCGATGAACAGGATGCCGTACTCCCGGCAGAGTTCGCGTATGGCCTTGATCCAGCCTTTCGGTGGAACGATGACGCCACCCGAGCCCTGGATCGGCTCGGCATAGAAGGCGGCGACCCGCTCCGGCCCGATCTGCTCGATCTTGGCCTTCAGCGCGGCGAGCGATGCGGCGATGATCGCGTTGCCGTCCTGGCCGACCGGGTTGCGGTAGGGATAGGGGGAGGGGATCTTGTGCTGCCATTCGAAGGGAATGCCGAAGCCGGCGTGAAAGGCGGGCAGGGCGGTCAGGCCGGCGCCGACCACCGACGAGCCGTGATAACCCTGCTCGATGGAAATGAACTGATCGCGTTTCGGCTCGCCCCTGGCATTCCAGTAGTAGCGGACGAACCGGATCGTACTGTCGACCGCGTCCGACCCCCCAAGCGTGAAAAAGACGTGGTTGAGGTTGCCTGGCGCGCGCTCGGCCAGCTCCGAGGCGAGGCGGATGGCCGGCTCCGAGCCGAGGTCGAAATAGGCGGTGGCGTAGGGAAGCTCTCGCATCTGCCTGGCCGCTGCCTCGACGATGCTGTCATGGCCGTAGCCGGCATTGACACACCACAGCCCCGCGAAACCGTCGAGAAGTTGCCGGCCGGACGCATCGGTCACGGTCGCGCCCTTCGCCGATTTCAACACGCGCACGCCCTGCGCCTCATGACCACGGTATGAAGAGACAGGGTGGATGAGATGGGCGCGATCGAGTTCGATCAGGGAATTGGCGAGCATTGTTGTCCTCCGACTATCCCAGCGCCTGGTTGGCGAGGGCGTAAACTTTTGGCCTGGCCTGCTCCGCAACCGTCTTGGGCGGACGGTCCATGGCTATGCCGCCGCCGACATGGGTGAGGCCGATTTCCTCGAGCCAGCCGGCGATGCCGGTCCCGCTGCCGGTATCCACGCGCAGGAAGGCGCCGGCGCGCGGGGCGGCGAAGAAGCCGATCAGGGCCTTCGCCTCGTCGATACTTCCCGCGATGACCGGACCAATCACCTCGCCGCGTCCGAACGGCCGGATCGCGGCATAGGCCTCGATGGCGCCGTCGCGGCGGATGACGGCGAATTGGCCGCGCTCGGCCAGCGCATCGATCAGTGCTTCACGGTCGGCGCCATAGGCGTCGCGGTCCAGCGCCTTGATTTCAGGCAGATCGCCGATGCTTGCGGCCTCTACGCCATCGGGCTCGCCAAGCTCCGCAACCTTGCCTTGATGCTGCAGAATGGTGCCGGAGGGCACGAACCCCAGTTTCTCATAGAGAGGCATGCCGTCCGCCGTCGCGACGAGCCGCAGCGGACGGTCCCCGGCCAAGGCGAAGGCCTGATCCATAAGCCGGCGCCCAAGCCCCTTGCCGCGCGCGTTCCTGTCGACGATCACCATGTTGATCATGGCGCAATCCGCGCCGTAGGGCGTTACCAGGATGGTTCCGGTGACGCGGCCCTGGTCGTCGAGCGCGACCGCGCCGTTCGAAAGCTGCAGCGCCATCTGCCAGTCCTGCGGGCGATGTGGCCAATTCTCCTGGCGGGAAAGCACTACGGCTCCCTCGATATGGTCGGGCCCGAAGGCTCGGAGTTCAATGTCGCCCTGCGGCATGAGGCATCCTTCCGTCTGACGACAAGTTTCGGCCATCGGCGTGCCGCAGATCATCTGAAGGCTTTGGCTTGGACAGTATCTTTCGCCGTAGCGCGAGGGGTGTGCCGCATCTTGTGCTGGCACCGTCCGCGGCGGGGGCGCTTCACGCCGCGCGCGGCGCAGCTATCGGCATGCCAGATGCTACAGCGTGCCAAAGCGGATGGCGGATACGGAACTTTCTGCTTTCGGAAGGGCGATTTCGGTCAGGTCGCCCGCCGCCTGCCGCTCTATGATGAAACACATCCCAACGCGGATGTGCTTCCACCGGAGATCGACGGACATGGCTTCCTTCAGGCCCAAATACATCACCTTCGACTGCTACGGCACGTTGACTTTTTTCCAGATGGCGGAAGCGGCGCGCGACCTCTATGGCAGCCGGCTCGACGAGCCGCGCATGCAGGAGTTCATCAAGAACTTCGCGGCGTACCGGCTCGACGAGATCATGGGTGACTGGAAGCCCTACGCCGACGTCGTCCACAACGCGCTCGAACGCGCCTGCAAGCGCAACGGCCTCGCCTTCAGCCCGGACGACGCAAGGATGGTCTACGAGCGCGTGCCGACCTGGGGACCGCACGCCGACGTCCCGGCGGGCCTGGCGAAGGTCGCCAAGGAAATTCCGCTGGTCATCCTGTCCAACGCGATGAACGCTCAGATCATGTCCAATGTCGAAAAGCTCGGCGCGCCGTTCCATGCCGTCTACACCGCCGAGCAGGCGCAGGCCTACAAGCCGCGTTTCCAAGCCTTCGAATACATGTTCGACAGACTGGGTTGCGGCCCGGAGGACGTTCTTCACTGCTCGTCCTCTTTCCGCTACGACCTGATGTCGGCACACGATCTCGGCATCAAGAACAAGGTCTGGGTCAATCGCGGCCACGAACCGGCCAACCCGTATTACGGCTATGTCGAGATATCGGACATTTCGGGTCTTGCAGGCGTCGTCGGTCTCTAAAACAGGCGGATAGCCAATGAAGTTCGTCTCCTACTGGCACGACACGGCCCCTATCTTTTCCGGCAGGACGCAAGACCCGGTCGAGGGGCGTTACGATGCCGCCGTCATCGGCGGCGGCTTCACTGGTCTCGCCGCCGCGCGCCAATTGGCCAAGGCCGGCGCCAAGGTGGTCGTGCTGGAGGCGGAGCGGGTCGGCTGGGGCGCATCCGGCCGCAATGGCGGGCACCTCAACAACGGCCTCGCCCACAGCTACCTCTCCGCCAAGGCGGAGCTCGGTAAGGAACGCGCAATCGCCCTCTACCGGGCGCTGGACGACTCCCTCGACACCATAGAGGCGCTGGTCGCGGAGGAAGGCATCGACTGCAATTTCCGCCGCGCCGGCAAGCTGAAGCTCGCCTCGAAGCCGCAGCATTTTGCATCAATCGCCCGCAACTTCGAGGCCCTGCATGCCGAGGTTGATCCGGATACGGCGCTGCTGTCGGCGGCGGATCTCAAGTCCGAGATCGGCTCGCCCTTCCACGGCGCGATGCTGTCGAAGAAGAGCGCCATGATGCATATGGGGCGTTATGTGGCTGGTCTCGCCACATCAGCCGCCCGCCACGGCGCCGTGATCCACGAGAATGCGGCGGTCACCGATCGCAAGCAGGCCGGCGGCAGGCACCAACTGACCACCTCGCGTGGCCGCGTCAGCGCCGACAATGTGCTGGTGGCGACCGGCGCCTACACCACTCCGAATTTCGGCTACTTCCGCCGCAGGATCATTTCCGTCGGCAGCTTCATCATCGCCACGCGGCCGTTGAGCGACGTCGAGATTGCCGCGACCATGCCGGGCAACCGGACATGCGTGACCTCGATGAACATCGGCAACTATTTCCGGCTTTCGCCCGACAGGCGCCTGATCTTCGGCGGCCGCGCGCGCTTTTCGGCGACATCGGACCAGCGCTCCGACGCCAGGAGCGGACAGATACTGCAGGCAGGCCTCGCGGCGATCTTCCCACAACTCGCCAAGGTCGAGATCGATTACTGCTGGGGCGGGCTTGTCGACATGACCAAGGACCGCTTCCCACGGGCCGGCTACCATGACGGGGTCTGGTACGCGATGGGCTATTCCGGCCATGGCGCGCAGCTTTCCACGCACCTTGGCATGCTCATGGCCGATGCCATGCTCGGCCGCGAGGACCGCAACCCGCTGAAGGGACTCGAGTGGCCGTCCATTCCCGGCTATTCCGGCAAGCCCTGGTTCCTGCCGATGGTCGGCCTCTACTACAAGGCGCTCGACCGGGTGAGGTAGGCAGTAGGCAGAATCTCCCAATTCCCTGCTGCCAATTACCTACTGCCTATTCCCATGTGGAAGCTCTTCATCTCGAGATATTCCTCGATGCCGGCCTGCGCGCCCTCTCGCCCGAGGCCGGACAGCTTGACGCCGCCGAAGGGGGCGACCTCCATCGAGACCGAGCCGGTGTTGAGACCCACCATGCCGAATTCCAGCGCCTCGCCGACGCGCCAGGCGCGTTTCAGGTTTTCGGTGTAGAAGTAGGAAGCAAGCCCGTAGGGCGTGCCGTTGGCCAGCGTGATCGCTTCTTCTTCCGTCTCGAACCGGAAGAGCGGCGCGACCGGGCCGAACGTTTCCTCGCTGGCGAGCTGCATGTCCTTTGTAGCGCCGGTCAGCACCAGCGGCGCGACATATTGAGGGCCGTCCGGCAATGCTGGCCTCTCGGTGATAATCGTTGCACCTTTGGCGAGCGCGTCCTCGACATGGCGGTTTATCTTCTCGACCGCTGCCATGTTGATCATCGGCCCGATGGCGACGTCGGGCTGCGTGCCGGGTCCAACCGTCATGGCGTTGACACGGGCGGAAAGCTTCGCTGCGAAGGTTTCATAGACTCCGGACTGCACGAGGATGCGGTTGGCGCACACACAGGTCTGGCCGCCGTTGCGGAACTTGGAGACGAGAGCGCCCTCGACAGCGAGGTCGAGATCGGCGTCGTCGAAGACGATGAAGGGTGCGTTGCCGCCGAGTTCGAGGCTGAGCCGCTTCACGCTGTCGGCCGCCCCGCGCATCAGCAGCGAACCGACCCGCGTCGAGCCGGTGAAGGAGATCTTGCGCACGGTCTCGTTCGCCATGATGTCATTGCCGATCTCGGCCGGCATGCCGGTGACGATGTTGATGACGCCGGCGGGGATGCCTGCCCGTTCGGCAAGCACGCCGAGCGCCAGCGCCGAGTAGGGCGTGAACTCGGACGGCTTGATCACCACCGTGCAGCCGGCGGCCAGCGCCGGCGCGACCTTGCGGGTGATCATCGCGTTGGGGAAGTTCCACGGCGTGATGATGCCACACACACCGACCGGTTCCTTCAGCACGATGATGCGCCGGTCCGGCGTCGGCGAGGGGATGGTGTGGCCATTGATGCGGCGTGCCTCCTCCGCAAACCATTTGACGAAGGACGCGCCGTAGCGGATCTCGCCCCTGGCCTCGTCCAGCGGCTTGCCCTGTTCGGTCGTCAGGATCAGCGCGAGATCGTCCAGATGCGCAAGCATGAGGCCATGCCAGGCCTCCAGGAGGCCGGCGCGCTCAGCGTTGGTCTTTTTCCTCCAATCCCCATAGGCGGACGCTGCGGCCTCTACGGCCGCGCGAGTCTCCGGACCGGCCATATCGGGCACCGTGCCGATCGCCGCCTGGGTCGCTGGATCGACAACATCGACCGTCTTGCGGGAGCCGGCAGCGACCCATTCACCGCCGATCAGGCCGACTTCGCGGAAGAGACTTTTGTCTTTGAGGTTTTTCATCGAGAACGACCTTGCAATCAGGAGAGCGCGGCGACGACGGCGGCCGTGATGGCCTCCGTTCTGTCTTTGCCCGGAGTGGTTCCAATGCCGCGCGCGGTTGTCGCTTCGACCGCTTGCATGACCCGGCCGGCGGCGGCCGCTTCGCCGAGATGGTCGAGCATCATGGCGCCGGACCAGATGGCGGCGATCGGATTGGCGATGCCCAGATGCGCGATGTCGGGCGCCGAGCCGTGCACCGGCTCGAACATGGACGGCGCCGAGCGATCGGGATTGATGTTGGCCGAGGCGGCGTAGCCGAGCCCGCCCTGGATCGCCGCGCCGATGTCGGTGAGGATGTCGCCGAACAGGTTGGAGGCGACGACCACGTCGAGGCTCTCCGGCGCCATGATCATGCGCGCGGCGAGCGCGTCGACATGATAGCTGGTCACGGCTACGTCAGAGTATTCCGCGGCCAGCTTTTGCGCGATCTCGTCCCAGAACACCATCGAGTATTTCTGCGCGTTGGATTTGGTGACGGAGGCGAGTTTGCCGCGCCGTGTCCGCGCCTGCTCGAAGCCGAAACGCAGGATGCGCTCGACGCCGGCACGGGTGAAGATCGAGGTCTCCACGGCGACCTCGTCCAGCGTGCCTTGATGCACGCGCCCGCCGGCGCCCGAATATTCGCCTTCGGTGTTCTCGCGGATGCACAAAATGTCGAAACCTTCCGCACGCAGCGGGCCTGTCACGCCTGGCAGCAGGCGGTGCGGCCGGATGTTGGCATATTGCACGAATGCCTTGCGGATCGGCAGCAGCAGGCCGTGCAGCGAAACGGAATCCGGCACTTCCGCCGGCCAGCCAACCGCGCCTAGCAGGATCGCATCGAAGCTGCGCAAAGTCTCGATGCCGTCCTCGGGCATCATGCGGCCGGCTTCCTTGTAGAATTTGCAGGACCAGGGGAACTCGGTTCCGGTCAAGGCAAAGCCGGCCTGCCCGGCCGCTGTCTCCAGCACGGACCAGGCGGCGGCGGTCACATCGCGTCCGACGCCGTCACCGGGGATCAGGGCGATCGAATAGGACTTCATGGGCATCTCTTTACAGGCTGATCAGGACGCTCTTTGTCCTGCGGTTGGCGAGATAGGCTTCGCGGCCAAGGTCCTTGCCGATGCCGGAGCGCTTGTAGCCGCCGGTGGGCAGAATATGGTCTCGCGAGCGGCTGTAGCGGTTGACCCAGACGGTACCTGCTTCGAGTTTGCGTGCGAACCGGATCGTGCGGGACAGGTCCGAGGTGAACAGGCCGGAAGCCAGCCCATAGGTCGGATGGCTGGACAGCGCCAGCGCCTCGTCCTCGGTCTCGAAGGTTTGGACTGTCAGGACCGGGCCGAAGATTTCCTCGACGATCGCCGGATTGGCCTGATCGACATTGGCGATCAGCGTCGGCTCATAGAAATAGCCGGGGTCGTCCATAACGTTGCCGCCGCTCAGGCATTCGCCGCCGGCCCCGATCGCGGCCCGCACGATGCCGTCGATACGCGCCCGCTGCCGTTCCGAGATAACAGGTGAATAGTGCGTCGCCTCGTCCCAGGTCGGGCCGGGGCGTGCCGCCTTCATCTTCTCCAGGATCGCGGCCGTCAGCTTGTCGGCGACGCTTTTCTCGACGATCAGACGCGTGCCGGCCACGCAGGCCTGGCCGGCGTTGAAGGTGACGCTGCCGGCGATCGCCGTCGCCGCCTTGTCGAGATCGGCATCGGCAAAGACGATCTGCGGGCTCTTGCCGCCCAGTTCCAGCGTCATCGGCTTGACGCCGGTGCGGGCGACGTTCTCCATGATGGCCGAGCCGGCGCGGGTAGAGCCGGTGAAGGAGACCTTGGCGATTTCGGCATGGCCGGTCAGCGCCGTGCCGGTCGTCGGCCCATCGCCCAGCACCACGTTGACGAGCCCTGCCGGCAGGCCTGCCTTCACCGCGAGTTGCGCCAAACAGACAGCGGAAAACGGCGTCATCTCGGAGGGCTTCAGCACGACCGCGTTGCCTGCGGCCAGCGCCGGGCCGAGCTTCCAGCCGGCCATCGAGATGGGGAAATTCCACGGCGTTATCGCGCCGACCACGCCGTGGGGCTCGCTCATGATCATGCCGAGAGTGGTGTCGTCGGTAGGCACCAGCTCACTGCCTTCCTTGTCGGCGAACTCAGCGAAGAAGCGGATCTGCTCGGCGGTGACGGCGATGTCGCCGGCGATGAGCTGGCCGACGGGCCGGGTCGAGCACAGCGCCTCGATCCGAGCCAGCGTTGCCGCTTCCGCCTCGATCAGGTCGGCCCAGGCGTGCAGCGCCCTTGTGCGCTCGCGCGGCCTGACGCCCCCCCAGTTGCTGGCCTTCAGCGCCGCCTTGGCGCTTTCCACAGCGCGGTCGACGATATCCGCGTCAGCCACGGGACAGTCGGCATAGACCTTACCGTCGGACGGACGGCGCATCTCGATCGCACCATCGTCCGCGATAAGCTCTGCGCCGATGAAATGGCCAATCGGGAGGGGAACCGTATCCGGATCGAAGCTCAGGCTCATATCGAGGCTCGGTTCATAGGGTGACCGCTTTCCAGCATTGACTGGAGCGTAGCGCGTACTGCCAGGCAGCATGCGCTGTTCGGTGATCCGTTGCCGATGAATGTTGTGTGCTCGAGGCAAGAGACGGCAAATTCTTCGGCGCAGGCCAGTACGTCATGCAGGTTCCGCTATCCGACCGTCACGTAGATCTTGCGCACCGTCTCGATGGTCTTCCAGACACCGGTGAAACCAGGCTTCATCACGAAGCTATCGCCGGCGCGGTAGGTCACCGCCTCGCCGCCATCGGGCGTGATTTCAATCACGCCCGAGAGGATGTGGCAGAACTCGAAAGTGTCGCCCTTGATTGAGCGCGTTTCCCCAGGCGTCGCCTCCCAGACGCCGGTATGGACGAGGTCGTCCTTGGCGACGTCCTGCGCCCAGGTCTTGAAGGCGGGGTTGCCGGCAATCAGCCGTTCAGGCAGCGCCCCGGATTCGCGCGGGGGAAATGCAGGGCTGGTATCGACGGTCTTGAGCAGGGACAAGGGATGGCCTTTCAGCTTGGATTTCAATAGCCGCGCGACCGGTCGACGAGCCCGATAGGGTCGAGCCCGTCGCGGTGGCGGCGGATGTTTTCGATGACGGCCAGCGCGGCTGTCACGGGTTGGGTGACGCTGGCGACATGCGGGGTCAGCACGATCTTTGGATGCCGCCAGAAAGGATGGCAGGCCGGCAGCGGTTCGGGATCGGTCACGTCGATCATCGCCGCCGAAAGGTGGCCGCTGTCGAGAGCGGCGACAAGCGCCTTGTGATCGAGCTGCGGGCCCCGGCCGGTGTGGACGAGGGCCGCGCCCTTGGGCAGCTTCGCAAACAGGCGGGCATCGAGGAAACCGCGTGTCTCCTCGGTCAGCGGCAGCAGGCAGACCAGTATGTCGCTGGCCGCGAGCATCTCCTCCAGCCCGAGTTCGCCGTGATGGCAGGTCACGCCTTCGATCTGCCGTGGAGAGCGGCTCCAACCGGCGAGCGGAAAGCCGAAGGGCTTCAGGCGGTCGAGGACGGCCTGGCCAAGCTGCCCGAGGCCGAGCACGCCGATCCGGCGCGACCCGGCCTGCAGCTGGGGGACGTCCCGCCATTCGCCGGCGCGCTGCTGCGCCAGATAGGCAGGCAGGCTGCGATGCAGGGCGAGCACGGCCAGCGCCACATACTCCTGCATCATGCGCACGATGCCTTCCTCGATCGTACGCACGATCTTCACCTGCTCCGGTACGCTATCGAGGCGGAACTGGTCGACCCCGGCGCCAATGGAAAACAGGATCTCCAGGTTCCTGTAGCGGGCGAGGTCTTCTGGCGCGGTCCAGGTCATGAGATAGCGCACGGCGTCGGGATCGACCGTTGCGGCATCCATCGTGAAGGGGACGTCCGGCAGCTCCTTGGCGAAGGCATCGGCGAAGATCGCCCCGCGCCGCGCATCGGAATTGAACAGGAATGTCATTCCGGTTCCCTTCAAGCCGCGCAGCGGGCGCCCAGCGCCTCGATCAATCGCTGGCAGGTGGCGAGTTCGCTGGTGAGTATGTATTCGTCCGGCTTGTGGGCGCGGTCGATGTCGCCCGGTCCGCAGATGATCGCATCGAACCCGGCGGCCTGGTAAAGCCCGGCCTCCGTGCCGTAGCTGACGGCGGCAAGCGGCGCCTCGCCGGTCAAGGCGTGCAGCAGTCCCGCAAGTGGCGCATCTGGCGGCAGCGACATCGCCGGATAGGCGCTCAGCGGCGCCCACTCGATGCGAAAGCCATGGGCCGCAAGGGCCTCTGCTCGCGCCCTTACAGGCGCCAGCAGGCTCGCCGGGTCGACGCCGGGTATGGCACGTGCCTCGAGGTCCAGAGTGCAGGTGTCGGGGATGATGTTGACCTGATGTCCGCCAGTCACCACGCCGGCTTGCAGCGAGGAGTAGGGCGGCTCGAAGGCAGGGTCGAACGGACCGTGCGTCAGCTGTTCGGCCTCGGTCACGGCCGCGCTCAGCGCATCGGCCATGGCATGGATGGCGTTGAGCCCAAGATCGGGTCGGGAGGAATGGCCGGAGCGCCCGTTGATGATCACGCGGGCGGCCGCCTTGCCCTTGTGGCCGCGCACGGCGCGCATACCGCTCGGCTCGCCAACGATAACGCCGAGCGGCTTCGCGCAAAGTCCGGGAAGGCGGGCGATCAAATGCGGTACACCGCGGCACCCCACCTCCTCGTCATAGGAGAAGGCGAGATGGATCGGCCTGGCAAGGTGCATTTTCGCCAAGAGAGGCACTGTCGCGAGCACCGCGGCAAGAAACCCCTTCATATCTGTGGTGCCGCGTCCATAGAGCCGTTCGCCCTCCTTGCGCAGCGCGAAAGGGCTAGAACTCCATTGCGGCTCGCTGGCGGGGACGACGTCCATGTGGCCGGACAGAATATAGCCAGGGACGTTGGCGGGGCCGATCGTCGCGAACAGATTGGACCGGTCGCCTTCCGGCCCTCGGAGCAGGACAGCCTGCGTCCCGTGCTCTGCGAGATAGGCCTCGATCCAGCCGGCGATATCGCCGTTCGGCTTGCCGGCGACCGACGGAAAGGCGACAAGTCGGTCCAGGATGTCGAAGACGTCCATTCCAGCCCTCAAAGCATTTCGGGTTTGGCATTTCGGGTTTGCCGGGATCGATGCCGTCGGCTACTCGATTTCGGCAGAGGATGTGCGCGTTCTTTCGCGATTGCGTGCCGAAAGCGGAAGTGTTTCAGTTGAATCTAGCGTTGCCGCATGGCTTTCGAGCAAATCGTATCGGTCTGCTTGTTTAGCGTTGGCAGCCGGAAAGTAGCCAGCGACACGTCGCCTTCTAGTACGATAATCTTTCAGGGGCATGGAATTGAAGCCGTCCGGAAGCTTGAAAATCGATACCTTCTCGATGCGGATTGGCGACATCGAAGGCGTTGAGCTGGACCGCTTGCATGCACTCTCGCTCTCCGTGGGGTGGCCGCATCGCGCTGAAGACTGGCAATTCCTGCGGCAGTCGGGACACGGGTTCGTGGCGCTCGATGAGATCGGCCGGGTTCTTGGTTCGGCCATGTGGTTCGCGCATGGTACCGATTTCGCGACCGTGGGCATGGTGATCACCTCGCCGCGACTTCAGACGCTGGGGGCGGGGCAATGGCTGATGAAGCGGGTTTTCGAGAACGTCGTCGGCTGCGATCTGCGTCTCAATGCAACGCGCGCGGCAAGGCGGCTCTATCTCTCGCTCGATTTCCAGCCGGAGAAGACTGTCTATCAATGCCAGGGCGTCGCCCGCCTGGAGACGACGGGTCGCCCGGCGGACATTCTCGATGTCAGGACCTTGGACCCAAAGGATATTCCGGCAGCGATCGCGCTAGACGCGGCAGGATTTGGCGTGAGGCGGGCGGCGCTCATCGAAAGGCTTTTCGCACACTCGGCCGGCTATGGTCTTTTCAAGGATGGCAGGCTGAGCGCATTCGCGCTCTGCCGGCCATTCGGGAGGGGCCACGTCGTGGGGCCGGTCGTGGCGGAAAGCGACGCCGATGCCGTGGCGATCGTCCGGCCACACGTCCATGACCATTTAGGGTCATTCCTGCGGATCGACACCCACATGGACACTGGCGAGTTCGCCACCTTTCTGTCGCACGCTGGAATGCCAGTCTTCGACACGGTGCTGACCATGTCGCTGGGTAAACGCCTAACCGATTTTGCCGTCGGCGGTGCGACCAGACCGGAGAGCTATGCCCTGGCAAGCCAAACTCTCGGGTAGGTTGTTATTCGACTTTGCGTCAATCGGGCCGTCGGGGTGGTGTCTATCATCGCCCCCGTTTGCCTTCAGATTCTTCGGGTTCGACGCCTGCTACTACTGGGTCCTCGCTGCCGCTGTCCTGCTCACGACGTCGTCTCTAATGCGCCTGAGGAGCCAGTCGGGACGCGTTCGGGATTGGACAGGCGCACAGCGGGTTGAAGGCGGCGACGGCGGCAGCGAGCGTCAAGACGTTGCCGATGATCGTCCGTCAGAACTCGGGGAGGGCGAGCAGTTTTGCCCTTGTCGTGGATCATCGAGGTTGAATTGATGTGGCGAGAACGGACATGGCGGCGCGGCTTCAGGCTGCTGGCCGAGGTCGAGCGTCGGCTAAAACTCGATCGCAAAGGGCGGATGCGCGACGGGGCTTTTCCGACCACTTGGGCCTTTCGGACATTCAGTCAGCGACCATCCGACCTTCGGTCTTTGTGAGAACAGAACGGAATGTGCGTCCCGAGATCAGCGCTCGGCTAAACCTGCCAAGGTTGCGCCAAGCCGCTTGGAAATTGAAACAATCCAGGTTCGCAGCTCCGGCCCAAAAGGTTTCTCCAGCATCGCCCGGTCCCAGGCCAGGAAATAGGGCTCCGGCAGCCTGATACGCTTGTCGAACGGCGCCACAAGCCTTCCCGAGGCGATGTCGTCGGCGGCCATCGACAGTTGTGCCAGCACGAAGCCCCTGCCGTTGGCCGCAGCATCGATCGCGGCGCTCGACAGGGAAAAGGCGACTTCACCTGATGTCTTGCGGTGCACCGCGCCGATGCTTGCCGCCCATTCCGCCCATGTAGGCGGCGAGCGATGGTCGCGCGCCCATTCGATACTGAGAAGTGGCAGATCGAGGATATCGGCGGGCTTACGGACCGGATGTTTCGCCAGCAGCGCGGGCGAGCAGGCCGGCACCACCCAGTCGGTGAACAACTCGGTGTAGTGCTCGAAATCACGATATTTGGTGCCGTAGGAAATGCGGAAGTCGACCTGTTCGGCGCTCAGCCTTGGCTCTGTCTCGGCGCCGACCAGCCGCACGGTGGCGCCGGGATGGCCGATCTGCCAATCCAGAAGCTGCGGACCGATCCATTTGCTGGCGAGCGACGGCAGGCAGGAGATGGTCAAAGTGTCGGCGAAACGGGCCTGTTCGATGACATCCTGGGCCTCGCGTATCTTTTCGAAGCCGATGGAAACCGCCGCGTGGTAGACGCGGCCCAGCGCTGTAAGGGCGACGCTCCTGCCGCGACGTTCCAGAAGCCGTGCGTCCAAGGCATCCTCGGCCTTGCGAATCTGCTGGCTGACAGCGCCAACGGATACACCGAGCTCGTTTGCCGCGGCCGTCACGCTGCCACGCCTGCCAAACGCCTCAAAGGCCTGTATCGCACGCAGCGGGGGCGTCTTGTTCACCTGGGCAACGATCCTCGGGTCAGCTTGGTTTAGTTTTTCTAAAATAGAACGCAGATGCAAGGCCTATGTCGTCCCCGGTCCGCAAGATATTCGTTTGGGCGTTCACAAGCCTGGGAGGACGCCATGTTTCTTCGAAACTGCTGGTACGTTGCCGCATGGGACCATGAGGTTGCCGACCGGCTGGTGCCGACGCGGATTCTTGGCGAGGACATTGTCCTCTACCGCCGCACCGACGGCGCGGTGGCTGCACTCGAAGACGCTTGTCCGCACCGCAAGCTGCCGCTGTCGATGGGCCGCATCAAGGGCGATACGGTCGAATGCGGCTACCACGGCCTGACCTTCGACAGCACGGGAACTTGCACGCGGGTGCCGGGCGCCGAAAAGATACCGCATGTCGCCTGCGTTCGTTCCTATCCGATCGCCGAGCGCTACGGCTTGCTCTGGGTCTGGATGGGCGAGGCGTCAAAGGCCGACCCCGCGCTGATTTTCGCCGTCGACCATTGGGGCGATCCGGCATGGGGCGTCAATCGCGGCGAGTCCATGGCGCTCGATTGCAACTATCTCTACATGACCGACAACCTGCTCGACCCCTCGCATGTGTCGTGGGTCCACCAGTCGTCCTTCGGCGGCGTCCAGGCCATGGAGGATGCACCGCTCGAAACCACCGTGGGCGCCGACGGCGTGACCGTATGGCGCTGGGTGGTCGATGCCGCGCCGGCGCCCTTCTATGCGCCTTTCCTCAAATTCTCCGGCAATTGCGACCGCAAGCAGCACTATGAGGTGCGCTACCCCTCCAACGCGATCATCAAGGCGATCTTCGTGCCCGCCCGCACCGGCGGCGAAGGCAAGCCGCTGCACGAGGACGTGTTCCTCATGGACAGCTACAATTTCATGACGCCGGTCGATGAGAACCAGACCAAATATTACTGGTTCCAGATGCGCAATTTCGCCCCGGACGATCTGGAGGTTTCGCGCCAGTTCGCCACCTCCGTGCGTGGCGCCTTCGATGAGGATCGCACCGTGCTCAATGCGGTGCACAAGGGCATGGCCAACAAGCGCACGCCCAATCTCGATCTAAAGATCGATGTCGGTCCGCTGCGCTTCCGCCGCAACCTCGCCAAGCTGATCGCCAGCGAGGGTCAGCAATTGGCGGCCGCCGAATGAACGCATTCACCGCTCGCGACACTATCGCAAGAAGCGGATTTCGCGACCTGAAGGTGGTCGCGAAGGTGCGCGAAAGCGCCATCATCACGTCGTTCCATATCGAGCCGGTCAATCCAGAGGACTGGCGCGACTTCGAGCCAGGGCAGTTCCTGGTGTTCAAGATACCTATGCCGCAGGGAGCCGGCGAAAAGGCATATGTGCTGCGCAACTACAGCGTCTCCTGTTCCCCGGCCGCTAAGGGTCGCTACCGGATCAGCGTGAAGCGTGAAGCAGCACCCGCGCCGGGTCTGCCCGACGGAGCAAGCTCGTGCTTCCTGCATGACCGGATCGACGTTGGCGATGTACTCCAGGCCGAAGGGCCACGCGGCGATTTCGTGCTCGACAAGGCCAGCAGCCGTCCGGTGGTGCTGCTCAGCGGCGGCGTTGGGCTGACGCCGATGGTATCGATGCTGCATGCGCTGGCTGCAATGCCGGATCGCCGTGCCGTCTTCATTCACGCCTGCGAGAACGGCGATGTGCATGCCTTGCGTGATGAAGTCGCGGGCCTTGTCGCAACACGGCCTGGTCTGCGCGCCCACTATTGTTACCGGTTTCCGTCAGAGCGCGACAGGGCCGACGGGCACTTCCACAGCGAAGGCATGATTTCAAAGGATGTGCTGCAGCGTCTGCTGCCAATCGACGACTATGATTTCTACCTTTGCGGCCCGCCGCCTTTCATGCAGGCGGTCTACGCCATACTGCGCGGGCTTGGCGTGCCGAAGCCTCGCATCGCATACGAATTTTTCGGCCCGGCAACAGTGCTGGAGCCTGATGCCGCCCGAGCCCCTGCCGCGCTGGCGCAGCAGGCACGGATCGAGCCGGCGGGCGAGGTGGCCACTGTGGAGTTCCGAAAATCGGGACTGACGGCGGTCTGGGATGGCAAGGCGGCATCGCTGCTCGACTTTGCCGAGGACCAGGGCCTGGCGCCGGAATTCAGCTGCCGGTCCGGCATCTGCGGGACATGCAAGTCGCGGCTGGTTTCGGGTGAAGTCGCCTATTTTGAAGAACCCCTGGACGAGCTGGGAGCAGGCGAAGTGCTGCTGTGCTGCTCCAGGCCGAGCGGATCAGTCGTCCTGGATATTTGACAAGATCTTGATGCCGCGTCTGGGCGCGGGGAAACGGAAGTCGGGATTTGGAACAGTCGGTCAAACCAGCGTCGAGCCTGCCGCTCAATCCGCATATCGCGGCCTTGCCACCTTACAATGCAGGCATGAACATCGCGATGGCACGGAAGCTGAGTGGCCGTCACGACATTGCCCGGCTGGCCAGCAACGAGAACCCGGATGGCTGCTCTCCGGCCGTCATGGCCGCATTGTCCTCCTCATCCTTCGAACCATGGCGCTATGCCGATCCGGCCTGCACGGCGTTGCGAGCAGCACTTGGCGAAAGACTTCGTGTCGATCCCGGGCTGATCGTTGCCGGCAACGGCTCCGAGGAGATGATCGCCGCCATCTCGCGCGCCGTCCTGGTGCCGGGCACCTCTGTCGTGACCACGGTGCCGAGCTTCGGCTTGCATGAGATAGAGCCCCTGGCGGCAGGCGCCGATGTCATCAAGGTGGCGATGACACCCGAAATGGGGTTCGACCTTGCCGCGCTTGAAACGGCGATCGCCGCCAGGCCGCGTCTCGTTTTCATATCCTCGCCCTGGAATCCGGTTGGGCCGGGGCTCGACCATTCCAGCCTGCAACGGCTGATCGGCGCGGTACGGCCAGGCACCCTTCTTGTCCTCGACGAAGCCTATTTCGAATTCGCCGATGCCGGCGCGCCCGACGGCATCGAGGTCCTGCGCGGCAGCGGCATCGACCATGTGGTGCTGCGGACGTTCTCGAAAGCCTATGGCCTGGCGGGGCTGCGCGTCGGCTATGCCGTCTGCTCCGGCCTCGAGCTGGCAAGAGTGATTGCCGCCGCCAAGACGCCATTCAACGTCAATGCGGCGGCGCAGACCGCGGCCATCGCTGCACTCGCCGACGAAAGCTGGATGAAGGCGTCGGCCGACCGCGTCAGGGCCGAGCGCGTGCGCACCGCCGCCGGGCTTGCCGGCCTTGGCCTGCGGGTCGCGCAGTCGCAGACAAACTTCCTTTTCTTTGACTGCAAAGGCGACAGTTCGAGCCTTGCCGCTGCCCTCCTGGAGCAGGGGATCATTGTCAAGGCGTGGCGCGAAGCCGGTTATGAGCACTATCTGCGCGCCACTATCGGGCTGCCGGCTGACAATGACCGGCTGATCGCAGCGCTTCAGGGGTTGATGGCGCAATGAGCGGCCTCGTGTCTCCAAGGCAAACGATACCGGACGAACGGGCGGTCCCGCTTTTGGTTGTCGACGCGATGCGCGAGGCCGTTGGCGCCGCGAACGTACGCACCAGTGACGCGGATTGCGGCGCCGGCATCGTCGTCACGCCTTCATCGGCCGCCGAAATCGCGGCGGTGGTGCGCATCTGCCGCCAGAACGAAGTTCCGGTGGTGCCGCAAGGCGGGAAGACCGGCCTGGTCGGCGGCGACGTTTCGTGGCCAGGCGAGATCGTTCTTTCCATGGCGCGCATGAATCGCATCGAGCGGCTCGATCCGCTTGAACGCGTGGCGGTGGTCGGTGCCGGCGTCACCCTCGAAGCCTTGCAGACGGCCGCGCGCGAACACCGGCTGGAGCCGGGCATCGACCTTGCCGCGCGCGGCTCGGCGACGATCGGCGGCATGGTGTCGACCAACGCCGGTGGGGTGATGGCCTTTCGCAACGGCGTCATGCGCCACCGCGTGCTTGGCCTCGAGGCCGTGCTGGCCGACGGATCGGTCTATTCCGACCTGACACGGGTGGTGAAGAATTCCGCCGGCTATGATCTGAAGCATCTCTTTATCGGCGCCGAGGGCACGCTCGGCATCGTCACCCGAGTGGCCGTCAAGCTCGATCCTTCACCGCGCGCCACAGCGACCGCGCTGTTCGGGCTGCCATCGGTCGAGGCGGCCCTGCGGACAACTCGGCTGGCGCTTGAATCGGATGCCGGGCATCTGCGCGCGGCCGAGGCGATGTGGACCTCGTATTTCAGCCTGGCCGCCGCCGCGCATGAATGGTCTGAACGCAGTGTGCCGCTCGATCAGCCGCTGTTCCTGCTGCTGTCGCTTGGCGGCGCGCGCGAAAGCGCGCTGCGCGAGGACTTCGAGCGGATCTATTTGGAGACGATGCAGCAGTATCCTGAAGCGACCGGCATCATCGCCGACTCGCGGCGGCAGGAAGACGACCTGTGGCGGCTGCGCGAGGACACCAGCGTGCTCTACCGCGCTCATCCCCACGCGCCTTCCTTCGACGTGTCTGTCCCATTGTCGGAAATTCCGGCCTATCTCGACAGAATCCTGCCCGGGCTCGCCGCCGTCGAACCGGATCTTGCACCCTATGTCTTCGGACATCTCGCCGATGGGAACCTGCACATCATCCTCAACCGGAAGGGCCCGCTGGCGCCTGACGTGGCGATCGCTGTCGAGCGCGTCCTCTATCAACAGCTCGGGGAGATTGGCGGTTCCTTTTCCGCCGAGCACGGAGTTGGGTCAAAACGCATCCATTCCCTGCTGGCGACAGCTGACCCGACAAAGCTCGACGCGATGGAGCGCGTGAAACGAGCGCTGGACGAGCGGTCGATCATGAACCCCGACAAGGTGCTTCCCCGCGATGCCTGGTTCGTTCGGTCCTCAAGCCCATCCCTTTCCGGCAATGAGAACCGATTGCCCCCCAAGAACGCGAGCGACCTCGACGATGAGTAGCCCCATGCCGCAACCGCAGGGAATGAACGGATTGACCGCAACCACCCGACGTCCCGTGGAATCAGCGACGCGCCATGATGAGCCGGCATTAGCCTATCCCTGCGACTTTGCCGCCTTGCGCCAGGGCTTTCGCGAAGCGGCGGAGCGGGTGGGCGCAGAACTGTCCGAGTATGTCCATCCGCTGAACGGACCGGATGGCGAGACGCTGGCGACAGATGTGGCGCTGCTGGGCCGACGCGATGCGCGCAAGCTGATCGTGGTCATCTCGGGCAC
Organism: Mesorhizobium sp. WSM4307; assembly: GCF_007003945.1. Lineage (NCBI taxonomy): Bacteria > Pseudomonadati > Pseudomonadota > Alphaproteobacteria > Hyphomicrobiales > Phyllobacteriaceae > Mesorhizobium > Mesorhizobium sp. WSM4307. The sequence goes on from NZ_VFTB01000003.1 coordinate 455,225, forward strand.
GCATGGCGTCGAGGGGCCGTTCGGCTCGACCTGCCAGACCGCCTGGCTTGGGCAGAAAAACCTGCGGCGCTTGCCTGACGACATCGCGATCCTTGCCATCCATCTCATCAATCCCTGGGGCACGGCGTGGTTGCGGCGCGTCAACGAAGACAATGTCGACCTCAACCGCAACTTCATCGACTGGTCGGCGAGTGCTCCGGTCAACAACGGCTATGCCGGTCTCCACGACGCCGTGGCATACCGCGAGTGGGAAGGGCCGGATCGAATAGCGGCTGACGAGAAGCTCGCCGCGGCGCGCAAGAGGCTTGGGCACGCCGGGCTGGCGGCGATTATCGAGGCAGGCCAATATGAGTTCGCCGACGGGATGTTCTATGGCGGCGGCGGCCCTGTCTGGTCGAACCGGACGTTGAACGAAATCCTGAAGACCTTTGCCGCCAAGGCGCGGCAGGCCATCGTCTTCGACCTGCATACGGGAGCGGGGCCTTACGGTTATCCGGCACTGCTTTCGGTGGCGAGTTCCGAGCATGCCGGTCTTGCCTGGGGCAAATCCATCTTCGGGCCAGCGCTGACGACCGTGCTGACAGGCCCGGGCGCCAAGACAGGCACCGGCATCGCGGCGACGGCGACTGGCTATGTCTCGGACGCCGTGCGCAAGGCAATGCCGAACGCGCGCGTGCTGCCGCTTGTCGTCGAATGCGGCACCCTGGAGGGGCCTGCCGTCATGGAAGCGGTGCAGGCCGACAACTGGCTGCATCTGTTCGGCAAGCTCGATTCGCCGCTCGGCAAGCGGATCCGGGAGACGCTGCGCTCGGCCTTCATTCCGGATGATCCGGATTGGCAGCGCGCCTGCCTGTCCAGCAGTCTGCGCCATTTCGACCGCGCGCTGGCGGACCTGAAGGCTGTCGAGCTGGATCAGGACGAAGCCATCAAAGGCGAACCGTCGTCACCCACCGTTCGCGCTGAGGTTGCCGATCCGGCGCCCGCTGACGAAGCAAAGATCACGACGCCGGCCGTACAGATCGACGAGCTTCACAAGAGCTTCGGCTCGCTTCTGGTGTTGAAGGGCGTCAATCTTACCGCTCACGCCGGCGAAGTGATTTCCATGATCGGCTCGTCAGGCTCGGGCAAGAGTACATTCCTGCGCTGCATCAATCTTCTGGAACAGCCGGACGGCGGAAAGGTCTCCATCGACGGCGAGGTAATCAAGATGAAGCCGGTGTCGAACGGCCGTCTTGGTCCGGCCGACATGGCGCAGGTCGAGCGTATCCGTGCGCGCGTCGGCATGGTGTTTCAGAACTTCAATCTATGGCCGCACATGACGGTGGTGGAAAACATCGTCGAGGCGCCCCGGCACGTGCTGAAGGAGCCGCGCGAGAAAGCCATCGAACACGCGCACGCCTTGCTGAAGAAGGTCGGGCTCGCCGACAAGCATGCCCACTATCCCGGCCAGTTGTCCGGCGGCCAGCAGCAGCGGGCGGCGATCGCCCGCACGCTGGCGATGCGGCCCAAGGTCATCCTCTTCGACGAGCCGACTTCGGCGCTCGATCCCGAGCTGGTCGGCGAGGTGCTGCGGGTGATTCGCCAGCTGGCGGAGGAAGGCAACACCATGATCCTCGTGACGCATGAGATGCAGTTCGCGCGCGAGGTCTCCCACAAGGTTCTGTTTCTCCACCAGGGAAAGGTGGAGGAAGAGGGTGCGCCAGCGGAGCTGTTCGGCAGTCCGCGCTCCGAGCGTCTGCGCCAATTCCTGGCCCGGACACTGTGAGGAAGCCGCATCCTCGAAGCGTCCGGTTCGGACCGGACAACTGCAATGAAGACCAACAACAAGGGGAACTGACATGAAACTGAAAGTCTTGACGCTGCTCGCCTTTCTCACGGGAACCATGGGCAGCGCATTGGCGGCCGAAGGCGAGCTGTCCATCGGCACGGAAGGCGCCTACCCGCCATGGAGCATGTCCGACGCCAACGGCAATGTCACCGGCTTCGACGCCGATGTCGGCGCCTTGCTCTGCGCCAAGCTTGAAGTGAAGTGCCATTTCGTCGTGCAGGCGTTCGACGGGTTGATCCCGGCACTGAAGGCCAAGCGCTTCGATGTCATCATCTCGGGCATGTCGATCACCGCCGACCGCAAGAAAGAGATCAATTTCAGCGTCGGCTATGCCGAACTGGCCAACATGTTCGTGGCGGCCAAGGGTTCGGATCTCGCCGCCATCACTGATGTCGACACGCTGTTGAAATCGCTGGACGGCAAGAAGGTGGGCGTGCAGGCCGGCACGACCCACGCACATTTCCTCGAGAAGCGCGCCCCGAATGCCGATCTCAAGACCTACGACACGCTCGACCAGATGCAGATCGACCTGGCGAGCGGTCGCATCGATACCGCTTTCGCTGATCAATCCGCCTTGCAGGACTTCCTGGACAAGCCCGATGGCAAGAATTTTCAGCTGATCGGCGTCGAGATCAAGAGCACCTTCGATCCGACGCTCGGCGAAGGCATTGGCGTCGGCATCGCGCAGGAAAACACCGAACTCAAAGCCAAGATCGACAAGGCGCTTTGCGAGTTGATCGCCGACGGCTCGGTCGGCAAGGCCAGCCAGAAATGGTTCAAGACCGACATCTCCCGGCCCTGCAAATAAACGCTGAAAAGCTCTCGCATGCGTCCGGGCTGCCGGGCGCATGCTTCTCATTCACGCGGCACATCTAGGGAACTCAGATGGAATTCGGTCTCTGGCAGGTTTGGGAAGCGGGTTGGGTCACCGCCATCCTGCGCGGCGCGTCGATAACGATCCTCGTCGGTCTCGTCAGCATGGCTGCCGGTCTGGTGATCGGCATCGTCTGCGGTCTCATCAAATGGGCCCGGATATTTCCGCTTTCACTGTTGGTCGATGCCTATACATCGCTGGTGCGTGGCGTGCCCGAATTGCTCATTATCTATCTCTTGTTCTTCAGTTCGGTTGAATTCGTGACCAAGGTCGTGACAGCGTTCGGCTATGCCGGTGTCGCGGAGAGCGGCTATGCGTTCGTCATCGCGGTCATCGCCATCGGCGCGATCTCCGGCGCCTATTCGACCGAGGTCGTGCGCGGGGGGCTCGGCGCGATCCCCGATGGGCATATCGAGGCCGCTCGCGCGCTGGGACTGTCGGGTTGGCGGATCTTTAGCCGCATCATCGCACCGCAGATGCTGCGCATCGCGGTTCCCGGCATCAACAATGTCTGGCAGACGACGATCAAGGATACGGCCCTGGTTTCCGTGGTCGGTCTTCAGGAGTTGATGCGCGTTTCCTTCATCGGCGCGAATTCCACGCGCCATCCATTTATTTTCTACCTGATCGCGGCGGCGGTTTATCTGCTCATCACCCTTGTAAGCCAGGCCGGCTTCGACGGGATCGAACGCCTGCTCAGGCTGCGGACGAGAAAAGCAGTATGATAGACCTCATCCAGCTTGCGGTTCCCGTTCTGCTGAAGGGCCTATGGGTCACGGCAGCGCTGACCTTCGTTTCGGTGCTGATCGGCTTCAATCTGGGCCTCGGTCTGGCACTAATGCGGCTGTCGTCGAACCGGCTGTTGTCAGGTTTCGCCAAATACTACAGCAATGTTTTTCGCGGGACTCCGCTGCTGGTGCAGATATTCCTGTTCTACTACGGGCTTGGCCAGCTTTCGCTGATCAAGGACAATGCGGCTTTGTGGTGGGTGATCAGCGACGGCGCACGCTGCGCCGTGCTGGCGCTTGCATTGAATACGGCCGCCTACACGTCAGAAATCCTGCGCGGCGGATTGATGTCGGTTCCGGTCGGTCTCGTCGAAGCAGCCCAGGCGTGCGGCATGTCGCGCATGCTGCGGTTCCGCCGCATCGAGTTCCCGCTCGCCATCCGCCAGGCGCTGCCGGCCTATGGCAACGAGCTGATCCTTGTCGTCAAAGGCACCAGCCTCGCGTCGACGATCACGGTGCTCGAAATCACTGGTTACGCCAAGCGGCTGATGAGCCAGACCTTCGCGATCTTCGAGATATTCGCCATTGCCGGGGTGCTCTACTTGGTGATCAACCTGCTGCTGATCGCGATTGTCCGCGTCCTTGAACGCTTTCTCATGCGGCACGAGACGTCTTCTCGTCGAAAATCGGTAGCGCTCACCCAGGTCGATCTACCTTGATTTCGTCACATCTTAAGATTGGCTGTTTGATCTGCCCGCTCTCTGCAACCCATCATCATCGATAAGCCCGGGACCGCGTCGGCCTTAGGGTTCGCGACCCGAAAGGTTGCCCCTATCTCATTCGTCCACCGTCCCCTGGAGAATGCAATCCTCGGCCAAGGGCGATCTCGGGCCCAAACTACCGCATTCTCTTTGGGCTGCTCCGAAAGCGGGCCGTCCGTGTCCGGCCACATTTCCGCCAATCACAAAGTGAGTCCTGGGCCACTCGGGCTAAATTGGTATGTCGAGCCAGTAATCAATCTCGTTCGTTGTTTTCGGGTTCGCCAGACCATACGAGATCGTACGAAGGATATGGGCTGGCTAACAATCCGCTAAACCATTGACTTTCCTTAGAAAGATCACACTCTTGCATAGTTCGGCCTGTGGTCTCATCCTAGTCGGATGAAGTCTGAGGAGAAAGCTTCCGGCAGCAGAGCGGACACCACTGAGCGACCGGTTTCGGCATTTCGAGAACGCAAAGTGGCGCGGAATGTTGCGAGCAAATCTTCGCGGCACGGCCGCCAAAGTGCGCGGTGAAGCAGCGGCCGCGCAACCAGGGGAGCCTGATTTGACCTTGCCTTCGTCTACCAACAAGCGTGCGCTGATCACAGGGGCGGGTGCTGCCGACGGCATCGGCTTTGCCATCGCGCGGCAGCTTGGCCTTGCCGGTCATGCCGTTTTCCTGAGCGGTGCCAGCGCGCGTGTACTCGATCGCGCCGCCGAGCTTTGCGCCGAAGACATCAATGCCAAAGCCGCGGTCGCCGATCTCACCATCGCAGTCGAAGTCGCGCGGCTGCGGGCGGATGTCGGCGCTGTCGACATCCTGGTCAACAATGCCGGCATGGGCTCGCTGGCATCGCCCTCGGCCGACAGGGCGTTTCTCGCCATGACGGAGGCCGACTGGGACCAAGGGATTGCCGTCAGTCTGAAGACGGCCTTCCTGGTCACCCGGGCGTTTTTGCCGGCGATGGTAAAGGCAGGCTATGGGCGTATCATCAATGTGGCGTCGGTCACCGGGCCATTGGTGGCTTTCGAAGGCACATCAGCCTATTCCGCCGCCAAAGCCGGCATGGTCGGCCTGACGCGCACGCTGGCGCTCGAAGTGGCAAAAAGCGGCATCACGGCCAACGCCGTGGCGCCCGGCTGGATCGAAACAGGTTCGTCGAGCGAGATGGAACGGCAAGCTGCCCTGCACACGCCACCGGCGCGGGCCGGGCGACCGGACGAGGTTGCCGCAGCGGTGATGTTCCTGGCGTCGGAAGGCGCGAGCTACGTCAACGGCGCCCTGCTGGTGGTCGACGGCGGCAACAGCCTTCAGGAGCGCAAGGGCTGACTCTGAGACGACCGGTCGTTCACGATCGGGTCGGGTTTATGGAAAGCACTGGAAACGGCATCGCCAACGCATTCGCCGAGGCTGAAGCGACGGTCCACCAACTTCCTGACGGATGCGTCGATTCCTCAGCGGAGCTTCCGCCATCCACAAAGTTCAGACCAGCGAGCGCATCAGCGTTGCCTTTGCCGAAGCGAGATGCGCCTGGCAGGCCCGTCTGATGCGCTCGGGATCGCGGCTTTCGAGTGCATCGATATAGGCCAGATGCTCCAGAATCGCAGCTTGGTTGCGCTGCTGTTCATCATGCTTGTTCCACTGATAGTGGTAGTGAAAAATGAAGCTGATGATGTCGTAGAAATCGTCGATGAAGCGGTTCGGAGAAGCCTCGTTTATGAGCCGATGAAAGCGGTTGTCGAGGCCGGAGAAGTCGTGATAGCGGCTTTCAATCCGCTTCAGCAATTCGGTATGTGCGACCTTGAGCGCGGCGAGCTTATCCCACAGCGGAGATGTGTTGGGTTGCCGTGAAAAGAGATGCGCCGAGCGCAGCTCGAACATCACCCGGATCTCGAACAGCTCAAGAGCGAAATCCTCCGTGAAGCCCTTGAAAAGCCAGCCGGTGTTCGGCCTTTTCTCGAGCAGCCCAAATCGGCTGAACCGGATCAGGAACTCACGAATACCGTTGGTCGCGACACCGAACTGCCGGGCAAGTTCGAGCTCGTTGATACTGGTGCCAGGCCTGGTGTCACCCCGCAGCATCCACTCCATGAACTGCTGTTCGACATGGTTGGCCCGCGACGTGGTTTCGGCGTCGGGATAGTAGTCGCTATCCTCGACCGCGCGGCCTGCCGTCCGGACGCCGCCGCGCTCCGCGACGAGTTCGCGGTGGGCAAGTTCTCCCGGAACCTTTCGAACGGTCGTACGGCTCACTCCCATCCGCCGTCTCAGCTCATTTTCGGAGGGGAGCTCCCCGCTTAATTGTCCATCCCGCAGCATGGTGGCGGCGCGGTTGAAGGCCTTTTTGTACACAGTGTCGGTTCGCATCGGTTCTTCCTCGGAGCAACACCTTGTCCTTTCTAGCATGAACTTTATCCATAAAAAACAACTTGACCAAGTGATGGTGGTTGTTTTTTATCGATAAGAAGAAGCTGAAATACAGCAAAAGTTTTGACGGCGAGGGCTCGAACGAGCTTTCGGCGGGGAGGAGAACTTTGCCTGAATCGGGAAACACCGGCACCACTGCCGGCGAGGCTGCATTGCCGGAGTCCGGGAAGCAGGAAGCCGTTCCAGGCCTCGCGCTTGGGCTGGCCCTGCTGAGTGCTGGTCCGGTCGTCATCCTGGTGCTGCTGATCGTCTTGCTTAGTTTTCTGTCACCCTATTTCCTGACAGGGCGCAACCTCAGCAACATCCTCGCCCAGACCGCCGTTATCTCGGTTGTCGCAATGGGGCAGCATCTGGTCATCCTGACACGCGGGATCGATCTTTCCGTAGGCTCGAACGTTGCACTGGCTTCGGTCGTCGGCGCGCTCAGCTTTCACGCCGGTGCTCCCGCAGTCGCAGTGATCGCGGTGATGGTTGGCTGCGGGGCGGTGGTCGGCGCCATCAACGGGCTTTTCTATGTCTTCGGCCGGTTGCCGCATCCTTTTATCATCACGCTGGCGACATTGAGCATCGCCAAGGGCCTGGCGCTCCAATTGGCCGATGGGCGCGCCATTCCTGGAATGCCGGAGGCCATCGATGCGCTGGGCCGCGAGGCGGTCTGGGGTCTGCCGGGTTCGGTCTTCGTCGTTGCCGGCGTTGCCGCGGTCCTTTTCGTCATGGCCAAGACGATGGTCTGGGGGCGCTGGATCTATGCCGTCGGCGGCCGACCTGACGCTGCCGTGCGCATGGGCATTCCCGTGTCATGGGTGCTGGTTTCGGTTTATGTGATCTCAGGGCTGTGCGCCGGCATCGGCGCGGTCATCCTCGCCGGCCGTACCGACGCCGGTTCGCCCTTGTTCGGCAATCTGCTGGAACTGGATACGATCGCGGCGGTGATCATCGGCGGTGCCAGTTTTCTCGGCGGCCGCGGCCATCTTGGCCATGCCTTGATCGGTGCCATCATGATCGGCGTCATCCGCAACGCGCTGAATCTGCTTAACGTCAACGTCTTCTTCCAGCTCATCGTCATCGGCGTGGTCATTGTCATAGCGGTCGAGTCCGACGTGCTGCGCAACTACCTCGAAGGGCGTGTGCGCGTCATGCAGGCCGGGAGGCAGTCATGAGTGCCGTTGCGGCCAGCGTCGATCATACAGCCTCTGCCGACCATCCTGTGCTGGCGGTGCGAGGCGCGACCAAGCGTTTCGGCTCGGTCATGGCGCTGGACGATGTCAGCATCGAGGTCCGACGCGGCGAGATCCTCGGGCTTCTCGGCGACAATGGCGCCGGCAAGTCGACGTTGACCAAATGCATCAGCGGGGTGCACCAACTCGATGCCGGCGCGATCCTTCTGGACGGTGCGCCGACGCAGGTACGCTCCCCCGCGGATGCGCGCTTCGCCGGCATCGAGACCGTCTACCAGGACCTGGCGCTGTTCGACAATCTGACGCCTGGACAGAACTTCTTTGCCGGTCGCGAACTGGCCTGGCCGCCATGGCTTCCGCGCGGCCTGCGATTTCTTCAACAGCGCAAGATGGATGCCGAGACCCGCGTTCTGCTGGCAAACCTTAAGGTCACCTTGCCGCGGCTCGACGCCGTCGTTGCCATGATGTCGGGCGGCCAAAGGCAAGCCATCGCAGTGGCGCGGTCGACCGTTTTTGCCCGCAAGGTTGTGATCCTCGACGAGCCGACCGCAGCACTTGGCCTGCGCGAATCACGCCAGGTGCTCAACCTCGTTGCTGCCCTGCGTGACCAGGGCAACGCAGTCATCCTCATCACCCACAATATGGAGCATGTCGTCGAGCTTGCCGATCGCGCCGTGGTGCTTCGCCAGGGCCGCAAGGTTGGTGAACTTGTTCCGACCAAGGACAACAAGCAGGAGCTGGTTTCCATGATCGTTGGAGCCTGATCCGTTCGAGATTTGGGGGCCGTTCCGGTCCGCAAATGCCTGAAGCGACTTCCGCCGGAAGACGCCTCAAATTCCAAGGGAGGAATGGAATGCCAATGAACCGAAAACTGTTCGCCGGGCTGGCGATCGCCATTGCGTTTGCGATGCCCGCTTCTGCCGCCGACAAGATCAAGGTCGGCCTGATTACGAAGTTCCCGGTGCCGTTCTACTCGACCATGGAGGACGCCGCCAAGAAATACGCGGCCGCCCATCCCGAGATCGAACTGGTCACCGGCCAGGGCCAGGCAGCAACCGACATTGAGGGTCAGATCGCTCTGATCGAGTCCATGATCACGCAAGGCGTCAAGGGTCTGGCGATCACTCCGGTCGATCCGACCGTTGCACCGGCGCTCGACAAGGCCGTCGCTGCAGGCATCAAGGTGGTTCTCGTCGACAACAGCATCCCAAACTGGAAGGGCCAGACCGCACTGGTCTCGACCAACAATCTCAACGGCGGCAAGATCGCCGGAGAGTACCTGAAGACCGTGCTCAAGAGCGGCGACAAGATCGGCATTCTGCAAGGCGTCCCAGGTGTGCCGGCGCTGGACGACCGGGTCACCGGGATGATGGAGGGCCTTGGCGACGTCAAGGTCGAGGTGGTTGGCAAGGGCGCAACCAATTGCACGCTCGAACTTGGAACGTCAGTGACCGAAGACATCCTGACCGCCAATCCCGACCTCAAGGCGATCTACTCGGCCTGCGGCCCGCCAATCCCGGGAGCCGTCAAATCGATCAGCAATGCGGGCATTGCCAACGACAAGATCATCCTGGTCGGCTTCGACGCCTGCTGCGGTGAGATCGAAGCCATCAAGTCGGGCGCGGAAGATGCCAGTGTTGCACAATTTCCGGCAAAGATGGGCGAGCTGGGCATCGACACTGTCGTCAAGGCGATCCGTGGGGAAGCTGTGGAGGCAAATGTGGATACCGGCGCCGGGCTCGTGACGCTGAAGAACGTCAAGGACTTCGAATAGGCACTCACACCTCGGCCCGGCGGCTACCCCAACCGCCGGGTCTTTTTTTGGAACATTTCAGGAAGATGCCCGAATGAAAGCGCTCGTATGCCGAAAGCCCGGCGAATTGATCTTCGAACATCGCCCGGCGCCGGGGCGGCCGGAAGCCGGATGGGCATTGATCAACATCAGCCATGTCGGCATCTGTGGCACCGACTACCATATCTTTGAAGGCAAGCACCCCTACCTGGCCTATCCGCGGATCATGGGGCATGAACTCTCCGGCACCGTGGAGGCGGTTGGTCAAGGCGTCGCCATCGAGGCCGGAGAACGGGTCGTCGTAAATCCCTATTTCGCCTGCGGCAAATGCATTGCGTGCCGTCACGACAAGCCCAATTGCTGCGTGTCGATAGAAGTGTTGGGCGTTCATCGCGACGGTGGCATGTGTGAACAATTGTTGGTGCCTGCCGGCAACCTTTACCCGGCTGCAGGACTCTCAGCCGTTGACGCGGCAGCCGTGGAATTTCTGGCGATCGGCGCCCACGCGGTGAGGCGCTCCAAGCTTGCTGCTGGCGTCCGTACGCTGGTCATCGGCGCTGGGCCGATTGGATTGGGTACGGCATTGTTTGCCCGTCTTGCAGGCCAGGCGGTGACGATCATGGACATGAGCAGAGAGCGGCTCGACTTCGCCGAACGCCAACTCGGTTTTCCTGTCATCGACAATGCATCGGCCTCGCCTGTCGAGCTGGTGCGGGAGCGAACCGATGGTGACGGTTTTGACCTCGTTTTCGACGCGAGCGGCAGCAAGGCCTCGATCCAAGCCGCATTCAGCTACGTGGCCCATGGCGGCGCCATGATATTGGTCAGCGTCATCAAGGACGAGGTTAGCTTCTCCGATCCCGAATTCCACAAGCGCGAAATGATTCTGATCGGCAGTCGCAACGCGACGCACGCCGACTTCCAGCACGTCATCGCCACGATCCACGCCGGAAAAATACCAATCGACCAACTCGTCACCCACCGCACCACCCTGCATGACAGCCCCCGGGATATCGCGATCTGGGCTCGGCAGAAATCCGGCCTGATCAAGGCCGTTATCGGCGTGGCGGAACTTGGCTGACTTAAAGCAAACGCGGATTGTCGGACCCGCAGCCGACGGATCATATTTGGACCGGCGGCCGATGCGTACCCTCACCAAGCGTCTAGAGAACGAGGAAGATCGTTGACCAACGAAATCGTCACGCCCATTTTCCAGTTTGGCACGAGCCGCTTTCTGCAGGCGCACGCAGCGCTCTTCGTGCACGAGGCGCTGTCGGCAGGCGATGCGGTCGGACCCATCACGGTGGTCGCGATCAGCGGCTCGGCGAGCGGCCGAGCCCGTTTGCAGGGGCTCGCCCGCGATGAGGGCTACCCGGTTGTCATCCGCGGGCTGAAGAAGGGCCACCGCGTCGAGCATGAAATCCGCGTGAAGAGCATACGGCGCGCGCTTGATGCCGAACTTGACTGGTCGCGGTTGACCACGCTGTTTGCGGAACAAGCGGAATTCGTTGTTTCGAACACGACGGAGGCGGGCCTCACCATTCCATCCGATCTCGTCGTCAACCTCACCCACGCCCGCGGCCCGGCGCCGGCGGGATATCCGGCAAAATTGCTCGTTCTGCTCGCGCACCGATTTGCGGTGTCGGCAAGGCCCGTCGTGGTGCTTCCAACCGAATTGGTTCCGCGCAATGGCGACACGCTGAAGGAAGCGTTGATCGCTTTGGCCAAGCGAAGCGGCGCCTCCGACGCCCTTTTGTCGTTCATCGCCGACGATTGCGTCTTTGCCAACTCGCTGGTCGACCGCATCGTCTCGTCGGCCATCGAGCCCGTCGGGGCAGTCGCGGAGCCATACGCGCTATGGGCGATTGAAAAGCAAGCTGGGCTGAGGCTGCCTTGCCGTCACCCCGCGATCGCGCTTGTCGATGATCTCGACCGCATCGAGAGACTGAAGCTACCCATCTTGAACCTCGGTCACACGGTGCTCGCACAATACTGGATGGCCGATGGGCTGAGACCCAACCTGACGGTGCGCGAAATGCTGGAAGTCGATGGATATCGAAGCTTGCTGACGGAGATCTATGGTTCCGAGGTCGTTCCTGGCTTCAAGGCCCGGGGCCTGGAGCAGGAAGCGACAGCATACGTAGCGACCACGCTTGAGAGGTTCGACAACCCTTTTCTTGATCATCGTCTGAGCGACATCGCCGCTGGTCACCTGACCAAGGTTCAACGGCGTATCGGCGGCTTTCTTCAGTGGGTGCCGGAGGAGCGCCGTCGACAGTCGCCATCTCTCGAGAAGATTCTCTCGGCCGTCGACCAGAATGCGGATCGCCAAAACGTCGTCCCATAATTGCATCTGTGCTGTCGTATTGGCTCGGCTGGTTGTGCGATCAAGGGTATCGCAACAACCCAATGGATCTGGGGGCGAGGCTAGGCGCCGCCCACAGATAGCAGCTTTCGCTGTTCGGATGGCAGTCAGTGCGGTCGATATGTGAGCGCCACGACACCATTCGCGAAGCGGTGCGTGCGGACGAGTTCCATGTTTATTTTGTCCGCATCGATGTCCGCAAAAGCGCGTTTGCCCTGACCGACCTTGGTAGGCAAGACTAAAAGGTCGTATTCATCGACGAGGTTGTTGTCCAACAGCGTTCTGTCCAGTTCCGTGATACCGTATTTCAGGATATGCCCGCCGGCCTGCCTCTTGAGCATGGCAAGTCCTTCGGCCACATCGCCTTTGATAAGCGATGCATTCCACCCGACCTCGTCGAGCGTCGTTGACGCCACCAGCTTCTTCAGCCCGTTGATTCGATCCATGTAGGCGCTTCCGGTCGCGTTAGGCCAAACCGGAGCGAAGTACTCATAGGCTTTGCGGCCGAGAAGGAAGAACTCGACATCGTCTAGCTTCCGAAGGGCAAACGCCCTGACCTCGTCATCGAAAAACCGTGACGCCCAGGTCATCGGCGACTCGACGATACCGTCGAGTGAGATGAAACTCGAAACCAGTAGTTTTCTCATGTCAGTCGCTCCTTGTGTTGGATGCCAAAACACGGGCGGGCCCATCAGCATCGCGCCGTCTAAATCTGTCCACCTGCCGTCGGCGAGGAATGCTCGATTGCGCCAACCATCGCCGGTCCCGCCGCCCTTTTTGCGAAACGGATTGGCTACGGCGCCTCAGCGCGCCGGCAGCGACCGGCGCATGAACGTCGCTGTGGCGAACATCGATCAGCCGGCGTCCCTGGCGCGTTGCGGCCCGATTCAGTTCAGGGATCGCATCCAGCCGGTCATGAAGTCCGCAGACAATATCGGAAAGAAATTGGCGCCTCAGCATGCATGGTTCCCTTTCGTTGTGGCGAGATGGAGGAGCGCAACGAGCGTGAAAACGCCAGCTGTCGCGACGAACGCCGTGCTGAACCCGACCGCTGTCGCAAGGCCGCCGAACGCAATGCCGCCGATACCGAGGCCCGCGTCATAAGCGCCGTTCCACAGTGCGCCTGCGCCATCGACCTGAGAGGGAGCCGCGCGGGCGAGCAGCTCGGCGAGAGTCGCGGTTTGCAGCACGCCGAAGGCTATCCCGCTCAAGAGCACGCCGCAGAGCACCTCTGCCTCGCCCGTGGCCGCCAGGCCGATTGCGGCGACGACACACGCGGCGAGGCCAGCGAGCATAGGCAGGCGCGTGCCGTGCCTGTCGACATGCCGTGCCGAAAGCCAGCGGGTAACGGTTGCGCCCAACCCCTGAAGCAGCAGGCCCAGCATGATCGTCCCGCTGGTCGCCTCCGGATGGGCGAGAGGAAGGAAGGTGACCGTTGCACCGACTAGGACCGCGCCGCAGCCGAGCGAGATTGCCGGCCCGATCGCCACGCCCAAAGGCGGAAGGCGATGAGCCTCGTGCGTTTCGATCTTCCGCTCGGAAGGAAGGAGCGCGGTCGCGGCAAGGGCGGCAAAGGCAAGCGTCGCCGCGCAGACGGCTGTACCCGGTGCACCGAGATTCGTCAGCACCCAAGGGCCAAGGGGAACGGCCACGATCGCCGGAACCGCCGACGCGACCCCAGATATGCTCATGGCTTCGGCACGCCGCGACGGCGGTGCAATCTGGGCCGAGAGACCGGAGGCGGCGACGAGCAGCACGCCGAGTGCGAGCCCGCGAACCGCGCAATTGAGGAGCAGCAGCGCGAGCGAAGCAGGAAAGGCCGTGAGGCAGCCTAGACCGAGCAAGCCGAGGGCGAGCGCGAGCGCGCTCCTACGACCGGCGCGGTTGATCACCTGTGGCGCGGCAATTTCGCCGACGATGGTGGCTGCCATCAAGGCGCCGGTTGCGGCGCCTGCGCCGCTGGTCCCTCCGACAGCCGACGCATGCGCGGGAATGGCCGACAGAAGCAGATAGAAGCTGCTCATTGCCGAAAGCATCACGCCTGCAATGCTCAGCATGGGAGCCGTCAAAATCGGCTCAGGAGCGGTTCGTGCCCGTGGTGCGGTAATTGCGGTTGTCGCCATGGTCTTGTCCTCACAGATGACGAGGCCCGGCTTACCGTGATACTGGTCTTGACGACATGGCCAGTTGTTGGGGAATTTAGTTGACCAGTTTGAACGCGGACATCGCTCTCAGCCTTGACCGCTCGATCAATGAGACCCTCGGCAGTCAGCTCCGCCGCGGCCTGCTGACCCGAATTCGAACCGGGGCCTTGCGCCCGGGCGTCCTCCTTCCCTCGACCCGCGCGCTCGCCGCCCAACTGGGTGTCTCGCGCCCACTTGTGGTCGACGCCTATGCGCAACTCGCCGCCGAGGGATTCCTGACCGTGCGTCAGGGCGCACGGCCGATGGTCGCCGCCGGCTTGGCGAACGTCGCCGCCTCGGCAGAGCAGCGGTCCGCCGATGAAGTGATCCGCTACGATCTGCGGCCGGCCATGCCGGACGTAGGGCATTTCCCGCGCAAGGCCTGGCTGAGCGCCGTCAGGCAGGTGCTCCAGACCCTTCCGGCGAGCGATCTCGGCTATGGCGACCTTCGCGGGAGTTCGGTCCTCCGGGCTGCGCTCGCCGATTATCTCGGCCGCGTGCGCGGCCTCATCGCCGACCCCTCACGCATCTTCATCACCAGCGGCTTTGCCGAAGGGCGCGCCCTGGCCTGTGTTGTCCTGCATGCCGTCGGAGCGCGCAGGGTTGCGGTCGAGGATCCGGGCTACAGCGATTGGGTCGCGGTCGACAAAGCCGGGCTCCTCCGGGTCCCCGTGCCGGTGGACGAGGATGGGATCGACGTCGACCAGCTCATCGCGACCGGCGCCGATGGCGCGCTGATTACTCCGTCGCACCAGTTTCCGGTTGGCGGCGTGCTCAGCGCGGTTCGGCGACAGCGGCTGGTGAAATGGCTTCATGAAACGGACCGCTATATTCTTGAAGACGACTATGATGCGGAGTTCCGCTACGATCAGGCGCCGGTCGGGGCACTACAGGGCCTCGCTGCCGATCGGGTCGTCTATGCAGGCACCGCAAGCAAGACACTGGCGCCGGCGCTGCGCCTCGGCTGGCTCGTGGTTCCGCCGCAGCTGATCGCACCGATGAACCGCGAGCTGCGGCGCTGGAGCGAAGGACCTCCGCGCATCGATCAGGACGCACTTGCGCACCTTCTGCAGTCAGGCGCCTATGATCGGCACTTGCGGAAGATGCGCCGTATCTACCGTGATCGCCGCAACAGTCTGCTGAGCTGCTTGAGGGACGAACTCCCGGACGTCGAGGTTGAGGGCGCGGCAGCGGGTCTCCACGTAACGGTGCGACTGCCCGCGACCATTGGTCGAGCCGGTGAGGCCGACATCGTCGCGCTTCTGCGAAAACGGGGCGTGGCGACCGAAGCGCTCGGACGATATTCTCAAACCGCGGCCGGGCCACGGCGCTTGTTCATCGGCTACGGCCGAATTCCCGACAGCGCGATTGCTTCCAGCGTCCGCTTGCTCGCGCAGACCATCCGTGACGTCTCGCCCCAGTGAAGTCCGGTGATCGCGGTCGGTGCAACGTGCATTTCTGCCCCATACACGCTCAATTCTTCCAGTTTGAATTGAGCGCTATCGCGTAAGTCCATAAGTTGTAGGCGAAATGATTTTGGGGGCCGTTTCGTCAGTCCTGTCCGGCAAATGATGGCACTCGTCAGCTCATGACTCGCCGTTTTCTAAAGGCTTGGGAACGATGCTTGCGATAGGCGGCGACAACGACGTGCAGGCTGGTTCCGACCTGGGCCGCCGGGTCATATCCGCTCCTTGCAGATCCGACGGAGGCGTGCAATCGGTCAGATTGCGTCGCTCGCAAAGCAAAGACTTACCTCAGCGCCGGGCTCACTATGAGACCTGGATCAAACCTGCACGACGGGCCGCCTTCAAAAATGCCCGTCTTGCTTGTTGCGGAGCCCGCCATCCGTCCAAGGCGTCGCGGCAAGTGCGGCGGGCAGCTCGATAGCTTGGTCCTCTCGCCCATTCCGGCCATTGGTCATAAAGGCACTCAAGTGCTTCCCAACTGCTGGCAACCACCCGCTCCCTCGAGGGTCTCACGCGCAGTCTCACTGGTTCGGAAAATCGAATATCCCTCATAGCTTTGTGCGCTCCCGCAGACCGATTACATCGACTTGTTGTAGGGGCCTCTCGAAGCCGCTCCGAAAGCGCCAACTGCCTCGGCCGCGACGATGTCGCCTGCGGCCTGTACAAGCAAATCCATGCGGCGGGCGAAGGCAACAAATGTGCTGCGAGCGGTTTCGGCATCCACCTCGCCGGCGAGGGCTGCCCGACAGGCATTGAGCGCGACGCCATGAGCAGAGTTTCGCTTCGATGGCGGCCATTCATCCAACAGGACGAAGGCGTCTTTTACGCTTTGAATGTCGGTCGGAAACCCAAGACCCACCAGCACCCTCACGGGATGCTGAAATTGATTGTGTTCCATATTTTCCTCCGTTTCACGCGATTAGCTCAATCGATCGGAAGCCTTTCCCATGGCGCGTGCGCGATAGATTGCGGGCGTCGCGCCTTAGCCTGCCGAACTCCCGTTTCCAGGAGGACCTTTGCTGTCGGTAAGATTCCGCGCGGCCAGAAACATCACCGTGTATGCTGCTTTGCGCCGGTCCCAACCCGCGGCCTCCGCTCTGTCGAGCAAGTCGACCAGTATCGGGTCAAGCGCAACCTTCAGGTCTGCTTCGTAGTTCAGATCGGTGGCCGCACGCGCCGGCGGCGGGATTACGTTCAAGTTCATCACGTTCATGGCTCTACCCATTTGTCAGGGTGTCCGGGCCCACCGGGCGCGGACACAGCCGTTGCCATCAGAAGTCCATGCCACCAGCCGGCATTGCCGGAACGGCGGGTTCCTTCTTCGGCTTCTCGGCAACCATCGCTTCCGTCGTTACTAGCAGGCCGGCAACCGATGCCGCATCCTGGAGTGCGGTTCGCACCACCTTCACCGGATCGATGACGCCCTCGTTGTAGAGGTCGCCGAACGCGTTGGTCTGTGCGTTCCAGCCCCAGCCGAACTCCGGTTTCTCACGCAACTTGCCGACGATGATCGAGCCTTCCGCGCCGGCGTTCTCAGCGATCTGGCGCACTGGCGCTTCAATCGCGCGGCGCACGATCTCGATACCATGCTTCTGGTCTTCATTCTCGGCCGGCACCCTGTCCAGTGCCTTGGCCGCACGCAGAAGCGCCACGCCGCCACCCGGCAACACGCCTTCCTCGACCGCAGCGCGCGTCGCATGCATGGCATCGTCGACACGGTCCTTGCGCTCCTTGACCTCGACCTCCGTCGAGCCGCCGACGCGGATGACGGCGACACCGCCGGCGAGCTTGGCCAGCCGCTCCTGCAGCTTTTCCCTGTCGTAGTCGGAGGTCGTTTCCTCGATTTGCGCCTTGATCTGGCTGACGCGACCCTGGATCTCGCTCCTCGAGCCGGCGCCGTCGACGATGGTGGTGTTCTCTTTCTCGATCACCACCTTCTTGGCGCGGCCGAGCATCTCCAGCGTGACGTTCTCCAGCTTGATGCCGAGATCCTCGCTGATGGCCGTGCCGCCGGTCAGAATGGCGATGTCTTCCAGCATCGCCTTGCGGCGGTCGCCGAAGCCGGGCGCCTTGACGGCGGCGACCTTCAGCCCACCTCGCAGCTTGTTGACGACCAGGGTGGCCAATGCCTCGCCCTCGACATCCTCGGCGATGATCAGCAGCGGTTTGGACGATTGAACGACGGCTTCCAGCACCGGAAGCAGTGCCTGCAGATTGGACAGCTTCTTCTCGTGGATCAGCACATAGGGCTCTTCGAGTTCGACGCGCATCTTGTCCTGATTGGTGATGAAGTACGGGCTGAGATAGCCGCGATCGAATTGCATGCCCTCTACGATTTCGAGTTCGGTCTCGGCGGTCTTGGCTTCCTCGACGGTGATGACGCCTTCGTTGCCGACCTTCTGCATCGCTTCGGCCAGGAAGCGGCCGATCTCGGCGTCGCCATTGGCCGAGATGGTGCCGACCTGGGCGATCTCGTCATTCCTGGTCACCTTGCGGGCGTTGGTCTTCAACTCCTGAACAATCGCTTCCACGGCTTTATCGATGCCGCGCTTCAGGTCCATCGGGTTCATCCCCGAGGCGACGGCCTTCGCACCTTCCTTGACGATCGCCTGGGCAAGCACCGTTGCAGTGGTGGTGCCGTCGCCGGCAAGGTCGCTGGTCTTCGAGGCGACCTCGCGCACCATCTGGGCGCCCATGTTCTCGAACTTGTCCTCGAGCTCGATCTCCTTGGCGACGGTGACGCCGTCCTTGGTGATGCGTGGAGCGCCGAACGACTTGTCGATGACGACGTTGCGGCCCTTGGGGCCGAGCGTCACCTTCACCGCATCGGCGAGGATGTTGACGCCGCGCAGCATGCGCTCACGGGCGTCGGAATGGAATTTCACTTCCTTGGCAGCCATTGGATCATTCCTTCAATAGGCAGCTTCATTGACTGGGTTGCTGTGGCGCTGAAGCATCGATCAGGCGGCTTTCTTGATCGTCGCGGCCCGGTCGATCACGCCCATCACATCGGTTTCCTTGATGATGAGCAGATCCTCGCCGTTGAGCTTGATCTCCGTGCCGGACCACTTGCCGAACAGGATGCGGTCGCCGATCTTGACGTCGAGCGGCGTGAGCTTGCCGCTCTCGTCGCGGGCGCCCGGGCCGATGGCAATCACCTCGCCCTCCTGCGGCTTCTCCTTGGCGGTATCGGGGATGATGACGCCGCCGGCCGTCTTCTCCTCGGCTTCGATGCGGCGGACCAGGACACGATCATGCAATGGACGGAACGTCATATCGTTCTCCTTCGGGACAAACAGATTTTTGAGGTTCCTCCACACCGGACCGGCAATATCGGGCCGGTGCGGGGCGCCACGACCCTTTTTCAGGCATCGCGCGGATATCGAGCTAGTTTTGGAATTTTCGAGTTTCAAGGGGTCGCTGGAAAAATTTTGGCACTCTGCATACAAGAGCGCTAGTGACATGAATTCATGCAGCTATTTTCGCTAGGACGCGCGACTTTCAGATCTTGAAATTCCGCAGGGACTCTACGAAATTTTTCGGCGCTGGAGTCCTGAAAAAGGGGCTCGAGCGCAAAACCGATGCCAAGGAGATTTGTTAGGAAGTGGAGACTATCGATGGAACGAACTTTCCCGAAAAACATCCCCTCGATCGCCCCTGAGGCCTCTGATCCTTCGCTTGACCGCCTGCTGTTTCCGACGCGGCACTTTAGTCACCCCAATGAGGTGGTGGGCGACCGCACGCTCGACATTCAGGAAAAGCGCGCCATTCTTGCCTCATGGGCTTCTGATGCTTGCGCCGTCGACTCCATGCCTGCGCTGCGAAAGCCACCGGGCGCTGCTAGCCCGGTGACGTTCGACGCCGTGATGGATGCACTTCGCCGACTGGACGACAGTCTCGCCGAGATAGGCTGTGACCGCGAGGAATGGCAGGCTCGAGAACGCCCGCAAAGACTTAACGCCTGAACGCGCGACAGGAGAGACGCCCTTTGTTGTTGTCACGGTGCTTTAAAGAAGGTTCTGGCTGTCTGGTTGCCAACACCCCTTGAACCTAAAAGAGGTGTCTCCAATCTCTTTACTATGTCCGGCACTATGTCCGGCGGCGGCTTGGCGGATCTCAAGTCGAACTCTGCCCTGTTTGCTATGGTATTCGCCCAAGCTCGTCGACTTGCCGGAACTGAGATCCTTGCCACACGCAGGCGAGGCAGGATCGGTTGTCACGCAGTTTGAAGGGAGGTCACATGGAAGATGGAATGTTCAAACAGACGATCTTCGTACGAGACGATGGCTTCGCTCTCAGAAGGATCGCTTGTGTCATGGATGCGATAGAGTTTCTTGAGGAATGGCCCCTCGAAAGGCGCGGCCTGCTTCACACAGCGGCGAGTGACACTTGCTACTCGGCATATGATGGTCGAAAGTCCGTCGATGCGGCACACAAGACATTCACGACTTGGGCACGCAGGGTCGGTGTCATTGAGGATATTCCCGTGGCGCCGCCTTGGATGACAGGGCCTAAGATTAGCGCTGCAGACCATCCTACAGAAATTGACGGTTGATTTCGCTTGCGGCGGCAGGTCGTACCGCCGCCGCATCGGTCGACGCGTCACTAGTGCCATGGGGAGGAGGAGTACTGGGTAGCCAAGGATGCGGCGACCAAGAAGAGTGAGGTGGTGACCAAAAAAACCGGACGGCACAAACTGACCGATGCCGGCAATAAGACGTATACAAGCAAGGCCAATGCCGACAAGGCATTGAAGGACCTGGCTGCTTGCAAATGAACTGACAGGCTAGTGCAGGTCGCCCCCCCTCCTTCTCGTGGGCCGCCTACACGTCGGCCAATGGTCGTCTTCGCAGTCTTTCAGGAACAAGGGCTCGAAGCTGGCAAGACACTTGCAGCGACGGCCTCGCGAACTGTCATGCCAACGACACGCCGTTGTCGGGCGAGGCCGCCCAAGTCCGCAAGCATCCTCGGACCTTAAACGGCGCGCTTGGAATCGCTGGAATAGCGTGGCGATCCATGCATCTCTGATCAACTACCGATGCCCGGATGCGCCTAGGCCGGATCTGCCACGTCGCCTTCGTCATCGGGCTCGATCAGGTCGATTAGCGCTGCCACCCGTGTTCCCGGCAGCGGTCGCCCCTGGCTCATCGGCGCCTCGTCACCAAAGGCCCAGGCCCACGCCTCTCTCAATTCCTCGAGCGAGGCACCGGACGCGATGATCTCCGCAATTGTCACGTCGTCTACAGGCCCGAGGACCGAGACAACGTCTTGGCGTGTCATGGTTATCCTTTTCCTTCCGGTCGAAATACCCCCGAAGCAGATGGGCATTCAATGGACGTCATTTGACCATCTCGCTATCTGCGAGTGCCGGGGCTAGTCGAGCCCCGGCACTCCTTCGCGACAGTCATTTGCTGCCATTGATCGCAATGCGCTTGGCGTTTGCCTGCGCCTTTGTGGTCTTTGGCAGTGTCACGGTGAGCACACCATTCTTGAACGCGGCCGCGACCTTGTCATCTTCAACCTCACGGCCGAGACTGAAGCGCCGCTCAAAGCGCCCATAATAGCGTTCGCTGAACTGGCGATCCTTGTCCTCGGTCTCTGCCTTCTTCTCGCCGCGAAGCGTCAGGACACCATCATCCAGCATGACCTCGATGTCATTCTCATCGAGGCCCGGGATTTCGGCCGTCACCCGGATTTCCTTATCGGTTTCCGAGAACTCCACGCTTGGCCAAGTCCCGTTGAGAGGGGGCACGCGGCCCAGAACCGAAGGTGTGTCAAAACCGCGGAACACCTCGTCGAATAGCCGGTTGACATTGCGGTGCAACGACAGGAACGGATCCATGTCGTCACCGCGATAAATGCTCGGTGCCTGGCTGCCGCCACGGCTCCAGGGAATCAAGTTCCGTACGCTCATTTGTCCTTCTCCTTTTCGTTTTATGGGTCGCACCCGGATCCCACCCACGACAGGACGGGGTGTCTTCTGCAGGCCGACCGCCAAAGATCAGGCCGCCGCGCTTTCAATGCGCTTGGAGGCCGCCTTTTTGTCGGTCTCGACATTAATCGCGATGCGGCGCGGCTTCATCTCCTCGGGAATTTCCTTCTTGAGGTCGATGATCAGCAGACCGTTTTCGAGTTTCGCCCCGACTATGGTTACATGGTCGGCCAGTTCGAATTGGCGCGCGAACGGCCTCAGCGCCAGGCCATGATGGAGGTACTGGACCTCCTCGTTCTCTGTCTTGGCGCCCTCGATCACCAGCATATTCGGCTGATGCGTGATCATAAGCTCGTTTTCACCGAAACCGGCCACCGCTAGGACAATTCGGTAGGTGTCTTCGCCGAGCTTGGCGATATCGTAAGGCGGCCAGTTGTCCGCATTCTGTGGCGAACTGGCGTTTTCGAGCAGGTTGAAGATGCGGTCAAAGCCGATGCTCGACCGATAGAAGGGGGAAAAGTCCACGTTCGTTCTCATAGCTACATCCTCCTTGGAGCAACATAGATACGAGGGAACGCCAAGAAGCCTGGCGCTCCCTGACACGTCGGCCCCTTGCACGGCGACCGACAAAGATGAGTTGGGAATCGATTTCCGCCGCGTCAAGAGCGACCGCCGCAATCACCGAGCAAATGACAACCAAACAGGCGCAGGCATTTGTGAGTTTTGCCAGGATAGCTGGGGTGCTGGCCAGCGGCTACTTCTGCAGTCTCGCGGCCGGCAACAGCAAGAAAAATCCCGATCTGGACGTTTCACAGATGTTGGGACCAGCCAAGCCCGTAAGCGTTCAACTCTTCCGCACATGCCAGGCCAGGTAAGCAATCGCGGCGCCAACACCAATCAATTCTATCCCCAACAGCAGTCCGATCAGCCATACGGCTGTCACGGGGATCCTGACCCACAGCGTCACGGAAAGAAGAATCCCGATCATCCCACTCCCCAGGACCCAGCCCCAGTTGGGGAAGGGGCGGATGGTGAGGGCGAAAACTACCTTCGCGATGCCCTCGATCATGAAGAAGACGATCAGCAGCAAGGTGATGGTCAGCAGTCCGTTTCCAGGATGGCGCAGAAAGAGAAGACCAATCAGCACAGCAAGGATGACGGAGATGAGTTGCAGCCAGAAATGAGGCACGTGGCCCGCGCCGATCAGGCTTATGCCTTGTAGGCCTCCGCTGACGATCAGCACCCAGCCGAGCAAGTTCACCACGGCAATCGACGAGATCATCGGAAAGGTCACTGCCAGAATTCCGGCTGCGACCAGCATCGCGCCCTCGACCAAATACCAAAGTGAGTACTGCCTGAGGGTCTGCCGCATCGCCTCGCGAAAGACGTCTGCTGCTGCATCCAACGAGATCGACCTGCCCTGCCTCCAAAAGCCGTCTGTGTCTACGACGGCCTCAAGCTGGGCCGCATGCGCTTTTGCGATTTTCAGGAGGGTTATTGCCGTCTCCTGGGCTGTCCATCCGCGGGCTTGTGACGAAGCGACCAGTTCCTCGAATGCGGGCTCCAATGCGACCTCGCAGTTGACCTCCCGATCGGGGCTGTCCTCTGGCAGGATTGGGGGTTCAACCTTCTGGGACATGCAAATGAAGTGCATCGCGGACGAAAGGTTCCGACGCGCCTCGACGATTGATCATAATTCTGAAAATGCGGCCGGCTCATTCACCCGTGAGCGCCGCCCGCGGCGGCGAATGCCTTCCGACGCCGGAAGCGGCGTTTCGTTTACGGCGCGTCGCCCGCGCTGTTGCCAGGCCAAAGGACGACGCGAGAAGGCCGAGCTGGACTTCGCCTTCTACCCGCCGCCTGCGTTCGCCATCTCGTCCTTGAAGCTGACTTTCGTGCCTTTTTGCACCATGGAGGCGAGGTCCTCGGCATCCCAGTTGGTCAGCCTGATGCAGCCATGCGAGAAGGTCGCGCCGATCTTGCCCGGTTCGGGCGTGCCGTGAATACCGTAGCTCTCGATGGAGAGATCGATCCAGACCGATCCCACGGGATTGTTCGGTCCGGCCGCAATCGTGAACGGCCGCTTGGCTTTGACCCCCTTGAAAGCGAAGTGCGGATCGTAGTGATAGGTGGGATTGCGCACGACGCGCTTGACCTGCGCCTCGCCACTCGGCGCCGGCTTCTCGGCGCTGCCTATGGATGCGGGAAAGACTGCGAGCCATTTACCGGAAGGATCAAGAACGCGCACCAGGCGTGCGCCCTTGTCGACCTCGATGCCGGCAATTGTGGCGGGAGGATCACCCCGGTCTACATCCGGAACCAGCAACTTAGTGCCGACCTTCCTGAAGCCGATGCCCGGATTGAGCCTCCTGAGCAATTGCTCACTTATGTGGAAGCGCTCGGCGAGCTTCTCCGTGACGTTGTGATAGCCGAGCCTCCGCAGGTGGGCCATCCTCTCCATGCGCGCCGGAATGCGCTTGGTAAAGGGTCCGCTTAGATCCTTGCGCGTCAGCTCGTAGCTCACCACAACCGGGTTGGTGGAGGTTGCCGTCAGCCTGTCCCAGGTCTCCAGCGTGAGCTTCCCATCGGAGGGCAATCCGTTCGCAGTCTGAAAGGCCCTGATGGCCTTTGCGACGTTCTCCGAGAAGCGGCCCTCGATCAAGCCTGGCGAGAAGCGGGCGCGATCCAAAAGTATCTGCGCTTTCAGGATAACCGGGCTGAAGCCTTTCGATCCTTCGGCTGAGAATTGCGCTTGATTGACAGTGGCGAGGTCCAGCTTGGCCGCCGCTGTCCCGCCGCAAGTGAGGGCAAGCGCCGCAGCCACGAGGAGAAGGAGCCTGACCATCGATGCACCCCGCCAGTACCTGTTTCCATGACGCAGCAAGGCCAAGTCGCCGGCCCCCACTCCAGGACATGCTCCGCAAAACCCCGCAGGCCAGCGAGCGCCGCCTCGCCAGCTGGCAATTTTGCAGCCGAGGCGGCGCGGCGTCTTCGCTGACCTAGCGTCTGGCGCTCAACCGTGCACCATTATACTTCTCAGCCATGCAAGAACCTTGCTGCCTCCGAGCACCCTGCGCACTCTGCCGGCCGCCCAGTCGGCCCGCATCGTGGCACCGGCATGGCAACTGCAGACGATGTCGTGCAACTGCCAGTCGGACAGTTCGAAGAAGCGCTTGGCTTCGCCGTAAGTGTCCGATTTCAGGCCCGATGCACGCAGCAATGAATCATCGAAGGCAACCGTGATCGGCGACCCGGTTGCCCGTGCCTCTTCGCGGAGCCCGGAGTTAAGACGCTCGGTACCGGTGAGCGCGGTCAGGCAGCGCGACGGATTCATTTCGAGCAGTTCTGCCCACCGTTCGATCCGTTGCTTTCTGGTCATCGGCAGAGCCGGCGCCTTCGGATTGATGTCGGCGATCGACTGCAGTTCCTCAAGTGTCTGATGTTTCATGATTAGCTCCTGTTCTTAGCTTTCAGCGGCGTCCGCAGCCTGTCGTCTTCGACCTAGGGTCTTCAGCTCGACGTCTGAGAGCTCGCGGCTAAGAGATCATGGGCGCGAGCCGCTCGGGTTGCTCAAGCGACCTTCAGCCGACACCACACAGCGGTATAAGCGAAAGAACCGTTATCGATCTCTAATGTTCCAACGGCAGGGGCAGATTTCGTGCGGCCGGCCGCACAATGGGTCAAGCCGGGGCAGATCGACCGTGTGAAGCATAAGCGTGGGGACGAGGAGGCGCGCTCCGCATCGCCTCAGACCTTCACGGAAGGCCAGGCAAAAACTCTGACAGCACAAAAAATAGTTTCAGCGGTTCCTTCTGTTGGAGGAACCTAGGTGGCCAACATTCGATAATGGGGATGAACCAGGAGGCCCGGGTGATGCGCCCATCAGGTTCTGCAATGATGCCGGGCCTGTTCGTGGAACGGAACCGAAAACAACTCGGCGTAACGTGTAATCGAATTGAAACACACCGATGTGCCGGGTGACATGCGCGCGAAACGCTTTGGAGCGATGATCCAGCTTCACCAGCGAGCCGAGGAGCGCCGCCGATGGCACCCGACCAGATAAGACTGTCCGGGATGGTTTTCGCCAAGTCGTCCCGATGCGCGTGACGGCCGCCACACGGTTCCATGGGGGCCTGTTCGCGATCGACAAAGCTCGTCGAAGACTGGATCGTGCCGACACCCCTCCAGGTCCTTTATCCCGGGTTATTGCGGTACCCACGCCACTGGGGTATTTTAGCAAGTGGTTAGGTGCGGCATCCATCGTGGGTGCGGCCCTGCCGTTTCGGCAGATCGTGAAGTCTTTAACAGACCAGGTGTCGCAAGCCGTGTCTTGCAGCCGACAGGTCATTAGCAGTTGAGGATGAGCCATGCTGCGATGTTGTGCGTTCGTTGCGGCCCTGATCCTCGCGAGCTTCACGGCGTTCCAGGCTTGTGCCGATCGAAGGGTTGCCCTTGTCATCGGCAATTCCGAATACCGCGAAATTCCGGCCCTCAAGAATCCGGACAAGGATGCCGCGGACGTGTCGAACACCTTCCGGCTGGCCGGATTCGATGTGTTCGTCGCCAAGGACCTCACCAAGATCGAATTCGAAAAGCAGTTCCGCAACTACCTCGCGGCGGCGGACGGCGCCGATCTGGCGATCGTGTACTATTCCGGCCATGGCTTTCAGATCGGCGGTGAAAATTTCCTGATCCCGGTCGATGCATCGCTCAAGAACGCGGCCGACATTGAGGTCCAGGCCATCAAGCTCGATGATGTGCTGCAGCAGTTGCGAGCGAAATCGAAGATCCAGGTGATCATCCTCGACGCCTGCCGCAACAATCCGTTTCCGCGCAAGGACTATTGGTTGCGAGACCAACTGATCACTGCCGGCGACACCGGCCTTGCGCAGGTGAAAAGTTCGCTGAATACGCTTATTGCCTTCGCCACCGAGCCCGGTGCCGTCGCTTATGACGGAAGTGGCGACCTCAGTCCTTTTTCCTCCGCCTTCTCCCGTCGCGCACTGGCGCCGAACCAGGAGATACGCGCGGTCATGGCCGCCGTCCGCCGGGATGTGGTCGAAGCTACGGCCGGTAAGCAGGTGCCTTGGGAAAACTCATCGCTGATCGACGAGGTCGTCCTCATGCGTCGCGCCAGCCGGCCAGCACTGCCGCCGGTGTTGGAAAAGGTCGTGCCGTCCGGCGTCGGCCCTGTCGCGCTCGACCTGCCGGAGCCGCTGGATGTCGATGGCGGCTCGGTCACCGTCACCATCGAGAGACCGCCGGCGCTGGGGCGTCTGATTTTGGACGGCAAGCCGGTTGCGGCGGGTGAGCCGATCGCCGGCAAGGATCTCCCGCGCTTGCAGATGGACGTGCCCAAGGGGGCCGGCATCCAGGAAGAAGTCGACATGCTGGCCTATGCCACACGCGATGATTGGGGTGGCGAATCCCAAGGCATCCTTGTCTTCCGGGTCAGGAATGGTGAGGGGGACGAGGGCAAGCAACTCGTGGCCTCGCTCGAGTCCGAGCAGAAACAGCAAGCGGTGGAACGCGGCATTCACATTGCCGGCGCCGCCGAAGCCATCGAAAACCGTGACGTCCAGGTTCCAGTCGGTGTCGGCCCAGTTCCGTTGAAGCTGGATTTCCCGACCAAGGATCCGGCGGTCAGCCTGAAACTTGCGAGCTATCCGGCAACCGGGACGCTGTCCCTGCCGGATCGGACCTTGTCTCCGGATTCGAACCTGATGGCCGATGAAGTCGACCGCTTGCGCTACGAACCCCAGATCGGCGCCGTCAAACCACTGATAGTCGGCTTCGAAATCAGGGCTGACAACACCTCGCCAAAGCCGGCGACGATGAAGCTGTCGCCCAGCGTCGAGCCTTGCGACAGGGAGGCCGGTGAGCCACTTGACCTGCAGGGCGTCGTCCCCGGCCTGTTGCCGAACGAGATCAGCAGCAACGCCGTGGACGTCTGCAGGGCGGCGATGAAAGCCTATCCGGACGTCGCTCGCTTCCGCTACGAACTCGGTCGGGCTTTGCTTGCAGTCGGCAAGGTGGACGAGGCCAAGAAGGCAATCCAGGAGGCTGCCGACAAGGGGCACGTTCGCGCCGTGTTCGAGCTTGGCTACCTCAACGCGACGGGAACGGGAATGCCCGTCAATCGCAAGCAGGCCAATACCTTCTACTCCGCGGCGTCCGACAAGGGCGATCCCTATGGGATGACCTCGTGGGGCCGCGCCTTGTTCAACGGCTATGGCGTGGAGCGTGACACCACCAAGGGGCTGGACCTGCTGCTCAAGGCGGCGGCGATGGGGCACACCTATGCAATGAACGATCTCGCAGCGATCTTCACGGAAGGCCGTAATGGTGTGCCTGCCGATCCAGCTCGCGCCGTGGCCTTCCTCAAATCTGGCGTCGCGCGGCAGGACATGTATTCGATGAATCTGCTCGGCCGCAATTATCTTGCCGGCAGGGGAGTCGAGAAGGACCCGAAGACAGCACTCTCGCTCTTCCACAAATCCATGGATCTCGGCCAGCCCTATGCTCCCGGCAGCCTTGCGCGCATGTACAGGGACGGTGTCGGCGTGCAGCAGGATCTTGCAGAAGCGCAAAGGTTGTTCGAGTTGGCGACCGACCGTGGCGATCAGTCGGCTGCGTATGATCGCGCGGCCCTTGAGATGCAGAGAGGCGAGAAGGCGGACCAGGCCGTGGCGGTACGCTACCTTGCTTTCGCCGCCGCGCTCGATCTTCGCAACGAAATTCCCGATGCCAGGAACACGCTGGCGAAGTTCGGAGCCAAGGCCAAGACGGCGGCTCTGAAGCAGATGCGTGGGACCCTCAAATCGAAGATTTCGGCGGACGGCTCGTTGGACGATCAACTGGTCAAGACGGCCAGGGCGGTCTGGGAACAAGCCAACCCGCGTCGGGACTTGTTCTGATCAACGAGGAGGCAATGTGGTGGGCTGTGCATTGAAACAGGCAATTGTCGCATCGATCCTATCCGGCGCCCTGGTTGTCGCGGGGTGCACGACCGTGACGCCGAGGGTCGAGCCGACCCCGACGACGATGCACAAGACGAAAGTCGTTCGCACGACGACCGCGCCAAACGTCTTTAGCCGGAAGGGCGGCGGCAGCGGTAGCGGGGGCACCGGGGGCAGCAGCGGTAGCGGCGGTAGCGGCACCGGGGGTAGCGGCGGTAGCGGCACTGGGGGTAGCGGCGGCACCGGGGGCAGCGGCGGTAGCGGAGGCACCGGGGGCAGCGGCGGTGGAGGCAGCGGTTGGGGAGGATGAGCGCTCGATAGAAGGCAATTCCGCCCGCGCATGGCAGGTTGACGTTACGTGCCGAGGCCGACTCGAACCGCTCGCCAAGCAAGGGCAAGTGCTCTATGCTGCCATCTCCTGCGGTATCGAGATAGGTTGTCCTGGCGGGGGCGTTCCATGTTCGAAGTCGTCGCATTCTGTCGAAAAGTGCGAGCGAAGGCCGGAGCCTTTGGTTTGGTCCTTGCCGCGCTGCTGGGCTTGCTGGTCTTCGAACCGCACGCCGCCAACGCCGCGCCGAACTGGACGCTCGATCCTGACGCCTCGGTGCTCACCTATCAGTCGGTCAAGAAGAACACGATCGTCGAGACCAACAAGATCAGGAATATCACCGGCACGCTCAGCGCTGCGGGTGACGCCAAGGTCAGCTTCGATCTCAATTCCGTCGACACCGGCGTCGACCTGCGCAATGTGCGCATGCGCTTCCTGTTCTTCGAAACATTCAAGTATCCGACGGCCGAGCTGACGGCGAAGGTGGACCCGGCGGCCTTTGCCGACTTGCCGGCCAAACGCCGGATCAAGGCAAGCTTGCCGTTCCGGCTGAGCCTGCACGGCGTCGACAAGGATCTGGAGGCGAGCGTCGTCGTAACCATGATCAGCGACACTCAGGTTTCTGTCGCGTCAGAGGCTCCCGTCGCGGTGCATGTCGAGGATTTCGGCCTGCTGCCGAACGTCGACAAGCTGCAGCAGGCCGCCAATGTGACGAACATCGTGCCCACCGCCTCGGTGTCCTTCGACTTCGTCTTCGTCGCCGAAGGCAGCAAGCCGGCCGCGGTGCAGACGGTCGCTGCCGGCACCGCCGATGTCGGTCCCGTGGCCACCGACGCGGCGAAGGCCAATTTCAGCGACGAGGAGTGCCTCAACCGGTTTGCCGTGTTGTCGCGCACCGGCGCCATCTACTTTCGTCCGGCCAGCGCCCGGCTCGATGCCAAGAGCCGTCCGCTGCTCACCGAAGTCGAAGGTGTCGTCGGCAAATGCCCGACCTTGAAGGTGGAGGTCTCCGGCTACACGGACTCGGACGGCTCGCCCGAGGCCAACAAGGCGCTCTCCGAACGGCGCGCGCAGGCGGTTGCCGATGCGTTGGTCGCCGGTGGCGTGCCGCGTCAGCAGATCACTGCCGCCGGCCATGGCGAGGAGAGCCCGGTTGCCGCCAACGACACGCCGAAGAACAAGGCGCTCAACCGGCGGATCGAGTTCTCCGCCACGAAGCTCGCGAACTGAGGTCGGGGTGGGTTCCCGTACAATGGCCTTTTGCGCCGTCTTGCTTCGCGGCGCCGGCCTTGTCGCCCTTGTCCTGCTTTTGACCTCGACGGCCGCCAGTGCCGAGCGCCGTATCGCGCTGGTGCTCGGCAACTCGCAATATCAGCACGCAGCGCCGCTCGCCAATCCTGCACGCGATGCCCAAGCGATGGCCGATCGCCTGCAGAACCTTGGTTTCGAGGTGATATCCGGCTTCGACCTCACCAAGCAGCAGACGCAGGCCACGGTCGCCCAGTTCGCCAAGCAGGTGCGCGGCGCCGATGTGGCGCTTTTCTTCTATGCCGGCCATGGCCTGCAGGTTTCAGGCAAGAACTATCTGCTTCCGGTGGATGCCGCGCTCGAGGACGAGACCTCGCTCGACTTCGAGGCCGTGTCGGTCGATTTCATTTTGCGTCAGATGTCTCGCGAGACCAGCATAAGGCTGGTGTTTTTGGACGCATGCCGGGACAATCCTTTGGCCGAGGTGCTGGCAAAGACCGCCGGCGTCAAGGGTGCAAGCAGCGGCCTTGCGGAAATTCCGATCGAGAATGGCGGCGCCGGAACGCTCGTCGCCTTTGCCGCCAGTCCCAACCAGCTCGCCTATGACGGGTCCGGCGATCACTCGCCCTTCACGACGGCATTGCTTCAGCACATTGGGGAATCCAATGTCTCCATCACCGAAGCGATGAACAGGGTGACCAGCGACGTCTTCAAGGCGACCGCCGGCAAGCAACGCCCCTGGATCAATGTTTCCTTGACCACCGAGGTCGTCCTGCACAAGGTCGATCTCAAGGCGCCGCTGATCGTCGGCGAGGCGAGCCCCCCGAAATCTGAAGCCGGATCCGACACGCGCAACACCGGCGCTTCGCCAGGCCAGAATGCCGACCAGCTTGCGCTTGATACGCTGCGTGCGAAAATCCCGAAGCTGGCTACAGACGGTCCTATCCTTTTCGATCGTCCCGTGAAGTTCGGCGACCCGGCGATCGACGGCAAGAGCATCGCCCAACTTATCAAGAGCGAACCGCTTTTCAGTCCGGTGGAAGGCCTCGACAAATCGGTCTGGCAAGGCAAGCACTGCAACAACTGCCATGAGTGGAATGAGGTCCGGCTTTGCGAGCAGGCGAAAAATTTCGCCGCCAACGACGTCTCGGTCCTGCGCCTGCAGCATCCGCTCGGTACCCGCTTCAAGGTCGCGTTGGCCAGATGGGCGCAAGGCGGCTGCCAATAATGCCGGCCTGATACCAGCGATGACGGGCAGCGATCGGCGAATGCCGTTACGCCGCCATCTCCGCCATCTGGATGCCCATTTCGACAAAGGCCGAAAGCACGGAAAACCGGTCCGCCAGCGAGGCGCGGGCCAGCCCGGCCAGAATTCCGGCATTCACGGCATGGGCGGCAGGAAATCCGGTCGACACCATGTCGAGGGTCGGATCGCGCCATACCGCTGCCAGAGCGATCCAGGCGGCCGGCGTCGCCGGCGGCAGGTCCAGGGAATTGCTCAAGACTGCTTGATGGTGGGGATTATCGGGTTCGCCGACGCGGTCGTGGACAAGCGCCAGCAATTCGAGATCCCGGTCCGCGAGGAGCTCGGCGAGATTGCTCAGGCATTCATGTCCCCACCAGACGGCGGCTCGCTCGGGCAGCAGGTAGGCACAGAACGTGACTGCTTCTTCCGGCACGCGCCCGGCAAGCAAGGCTCGGCAAAAATCAAGCGGCGGCTGGCCGGTGGCCAGCGACTTCATGTCCCTGGCGATGGCGGGACAAGCGAGAAACAGATCCCGTGCCGTTCTGTATCCGAGTTCATTGGCCATGGCTGCCACACCCCAAGAACCACCAGAACAGCACTCAAGCCTGTGGCCGCGCGCCGGTCAAGCGTCAGTCGTTGGCAGGCGGCGACCAGGGCGGCATGCGTTTGTTCACAGACAATCGCTTGCCGATTTGATATGATGCGCCAGCGAAATCCTCTTGGACAGGAGTGACGGTCATGCGATGGGGCAGTTCAGCCTTGGCATTGGCGGCCATGCTTCTTGCAACGCACGTCTTTGCCGATCCGCTTCAGAAATCGGAAGACATCGTCAAGTTCTTCGCCGGACAGCCCGGCAATCTGGGTGCCGCGCGCGGCATCTGCGTCGGCACGGAGGAAGAGTGCAAGAGCAAGGCCGAGAAGACTGGCTCGGCTGCACAAAAGACCGGTCTCGACATGATGATCAATTTCGCCCTTGATTCCGCGCAACTCGACCAGACGGCGCGTACCGAACTCGACGAGTTCGCCAAGGCGCTGAAGGACAATCGGCTGAGCACGTTCAGCTTTGTCGTTGAAGGTCATACCGATGCAACCGGCCCGGATCGCTACAACCAGGACCTGTCGCAGCGGAGGGCCCAGTCGGTGGCGGCTTTCCTCGAAGCGAACGGCGTAGAACCTGCTAGGCTTGAAGCAATCGGCCTTGGCAAGTCGCACCCGCGTGTCGCCAATCCTTACGATCCGGTCAACCGGCGCGTGGAAATGCGCATCAGGACGGAGTAGGCGGTCGCCGCCAGGCCGATCCGTCGACAGCGATAGCGGCAAAAGGGAACTCGTCCAGCGCAGGTTCCCTTTGACGGGCCATGATCAATATCTCATCGCGCCGCCGATCACGACGCCGCTGCCGAAAATCAGCGCCTTGGTCAGGAAGTCATTGTTGTCTCTCCGGCGCGGCTCGTCGCGCATCACAATCTCCCTGTTGCGCCAGCGCTCGACGATCTGCTGTCTTCGCGGTTTCCGCTGCGCCACCGGTTTCAGCGTGCGGGTCTTCTGCACGACCTGTTTCTTCGGTGGTGCGGCGCGGACCTGGTCGGCGGCCGAGGTACGAACGGCCGAGCCGGCACTCGCGTCCGCATCGCTCGTGTCGAGCGCCGCGACCTGCTTGCCCGCCTTGGGGGCCTTCAGCTGGTCGATGTCGAGCCTTGCCACCGTGGCGAAGGGGCCGCTCGGGAACTGGTCGAGATAGGCCTCGTAATAGGGAATGGCATTCTTCTTCGAAGCCTCGTCCCAAAGCCGCTGCTCGACCTCCCAGGACGGCGGATCGCTGGCCAACGGCGCGGGGGCAGGCGAGGCCGTCGTCCCGGCTGCATCGGCGATCGGCGCCCCCGCGGCTTGTGCCGACGGCTTGCCAAGGAAAACCTCGCGTCCCAGCGATGCGTTGTGCCATGGGCGCTGCCGGCCTTGCGTTGCTCCCGTCACGTCGCCGCGCACGCGCGTCAGCGCGCTCTGAATCTCGACACCGGGTTCGGTCAGGTGCTTGGCCAACGCCAGCGAGTAGGGGCTGTCTAAGCCGTCACCGTCGAAAGCGATAGCGCCGGGATCGGTTGCGTAAGCGATCAGGACACCGCCGGTGCCGACGCCGTCCGCCTTTGCATCCACCGGCGCGAGGCCGGCGCCAAGCGAGCGGCTCTTGGGCAGAGCCGCAGCCAGGGTACGACCCAGCGGATTGTCGCGGCAGGCATCGAGAATGATGATGCCAACAGCGGGATCGGCAGGCAGCGCCGCCATGAACTCGTCGATCTGAACCGTGCGGGTCTTGAGATAGGCGGGCGAGGTCAGATCGGCATCGACCGGTATGAGATAGTTCTTGCCGTCGACCTGCATGCCGTGGCCGGCGTAGAAGATGACCGCGAGGTCGGCGTTGTAGGATTCTTCGGTGAATTTGCTGATCAGGCCATGCATGCCGGCATTGTCCTGGTCGACGCCTTCGATCACGTCGAAGCCGGCGTTGCGCAGCGTCGACGCAATCAAGTGGGCGTCGTTCGCCGGGTTGGGCAAGGCGACGGCGTTGACATATTTGCTGTTGCCGATGACCAGCGCGACACGCTTGCCCCCGGCCGTTGCG
Organism: Mesorhizobium sp. WSM4307; assembly: GCF_007003945.1. Classification (NCBI taxonomy): domain Bacteria; kingdom Pseudomonadati; phylum Pseudomonadota; class Alphaproteobacteria; order Hyphomicrobiales; family Phyllobacteriaceae; genus Mesorhizobium; species Mesorhizobium sp. WSM4307. Next base: position 489,161 of record NZ_VFTB01000003.1, read on the forward strand.
GCCTGGACGCCGAAGGCGGCAAGGATGGAAAGGACAACTCCGCTCAAAAGGATGGCAAACAGTTTCATGGATCAGCCCTCCGGCCCATCGGGGCACGCTATCGATCTCTGCGCATGCTCATTTCGTCAGCCATAAGTCGCTTCTGCCAAAATGGCTCTCAGGCTTGTGTAGCCCCGACGACGGCTTAGGTTCACCGAATGCACCTGGCCTCAGCAAATATTTGCCGAAATGCCGGTGTCAAAACCGATCGAGCAGGCGATCCTGCCGCCCTTTAGCCGGGACGGTCCAATTCTTTGTTTTGACGCAATTCCCGAGGGCAAGCGCTACGCGCTCTTCCCGGGAAAACCGTTCACACTATTCCTGGAATTGCTCAGCCCGGCTCAAGCGTTTCTTGGATTGAATTGAGCAGCGCGGTTATCGCCTGCTTGTATTTCTCGAACTCCGGCGACGTCTGCCGGACCTCGGTCGTGGTTGTCGCCGGCTGACTCTGATCGGTCGCCACGCGCGGCACTTTCTGCCCCATTTTCCGCTCGGCCCAATCGATGACGTAGCCGACGGTCTTGCCGGTCAGGAACGGATTGGCCTGGATCACGGCTGCGCCCAGAACGGCGGTCAATTGCGACGAGCCGGACGCGGCCAGCACCTGGTGCGCTCCTTCCATGCCAAGGAAGTGGCAGAGATAAAGACGCCCGGCGGTGATCTGGTGGCCGCGGGCGCGCAGATAGGCCTCCCCTTCGCGCGCCAGGTTGCGCACCATTTCGCGCGACAGCGTCGCGTCATAGCGAAGCGCGAGCAGGTCGGCGGTCGAAAGCGATCGGGCAAGGTCGGGACGATAGGTATTCATCATCCGGATCCAGGTCTTGGTGATGAACTGGCCGGCGCCGGTTGCCGACGAGTTGGGATTCTTGGCACGGGCGCTGCCGCCGCTTTCGACATGGACGATCCGGTCGGTCAGCGTCTCGACCGCGGAATCGCCGGGCCCGCCGGAACTGACGGAAACGGCGGTGGCGACCGTGGTGACTGTCCCGAGCGGGTCGATCGCCTCGCCGTTCTCGTAGAGCTCGAAATGCAGATGCGGGCCGGTCGAAAGCCCCGTGGTGCCGATGTAGCCAATGATGTCGCCGGCCTTCACCTTGGTGCCGACGCCGCTTGCGATGGCGAATTTTTGCATGTGCGCGTAGCGCGTCTCGCGGCCGTTGGCATGCGCGATCTTGACCAGATTGCCATAGCTGCCGCCATCGCCCTGGAAGGAAATCTCGCCGTCGAAGGCGGCCATGACCGGCGTCCCGACCGGAGCCGCCCAGTCGACACCCTTGTGGATCCGAACCGTCCCGAGGATCGGATGCTTGCGCGGGCCGAAGGTCGACGTCATCACCCCGGCGACCGGCGTGACCATGCCGTTGGTGACGTTCAGCGAGCGAACCTGATCATCGCCGGTCACGCAGGCGTATTGGCCGTCGCTTTGCTGGAAGACGAAGCAGTCGAGGTTCTTGTCCTTACCCAGGACACCGACGTAAAGCACCCGTCCGGAGATCTCGCCCTGGTCGCGCGGCGTCTGCGAGTAGATCATCACCAGGCGCTGGTCCTCACTGGCGAAAGCGTCGAGATCCTGTCCCCTCGACAGATACATGATCGCTTCGCCGATCACGCTGGTCGGCACCTTGTTGCGGGCCGCGGTCGAGTAGATCGCGTCGAGCAGGCGGTACTGCCGCTTGGGCCCGCCCTGGTCCGAGGCACCGGAATAGTTGAAGAGGTCCTCGCGAACCCAGGGGTCGACGCCGGAAACGAAGGCGCCCGCCGTGTTGCGCGTCAGCGTGCCGACATAGACGTTCCTGGCGTAGACCGAGACCTGCATCAGCGACATGGTGGTCGTCTCGCGGTTCGGCCGGAAGCCGCGCATGGCGACCACAAAACCGGCCTCGAGCCCGTCGCGCTTGAACACCGCCTTCAGCGCCTCGCCGGCAAGCCTGGCGTCGTCCGCGGAGAAATGCGCGTCGAGCGCCACGCTATCCAGGCTGCGGTCGTTGAGGATTTTCACGAAAGTGTCCTCGGTCGTCGCGAAGCGCTGATATTCGCTGGTGACCGTGGCGACGGTGGTGTTGTTTTCGATCGCGGTTTTCTTGAAGGCGGGGAGCGCTGCCTCGCCCTGGTCGATGGTCTCGCCCCAGCCGGCCTCGGGGTCGTCCGCGTCGGCCTTGGGCGCCGAGCCGGCGGGGATCTCGCCCTCGTCCGGCGGCGCCTGCAGGTCGTTTGCCAGATCGCCCGGTTGGTCGTTGGGCGCCGCAGCAGGTGCGGGCGAGGTCGGCTGCTGATCGTCAGGCGCTGCGGTTGAAGACTTCGCAGCAGTCTGCCGCTGCGCCTTGAAGAAGGCAAAATCCTCCTGCGTCGATGGGATCGTCGTCATGAACTTCTCGCTGGCGCTCAGCATCACGTCGGACAGAATCTCGATCTGCGGCGAGGCCCCGGAACTGTCGAGTTCGGCCGGGCGCGCAACCGTGTGGCCCTTCGTGGCGGTGTCCGCGTCGGGCGCCAGCGTGATCCACATCGGGTCACCGGCAAGGTCGATGATGGCAGGCACATAGACCGAGGCGTCGGACGGCACGTCTTCCATGCCTTCGACGGGATGCAGTTCCTCGTCCTCGTCGCCGAACGACCAGTTGTCCTTGGTAAGATAGAAGCCGGTGGCGATCGCGATGACTGTGAGCGTTGCAACGCCAGCAACAACGCGGCGCCAGAGTTTGCGTCTGCGCTCGGCCAGGCGCGCCAGTCTCTTTTGTTTGAAGCTCGTGTCGATGCTGTGCGTCACGGGCTGTTTCCGGTCAGGAAATAGGTCCAGCGCACCTGCTCCAGCGTATCGACCTCGACGAAACGCGCCGCGATATGACCGCGCTGCCAGCACTCCTCGATGCCACGGATGGAAAAGCGGCGCCGATCAACGCACATCTCGGTCGACCCGTTGAGGATCGCATGGCCGAACACGTCGGTCGCGTAGAGGTAGATGTAGCGGTTGGCCAGTTCCTCGCGGATGACGTTCACGCACTGGTTGGCGCCGATGGTCCACCAGCCGTCGGTCTGGTCGGCATTGTCGACCTTCTGTCCGACGGCGAGGTTGACGACGTCGAGCGTCTGGTTGCAGACGGTGAATTCGGCATGCGCGCTGTCGGTCGAGAAGATAACGAGCAGCGCCGCGCCGGACAGCGCGGAGAATGCCAAGCGGCCGGAGAAATCCGCCAACAATCGAAGCCAGCTACGCTTTGCGTGTGACGAAGGCCGGCAAAATGAATGCGAGGGGCGAAGGTCCATCGGCGTTCATATCTATCCGCCGAGCCGGAAATACTTGGCGGTGGCGGAGAACTGCAAGCCGTCGGCGCCGATCTCCTCGAGGATCTTTGGCAAAAGCTCGGAGACCGGCGTCGGTTTCGAGAACATCGCGGCTTGGATGTCCTTCGGCCCGGCGATCACCAGCATGATCTGCGGCAGGGGTTTGCCGGCCGACTTGTCGGCGGCGCCTAGACCGATCGGGATGTTGAAGGTCGCCTTGTCGGTCTGCGCCACGATGCGATCATCGAGGTTAAAGGCGATGCCCCTGTGGTCGATTAGCATGACGTTGGAAACCAGCCCGCCACGCGTTACCAGCGTGCCGCTGATCGGCGCGCCATCCGGCACCGATGTCCGGTCGAGAACGAGCTGCGGACTTTCCACACGGTTCCGGTCGAGGACGCGCAGGAAGTTGGTCACTTCACACTGAGACTGCTCGATAAGATGGACATTGATGTCCGGCTCGAGATGGAACCTCGAGCGAAAATCGTTGAGCATCTGCTCGAAGGGCTGCACGGCTGTCGCGAGGCCTTCGATGGCCGCGGAGCTGGCGGTTTGCGATGTCAGCGACGCATAGAAACAGTCGCCGCCGCTGAAGTCGCGCACCCATGAGGCGCGTTGCGCCGCCTCGTCGACCGGCTTTCCCGGTGGAACCGCCGGCTTTGGCACATCGATCGCGACTTCGGTGTCGGGCCGTGTGGTTGCCGGTGGCTGTGGTTGCTGCGACGGCTGCGCCATCTGTGTCGGCTCTGATGGCGAGGTTGGTGGTATCGGCTGGCTGGCCGTCGGGGGCGGGGCAGCCGGTTTCGCCGGCGGGCTGGCTGGCTGCGTCGGCAACCGGCTTTCAGAGGCCGGCGGCGAGGAAGCCCCCGGCCTGGCCAGCTTGGAAAGGATCTCGACCAGGTCCGTTGCACTGGGTTCTGTCGCCGGCGGATTTGCCTGCTGCGCCGGCTTGCTCCCTGCCTCCGCCTGGCTTGGCGCGGACGTCTTCGGCGGGTTCGCGGTCGGTTCCTGGGCAGGCTTGGTCTTGCCCGGGGCCACTTGCGCCTGACTGTTGTCCGTGGTTTCGGGCTGGGCCGCAGGCGGCGCTGGCTTGCCGACGGGGGGCGCTACCGGCGCCTGCTCGGCGGGTTGCCGTGCTTCCGTTGCCGGCGGCGCCTCGGGCCTGGTGGTCGGCACGGGGGTGTCGGTAGGCTTGGCCGGCTCCGGTTTCTGCTCGCCCGCGCCGTCCGCCTGGTTCTCGGCCGGCATCGGGGGCTTCACCTGTGCATCCGGCAGGGCAGGTGGGTTCACCGTCTCGATGGTGGCGGCATTGTCGGATTTTGAAGGCTCTGGCTGAGGCTGCACCGGCGGCTGAGGGTTCGATTCATCCGGCTGCGGCGTTTGAGCCACCGGCTTGGGGGCTTCAACACCGGATTTGGGCACTGGCTTCGGTGTCAGCGGCTTGAGTTTCTCTTCGGCCGGCGGAGGCGCCAGGACGCCGCTGAAGTAAAGGCCGCCGCCCAGCAGGACCGCCAGCGTCACGAGGCCGCCGGCGACGGCCGGCATCCGCGACGGTTTTCGCGGCGCAGCCGGCATGGGCGTGCTGGCCGGCGCGGGCGCTGGCGCAGGCCGGGGTTGTGACAGATGCGCCGGCCGCACATGTTCAACAAAGTGCTTTTCGCCCGCCGAGGCCGAAGGCTGCGGCCCGGACTCGGCCAGCGCCGTCCAGCCGGCGCGCGGCAAGCCCGCGCGGTCACGCGGACCATACGATGCCGGCGGCAATGTCGCGTCGACATCCTCGCCACGCGTTGCCCTGGCGATCTCGGCCATGCTGGCCGGCCGATCGCGCGGATCCGGCTGCAGCATCGCGGCAATGAGCTCTTGGAAATCGGGGTCGATGTCAGACAGGTCCGGCACGGTCCGGCGTTTCTCGATCACCTCATATTGCGAGCCGCTCATATCGAGCGGCTTTCCGCGCAATGCCGCGGCGAGCACCAGTCCGAGGCTATAGATATCGGACTGCTCGCTGACCTCGCCGCCATAGAGACCGAGCTGTTCGGGCGAAACGTAATTGTATTTGCCGGCGAACTTCCCGCCGATCAGCGTTTCACCGCCTACGGCGGCCGATCGGGCGATGCCGAAATCGATGATCTTGGCGCTCTCCACCCGCCCGCCAGGCAGGATGATGTTGTCCGGCGAGAGGTCGCGGTGAACCGCGCCCGCCTGGTGCACCGCGGCGAGCCCCGAAGCCAGGCGATGGCAAAGCCGCCGCACTTCTCCCCCCGGCATCGCTCCGCGACGCATCACGTCGAACAGTGATTGGCCGTCCACGAACTCCATCGCCAGATAGGGGCGGCCGATCCTCGGATCGATGGTGAAGACGTGATAGCGCACCACCGCGTCATGCGACAGGTGGTTGAGGATCGACGCTTCCTTGCGGAACAGCGACAGGATCGTCTGATCGCGGGCGAATTCGGGCAGTACGATCTTGATCGCCACATGGTCGCCGGTTTGGATATTGTGGCCGCGATAGACTTCTCCCATCCCGCCGGAGGCGATCCTCTCGTCGAGTTCGTAAATGCCGCTGAGCTGCGTGCCGACGCCGGCATAGATGTCGTTCGTCGATATCCGGGTCTTGTCCTCGTCGCTCATCTCGCCAGGCTCTCCGCTCCGGACCGATCCGAATGGAGCGCGCCGTTGCGCCCGCCGCCGATCTTCACGAGTACGATGGTCACATTGTCGGTTCCGCCGCGCGCCAGCACCGTCTCCAGCAGGCTTCGGCACGCCGCCTGCGGCGTTGCGGATATCACCGCGGCTTCGATCTCGGCGTCGCTGACATGCGCCGTCAGTCCGTCGGTGCTCAGGACGAAAACATCGCCCGGCATCAGCTCGCCCTGCTGGAAATCGATCTCGAGCTCATCGCTGACGCCGACCGCATGGGTGATGACATGGCGGCGCGGCCAGGTAAGCGCTTCCTCCGCGCTGATCATGCCGCGGTCCAGCAGTTCCTGGACCTCGGTGTGATCCTTCGAGACCTGAAAGATCACACCGTTGCGGACCAGATAGATGCGGCTGTCGCCGGCCCACAAGCAGGCGAAGCGTCCGTCCATTGCAAGCAAGGCCGCGAAGGTGGAGCCGATGGTGATGCCGCGCGATCGCGAGATGTCGCGGATCTCGGAATTGGCGCGGCTCAGCCGGTCTTCGAAGCGCGCGCGAAGGTCCGGCGCCGAGCTCGCAATGCCGATCGTCGCCAGATGATCGACGATGCTGGCCGATGCGACCTCGCCGGCCTCGTGCCCGCCCATGCCGTCGGCCACCACCCACAGGCCGGTCTGCGGCTCTATCAGGTAGTTGTCCTCATTGTGGTCGCGCACGCAGCCCTTATGGCTTACGCCGAAGCTTTCGATGGGAAGGACGACAGAGCTCAATTTGCCACCAAGCGCTTCGCGAGCGTCCTCTGTGACCAATCATGGGCGGCGTGCCCAGGCCACTTTGCCACAAGCGCATACGTTAGAGTACCGAAATGAGGGCTGCGGCCGGCGGCGCGCTGGAACACAGCCATGTCAGAACGCCTTTGGACAGCTGAAGCCGGACAGGGCCGGCAGCAGGAATGGATTGGCCCCCGGTCCGGTCTGCATCGTGTAAGCGACGTCTCGTCCGCCGATCACGAAGCGGGCTTCGGTGTTGGCGCCATTGGCGGTGATGGTCGCCTTGTCCAACAGACGCTTGAAGGCCCACGGTCCTTCGAATTTGAGAGCGGAGTCGCGGCCCGGCATTTCCGGCATCAGGCTAAGGCTGGCGGAACCAGAGGCCGTGCTGGTTGGCCAGGTCACGGTGCTTGGCGCGCTCCCGGCCTGACTGCTCTGGACGGTCTGTCCGTCAATGTCGAGAACCGCGTTATCAGCGTCGCTGTTCAGCGAAAAAGGCGTGATGGTGATCGAAACCGACGGCACCGAGCCACCGGATGGGAAGAAGGCGCTGCGGATTTCGGCGGCCGACTGAAATGATTTCAAGGTCGACTTCGCCAGGTCGCGGCTGGAGCGGACATCCTGTCTCCAGGTCCATTCCTGGCCGGTCATGTCGATCAGCGGCGCAAGGTTCTGTGCGAAGAAGCGGTCCATCAGCCCGCCCGGCGCGAAAAGCTTGGCGAAATCCGCTATCGGGATCTCTCCGGTGCCGTCACTGGCAAAGGGATAGCGACCGTTGACCGCCTCCTCGCAGGCTCGTGTGACCGTCTGGTCGAGGTTCTGGTTGAGGTTGGCCACCGAGGCTTCCGCGACATTGCCTTCGAACTCGTCCGCTGCCGCGTTGACCATGCGCGCAAGCGGCTTCGGAAGACGCGAGGCATTGGCGCGCAGCGTGGAGATCTGCAACTGCAGGTTGGCATTGACGCGTTCGGTCTGTGAAGGGACATCGGCCGAAAGCTTGAGGCTTTGAAAGATGTCGCGGAAATTCCGTGTCAAGGCATCGAGCGGCCGCCGTCCACTGGGGCCGCTGACCAGGGCCTGGAACGGTCGAAACTGTGCCTCGACGCTCGCGCCGGCATTCTGTGTGACGGTCGAGCCCAATCCGGCTCGGCTCTGCGACTTGCCGCCGGCGATCTGCAGGCCGATGCGTGCCAGACCTTTGGCCACGCCGGCGGGGTCTTCCTGCGCCGCGCTGCTCTCGCCCTCGGCCGTGGTGTCCTGTTTCGTCAATGCAGTCTCATCGGCGATCGCGGTGAACAGCTGATCGAGAGGCGAGTCCGGCGCGGCGAGGGCGGAAAGCGCGAGATATTGCGGCTTGTCCTTGAGCAACGCCTTGAACTTGAGCTGGTCGAGCACGCGGTTCCATGCGGAGGAGAATTCCTTGCCGTAGCGGTCGATCAGTTCGGGACCGAGCTTGGGCAGGTCCTGGTCGATGCCGCCCTGTTCGCCGCCTCCGCCGAGCACCCACCGGTCGTTGACGAGCATTTGCGCGATGCGCGAGAGCTGCGGCAGGAAGAAGCGGTTGAAGCCGGCGCGCGTGTAAAGCCCGGGAACGTTGAGATCGGTGAGATCGCTGCCATCCATGCGTTCGAACAGCAGCTGCGCCTCGGGGCCGGCTTTCGCGGCGACGGAGAGGTCCTCCAGCCTTGCGGCGTAGACCGCCGACCTGATCAGCGCCGAAGCGCGGTCGGCAAGGCTCATGCGCCCAAGCGAGCGTTGCGCGGCCTCGATCAGTGGCTGGTTGAGCTCAAAGACGGGATCGTAGGCGTCGTCGAGCGCCAGCATCGCGCGCAGATGCTTTTCGAGCTGCGCCCGGCCCTCGCGGTTGTTCTCGCCGGGATAGCGGTTCTCTTCCCAATCCTGCCTCATCCAGGAGACGATCAACTCGTCATCGACCTTCGGAGCCTTGCCGCCCAGCATCAGGTAGATCTTCAGCGGTTCGTAAAGCGCGATCGGATCGGCCATCCTGGCCTGGATGGTGCGCTCGGCCTGCACCAGCAGCCGGGAGCGGAATGTCCGCTCGAGCGCTTGTCGGTAGGCGGTCCTGGAGGCCGACAGCAGCCTCTCGCGCTGGCTGAGCCCGAACGTCTCCTCGATCGGCTTTGCCTGGTCGCCGTTCTCGAAGCCGGCCGGCAGGTTGCGCAGCTGGTCGAGCGGGCCGATGACGTTTTCGAGGTCGACGTCGGTCACCGTCGTGCTCTTGAGCAGCGGATCGGCGCTGTCGCGATACTGTGCCATCGCCTGCCTGGTGGAGGCGATCAGCGACTTGTTGGCGAAGAAGCTGAGGCCAAGCACGCCGAGAGCCGCCGAGGCCGCCAGCGCAATGGCGGCGAGACCGCCAAATCTCGCGAGCCTGGCGCGCCGTTCGGCCACCCGGTCGAAGGATACCCAGCCCGATTCCGGGAAGATCACATTGGTCAGCAGATCGTGCAGGAAGAAGCTCTTGCCGGTGCCGGAAAGATGCGCCTGCGAGGTGCTGCCGAAGCTGCGGCCGATCGTGCCCAGCACCTGGTCGAACGGTGTTCCTTCCTGAGTACCAGAGGAGAAATAGAGACCCCGCAGGCTGACATTGACATGCGATCGAGAGGCATCGAACAAGCTGCCGATAAAATGCGCTATCCGGTTCCCGAGGGCACCGAACTGCGCCGGGAAGCCGAAGATGGCGATGCGCGCCACCGGGTCGGCCTCCTCCTGCAAGCGATCGACGACTTCTTCCGCCAAGCGCTTCGCCAGCCGGTCGAGTTCGGCCGGCGCTTCGCCGGCCATGTTCCTTGTGCGATCGGCGGTCTGGAACGTCGCGCCCCACACCTTGCGCCTGCGCGCTTCGTCGAATTGGCCGAAATAATCCATGAAGCCGGAAACGAGATCGGACTTGGTGAAAAGCAGATAGACGGGAAACTGGATCTTCAGCGTCTCGTGCAATTCGCGCAGGCGGCTTCTTATCTCGGTCACATGCGCCTCGATATGCCGGTCGTCGAGGCCGATGAGATCGGCGAGGCTGATGGCCAGGATCACGCCGTTGATCGGTTGCCTTACGCGGTTTTTCTTGAGCAATCCGAGGAAAGCAAGCCAGCTTGCCTTGTCGCGCTCGCGGTCCGATTCATGCGTCGTGTAGCGGCCGGCCGTGTCGATCAGCACCGCCTCATCGGTAAACCACCAGTCGCATGACCGGGTGCCGCCGACGCCGGCCACCGGCTGGGCATTGCCGGAGCCCGCAAGCGGAAATTTCAGGCCGGAATTGACCAGAGCCGTCGTCTTGCCGGCACCTGGCGGGCCGATGATGAGGTACCAGGGAATATCATAGAGGAAGTTGCGCTTGCCGCTCGTCCGCTTCAGCGTCGCGATGGCCTCGCTCATGCGCGCTTCGAGCAGCTGTGCATCGTCGTTGCGCTCGTCGCTGCGCACGATGGCCGCTTCGAGCGCCTTTTGCGCCTTGCGCCTTTGCCAGAAGCCGATGCCGTAGAACAACGCCGGCACGGCCACCGTCACCCCGATGATGATCGCCCTGAGCCACACGGATCCGAGCGGGCGGGTATCGGCGAAGCGGATCAGCGGTCCGGCATACCAGACGGCTGTCGAGAAGCCGGCCAGGGCCAGCACGCTGAATATCCGCAGCAGCCAGCGCATCAGTTGCCGTTCTCCGCCGATCCGGTCTGCAAGGTCTCCTGTTTCGGGATCATCACGTCGACGCGGCGGTTCCTGGCGCGGCCGTCCGCCGTCGCGTTGTCGGCGATGGGTTCGTCTTCGCCCTTGCCGTCCACGCTCAGGCGCGATGGATCCTTCAATTGCCTGGCGATCATCGCCTGCACGGCCTTCGCGCGGGCGACCGAGAGATCGAAATTCGATTTGAACGCGCTCGACTTCTTCGGCTTCACATTGTCGGTGTGGCCGACGATCCCGATCGGTCCGGCCTCGGCGTCGAGGGCCGTGGCGATATCGGCCGCGATCGGCTGGAACTGTGCCTTCAACTCAGCCTGGCCGGATGCGAACAGAAGCTGGTTGCTGATCTCGACAACAATGAAGTCGCCCTTCGTGCCGACGTTCAGTCCGCCGGCGGCGATCTCCTGGGCGAGTGCCGCGCGGATGCGGTCGATCTGCGTGGTGTCCGGGGGAGCGGGTGGCGGCGGTTTGGCTTGCACCGGTTCGGCGGGTGCCGCCACGCTGGCGCGTTCAATGGTGAGAGGAGTCGAAGGATTGAGCGCCAGCAGCGCGCCGGCGGTTGCATCGCCTTCATCGGTGATCAGGATCCGCAGCCCGAAAAAGGCCGCCGTCACCAGGGTCGCCGCAGCGGCTGCGATCGCCCACAGAGGCAGCCGCCCTCCTGGCCTGACTATCGCCGCCATGCCTTGCCACCGGGGCGAAATGTCCTCGGCGGCGCGCGGCCTGAAATAGCGCAGCGTGTCGTAGACGTCGCGCCGGACGTGCTCGAGTGCGTTGCGTTCGCCGGACAATCCCCGATACTGGCCCTCGAACCCCAGCGACAGGCAGGCATGCATCAATTCGAGCAGGTCGTAATGGGCTTCAGGCTTGGCGAGGATATTGTTCAGCGCTTCATAGAAGCCGGTTCCTGTCGGTCGTATGTGAAAGAACTGCACCACCAGACTGTGCTGAAGCCAGGTTTCCTTGTTTGGCCAGGGCAGGTTGCCGACCAGATCGTCGGCGGTTTCGCAAAGCGCAAATTTCGCGATCCGTGCGTCTTCTTCCCCGATGCCGGCTTTGGCCATGGTGTAGTCGAAGGTCTCGATGGCGTCTGCGATATGCGCCGCCAAGGCTGCGGCTTGCCGTTCGACCGGTATCAGTCGCAGCTGACCGAACAGCATGAGCAAGGGGGCTGCGGCGGCAAGGATAGGATTTGGCGCGGCATACTTCACGCCAGCGGTGGCGTCGAGCAAGGCGTCCTGCCGCAACGCCGGTGCCGCCTCAGGCTCAGCCCCGTGGCCGGCTTCCTGAACGACCACGGTTCCGGACGACCAGCCGGGGGGCATTTGCCGGCCGAGGCCGGGGTCGAACACTGTCGATTCCCTGGCGGGTGATGGCGCACCGGAACTATCGGGAGCCACGCGCGGCTTTTGCCTTGGCCGTGGCGCGCGGATGACGGTTTTGTCCGGTGGCTCGGAGGGATCGTCCTTCGAGTTCATCGGCGCGCCACCGTCGAGGTGCGCGTACCAGGCTGGGTATCAACAGCGAGCCGGATGGAAAGACTGATCTTGCCGAAACATGACATTCCTGCACACGCCCCAAGCCACGCCGCTTTGCCAGCCAGGCAAGCACCCATGCGCTATCCTAGTCGCACCGCAAGCCGATTGAAATCGGAAAGCAGGATGATCAAGGAAGCGGCTTCTTCCAGGGGGCCCCTCACACAGCCCGTAAGAGCGTTGCCGACGACATTTGCCGAGCGCGGCTATTTCTGCTTGCCAGCCTTGGTGTAGGCTTCGGCGAAATAGGCGAGGAAGACATCCAGCATGCCGTTTTCGTGCTTGTCCTCCATCGTCCGCCACGTTGCGACGAGCGCGTCCCAGGCCTGGCTTTTCCTGGACGAAAAGGACGCAGGCGGGATTCTTTTGGCGATCGCCTCCGGCGACAGGTCGTCGAGCAGCCTCGAGAGCGCGGCCTGCATGGCGGCGTAGGTTGCGATTTCGTGGGTCTTCAGGTCGCGGAACGCATCCTCGATGCTGTGCCTGGCATCGAGATAGCCGGCCCGGCGCTTGGCAAACATGATCTCGAGTATGTCGTCGGTGCCCGGCACGAATTTCAGCGGGTTGTTGTCCTCGGCGCCGATCATGGTGCGGTGCGCGCTCTTGGCGAGCACCTTGGCGGCCGCCCGCGCCTTGAGCAGCAAGGACAGTTGCTCGACCGTGGTTCTCAGCACCGCACCGATCTCGGCAGCGACGTCATGCGGGTCGCGCGACTGCAACAGCTCCGGCGACAAGCCGGCCGCCTTGGCGATATCGCGCAGTATCCCGTCCGCTTCCGCCGACTGCTTGGCCGGAACAGCGGGGGTGGACTGCAGCGCCGAAGACGTCGGCACCGGCGCCGCCTCGGTCAGGCGCTGCCCCGCTGGATTGTGGAATGGCGCGCTGCCAGGTTCCAGCGGCCTTCCCGTCGTGGGCGGCAACTCGCGTTGCGTTGAACCGGTCCTGGCTTGCGGATGCCCGGTGGCGACGCGCTCTTCGTCGACCGAAACGGCGACGACATAACGGCCGATCAGCAGCCGGTCGCCTTGGGTCAGCCGATGCGGCGCATTCATGCGCTGGCTGGAGCCGTTGACGAAAGTGCCGTTGCGCGAGACGTCATGAAGCCAGAACGAGCCCGCCTGATAGTGGACTTCGCAATGCCGGCCCGAGATGAACTTGTCGGGGTCGGACAGTGTCCAGTCGCAATTTTCGCGCCCGATTTCGAAGCTGCGGTCGCGGGCGGCATAGCTGGTCGCTATGCCTGGCGGCAGTCTGTCAACATTGCTGATCTGGAGCGAAATGAACATTCGACGCCACTGGCAAACCTGAAATCCCAGGCATTCTAGCATCTTGCCAGCGCAGTGGGAGAGGTGCGCCTCACATGAATGCACGCCACGGTTTAGACATTGCTTCTGTTTGGCCTCCATCAAACATATGCTAGGCTTGCTTCGGTCCGATGCGGTGAATTCGAAAACCTCCCGAGCGTGATGCAGTTTACGGAGCGGGGGCTTCAATCCATCACACTGGCGGCCGCGTCGAGGAGGGGCACGCCCCATGCCGAACGAACGTGCCACGGTAGTACACACGCCGGTTGGCGCCGATGTGCTGACCTTCACCCATCTTGTCGGTCGTGACGAGATCAGCCGAAGTTTTGCCTATACCGTCGGGTTCGTCAGCAAGAGCCGCGACGTCGATCCGCTGAAGATGCTGGGCGGCGTCGTTTCGGTCGAAGGTGAATCCGATCCAAAGCGTTGGTTCAGCGGCCTGGTGTCGGATTTCAAGCTAACGCGCATAGAGGACCGGCTGGCCTATTACGAGGCCACCGTGAGGCCATGGCTCTGGTTCCTCGGCAACACCACCGACTGCCGCATTTTCCAGAACATGACCGCTGTGGAGATCGTCGAAAAGATCTTTTCGAAATACGGCATCGCAAAATTCGAGAAGCGGCTGCAGGGCTCCTACCCATCGCGTGAATACTGTGTCCAGTATGACGAGAGTGATCTCGATTTCGTGCAGCGGTTGTTCGAGCACGAAGGCATTTTCTATTTCTTCGAGCATGATGAGGACAAGCACACGCTCGTGCTGTGCGATGCGATGAGCAAGCTGAAGCCGGCTCCGGGCTACGAGAAGGTGCTTTACAATTTCGAGGGCTATGGCTCGCGACGCGACGTCGAATACATCACCGAATGGATCCCGGGCAGTGCGGTGCGGCCAGGCGCCTACGCCCATACGGACTATGACTTCGAGAAGCCCGGCGCCGATCTGATGGCGAAGTCCGCCCAGCCATTCAGCCACAAGGAGGCTTCGGGCGAAAACTACCGCCAGCCCGGAGCGCATCTCGATGTCGGGCGCGGCGACACGATCGCCGGGATCCGCCGCGAGGAACTTCAGGCAGTGCATCATCGCAACACCGCCGTCGGTACGGTGCGCGGCCTTTTTTCCGGCTGCAAGTTCACGCTCGAAAGCTTTCCGCGCGACGACCAGAACACGGAATATCTGGTTGTAAGCGCCGAATACCGCCTGTTCGATCCGGGCTACCGGACCCAGAACGAAGCCCACATCGAGAATTTCAAGGTGGTGCTGGGCGTAGCGCCGACGAAATTGCCCTATCGGCCGCCGCGCATCACGCCCAGACCGATCATGCGTGGCCCGCAGACGGCAACGGTGGTCGGCCCTTCGGGCGAGGAGATATTCACCGACAAATACGCGCGGGTGAAGGTGCAATTCCACTGGGACCGCCTCGGCAAGAAGGACCAGAACTCGTCCTGCTTCGTGCGCGTGTCCCAGACCTGGGCCGGCAGCGGCTGGGGCTTCATCCAGATCCCGCGCATCGGCCAGGAGGTCATCGTCGATTTCATCGAGGGCGACCCGGACCTGCCGATCATCACCGGGCGCGTCTACAATGCCTCCGAGATGCCGCCTTACGCGCTGCCGGGCAACGCCACGCAATCGGGCTGGAAGTCCAATTCCTCGAAAGGCGGCGGCGGTTACAACGAGCTGATGTTCGAGGACAAGGCCGGTTCCGAACTGGTCAATTTCCAGGCACAGAAGGACCACCATCTGCTGATCAAGCACGACCGCAACAAGACGGTACAGCACGACCAGTCCGACCGCATCGACCATGACGCCAAGCACTCCGTCGGCCATAACCTCGATGAAGACGTCGGCAACAACAAGACGGTCAAGATCGGCGTCGACCAGACGACGAATATCGGGTCGAACGACACGGAGACGGTGGGCAAGAACCGGTCGCTGACGGTGGGGGCGAACGAGACCATCCATGTTGTGTCGAACTCGACGGAGAACATCGACGCCAATCATTCCCAGACGGTGGGGATCGTCCAGACCATCACGGTGGGCGCAGCACGCATCGACACGGTCGGCGCCGCCGAGACCCGAACTGTGGGTGGCGTTCAGACCAACACGATCGCCGCCGCCCGCACTGTCACGGTCGGCATTAGCCAGAGCCATACTATCGCAGTATCAGACAGTTGGGAGATTGGTGCAGGCCAAAGCGTTCAGATCGGGGCGGATCAAGGAATAAAGATTGGTGGCGGTCAGTCGACGGAAATCGGAAAAAAACGATCCACGAAGATTGGCGAAGACGATGCAACTCAGATTAACGGTGCACATGAGCAGAAGATTGGAAAGGGCAGCCTTGTACAGGTTGGAGAAGACAGCGGTATTATAGTAGGAAAAAATCTGACGATCGAGGCCAAAGAATCGATTACGATTAAATGTGGGGCAGCTTCGATTATTCTAAAAAAAGATGGAACAATTGGAATAAAAGGAAAGAATATTTCGATTGACGCATCTGGAAAAATAAGCGCGGAGGCGTCAAGCGATATTACAATGAAAGGCAGTAAAATACTGCAAAATTGAGGTGATAAGATGCCTGACATATTGAAGCGTATTGACGGTGTAGTAATTGGTATATTTTTAGGATTCGACGCCAGCGCACCATTGGTGGTTTTTGTGGGGAATCCTAAAGATCACGGCATCCGGGCTCGCAGTCTTATTGAGCTTACTTCGGATATGATCGGCGCTGAGGTCGCACTGTTGTTCGAAAGCGGCGAAGCCACACGCCCTTTAATTGTTGGGCGTATTGTCGATCCAACCAAGGGAACGCGACCCACTCATGTGATTGCCGACGGCAAATATACCCGCATCAGCGGTGAAGATCGCGTTGAACTTAGATGCGGAAAAGCGACGATAATCCTGGAGAAGGATGGGCACATCACCATCCGCGGAACTTATGTCACGAGCCATGCTAGTGCCACGAACCGAATTCGTGGTGGATCGGTGAACCTTAATTGACCCCGGCGCCCGTCATTCCCGAGATAGTGCGCCAACACGCGGAAATGGCGGCCTTTCTGTGGATTGTATATGACGATGCACTTCTACATCCGGAGGAGAATCCCGAGATGGACGAAGTGCGCATTGCCCGACTAATCGAACGGTTGGAAGCGCATCTCGACGGGCTGCGAGTGGCGCGGGCGGATGGCTTGCGCATCGCCAAGGAGCGCTATTCGGAATTCCCAGAAGCGGGGGAACTGTTTGTGCTTCGAATGTTGGAGCCATCTGCGACAAGGACGCGAGTGTCTGATCTCGACCTAGCAAAGGTGCGAGCTTTCCTTGCCGCCCATGTCGAAAAACAAGAGCCTTGAATTATTCGAAGATAGGATAAAGCCGCGCCCACCGGCTGCCATCGAAAAACATGACGCCGCTCTCGAACATTGCCGCGATTGCGCCAACTGTTGGGGAGATGCTCACGTAGGCTGACTCGATGGACGGCAGCGGAGGGTCGAAAGGCACGATTTCCCCGCCCTGCAGGAGGTTGAGGCCACTGCCCAGCAAGAGCAACACATCGTTGTCGCGTGCCTTGACGTCGAAGAAATATCGTCGGCCAGGGAGGGCAACAACTTCGTCAAAGGCGAGGAAATCCGTCGTGCGCCAAACCACACCCGTACTTGAGAAAACGTACCAGGTTCGACCAGGAGCGGGCAGGATCTCGATAACGGCACCGGAATAGTCGAAATCGAGCGTACGCCAGCGTCCGTCATAGATGCGCAGCGTCGTGCGATCCGGCCGAACATCTGCCAGCAGGAGGTCGGCAAGCAGATCAGCGTCGCCGGCATTGTTCGCTGCTTCCATCTCCGGGGTTGTTTCATCTCGAGAAATATCGATCCCACCAAAGCAAAACTCGTTCTTCCCGAGAACGACTGCATAAAAGCATGGGTCGTATCCCGGCTCACTTGCCTCGGAGGGTACATTCAGGTTTTGCCAATTCTCCGTTGGGGTACGCCGATAGACCTGCCCGCCGAAACCGAATGCAAACAGATAATCACCTGCCTGGACAAGGGTCGTCATCCGGCCAAGGTCCAGCGCGCCTGCTCGATTATAGCCAGCGCCGGGGATAGGATCTGGAGTTGCCGCAGCCGGAGTTAGAAAGAAAACGGTTCCCTCGGCAGTCATTGCCGCCGCCTCGGCGCTACCGGCCCAAACGCCCGACAGGGGAATGAGCGATACGATTTCCTCGAGATCGGTCAGTCCCGTCAGCGGGATACGGTTTCCGTCACGGCGGCCCCCCACGACTACGAGCTCATCATCCTCGGCGTCTTCGTGGTCGCATAGAAGGTAAAACGTGCCCGACGTGGTAAGAACTCCGCCGCGCAGAGAAGCGGGGCCTTTAGGAATTTCTATGGCCATGGCTTATTCAACACTCCTCTCGCCGTCGGACTGAGATTGTTCAGGCTCTTTTCTGCTCGCACAAGCCTGTCCTTATGCGGTTCGGTCTGTTCCATCACCGCCTTCGTGGCAGCTTTGAAGCATTCCGCAGTGATAACGTCGGGGACGAGCTTCTTCAGCGCTTTCAAGCAGTCAATTCTCACGTCGCTCATCTTGGCGACTCCGCTTGGGTTGGCTCTAGTGCTCGCCTGTTTGCCCAAAGCGGTCAACTTGCTGTCCATGGCTTTGTGAACTGCGGTCTCCGTGCTTTTGGACGATCCAACGTGGTTATCAGGAGGAAGACAGATGCACATGCCTTCACCGTGTGAGGGCGCGCCAGGCATTCGTGAGTCGCGTGGATTCTTCAGCCCCCGGACCTTTCTGCGACCGGTTCGGAAAGTGCGATCGGGCACAATGTGGTGGAACTGGTATTTATTACCATCGGCGTCTGTGTTTTTGGCACAGTCTTTCGCCGCATCCGAGGAATACTCACCAACTATGCACTTCGTCCCGTCGGGATTTGGCGGCGCCGCCGCGACCATCTCCGGCCAAGGAGGAGTTTGGCCACCGGGCGACGCGTGGTTGTGCGTTGCGAGATCGGTGAAGCGTATGACCGGCTCGCCCTCGAACTTGACGTTGTTGGACCAAGAGTTGAAATACTTCTTGCCTGTATTCTTCGATGTGACGATTCCCTTTTTCGGCGCACATCCGGCTTCTGTTCCGCTGGTCCGCGAAATATCAGATTTATTCTTGATGTTCACCGTCTTGCCGCCGATGAGGACTTTGCCAGTGCCATTTTCGGTGTCGGATGCTATTCCGAAGGATGGATAGGGGATCGGCACCCCTGGCGGCGTCGCCGGCGTCTGAGGTGGCGTGAAGCACACATCGGGAAACGCAGCAATGGTTTGTGCTTGGACGGCCTTGCCAGAGATCTCTAGCCCATTCGCAAAGACGTTTGACATCAGGCAGCCCTCGCGGAGACGATGGCAGCCCCACAGGCTCCGTCATCTCCCGATGCCTCGATCAACACGGGGTTGCCAGCCGCATAGCCCTTGCGCGCTGCAAAGTACGCCATTCCGATCATGAGCGGGACCACGGCCGCACCGACGTTGCCAAGAGACTCGGCGGGGCTCCAGAGATCTTGAAAGCCTGTGGCGTCGCGCTCCAGGCGCAAGCTCGCAAGGGTAGTTTGCTTGAACCAGTATTGCTCGCCGATGAGGTCAGCAATCCGGTAGCCGACGCGGTTTAGTCCAATGCCGGTTTCATCCAAGGCCAAGCGGTAGGCTGAGGCCATGCCGTCCCCGCGCAATGGCAGATCACGCGGGTTGTTGATTGGCGCAGGATCACGTGCGAGTCCGAGACCGAAGAGGGAAAGGCTACCGTTCGAGCTGCGAGCGCAAAGCACTGCTGCGGCCGCCTCGCCAGGAATAAATCCGTTGGCATTGTCGGCCGTCAGCAGGCGATTTTGTCGTAGGTGATGGCCTACTGCCAATGTCGAGAGGTAGCTGTCCACCCCTACGATCATGACATTCGAAACAGCGCCTGACGCGATCAGCTTACGCGCGTGATCCAAAGCGACGTGTCCAGACGGCCGGCCGTGCGTAATAATGCGTGACGCGATATGCGGCTCGAACTCCAGAATTTTTGCAATTGCGCGCATAAATCGCGAGCTGTCGCGCACCGGCGAGCCAATGCGACCCTCCTCAGCAAGGCACAACAGCAGTGCCGTCTGATCCCTCGCCGCTTCACCACTTGCGAAAGCTTCGCTGATCGCGCCGGCCGCCAGGTGCTCTAGGCGCTTCTCGCCAACCCAATTCCGCGGCAGCGGCACTGGAGCGCCGATCAACCAGTCTCCGCCAGGGCCGACGAATCTCGTCTCGCGAAATCCGTCCAATCTCGCCCGCATTGCGGCACAGCTCGACGGTGCGTCAAGTCCAACAGCGGTGACCATTCCAACTGAGACGATGTCGAGACTGGCGCTCATGCCGCGTCGGCCTCATCTCGTGGCGGCGCATTGAAGCCGCGAACATATACTTTGCCCGTTGTCCTGGCGCGCTCCATTCCGCGCGTAGGTGGCCCGACCCAGCATTCGTTGAAGTCGAGGATCGTGCGCTGGATCCGTTGCGATACCCGCCAGACCAGCGAAAATCGCCGCTTCTCCGGATCGAACAGCACCGTATCGGGCAGAAGCTCGCCCCCGAACGCTTTTTCGCGACCTTTGAACAGCGTCAGCGGCAACGCTGTCGTTGGCATGCGGAAGCTTTCCTTGCCTGCCGGCGTCAAATTTATCAACTGCACGTCCTCGCCGCCCCGCGGATGGTCGATCTGCTGGTCAGGCGGCGCCATCTGGAAATAGCGTTCATCGAAATCCGGCGGCAGGAACGGAAAAATATTGTCGATCCAGTTCTGGTCGTAAGTGCCGCCGAACTCAATACGCCCGGGCCAGCCGCGGCCCATCGGCCCAAAGCTCATCGGTTTGTAGTCGCCGAAGGGCGAGCGGATTTCTTCGTTGACCGCTTGGGTGTTCGGCAGCCGCAGGCCCGGGACTAGACGCTGGTTCTTGGTACGCGACCATCCGGTTCCGACCGGGTTGTATTTATAACTGGCGGGAAGCTTGTCTTCTGGATCCAGCCTGTCGACGCCACCCCAGGCAACGTCATAGGAGATAGGCAGTTTCAGGAAGGGTTGCGGCGACGTGGCGGTAAAGACCGGACCGAGGGCGCGCCATTCGCGGTGGCCAACCACCTCGAACAGCTTAGACCAGTTGCCGACCTTGATGCCGACCGGGACGCGCTCGGCCGGCCGTCCGCCCGGTGCGTAGGCACAGCCATTGGCGATCACGTCGCAGCGCGGCTTGCGGAAGGCGAAGTCCGTCTCCCACAGCGTCGCCGAATAGCCGGGCACGCCGGTTTGCGTGTCGGCCATGACCAGCGGAACCTGTTCGGCCGATTTCTGCACCAGCCCGCCAGGCTTCGTCGGAAAATCGAAAGTGCCCTTGACCACGACCACGATCCATTCGTGGCCGGCCTTGTCCATGCCCATGGTGAACTGATGCGGATAGCCCATCTGGTTCCAGACCTGCATCAGCTCGCCTCCATGTGGCTGGCGGCGATCTGCTCTAGCACCGGCTGCGGCGCCAGCTGGTCGACATCGAAAATATCCGTATGCGCCGACCACATGACCAGATCGTCGATCACATCGCCCTCGCCATCGATTACCGGAACCGGCAGGGCGGCCAGCGCCGCGTCGAGTTCGTCAGGCGTCATCTCGCCCCGCTGTGCGGCGAAGGCGGCTTTTTCGATATTTTCGAACCAGGCATCGGCATAGGCGAGCTTCAGCGGTGCTTCATCAAGACGCGCGACGACGCTCAGCGGAAATTGCCGGCCGACCCTGTCGGCGCTTTGCAGCAGGATGCCGGCCGAGGCGCCGAAGGAACCAGGCCCGCTGAGGAAACGCAGCGCAATGTGCTGCGGCCAGGTTTCCAGTCCGAACAGCGGCACGATATGCTGCGCCAGCCAGCGGTCCCATCCACGCACGAAATCCGCCGGCAGCCGCCGGGTCACGAAATCGCCGGTGGCGGGCATCTTGCCATAGAAGCCGGGCGCGATCAGATCTGCGGCGGACATGTGAACTTCTTGAACATTTCGAGCGTGTAGGGGTTCTCGACGCTGGCGGCTTTGAGTTCGAAATCGGCCCACATCCCCTTCGTCCCGAGCCGCAGGCTGTAGACGTCGGTGAGCTTGGTCGCGGCGAAGCGGCCGCCGCGCAGCATTCTGAGCCACGCCCAGCTGCCGGTCTCGTTGAGCATCACTTCGGGCGAGCCGTCGACCGGCTGGAAAGCGAGGGAGATCACCCCGGTGCCATCCTTGCCGGGCCACGTCATCGGTTGCGGCCTGGTGGCGTTGTTGTAGTAGACGAGGTTCTGGCCATCGAGGTTGAGCGTGACACGCGCCACGTTGGGGGAGAGGTCCTTGGGCTCCAGCGTGAAGTTCATCACCGGGCCGGTGCCGCCCGGAAACAGATCGTCGCGGATATGCCTCGCCTGCTCGAACGCTGCCAGCGCCGCCGGGTCGAGGCCAAAATCGGCACGCCATTTCCACGGCTCGCTGGCGGTGTCGACATAGTTGATCAGATGGTCGGTGGTGAAGGCATCGATCAGGCCGGTCGGCCCGAACAGACGTTGAAAATCGCGCACATTGACATCGACCGCGCTGTCCGGGCTGAACGGATAGCGGTTGTTGAGCGCCGCCTGGCAGAACGGCAGTATGTCGGCCCGCCAGATGGCGTTGAGCTCGTTGGTTACGGCCTTCTGCGACAGGCCGCTGGTGTCGCCGGCAATGCCGCCCAGCCACTCGTTGATCGGCGAAGGCAGGATCTGCGCCTGCCTTGCGACCGCGCCTGTCAGCTCGGCAAGCCCGCCCTGCTTCTTGATCGCATCCTGCGGGTTGGGATTGGCGGTCACCGTCTGCAACACATTCGACAGCGCCGTCAGCGCCACGACGGCGGCGTCGAGCGCCGGCGGCTGGCCGTCGACCTGGGCAATGGTGCCTTTGAGCGGCTTGAAATGCTCGGCAACCAAGCTGCCGGTCATGTCCACCTGGTTGGCGGAGCCGGCGCGCGGCAGGAGCTTGGCGCCCGAGGTCACCACCTTGCCCAGCTTGCCGAGTTTGCTGAGCAGCTTGGAGCCGGTCTTGGCGGCAGCGCCACTTTTGTCGTCGGCCGGCGCGTCGTCGGAGCGGGTGAGGTCGGTCTCCTGCACCACTGCCGTCAACAGGCGCTTCAGCGCGGAGTCGGCGTTTGAAAGATCCTTGAGGTTTTCACTGGCGATGTTGAGATCGGTGAGCGGCGCAAGCCGCATGTCACGCAGGAAAGAGTCCCACTGGGCGATATAGTCGTCGTAGTAGAGCTTCAGGATGTCCTGCGAGAGCGCCGAGACCGACGTCTCCGAGTTCTCCGAGCAGCCGCCGGCAAACACCGCGCGATCGAGGGCGGCCTGTCCCGCCACATCCTCGACCCGGTCGAGGATCGCGTCGTGGAAACCCGCATAAGTGTAGGGCCCGGGAACACCGACGCGCAACGTCTTGTCGGAGCGGCGCGCGAACACTTTGGCGCCGTTCGGCCCGGCGAAATTGGCCGGCACCCATTCCTTGGCGGCGGCTACTTCCGGATCGGCCAGGAGCTGCTTGTAGGCGCGCTGCGGCAGCGAGATCGTGCATACAGTCTTCAGCGCCTCCGCGACCAGCGCCTTGTCCGGGGCGATGTAGCTGTCGTCGACGGCCATGCGGCGGATGGCGGCGATTTGGTGCTCTTCGGCGTCGGCCGTGGGGAAAGGCGGAGCCGGTGCGAATTGCGGCAGGCTGTTCACCCACCAGTTCTGGACGAAATCGGTGTCCATCTGCGACAGGCCGGTCATCATCCGGTAGGTCTTCAGCGCGCCGAGCATGAAATCCGGATCGCGGATTTGCCGCCACATCGTGGCCTCGAGCAGGGCGACCATATGCGGCTCGAGCACGTTGCGCAGCGCATGGCCGTAGGTATCGGTCTGCGCGCGCACCAGCTCCGGCGAAGCGGTAGGGCCAAGCAGGTTATGGACGGCGTCTGGTGGCGCCGTTCGGGCGGTCGCCACCGCGTCCATCGCCGCCAGCGCGCCATCCATGGTCGGCTGCTCGACCGCGGCCGGCGTGGCGGCGACCTGGGTGAGCGGCCCTTGCAGGGCTTCGAACTGGCCGGCCTGTTCGGTGATCGCATTGCGGTTGTCGAGGTAGGACCAGGTGAACACTCCGCCGGCCAGCAGGGCCGCGAGCGCACAGGCGGCGGCGGCCCCGCGCCAGATCCAGGCGCGGCGGCGCTGCGCCAGCGGATCGAATGTTCCAAGGCCGGCCTCCTTGAAGATCACTTCGGTGAGAAGGTTCCTGAGGAAGAAGCTGCGCTTCTCGACGCGCGCCGCCGGCATGGCGCGGCGCGGCGGCAACCCGAAGGACGATGACAACGCCGCGGTCAGGCGGTCGATGGGGGCTCCTTCCTGCGTCGCCGATGTCAGATAAAGGCCGCGCAGCCACGCGGCTTCCTCGTAGCGGCTTTCGCCGAACATCGCCTCGATCAGCACCTGGATCGGCCCGGAGAGGCTCGCCAACTGCGCCGGAAAGCGAAAGATCTCGGCGCGCGAGCCAAGCTTGTCTTCGTCTTCAAGGCGCGGCACTAGCCTTCGCTCCAGCTCGCTGCCAAGCCTGGCCAGCTCCGTCTGGATCATGCCGGCGTTGACGCGGGCATCCAGCGCAAAGGTGGTTCCCCACACCTGCTCGCGCGCGCTCGTCGACAAGCCGCCGAAGAAGGCTTCGAACCCTTTGATCAGGTCGGCCTTCGTCAGCATCAGGTAGACGGGCAGACGAATCTCCAGCCGATCGTTGAGCTCGGCCAGTCGGCGGCGGATCTTGCGGCCGTGCGTCTTGATCGCCTCATCGCCTTCCGAGAGCACATCGATCGACAGCGCGACGATGACGCCGTTGAGTGCGCGGCGACCGCGGTGCTTCTTCAGAAGGTCCAGGAAGCCCAGCCATTCCGCGGCGTCGACGTCCGGCTGGCTCTCCTGCTGGACGTAGCGGCCCGCAGTGTCGATCAGCACCGCGTTCTCGGAGAAAAACCAGTCGCAGTTGCGCGTGCCGCCGACACCCTGCAGATCATCGGTCAGATCGATTGGAAAATTGAGGCCCGACTGGCGCAATGCCGTGGTCTTGCCGGTGGCCGGAGGCCCGACGATCACATACCACGGCATCTCGCGCAGGAACTTCCGTCCGCCGAGCTTGCGACGCTTGAGCTCGGCCATCACCTCGCCGAACTTCGCGCCGACGGCTGCAACGCTCTCCTCGCCGGGGGTAAGCTGCTGTTCAGTCACGGGTGCCGCGATCTCGGCGACGAACATGCGGTTGGCGCGGATCGCGCGCCGTTGCGCGATGATCAGCCAAACCAGCCACAGGATGATCAGGCCCGCGATGATGGCGATGCGCACATTGTCGGATTCGAATGGCGCGTACGGGCCGACCTGGACGATCGGGCCGAACACCCAGATCAAAAGCGAAAGCAGCGCAATGCCGATCAGCGTCCAGAGAAAGCGCGAGGTGATGACCGCCCAGAGGAAGCGCAGGATGAACATCTCAGAGCCTCTTCTCGACCAGGACCTCGACGCGCCGGTTGAGCGCGCGGCCCTCGCGCGTCGAGTTGTCGGCCACCGGATCGGAGTCGGCGCGGCCTTCGGAACGGATGCGCTCCTGTGGCACGCCAGCCTGCACCAGGAGGTCCGCTATGGTTTGGGCACGTGCCTCAGAGAGCCGCTGGTTGCTGGCGAGCGGATTGGACCGTTGCAGGCGCACATTGTCGGTATGGCCGACGATCGTGATGTTTCCGATGAGCTCCTGATTGGCGAGGATCACCTTGGCGATCGACTGGATCAGCGGCTCATAGCCTTGCGACAGTGTCGGCCGCGAAGACTGGAAGAGTTCGGGGTTGGACGACTGGATGATCAGCTTGGCCAGCGAGACGCTTTCGGTGCCGCTGAGCGCGCCCTTGAGGCTCGCCGGCGCTTCCACCTTGAACGCGGGCAGCAGCGCGAAATCGACCGGCTGTGGCGGTTCAGGTGCGGGCGCATCCTGCTTGGGCGCGGCGCGGGTAACGTCCGCGCGTGAGGCCGGCGGCAGCGTGCGCACGAGGGCGGAGAGTTCGACCGCCTGGCTGCTCAAGCCCATCGACAGACCGATGTAAGCGGCGGCGGCGACGACGACCGCGGCAAGTGCCATTACCCAGATCGGAACGATGAAGCGCTGCGGCTCGTCGGAAGCGATCACGCCTTTCCAGTTCGGCGACAGCGGCGCGTCCTCGGCGTCGGCATTGCGCAGGAACCGCGCGGCTGCCACACGCACGGCATTGAGCGAGCGGTCGCCGGCGCGGCCGGGCACCCGGTACTTGCCGCGGAAGCCGAGCGCCAGGCAGTAATACTGAAGCTCAAGCATCTCGCGGTCGCGGTTGGGATGGCGCTCCAACTCGTCAAGGCGGGTGAAAAACTGGGTGCCGGCATCGACATCGCCACGCAGCATGACCACCAGCGGCTGGCGCGGCCAGGCGCCGGCGCCGCCCCACGGCGTGTTCAGCGCGAGGTCGTCGAGCAACGCCGCCACCGCCCAGGCCGCCTGGTCGGCGCGCTCCAGCGAGGAGCCTGCTGCCATCGCGGCGTCGCGCGCCTGAACCAACTCGTCGAGCAGGCGCGTGCGCATCGCTTCCGGGTTCTCCGGCGCCAGCGCGCTCTCGAGCTCCGGCGCGAATTCGAGCAACGGCGCGAAGATATTGATGAGCGTGTTGGGATGGGCGCGCGCCCTTTTGACCGGCGCGCCCGGTGCCAGCGGCGCCATCGGCCGCGGCGCGGCGCCCGCCAGCCTGATGCGTGTGCGTTCGCGATCCTCCGACAGTCCGAAAGGATCATCCCGGCTCATGGCCTCACCTGTTCACTGAGTAGCAGTCGACCTGCGGCTCGCTCGGCAGGACACCGGAAACGCCGATGACGAAGCCGGGGGCGTCGAGCAACGAGGCCCAATGCTCGCTCTTCTGGTCAAGCTCCAGGCACAGCCGGTCGCCATCATAGGGAATCTCGCGTGGCTGCGAATGAAGCGGTTTCAGCGGAATACCCGGCAGGCGCGACTTCCAAAGGCCTTCGAACTGGTCGGCGGCGCCGACCGTCGCCTGGTTGACGAAGATCTTGCGCAGCGCGTCTTCCGACAGTTCCGATCCGACGCGGATGACGATGCGGCTGGCGACCAAGAGCTTCGGGTTGTCGATGCGCACTTTCCAGACATTGGTCGCGTGCCGCATCACCGGCAGCGCGCGTGATTTCGGCTCGATGTAGCGCAGGCTGAGGATGAGCGAGCGCAGGGCGTCGGCCAGCGCCATATAGGCGGGGCCGGGCGCCATGTGGTCGTAGGCCGGCAATTCGCCGAGCCGCCGCGAGCTCGAGCCGTAGGTTGCCATCTCGCCGGCCAGTCCGGCCAGTTCGAGATAGAGTTCGGCCGGATGAAAGACATCCTGCGCCAGCATGTGGGCGAGCCGCGGGCGAGCGGCATTGGCGAGGTGCAGCATCAAAAGGTCTTCGACGCTACGGCCGGCGCCGCCCATCACCATCTTGCCATGCGCTTCGGCGATCTGGTCGAGGCCGGTGACCACTTCCTGCAGCAATTGCCGGTACCAGTGGACCGCGCCGGTGATCAGCGTCGGCGGCAGGAACGTCTCATCGAGCGAGATGCCGCCGTCGGCGCGCACACCCTCTATGTCGGCGATCGGCAAGGCGGTATAACCGCCGACCGATTTGCCCGGTGCAAGCAGGGCGGCTTGCGGCCGGGCGACCTCGATCTCTTCCGGATCGGCGCCGCTCTGGACGGCGTCGCGCACCGAAACGATCTTGCCGTGGTAGCGCGCGCCCGTCGATGCCGAATGCGCCGGATCGAATCCGACGCCACCGGGCGGCTCGAGCGGCAGTGCCACCAGCACCGGACCGGCGCCGGTGTCCGCAGTGACCGGCAGCGGCTTCGGCGCATCCATCAGTTCCGGGATGGAGAAAGGCGTGCCGTCCGGGAAAATACCCCGGGCGGACACGATCGAGACCTGGCCGGCGTCGAGCAGCGACTGGTCTAGGGTCAGTTGTTGGAAGCCGAAAGTATGGAGCTGACCGGCCTGCAGTGCGCCGCGCACCATGCCCTCGAAGAACCGATCCTGCTGCTGGAAGTGCTGGGTCCTGAGAAACAGGCCCTCCGACCACAGCACCCTGTTTGCATCGCTCATGCCATTACTTTCTGCGCACAACCATCCGTGGCCCCTGTCGCTAGGCGGAAATGCCGCCCTTGCCGAGGCTGACATTGACGGTGAATTTCGACCCTGGCGATACCGACTTGGTCGTGCGCCAGTTGCGTCCGCCCGGCTCGCGGATCAGCGCCACGAAGCCGAGTGCCGTGGCGTTCGGCTCGACCGTGATGGTCTTGGCCGCCGTCTTGCCTGGCGCGACCGAGATCGTGTCGGAGCCGATGAGGTCGGCGCCGAGCGCCGAGCTGGCATCGCCCTGCAGCGCGAAATAGTCGGCCGAGTTGAACTTGCCGGTGCTGGCAAGCCGCATCACCAGTACCGTCACCGGCCTGTCGCCGCCGCCCGGTCCTGGATTCATGCCGGCGCCCCCGGTCACGTTGACCGAGATAACCGATGGTTTCGGCGGGCCGCTCTGGCACGCCGCAAGCAGCCCCGTCGCGCCGAGGGCAACGACGAATTCGCGTCTGTCGATCATGTCCTACTCCTCCTCTTCATATGCGTCCCTGAAGTCCGCGCCGATCTCGCCCAGGAAACTCGATTCCGCGCTCTGGGCGATGTCGCGATGGCGTTTCTGGTAGAGCTCCCACAGCTTGGCGTTACGTCCGCCGGAGAGCAGATTGCCGATGGCGGAATTGGACTTGAGCTCTTCCTCGATCGCGGCCGGATCGAAACGGTCGATCATGCGCCGAAGCGCGGCCTGAACGCCGCGCCAGGCGCGTATGTGATGCTGTGCAAGGTCCTTTACCGCGTCGTCGATCGCCGCCTCGCCGGAGAGAAAGCCCGGACTGCGTTCCGAGATGATGGTGACGATGACATCCTCGGCCGTCGGCAGGAATTTAAGCGGGTTGACCTCGGAAGCGCCGACCACCGTCTGGGCGACGCGCGCGCTTCCCTTCTCCTCGGCGCGCTTGCGCAGGAGTTGCATCAAGCCATCCAGCATCAGCCGGTATTCACGTCCGAATTTTTCCATTTCGGCGATCGGGTCGCGGCCGGGAAAATCGGCCTCCTCGACGCCCATGCCGCGCAAGAATGCGGCACGAAGTGCCATATCGCCGGATGCGGGCTGCGCCGGGCGCGCCGGCTTGGGCGCTGGAACGGCGCGTCGCGGCGGCGGTGGCTCGGCTGCTTGCACCGGTACATCCCAGGGATGCCCGGCGCGCGGCTTTTCAGCCTGATGCAGCACACGTCCTGCCGGGTCTGCGCCGTTAGCCAGAGGCGGGGTCGCGGCCGGCCCAAAGCTGAAATCGTCATCGAAGCTGGCCGGCTTTGCCGCATGCCCGGACGCATCGTTGCGCGAAGGCATTTCGCCGAACCCGAACGGATCCGGCTGACCTGGAGCAGCGGCATCGCTGGATTGCGATGTCGCCACCGGGTCGAGGCTGAACGGGTCGTCGAAGGCAGGCGAACTGCGCTGGATCGATGGGCGGTCATAAGCCCCCGGAACGGGCTGCTCGAACGGGTTCGGCAAGTCCGCCGGGCGTGGCGGGCGCGGTTCTTCCTCGACCTTGGCCGAGAAGAAGTCGTCGCCGCCGATGCTGGCAGGCGTTCGCGCTCCCGGCGATGACCATGCAGGCGCGGGATGGCCGGTGACAGGGGCCGGGCCGACCGACGTCCGGTTCGCTTTGGATTGAACCTCGACGTGAAAGACATAGTCGCCCATGCGCAGCCGCATGCCGTTCTGCAGCCGCATCGACCTGCCAGGACCCAGGGGCCTGTCGGAGTCATCGACGAACAATCCGCTGCTCGACGTGTCGGTAACCAAATAGCCATCCCGGTCGCCGCTGATCTTGCAATGGGCGCGCGAGACGAACATGTCCGGGTCGTCGATCTGCCAGCCGGCGTCGGCGCTGCGCCCGATCACCAATTCGCCCTCGTCCAGCCGGGTCTGCCTGACCACTTGCGAGCGCGGGCCTTGTTCCAGCGTCAGCAGCAGGCTCA
Organism: Mesorhizobium sp. WSM4307; assembly: GCF_007003945.1. Taxonomy (NCBI): domain Bacteria; kingdom Pseudomonadati; phylum Pseudomonadota; class Alphaproteobacteria; order Hyphomicrobiales; family Phyllobacteriaceae; genus Mesorhizobium; species Mesorhizobium sp. WSM4307. Next base: position 518,604 of record NZ_VFTB01000003.1, read on the forward strand.
TGCGGCCGCCTCCGCCATTTCCGGCCGCCAGCCGACGATGGTGTGCAATCTGAGATCGTCGGCGTCACCCTTTTCGGCGGGACGCGCCAGCCAGGCCGTCCGGCCAAGCTGGACGGTCCCGACCCGTGGCGGCGGCACGGCGTCGCGTGCGAGCACGATGCGCAAATCGACGTCGAGCGTCTCGCCGATCATGTCGCGCACCGCCTTCTCGAACAGGCCAAGGCGCCGTTCGCCGGGCAGGAACGACCTGAAGTCGTCGAGGCTCAACGGACCGATGCGCAATTCGATCCTGCTTTGGCGGCTGAAGACCCGCGGCCCGATCGTCGCGCCACGTCCAAGCCCGGCATGGGCCTTGCCGAGACGCGTCTGCAGTGCCTTCGGTATGGTGATCCAAGCGGCGACGAATTCCTTGATCTGCACCGGCACCTTGAAGGCGGTGGCGAGAAACAGCGTCAGCCGCTCCGCGCCGTCGATCTGGTTGGCGAGCGATCCAGCCTGCCGCAGTCGCACAGTGTCGAGTTCGGGATCCTGCGTGCCGGGGAAGCCGATCCCGGACATTGCCTCCAGCATGGCGCGAACCCGCCCGCCGACGGACCGCTCGACCTGCACGGCCGGATGCGCGTCAGCCCAGGCGCGATAGTAAAGGGCCATCATGCGGTGTTGCAGGATGTTGACGAAATCGACGAAGGTCGTGTCGCTGGTCTGCTCGGCGTCGGCCCCGGTGAACCAGCGCTGCGACAGCCGGTCGAGCACCCAGCGTGTCAGATGCAATGGCATCGGTCCTTCCGGTCCAAGCAGCCCGAGATTGGCGACGGTCACCCGGGCGTGGGCCTTGTCCCCGGCGTCCTGGAGCTTGACGACGTCGCGAGCCGAGAAGCTCAGGCGCACATGCTGGCCAAGTCTCGCCGGCTCGCGGTCGGCCGTTCCGGATTGGCCGAACAATCCACCGCGCTGCTCCAGGCGCCGCAGCAACTCGAAAAAGTCGAAGCTCTCCAGCAACGGTTCGGTCGCAACCGTTGCCGGCTCCGCTAGATCAGGTAGCGATTGCCGGGCGTCATCGGCCATGGCACATCCTCCTGCTTCTGCAGCAACCGGGTACGGGTCCGCACAAATCCGTTTATCCCTGCATGGCGGGCGAACAGCCGCGAAAGCAGGGCCGAAAGCAGCAGCGAACTTTGCCCCGCCAGCACGGACTGGTCGACATGCAGTGTCACTTCGGTACCGCGTCCGAAACACATTGGCCCGTCGATCTGGAGCCGCTCGATCACCGGGCGTGAATCGATGCGCACGATCGAATGCACGTTGCGGGCAAGGCTGGGATCGCCGCGATCGGCATAAAGGTCGAGCAAGGCATGCAGCGGATCGACACCACGGCCTTCCTGGGCAAGGCTGAGGAAGTTGAGAGAGAGCTGCGACACCAGCCGCCAGGCGAGATTGTCGGCGCGGGATTCACCGGCCGCGCTGGCCGGAAGGGACGCCGGGACTGCCGGCTGCGGCGCCCGCAGCGCTCCAAGCAAGCGCACCGCTTCGACCGGATCGGCGGTCTCCAGCGTCAGCGTCGGCGTGTCGTCCAGGATCGGCAGGTCGCGGTTGGTGCACAGCGCCGTGATGTCGAGCCGCTTGAGTGGCCGGTTTGGCGAGCTCCCTGCCGGCCGCGAGACGGCGATGAAGACATCGTCGCCGGTGTAGGAGGTGCGGGTCAGGCCCTCGCGCCGCTCGTCCTCGGTGGCCCGGCGCGGACGCCGCTCAATCGAATAGACCCAGCCGCTGCCGCGGTTCTGCCCCAGGCTGAACAGTTCGGGAATTGTCGCCTCGCCGCTCTCGGCGTCGGCGTCCTCGACCCGCGTGACCCGGAAGATCTCGAAATCCCGCGCCCGCGTGCGGTCGGCGTGCAGCACCTGACGCGTTTTGCGCGGGTCGATCTCGATGACGTTGCATTCGCGTTCGAAGAGATTGATGACCGGCGTCACGAACAGTTCGAAGTCGGCAACCGTCACATCGGCGAGCTCGGGCACCGGACGTCGGAACAGGAAGATGATCTCGATCCCCGCATCGCACTTGCGCACCACCGGCTGGAGGCCGGCGACCCGCACATAATGGAAGCGCTCCGGGATCATGAAATATTCGCGCAGCAGCCGGTAGCCCTCGAAGGTCGGACGGGTGCGCGGCATCAGCGCTTCGTCGTCGCGGATGCCGACCATTTCGGGCTCGGGCAGCGCCGTCAGCGGATTGGTCTTGCCTTCCGCCCGCGCGCCGAGAGCCGAGCAGGCGCCGAAGATCGCATCGAAAAGCAAGGGTGCCCTGGCACGCCCGGCGAAATAGAGGTCGAGACGGTCAAGCGACAATTCGCTGAGCTTGCCCTTTCCCGTCCGGGAGAGGGTGACGCGAAACGCCGCCTCGCCGCGCGCGCCGCCGATCGGCGCGATTCCGGCAGCCGCGAGCGCGCTGCGATCCTGGAAATAACCGACCGAGGTGATCGCGATCGGCCACAGCGTGACCTCCTGCGCGGTCGTGAAGGTCGAACGTGTCGAAAGCCCTGGATTGAGGCCGGAGACCAATCGTGTGCCGCGCGCGACGGCGTGGCCGGCAATCATTGACTGCACCTGCTGGCCGGGTTTCAGCACGGCCATCGCCGTCGCCGGCGCCGGCGTCACCAGATCCGGGTAAAGCACATCGAGCACGGCGCGCGAGAAGCGCGAGCGCTCCGCGTCGACCTTGAGGCGGGTGCGCGCGGCCAGGAAGGCCACGCCGTCGAGCAGCCGTTCCACATAAGGGTCGGGGCAGGGGACCGTGTCGAGGGAAAGATTACGGGCGACCGCCGGATGCATGTCGGCGAATTCCGCGGCCAACGCCCGGATATGGGTCAGTTCTTCTTCGTAGTACTCCACGAAGACCCGATCCATCTCAGGTCTCCCGGAATTCGGTTCGTGCCAGGCCGTTGTCGAGATTGATCGTGGTGCGCAGCCGCATGCGCTCCGGTGTCGGGGCCATGATCAGCACCGCGTCGATCTCGATCTTGAGGCCGACGGTCTTGTCTCCGAGCGTGACGTTGACGGTCGTGGCGCTCTCCTTCAGGCGCGGCTCGAAGGTGGCAAGCACCGCGCGGATTTCGCGCGCCAGCGCATCGCGGTCGAAATCCCGCGAAGAGCGGCCGGAAAAGGACGGCACGCCATAATTGACCACGCTGCGGCGCACCTCGGGAAAGTCGGCGAGCGACGGCAGTTCGTCCAGGGGCTGTTCGTGTTCGGCATCGGAGAGCATCGGTACGGATTCGAAGCGCTCGGTGTTGAACAGGGCCTCGATGTCGCGCCGCACGGCTTCTTTCAGCACGCGTGCCGAAACCACCACACCGCGGCTTTCGATCTCGGCGCGATGTTCGGCCTGGAAGACCAGCCGGTGCAGGCGCCGCCTCTGCTCTGGCGTCAGTTCGGCTTCGGTATCGATGCCGCGTGCGCTGCCGGCAAGAAGAGCCTCGACGCGCTCGGCGCCGAGTTCTTCATCCAGAAGGCGGCGCAGCCCGTCGATCTCCGACGCCACACCAGGCAAGTCGTTGACGAGGCGGTCCCAGAGCGAAGGCTGGACCGCCTCGCGCTTTGCCCGCGAACTGCCGGCAAACTGCGGCTTCGCGCCAGGCCGCTTGGCCTCACTTGCCGACATAGACGTCCATTTCGATCTCGTCGTCCTTGTCGTAGACGAACTTGATCTTCTTGTAGGCGAAGCTGACTTCTTCCTCGATAAGATCGGCCTCGTCCGTGGCCTGCCGCATATCGTACTCCATGACCGAGGCGTCGGTGAGCGTCACGACCAGATAGTCGCTGGTCTCGCCGTCAATGGTGCGGCGTGCCGAGAACACCACCTCGTCGAGCGCCTTGTTCTCGAACAGCGCCTTCTTCAGATATGGCGACGACTTGTCGTAGTGCTTGATGAATTTGATCATTCCCATCGACACACGGCCGCGTCGCGAAAGCGAATTCGGGTCGTAGGGCGCTATCATCTTGTAATCGACGCCATGCACTTCGATCTCGTCTTCATGGCCGTCGCGCTTGCTCGGGCCCTTGATGTCCGGAACTTTCAAAAAACCATCGATCTTCATTGAAGGACCCTCGCTTCTCTCTGTGGTCGGCATTGTCTTTCTCCACCGCTTTTCAAACGAAACAAGATGACTTCGCTGCGACTTCAGCCCTTCACTGACGGCAGTTCCGATACCAGCCGGAGAGAGGCGTTGATGCCTTCCAGCTGGTAGTGCGGACGCAGATAGAAACGGGCATTGTAGTAACCGGGCCGGCCTTCGACACTGTCGACTTGAACCTCGGCAGCGGCAAGCGGACGCTTGGCCCGTGCCTTGTCGTCGGCGAAGGCCGGATTGGCCAGCACGTACCGGTTGATCCATTCGGTCAACCAGATCTCCATATCGGTGCGTTCCTTGAACGATCCGATCTTGTCGCGCGCGATCGCCTTGAGGTAATGCGCGAAACGCGACACCGGGAACAGGTAGGGCAGGTTGGCGCTCAGCCTTTCGTTCGACTGGGCGTCGGGGTCGACGAGGCGCCCGGCGCGTGTCTCGTCATCCTGGAGCGAGTGCGCGCCGATGAAGGCTGCGAGATCGGTGTTCTTGCGGTGCAGGATCGGCATCAGGCCAAGCTTCGCCAATTCCGCCTCGCGCCGGTCGTCGATGGCGACCTCGGTCGGGCATTTCATTGCGATCGAACCGTCGTCCGTCGGGAAGGCGTGCACCGGCAGGTTGAGCACCGTGCCGCCATTCTCGACGCCGCGGATCTGCGTTCCCCAGCCATAGAGCTTGTGGCTGCGGTTGATGTTGACGCCCATCGGGAAGGCGGCGTTCATCCAGACATATTTGTTGTGGTCGCCGCCCACCTCCTCCTCGAAGGTGAAGCCCTTCACCGGAACGGTTTCCGAGCCGTAGGGCAGGCGTGCCAGCACGCGCGGCATGGTAAGCCCGATATAGCGGGCGTCCTCGCTCTCGCGCAGTGACTGCCATGAGGCATAGGACGGGTTGTTCACGATCATCTGCAGGTCTTGCGGGTTCGGCAGTTCCTGCCAGCTGTCCATGCGGAACAGCCGCGGCGACGCAGCCGCGATGAATGGCGTGTGCGCCGAGGCACAGACACCAGAAATGTTGCGCAGCAGGCCGACGTCGCGCGGATGGTTGGAGAATTCGTAGGCACCGATGATGCAGCCGATCGGCTCGCCGCCCAACATCGAATACTCGTCCGTGTAGACTTTCTTGAAGATCGGGCTCTGGTCCCACATCTGGCCTTCATAGTCTTCCAGCGTGTCGCCCAACTGCTCCTTGGAGATGTTCATCACCCGGATCTTCAGCTTGGTGTCCGTCTCGGTGTTGTTGATGAGGTACCAAAGGCCTCGCCATGTGCCTTCCATCTCCCGCACTTCCGGGGCATGCAGGATCTCGTTGACCTGCGTCGTCAGCATCTTGTCGATGCCCGCGATCAGCGACTTGATCGACCTGATCGCGTTGGACGAGATGGTCGTCGTCTCGGAACGGGACTGAGCGGCCAGCGCCAGGTTGCGCACCAACTGCTGCAGTTTCTCGCTGTCGTCCTTCTTGACCTTGAAATCCTTTTCAAGGAGGCCGCTGAATTCGCCAAGATCGATGGCTTCGGCCTCGGCGGTAGCGGCTGCGGTCTTTTGCTGTTCGGCCATGACTTACTCCTCGCCCTTGCCGTCAGAAATCGCCTGGCCGGCGATCTTGCTCAGCAGCGGCTCGTTGTTCAGAAGCTGCGCGATGCGCTTTTCGGCGTCGACACGGCCATCCATGAAGCCCAGCAGTTCCTCGAGTTGACGCCGCATCTTGAGGATCTCGGCCAGTTGCGGCACCTGCTCGGCGATCTTGTCCGGCGCGAAATCACCCATTTTGGAAAAGGTGAGATCGATCGCCAGTTCCTCGTCCCGCTCGGCGCCTTCTGCTTGCGGCAACGTGTTCTTCACACGCGCCTTCACGCGCGGTCCCATCGCTTCCATGAATTTGGGGAAGCGATTGGCGTCGGTTTCGACGAAATTGCGGTCCAGAACCGACTTCGACGCTTCCTTGGTCTGCGAGGCGCCGGAAAGGTCGGCCATGACAGCCATGACGAACGGCAACTCGATCGTCGTGGGGCTGCCGTAGGTTTCGACGTCGTAGGCGATCTGCACGCGCGGGGCGCGGTTTCTTTCGATGACCTTGGCTTTGCTCTCTGCTGGCATACTGGTTACCTTTCATCCTTCTGGGCCGGCTTCTTGGGATCGGCGACACCGGCAAGCAGCCGGAATTCCTTCAGTCCCGACGGGGCGAGATCTTCCATCAGTTCCACGAAATCCATGTGCACCATCCTGCGCACGCGCCGGGCGAGGTGCGGGATAGGGCTGGACGGTTCGGTGCGGTCGTAGAAGGCGACCACGAGATCGAGGCATTTGACGACGTCGTCGCGCGAGTTGATCCGGTCAGGCAGGCCGGCGCTGGCGTCCACGGAGCTTGCCACACTTGCCATCGTTTCGGCTCCATGACCGTTTTGGGTGGGCGTCGATGCCGGTTGGGCCGGCTGCGGGGCAGGCTTTGCCGCACCGTTGGCCATGGCGCCGGCGCTGGAATTCCGCTCCAGCGTCGTCAGCAGGCGCTGCAGGAACTTCTTCAGATCCGGAACGGCCGCGCCATTGCCGTCGATGCGGGCATTGAGCGCGGTATCCACCGCCTCCAGCGCCGAAATCGCGGCGCGCGCATCGGCCAAAAGTGTCGTGACAGTGTCCGCGGCCTGATCGATCTGCGCCGCGCATCCTGTGCGCACCCGGTTCAGCAGCTGGTTGTGGGCGGCCGTCAGCGCTGCCTTTTCGGCGGTTCCGAGGCCCGAGGCAGCTTCCTGGAGCATGACGCGCTCGTCGAGCGCTGCCTGTTCCAGGTCTCGCCCGCTGATCGGCCCGATGGCGCGCGGTGAGAAGAAGACGGTCTGCCTGAGGTTCGCCAGCAGGCCTTCCTGGCCGTTCTGGAGGTCAAGCAGCGCATTGATGCGTCGCAGCGCCGCGTCGCGGGGCGTGGCACCAGTCCGCAAAGCCGGATGCATCGTATCCCAGTACTGGTCGAAAGTCCTTGCGATCAGGGTCAGCCCCTGGGCGAGGCCGGCGAGCTTCTCTTCATTGGCCAGCGCGCGCGTGACGATGACCAGAAGGCGCAAATCCCGGCCGCGCGACTGCAATTCTTCCGATTTTTCGAGGACGGCCGCCCAGTCGACGGCGCTGGTTGACTGCGAAGCCTTGTTGCCACCGTCGTGGACGACCTTGAGCTGGGCTTCCGTGAGCCGCTCCAGCTCATGAAAAGCCGGGTCGTTGCGTAAATCCTCTCCCGACGGGTTCGCACCGTCCAGAGGATTCAGCCAGAGTGCGAGATCAATCACACCTACCCCCAGCAAAGGCCCTGTGACCCATGTGACGCAACGTTATCATCGGTCCCATGCCACGACAATTGAGCACTTCCTCAAAAACTAACAGAAGCTGAATTCTCCAGTAATCTTTCAACCAAACCCATTGTGCGATCGGCGGGCCGGGCATGCGAAATGGCTCGCATGCCCGGCCCGCAATCCGGGTTTGTTGCAGGAGTTTGCAGGGCTTGTGTAACCACGAGGTGCCGCCCGAACCGGGTCGGAAGGCCTCGTTCGTCACACGGCTTTGTCAAGCGGCCGCTTCTATGGCAGGGTACGGTCAGCAGATTTCGGGGGCAGGTTCAATGGAACAGCGCCGATCGTCGCAGAGTTTCAAGCGCAAGGAACTGGTTGCAAAGCTCAATCCCACGGGGGTGCGCGCCTTCAAGGCCGCCGCGGACACGGCGAAGATGCGCGGCAACCCCTATGTCGAGCTCGTTCATTTCGTCCAGCAACTGGTGCTGTCCGAGCGCTCGGATGTACAGATGATCGTCGCCGATGCCGGGCTGGATGTCAGCCGGCTGACCGCCGATATGACCCGCGCCATCGACAAGCTGCCCTACGGCGCGACCTCGGTGGAGGAATTCTCCGATCACATCTTCCACGCCATACAGGAAGGCTGGAGCCTGGCCACACTGGAATTCGGTGTCGAGGAGGTGCGCAGCGCGCATATTCTTCTCGCCTGCCTGAAGACGCCGGCGCTGGATGGGCTGGTTTCGAAAATCAGCGCCGAATTCGACAAGATCGATGCGGACGGGGTCATTGCCCGCTTTGGCGACGTCACCGAGGGCTCGCTCGAAGCCGGCTCACCTCCTGCCGCGGCGGCCGCCGAAACGCCGATGAGACGCGGCCCTGGCGGGGATTCGGCGCTCGCCAAATACGCCACCGACCTGACCCAGCGTGCTCGCGACGGCAAGATCGATCCGGTCGTCGGCCGCGATCCCGAAATCCGTCAGATTGTCGATATCCTGATGCGGCGCCGGCAAAACAACCCGATCCTGACCGGCGAGGCGGGTGTCGGCAAGACGGCGGTCGTCGAGGGCTTTGCCTTGCGCATCGCCCAGGGCGACGTGCCGCCGACGCTTCAGAATGTCAGCGTACGCATGCTCGATGTCGGGCTGATGCAGGCGGGCGCCAGCGTCAAGGGCGAGTTCGAAAAGCGGCTGAAGGCCGTCATCGACGAGGTCCAGGCCTCAGAGACGCCGATCATCCTCTTCATCGACGAGGCGCACACGCTGATCGGCGCCGGCGGCGCGGCGGGAACCGGCGATGCGGCCAATCTCCTCAAGCCCGCGCTCGCGCGCGGCGAGCTTCGCACCATCGCCGCCACGACGTGGGCCGAATACAAGCAGCATATCGAGAAGGATCCGGCGCTGACCCGCCGGTTCCAGGTGGTCAAGATCGAAGAACCTTCCGAAACGGTGGCCGTGCTGATGTTGCGCGGTGTCGCCGGCGTTCTCGAGCAGCACCACAAGGTGCAGATCCTCGACGAGGCAATCGAGGCCTCGGTTTCGCTTTCGCACCGCTACATTCCGGCCAGGCAGCTGCCCGACAAGGCGGTCAGCCTCCTCGACACAGCCTGCGCCCGCGTTGCCGTTTCGCAGCACGCTACGCCGGCGGAGGTCGAGGACATTCTGCGCCGCCGCCAGGCGCTCGAGGTCGAGGAAGGCATCATCGGCCGCGAGGCGGCGATCGGCATCGAAGTGGCCGACAGACAGGCTCGCGTGGAGGCCGGGTTGGCGGAAACCGAGACCATGCTTGCGGCAGCGCAAGCGCGTTGGGATCGGGAAAAGGCTCTTGTCGCCGAGATTCTCGACCTGCGCGCCAAACTCCGAGGCGAGGGCGTGCCGCTTGACGCGGTGGAGGGCGGGGAAGCCGCTCCGGGCGAGGCCGTCAATGCGCCAGCCGCCGAGGCGCATGAAAGCAAGGCAGCTGAGGCCAAAACGCCGAAACCCGAGACGGCCGAACCCAAGACGGCCGAACCCAAGGGCTCGAAGGCCAAGTCTCCGAAAACAAAGGCGGCAAAGATGGAGGCCGCTGCCGCGCACGAGCCCGTTGCCGTGCCGGATTCCACTGCCGATCTGGCACGACTGCGCGAATTGATGGCGGAACTTGCCGAGGCGCAGGGCGAGACCCCGCTGATCCTGCCGTCGGTCGATCGCAATGCGGTGGCTGCCGTCGTCCAGGACTGGACCGGCATCCCGACGGGACGGATGCTGTCCAGCCAGACCGAGAAGGCGCTCAAGCTCGCCGCCACTTTGTCCGAGCGCGTTGTCGGTCAGGACCATGCGATGGAGATGATCGCGAGGCGCGTGCAGACCAGCCGCGCCGGCCTCGGCGCGCCGGAGAAGCCGGTCGGCGTGTTCCTGCTTTGCGGCCCCTCCGGCGTCGGCAAGACCGAGACAGCCCTGGCGCTGGCCGAAACGCTCTATGGCGGCGAGCAGAACCTGATTTCGATCAACATGTCCGAATTCCAGGAGGCGCACACGGTCTCGACGCTGAAGGGCGCGCCGCCCGGTTATGTCGGCTATGGCAAGGGCGGCATCCTGACCGAAGCCGTGCGGCGCAAGCCCTATTCGGTGATCCTGCTCGACGAGGTCGAGAAGGCGCATCCGGACGTACACGAGATCTTCTTCCAGGTCTTCGACAAGGGCATGATGGACGACAGCGAAGGCCGCCGGATCGACTTCAAGAACACGCTGATCCTGCTCACCTCGAATGTCGGCTCCGAGGTGATCATGGACCGCACGAAGAACGGCACCTTGCGCACCGGCATGGACGACCTGGACACCGCCTTGCGCGGCCCGCTGCTGAAAGTGTTCCCGGCCGCGTTCCTCGGCCGCGTGGTGACAATCCCTTACTATCCGCTCTCGGACGCGATGATCGAGGCGATCACCAGGCACCAGTTCGGCAAGATCGCGCGGCGCCTCAAGGCAACCAACGATGCCGAGCTGGTGATCGGCGACGGTGTCATGGACATGGTCAAGGCGCGCTGCACCGAGATCGAATCCGGCGGACGCATGATCGACGCCATCCTCACCAACACGCTGCTGCCGGAACTCAGCCGCGGCGTGCTCAATCGCTCGCTCGAGGGCAAGAAGATGACAAAAGTCACCGTCGGTGCCTCGTCGGAAGGATTTACCTACTCTTTCGAATAGATCTTCGACGTTCGTTCCCTGGCGCCGACCAAAACGCATTCCTATGACCGCTCAGGCCAATCATTGGCGCACCGGCCCTCGTGAAAGGCACTCGCGCTAGGCTGAAGCACCTGCGCATTTCCCGGAGCGTTTCACCGTTTCATGGCGATGGCGAACCGCTCTAACTCTTTGTTTTGACGCAATTCTCAAGGGAAAGCGCTATCTGCCTTTCCCGGGAAAACCGCTCACACCTTTCTCGGAATTGTCCTAGATCACCGTTTCTCCTCCATCGACAACCAGGATTTGACCCGTCATGTACGAGGACCGGTCGGACACCAGAAACAGCACTGCCTCCGCGATCTCCTCGACGGTTGCCCAACGGCCTAGCGGGACCCTTTCGCGGATGTAGTCTTCGATGGCTTCCCGGCCTCCCATCTGGGCGATGAAAGGAGCATTGAAGGGCGTGTCCACCCAACCCGGACAAAGCGCGTTGACGCGAATGCCGAAGCGGCCATAGTCGCCGGCCATCTGCCTGGTCATCGCGATCACCGCGTGCTTGGTCGTCGTATAGGCGATCATCTCGCGGTCGTAGAGCACGCCGGAGCTCGACGACGTGTTGAGGATGACGCCGCGGCCTGCCTTCTTCATGAATGGCATGACGACGCGGGCACCGAGGAAGTGAGCCCGCACATTGAGCGTCCAGGAGGTGTCGAAGCCTTTCACGCTGACACCGAGCACGTCGCCTTCGACCTGTACGCCGGCATGATTGTGCAGGATGTCGATCCTGCCCTGAGCATGGATGAAATCGTGAAAACCGGCTTCAAGCGCCTGATCGTCGGTCAGGTCGAACACAAGCGCCTTTGCCCGGCCACCGACGGCAAGAATCTGTTCGACCGTCGCGTGGGCGCCGTCGGCGCTACGATCCGCCACGCCGACCACCGCACCCTCGCGCGCGATGATCAGCGCCGCCGCCCTGCCGATGCCGGATCCCGCGCCGGTGACGATCGCGGTCCTGTCCTTCAGGATCATGCTTCCCCCTTTCTCGCCGGTCGGTAATCCTGCATCATCGATCGGGCGAGCCTCGCCCGATCAACCCTTGAGGACAAGACAGGCATGTACGACTTCGGCCCCTTCGAGTTCGAGTCGAAGCAGGATTTTTTCGACAAGGCAATGCGTTTCTGGAACCCCGACAAGACCAGGTTCTGGCAGAAGGCCGGGATTGATCTGGTGATCGGCAGGCGAGAGGGCTATTTCCTCTACGACATGACGGGGCGGCGCCTGATCGACCTGCACCTCAATGGCGGCACCTACAATCTCGGTCACCGCAATCCGGAGCTGGTCGAGACGCTGAAGAGCGCGCTCGACTATTTCGACATCGGCAACCACTGGTTCCCTTCCGTGGCGCGAACGGCGCTGGCGGAATCCCTCGTCAATGTCTCGCCGGGAATGAAATACGCGATCTTCGCGCCGGGCGGCGCGGAGGCGGTGGACATCGCCATCAAGAGCGCCCGCTATGCCACCAAGCGGCGCAAGATCGTGTCGATCATCAAGGGCTATCACGGGCATTCGGGGCTCGCCGTGGCGACCGGCGACGATCGCTTCACCAAGATCTTTCTCTCCGACCAGCCGGAGACGTTCATCCAGGTTCCCTTCAACGATATCGACGCCATGGAACGGGTGCTCAAGGGCGAAGACGTCGCGGCGCTGATCATGGAGACAATCCCCGCCACTTACGGCTTCCCGATGCCGAAGGACGGCTATCTCACCGCCTGCAAGGCGCTGTGCGAAAAGCATGGCGCGATGTACATCGCCGACGAGGTCCAGACCGGCCTGATGCGCACCGGCAGCATGTGGGGCTGGCAGGCCTACGGCGTCCAGCCGGACATCATGGTGACGGCAAAGGGCCTGTCCGGCGGCCTCTATCCGATCAGCGCGGCGCTGGTGAACGACAGAGCCGGCGGCTGGCTCAACGAGGATGGGGCAGCCCACATTTCGACGACCGGCGGGGCCGAACTCGGCTGTGTCGTCGGCCACAAGGTCATCGAGATGCTGCAGCGGCCCGAACTGGTGGCCAATGTCGGCACAGTAACCGAGTTCATGGCGCAGGCCATGCGCGAGATGCAGGTTCGTCACGGCGATATCTTCACCGGGGTACGCCAGAAAGGCGTGATCCTCGGGCTGGAATTCAGCAATCATCCGGAAGGCGCCGTCTTCGTGTCGCGTGCGCTCTACGAGCAGGGCGTCTGGGCGATCTTCTCGTCGCTCGACAAGCGGGTGCTGCAATGGAAGCCCGGCGTTCTTCTGGACCACGAGACCTGCCGGGACATCATGGATCGCTTCGATGCGGCAATGCCGCGCGCGCGGGCGTTGCTGCATCAGGCAGGCAAGGCGAGTTGACATGGTCCAACCCTCGTTGAAATTGTCAGGCGTCCAGTGCGAACGGGCGGCTGGGCTTGCCGGGATCGCGCGGGTTCCGGCAGGGGACAGGTGTGCTGGGATAGGGCAGGACGGACAGTGATGGATTTCGACGCGCTCACCCACGACCAGCAACTCGGGATCCTGCAGGAAACGGCGGAGGCGGCCACCGCCAACTACGATCTGCCGGCGGACGTTTCCGTCGAGATGATCAATCTGTCGGAGAACGCGACCTACAAGATTGCGGCCCGCGACGGCCGGCGCTGGGCGCTCCGCATCCATCGCGACGGCTACCATTCAACGACGGCCATTCAATCTGAACTGGCCTGGCTGACCGATCTGCGCCAGACGGGGATCGTCCCGACGCCCGTGCCGGTGGCGGGGAAGGACGGTGAGCAAATCCAGCGTGTCGGCCATGCCAGATTGGCGCAACCACGCAATGTCGTGCTGTCGCAATGGGAGACCGGTTCGGAGCCGGGCATAGGCGAGGCGCTTGGCGAACCTTTCGAACTGCTGGGCGAGGTGACGGCCCGCATGCACATCCACACCCGGCAGTGGAAGCGCCCTTCCTGGTTCAGCCGCCCTGTATGGGATTTCGAAACAAGCCTCGGCGAGGAGAGGCCGCATTGGGGACGCTGGCGTGACGGCATCGGCGTCGATGCCGCGAAAGCCAGGCTTTTTGGCCGCACCGCGGAGCTGATCGGCCGCCGGCTCGCCGCCTTCGGCAAGGGCCATGACCGCTTCGGCCTCATCCATTGCGATCTGCGGCTCGCCAACCTTCTGATCGACGGCAAGACGGTGAAGGTCATCGACTTCGACGACTGCGGCTTCGGCTGGTATATGTACGACGCGGCGACGCCCATCTCTTTCTACGAGCACGAGCCACAGGCAGCCGATCTCATCCGGTCATGGACGACCGGCTATCGCCGTGTGCTTGACCTGCCCAGGGCGGACGAAGACGAGATCCAGACCTTCGTGATGCTGCGCCGTCTGCTCTTGGTCGCGTGGATCGGCTCGCACGCCGAGACAGACCTCGCCAAGTCGATGGGCCTTCCCTATACCGAGGGAACGGTCGGGCTGTGCGAGGCCTATCTGAGCAAGTTTTGAACCAACCTATGCCAGTGCCTCCAGGCTCTCCGGCAGGATCTGGCCGCCATCGACAATGATTGTCTGTCCCGTCACGTAGCCGGCTTCCTTCGACGCAAAGTAGAGCGCGGCGTAGCCGATGTCCTCCACGCTTCCGAGCCGCTTGAGGGGGATCGAGGCGGCCATGGTCTTCTGGTAGTCCCCGCCCAGGCCGACAAGGCCCTCGGTCACGATGTTACCGGGCATGACGGCGTTGACGGTGATGCCGTATCTCGCCAGTTCGATGCAGGCCGTTCGCATGAAGCCGAGCTGTCCCGCCTTGGTGGCGCCGTAGTGCGACCAGCCGGGAAAACCGGTGATCGGGCCGGTGATCGACGACGTCAGCACGATGCGGCCCTGGTCGGATGCCTTGAGATAGGGAACCGCCGCCTTGACCGCGTGGAAGGTGCCTTTGAGGTTGGTGTCGACAACCTCGTCCCATTGCTGTGAGGTCATGTCCTCGAGCCGTGCCTGCGGGAAGATGCCGGCATTGGCGCACAAAACGTCGATACTGCCGTTTCTCGCGGCTGCCGCTGCAAGCGCGCTCTCGATGCTGGCGAGCGAGGTAACGTCGCCAACCGCGCCAAAGGCGCCATGGCCGATCTCGGCGGCCGCGGCTTCGGCCTGGTCGACATGGCGCGCAATGATGGCGACCTTGGCACCCGAGAGTGCGAACACCCGCGCTATGCCCTTGCCGATGCCTTTCGACCCGCCGGTAACGACGACGGACCGACCCCTCAGAGACTGGGTCATGACTTGAAGCTCCAAAAATGAGACGGGGACAGAGTGATGCTCCGTCCCCGTTGACGCTGGAAATCCAGGGCGAAGAATGCCCTAGCCCTCGTTCACCATGTGACCGATGTTCTCATACGCCTTGGGGTTGGCCGACTTCAGCACGAAGCCCCAGATCAGGCCGACGATAAGGATCGCAAGCCCGACATAGGGGATGCTCCTGGCAAAGCCATTGGTGCCGCCCAGAGTCGCCAGATTGGCGACCAGCGTGTAGACGAGGACCAACTGCACAACGAGCGAGATCAACGGCGCGATGACAGTCGTCAGCATGCTGCCGCCGCCGTTCTTCTTGAACCACATGTAGATGGCCAGCGAGACAACCGCCTGCAGCACCAAAAGCAGTCCGGTGCCAAGCACGGCAAACAGCGTATAGACGCCAAGCCAGGCCTGTCCCGACGGATCGTCGAAGCCGTAGGCCAGACCGTAGAGCAGCACCCATACCGCCGCCAGCACCGACTGCAGCGCCGAGGCCTTGTGCGGGCTCTTGTGGTGGTCATGCGTCTCGGCGATCGCCTGCGGCAGGACGCCTTCGCGCGCCAGCGAATACAGATAGCGGGAAGCGGTGTTGTGGAAAGCCATGCCGCAGGCGAAGGAACTGGTCAGGATGAGCAGCGACATCAACTGGTAGCCCCAGCCACCGACAAAACTCTGAATGGGTGTCAGGAAGAAGTTCACGCCGTCGGAGAAGGCCTTGGCTACCATGTCGGCCTCGGTCGGATAGGCCGCCACCGCGCACCAGCTGACGAAGGTGTAGAACAGGCCAAGGCCGATGACCGAAATCAGCAGCGATTGCGGAATGATGCGCTTCGGATCGCGGGATTCCTCGGCATAGTTCGGCGCCATCTCGAAGCCGACCCACGACCAGAACGCCATGAAGATGCCGACCGCCGCCGCGCCCGCCGGTATGGCCACGGTTCCGACTGTCTGCTCGGCGACAGGCGTGAACACCTTGAACACATTGAGCGAATCGCCGGAAAAATTCGTCCCACCATGGGCAAAGATCACGCCCAGCGAAAAGATCACCAGCATGATCACTTCCAGAATGAGGGCTATGCCGAGCAGCCGTGCCGACACTTTCACATCGCGGTAGGCGAGGGCCGCGATGACCACGATCATGGCGAGCGCGAGCACGATCCACGGCACGTTGATGCCGAAATGCTGCGAAAGCCACAGATTGCCGAAAAAGGCGAACAGCCCGGTGAGGGAAGCCTCGAACAGCGAGTAGCATGCGAGCGAGCCGATGCCCGCCGACATGCCGACCTCGCGGCCGAGCCCCTGGCTGATGAAGGAGTAGAAGCCGCCGACCGACGATACGCGCGATGCCATCGCGGCATAGCCGATCGAGAAGATGGTCAGCACGATCGTCGCCATCAGGAAGGCGGCAGGGGTATATTTGCCGATGCCGTAGCCCGCCGCGAACGGGACATTGCCCAGCATCGCCGACATTGGCGCCGCGCCGGTGACGGCCAGGAAGAGCACTCCGGCGAGCCCAACGGCCTTCGAGTGCAAAAGGTTGATGCTGTTACTCTTCGAGACGTCGATCGTCCCGCGTGCAGTTTCTATGGCCATGAAGCCCTCTCCATTCGTGACAGCTGTATGCAGTTCCCCGCACAGGGCGGCCGATGTGTCCCAGCCTGCTCGTGCCGCCATGACAGTACGGACGCAGCGTCACTTTGCCAAGGCCATGATTTTGCATAGCTCGCCGCTCGACATCACGTGGCAATAGATCATGTTGATGATTTCGAGCTCCTTGCGGTGAAGCTCCTCGGTCGCCGCCGCGCAGCAATCCTCGATCACGATGACGGCATAGCTCTCATCCGCCAGGCTGCGCACCGTCGAGGACACGCATTGGTCCGTGAAGATACCGCAGCAGATGACATTCCGGATGCCGAGATTGTGAAGGATCAGGCGCAGATTCGTTCCCGTCAGCGCGGAATCGGTGGTCTTGGTCACCACGATCTCGTCGCCGGCCGGCTGAAGCTCGGCAACCAGCTGCGACGGTGCGTCGTTCTTCGGCAGCAGCAAATTGTTCCAGCCCGGCATTTTCTGAGAGAGCGAGCGATCACGCCCGTCCTTGGTGTGGCAGGCGATGCGGGCAAAAAGGCATTCGATGCCGTTTTGCCGTGCCAGCGCCAGCAGTCGTCCCGTGTTCGGTATGACCGTGCCGTGCATACGCTCGTGGAACGGCGTCCACAGATCGTAGCGATGCTGTTCCTGCTGCGAAAGCGATGCGCGATCCGGCCGTTCCAGGTAGGTGTTCTGAACGTCGATGACCAGGATGGCGGTTTGCGCCGGCACCAGCACCGGATCATCCGGCTCGGGCGCGCCGAGATAGTAGAGCGAACGGAATCCGGTTTTCCAGCTCATGCGGTCCTTTCAGAAGCGGAACGTGAAGAGGCCTCGCGCCGCGTAGGTCTCGGCGGCTTCCTCGATGAAACGGGCGATGCGTTCGGCCTGGTAGGTATCGCGCATCGTGGCAGCGGCCTGGAGCAATTCTTCCTTGGCTTTGGCGCGGCCGGGGCGCAGCAGTTCATAGACCTGCATGATGAAATCCTGCGGCACCTCGACAAGCTCCGCCCCACGCTCGAAGTTGAGTGCCAGTGTCGGCCGTCCGACATCGCGCGCCACATCGGCCTGTGCCTGGAGCGCTTGCGGGGTGATGCGAAGGTCTTCCATCGTCACGTCGCCCGCGAGCACCGAATCCAGCGTTATCTCGGCAAGCGATTTGCCGCGCTTGCCCGTCACGGCGCCGGGCTGTGTTTCGGCGAGCGGATAGTCGGCGCGCGTGTGGGTCACGATTTCACCCCCGTCAGGGTGACGTCGACCTCTTCGGGAGCCGCGCCGGCCTCCGTCAGCCCGGTTTCGATGGCGTAGATGAGGGCGACGCGGGCGTGGTAGCGTGACCCCATGGCCTCGCCCCGCTGCGGCACCACGATGGGCTCCGGCATTTCGCCCAGCGCATAGGCCGCCGCATTGGCACCCAGCGCGCGATAGTGCTCGAGCCTGGTGATCGGCGCATTGGAAAACAGTTCCAGATTGTTGTGCGGCTGGCGATCGCGCTGGTGGATGACGGCCGTGCCCTTGGCCTGGATGCCGATGCCGATGCCGCTGCCGGCCATCCGGGCGGCGGACAGGCCGAGGAAGGAGGTATCGGCCGTATGGCGAAAGCGGACGACGCGCGCCTTGAGCCCGCGTGCGTGGATCGCATCCAGCATGGCGCCGAGCACTTCGGAGAGCCGATGTCCGGCCGTCGTCCGGTAAAGCTTCAGCCCGAAGGCCGGGCTGATGCCGATGACCACATCGTCCTTCGCCGATCCGTTGGCCGCCGGCCCAAGGTTGCGATAGCGGATGTGCCTTGCCTCGTCCTTCTCGTGCAGGGCTTCCGAGCGCAGCACCTCCTTCTGGTCCAGCACATCGCGGATGTCATTGAGCTGCAGGCGCCGTTCTTCAGACACGCGGTAGCCGGAACCGGGGCCGAGATAGTCGTTTGGATCGTTGACCGCACTGACGATCCGCCCATTGCGGATCATCGCCGATGTCTGGAGATAGTCACCGGAAAGGCGCAGCTTGACCACGTCGAGGAGGTTCTCCGCCTCTTCGCGGAACCCACGCTTGGCCAGCGCTTTGACCACGTCGATCACGGTGATGCCGCGCTCCTTGATGGCTTCGCTGATAAAGCTGACGTCGCGCGGCATCAGGCTGCGCGTATCGTCGGAACCGGAAGCGTAGACCACGCTGCTCTTCATGTCCTCGGTCGGTGAGGAAAGGTCGAGTTCCTCGAACACGGCGGCGATCGCTTCCACCGCCCTCTCGCGCAGCTCGATCGCCCGCGACTCGGGCAGCGGCGTCAATCCGCCATCGGCCTCGAAATCGCGCTGCAGCACAAGATAATCTTCCAGTTCCTCGCCGTTGATCAGCGACGGGTTGAACGAATTGTCGTATTTCAGGATCGATCCCATGCCGGAGCAGATCAGATCCGAGCCGGCAATCAGGTAGGGAAGGATCTTGGCGCCGACGCGAATTTCCGATTCGGTCGAGCGCGCGTCATTGCCCGAGGCGCATTCGAGATCGAGCCAGACGGCGATGAGGTTCTCGGCCATCAGTTCGCGAACGCCGCCGGGTATGGTGGCGGTCAAGGGCGCTCCGTCGATACCGCCATTTTGCGTGCCTTGCACACCCATGCCGCGCTGCAGGCAGAGGCAGCGCGCTTCCAGGTAGAGCAGCGATTTGGCTTCGTGGAAGCCCATCAGTAACTCGGAGCCGGCACCCGACGTACAGCGCATCTTGACGCCACGCGAGGCGTAGGCGGCGGCCAGGAATGCCTTGGACCACGGCGTGTCGTCGCCATCGGTGAACGACTTTTCAGTGCCGTAGACGGAAACGGTTTCGGCGTAGGAGGTAAAGCCGGCCATGGCGATGCGCAGCTCTTCGGCTTCCTCGCTGGAGCATTGGAACAGCGTTCCCCAGCGGCCGACCGCGCCGCCTACCGCGCATGCCACTGCGTTGGACCAGGCGTTGCGCGACACGCGCATCGTTGTCTCGATCTCGTCGAAGCCGAAGGCGACGGCGGTCGCGGCATCGGCGGCGAGCTGCAGCGGATCGTCCTTGGCGTTGGTGACGTGCGCCTGGTTGCCCGGCGTCTTGCGGGCCCGCATCTTCGAGTAGGCGAAGGCGATCTCCAGCGCGTTGAGCTGCGACACCACTTCGGCGAGTTTGGCGGGTGTCATGCCATGGGCGAGCCGCACCAGCGTCTCGCGCGGCACGTTCATGTCGACCAGCCAGCGTGCGACGGTCGCCGAATCCAGCGACATCGCTTCCGGTGCCACCTCCGGATCGATGTGATGGCGGGCGATGAAGCGGTCGATCATGTCGTAGTCGTGTTCGAGCACCCCATCGAGGGATACGACGCGCCCGTCCCTGATGCCGATGCCGGGTGGGGGATCGGCCGGACTGGAGAAAGCGGAGAAGCCGTTGGCGGGGTCTTCCGCCGCAAACTTGTCCAGCCGCAACGGCCGCTCGTCCCAGTCTGCGAAGCGCTTCCAGCGGTTCAGTTTCGGCGTCATGCGTGCGATCCTCGACCCAGCCGAAAGACTAGTGAAAGCTTACCCGCCACACAATGACCCTGGATCGACCGCCGGCCAAGGGGGCGCACGCCGCAGGCTCAAAATACCCGAAGCTGCTCGCCATCCTGTCGATCTTCGCAGCTGAGGCGCTCGAAATCCACCGACGGCAGAGGCTGCCGGTGCCACAGGTCATACGGCATTTATTTCGTTTTGCTGGAGCATGGCGCGACGTGTTTCGGCATCGAATTCGGCCGCCAAAGATCAGGTTTGGCCGGGCACGTCTGAAGCCGCACGTCTCACCGGCCCGACCGCTCCGCTGCGGTGAGCAACGAGGTAAACATGTGCGCGTAGTTCTCCGCCTGCACGCCCCAATCCCACTCCCGGATCGTCTCGATCATGCGGGCGGCCATCCGCGACCGGAGCGATGACGTGTCCCGCAACAGGGCGAGCTTGTTCGCAAGCCCTTCCGCGGTTCCATCGAAGAACAGCCCGTTGTCGCCATCCCGAATCAGCTCGGGCATGTTTCCCACACGGGTCGTCACCACGGGGACACCGCACGCCGCCGCCTCCAGGCAAGGATTGGGTGTGCCTTCGCTGCGACTGGCGCAGACATAAACGTCGAGATCCCGGTAGAAGTCGAGCATTTCGTCATGGTTGCGCCAGTGCTGCTCCCGAATCGCAGTCTGCAGTCGCACGCCCGGCACGGCAGCGACCGCGGGCTCGATGACGTCGTGGAAGCCGCGATGTGCCGGACCATGGTTGCCGAGACTTCCCGCCCATCCGACGCGGAGCTCGCCAGAATAGGGTTGCGGCTCTGGCCGGGGGCAAAAGAATGTCGTGTCGACTCCATTGGGCGTGTAGTGGACCGGAATACGCAGAAGAGGAGCGTATTCGCGCTCGAGCTGCCGATTGTTGACGAAGACGGCGCGCGCCAACCGCTGCAGGATAGCGAGCCCGGGCTCGCGGAATTCGCCCTCCATCTCCCTGTGGCTGCAGATCCCGATGAGCAGCCTGTCAGAGCGCCGGGCGAGGACCGATTCCGGCAGAGGCAGCTTCGCGATCTGGAACCAATAGAAGATGAGCACGACATCCGCGGCGTTCACGTCGGACTCAGTCACATCATGCTGAAATCGTTCGACGATCTCGAACTTCCTTGCCAGCACGCGCCGGAGATTCTGGGTCTTTCTATCGATCGCCCAGCCGGGTCGGTCCGCGATCGCCAGGATGCGGGGGAGGTGTCCATCGCTCACGAGGCGTACCGCTCAAGCCAATGCGCCAACCATGGATTGGCCTCGTCCAGATCATCGTCCGTCGCAGTGGTGCGCACCTGGGTAGTGTCCGGCAGTTGGATATCGCCTGGTCGCAAACGGGGTCGCCATCCGTGCCAACCACGACCATTGACCTCCTCGCTCAGGAACCGGCGGCCACCATACTTGCGCGCGGCGTGCTCCGCGCTCAGGAACAGATAATGCTTCATGCGAAAACGCTCGGGGGAGAGCCTCACCGGCTCCCCGAAGCGCACGCGATGGCCCCCTGACCACGCAATCTCCATGGGGCCGTCCTGTTTCTTGTACGCACGGACGCAGTGTGGGGAGAACGGCCGGAACGGGTAGTAGGTGCGCAGCGTGTCTTGATAATTGGGATTGTCGTGGTCGGGGGCTTCCCTGGTGGGAATGAACGTGAACTCGGAAGACTCGATCGCATTGAAGCCAAGTGCGTCGGCTGCCGCAATGGCGGAGACCAACGATGAGTACGAAGTCGGCGGAAGATGGATCTCGTCAGCGTCAAGATGCATGAACCAGTCAGCCTCGAGCGACTGAAATAGTTCCTCTTTGCGACGAAGAAGCTGTTCCCAGCAATACCAGCCGTTGTGCGGGATGCTTTCGAATCCTATCAACCCTGCCCCGCGGTAGCGCTGGGCAATCTCCAGCGTTCGGTCCGTCGACTGATTGTCGCAAATGTAGACCTGTACGCCTTGACGAAAGAGGTTCTCGAGACATCCGGCGACGAACCGTTCCTCGTTGCGTGTTGTAAGGACCGCGACGACTCGCGGGGATTTCCGATCACGCGCGGCATGCGCAATGTTGGTGTTGAGTTCGACCAAGTTCCTCAATCCTTCGTTGTGTGCTTCCGGATGCTGGCCGGTCAACTGGCGCAATTACTGAACTTGGCCGAAATGACAAGTCTAAAGACTCAGACCCGCCATGCCAACGCGCCGTCACCCGAAGTGCAACCGCTCACAGCGGTTCCCGTCGCGATCGCGAGTCTCGGGAATATGCGTATTCGGAAAACAGGCCAGACGGCCGCTTGTGGCGTCGTTTCCGTGAAACGGTGAATTGCTCTAGCGACCCCAGATGACGGCATTCTCGTGCCGTTTTATGATGTGCTTCAGATTCTCGAAGGCGGTCGTGACGTGGCCGGCGAAGCGCTCCGCCGCCGGAGAGCGCGGCCCGCCAACCCGGCGCAGGATGCCCAGTGAGCGGCTGGGCTGCGGGATTTCATAGGGGAGCACCGTCACCCGGTTCTCCTTCCGCTGCGCGAAGACCACGGAAAATGGCAGCACGGCCAGTGCATCTGTTTCGGCGAGGAAGTTGATCACGCTCATCAGCGAGCCGCCCGAATAGCGCACGTTGAGGTCCGACATGCCGATGCTCATCAGGATCATCTGCAGGTCCGACATCAGCGGAGAGCCGGGCAGGGGCGCCACCCAGGGAAAGCTGGTCAGGTCATGCGCCCTGAGGCGGCGATTGCGCAGCAGCGGATGGTCTGGCCGGCAAGCCACGACATTGCGTCCGGGCAGGATCTCGGTGAATTCGAAGCCGGGTCCGAGGTCGAGCACGCCGATCGGCACGATCCCGAGGTCGATCTGGTTGCTCTCCAGTGCCGCGACCATCTCGGGCAGGTTCATATAGCTTTGCTGGACGGTGACCTCAGGCTCGAGCTTCTGGAATTCGCCGATCATCCGGCTGATCATGGCATCCATGAAGAAAGGCACGCCGCCGACGCGGACGACACCCTTGGTGCCTTTCATGAAGCCTTGCACCGCATCCGACGCCTTGCGCGAGGCCGTGATGATCGTGCGCCCTTGCGCCGCCAGCTGGAAACCGAGCGGTGTCGGCTGCAGCGGCCGGCGGCCCTTGAGGAAGAGGGGCTCGCCGACCCGCGCCTCCAGCATGGCCAGCGATCGGCTGACCGCGGGCTGGGTCAGGCCCAGCATGGCGGCTCCTTCCGACACGCCGCCTGCATCCAGCACCGCGGCGAGCTGCATCAGGTGGCGCTCGTTCAGCTTCATAGCAAAATGCTATACAAGGGGCGCGACATCTCATCAAGCATCGCGTCGGGCCGTGTTATCCCGTTTGGCAAGGGGAAGGGAGGCCCCGGCGAAATGGACGGCCAGCACGACCCCCAGAGGGATGAATTTCCCAAGGCGATCTCGACGCAGGCCGAAGAATTCGCGCGGCGCCTGGCGGCGATGGGCCAGTCCCGCCTGGCGGCGGCGGCGCAGGCGGCCGTGGATGGGTTGCACGCGCTGATAGTGGAGTTGCGGCCTTCCGGCGAGGAATTCCGGCTGGCGATCGATTTCCTGACCGAGGTAGGCCATTACGCCGATGCGCGGCGCCAGGAATGGGTGCTGTTCGCCGATGTGCTGGGCGTGTCCTCGCTGATCGAGGATCAAAACAGCCCGCGCCCCGCCGGGGCGACCCCCAACACCCTGGCCGGACCTTTCTACCGGGCCGATGTGCCGGAAATGCCGATCGGCGGGAACATTTCGCGCGACCACAAGGGCGAGCCGCTGGAGGTTACAGGGCGGATCGTGGCGCTCGGCGGCGCCGGGATCGGCGATGCTATGGTCGAGATCTGGCAGGCCAATGCCGAGGGCCTGTACGAGAACCAGGAACCGGACAGACAACCGGAATTCAACCTGCGCGGACGCTTCCGTGCCGATCCGCAGGGGCGGTTCCGCTTCATGACGGTCAAGCCGAAGGGCTACACGCTGCCGGCGGACGGCCCTGTCGGTCAATTGATGTCCGCGCTCGGTCTTGGCCTCGAGCGGCCGGCACACATCCATTTTCGCGTTTCGGCACAGGGCTTCGAAACGCTGACGACCCACATCTTCGACCGGTCGGACCCCGCGATCGGCCGGGATGCCATTTTCGGGGTCAAACCCGAACTCATGGCCGAGTTCCGCGCGCTGCCGCCCCATGGAGGAAAGCGGAAGCACGCACTCGACCTCAATCTCGTGCTCTGCCCGCAGCGGCCGGGCGAAACCGAAACCTCTGGGAGGAGATGACCGATGGCCCGTGTCAGCGGCTACCACCATCTGACGCTGTCGACTGATGGCGCTCAGGAAGATTTTGATTTCTATACCAAGGCACTCGGCCTGCATTCGGTGAAGCGCACCGTCCTGTTCGACGGCGTCATCCCGGTCTATCACCTCTATTACGGCTCGCCCGACGGCGATGCTTCGACGATCATCACCACTTTCCCGTTCCGCAAGCCGGGCGTCTATGGCCGCCGCGGCACCAACCAGTCGCGCACCATCATGCAATCCATCCCCAAGGGGGCGGCGGATTTCTGGGTGGACCGGCTGAACGCGCGCGGCATCAAGGCCACCAAGATCACACGCTTTGGCGCCGACCGCGTGGCTTTGGCGCATCCCTGCGGCATCTCGCATGAGCTGGTGGAAAGCGACAGCGATCCGCGCGCGCCCATCACCAACGAGGCGCAGGGCATCGGCAAGGCCCACGGCATCAAGGGCATCTACGGCGCCGTCGTGGCGGTGATGGATCGCACCGCGATGGACGATTTCCTGACCGTCGCATTGCCGCTGGAGAAGGAGGCGGACAATCACGAGGGACTGGTGTTCCGCGTGCCGGACGCGACCGGCGTCAATCAGCGGGTCGAGGTGATCGTCGATCGCGACAGCGCGCAAGGCACCTGGACGCTGGCGGGCGGGACGATCCACCACCTCGCCCTCAACACGGGCGACGAAGAGAACCAGTTGAAGTTGCGCGCTCATATCGAGGGCCTCGGCTTCACCGATATCTCGGAGCAGAAGGACCGCAATTACTTCAAGTCCTGCTATGTCCGCTCGCCCGGCGGCGCGCTGTTCGAACTCGCCTGGACCACGCCGGAAGGCTGGGCCAAGGACGAACCCCCGGGCCAGATCGGCAAGACGCTGGTCTTCCCGCCATGGTTCAAGGACCGCGAGAGCGAATTGCAGGCCGGTCTGGAACAGGCGGATTTCGCGTGAGTTCAGGCAGCGGTCCACTCCGGCTCGGGCCAAAGGGCGCGCAAGCGAAGGCGATCTGCGTCTTCGTTCACGGCCGCGGCCAATCGCCGGAGGAGATGCAGTCGCATGTGCTGTCGCGGCTTTCCGCGCCGGCCGTGGCATTCATCCTGCCGCGCGCGCCGCTCGGCACATGGTGGGAGGCGCGCGCCGTCGACCCGTTGACGCCGGTCGCCCGCGCGCACCTTTCCGACGCGCTCGACCATTTGGCGGCCGCTGTGGTGGCGGCGCGGGCGGAATTGCCCGGACTGCCGCTGCTTCTGGCGGGCTTCTCGCAAGGAGCATGCCTGTCGATCGAATATCTCTGCGCCGGGCTGCCGCCGCCGGACGCGCTTGCCGCCTTCACGGGCTGTCGCGTCGGTGTGCCGGCGGATGGGCGCTCCGAAGCCGTGCCGGCCGGCGTGCCGGTCTATCTTTCCGGCAGCGATTCCGATCCCTGGATTCCGGTCTCGGCCTTCGCCGATACGGCGCAGTCGTTGGGCCGCAGTGGCGCGAGCCTGCGGGCCGATCTGTTCCCCGGCCGGAGCCACGAGGTTTCGGATGCCGAGATTGCAATGCTGGGCACCATCATCGCCGACCTGGAGGCCGGCCGGGGTGCGCGCATGGGAGCGGCGCGATGATGGACAGTTTCACCTTTCCCGGGCTCACGACGCGGGTGATCTTCGGTGCCGGCACGATGGCCCGCGCCGAGGAGGAGGTGCGGCGGCTCGGCCATGACAAGGCGCTGGTGCTGTCGACGCCACATCAGAAGGCCGATGCGGACAAGCTGGCTCAAAGCCTTGGCGGCCTCGCCGCCGGGGTCTTTGCCGGCGCGGTCATGCATACCCCCGTCGAGGTCACGGAAAATGCCGTCGACGCCTTCCGCGCCAGCGGCGCCACGGCGGTGGTCAGCCTCGGCGGCGGCTCGACCACAGGGCTCGGCAAGGCCATCGCCGTGCGCACCGGCGCCGATCAGGTGGTGATCCCGACCACCTATGCCGGCTCGGAAATGACCGACATCCTCGGCGAGACGGCGGCCGGCGAAAAGACCACACGCCGCTCGCCGGACATCCGTCCCGAGACGGTGATCTACGACGTCGATCTGACACTGAGCCTCCCGGTTGGTCTCACCGTCACTTCGGCGATGAATGCGATCGCCCACGCCATGGAGGCCTTCTACGCCCCCGACCGCAACCCGGTGATCGTACTGATGTGCAGGGATGCCATGGCTGCGTTCCGGGACGGCATTCCGCGGCTGATCGACAATCCGCAGGACCGCGCGGCGCGGACGCAGGCGCTGTACGCGGCCTGGTGCTGCTCGACCGCGCTCGGCTATGTCTCGATGGCGCTGCATCACAAGCTGGCGCATGTCTTCGGCGGCTCGTTCGACACGCCGCATGCCGAAACCCACGCCATCCTGCTGCCCTACACGACCGCCTTCAACGAAGCGGCGGTGCCAGATCTGCTGCGGCCGATGGCCGAAGCCTTCGGTGGTGGCTCGGCGGGCGGCGGGCTCTGGGATTTCGCGCGCTCCGTCGGCTCTCCGCTGAGCCTGAAGGAGATCGGCATCAGGCAAGCCGATCTCGACCGCGCGGCGGCGATCGCGGTGAGGAACGCCTATGCGAATCCGAGGCCAATCGATTTGGGGTCGATAAGGGAACTCCTCCAGGCTGCGTTTGAGGGACGCCGTCCAGGGGGCTGACAAGAGGCAAGAGGGAGGAAGAGCAGATGATTACAAGACGGAGCTTACTGAAAGCGTCGGCGGCGACAGGTCTTGCGCTTGCCGGTTCTCGGCTGGCGACGCCGGCGCTCGCGCAGGGCGCCAAGATTCGCCTGGGCTATGTTTCGCCGCAGACGGGGCCGCTCGCCGGCTTCGCGGAAAGCGATGCCTACAACATCAAGGCTTTCCTCGCATCCGAGGCGGGCAAGAATTTCGACGTCATCGTCAAGGACAGCCAGTCGAACCCCAATCGCGCGGCCGAGGTGGCGAAGAGCCTGATCGTCGACGACGAGATCAACCTGATGCTGGTCGGTTCGACGCCCGAGAACACCAACCCGGTCGCCACCACCTGCGAGGCGGAGGGAGTGCCGGTCATCTCGACCATGGCGCCGTGGCAACCCTGGTTCATTGGCCAACAGGGCAATCCGGCCGATCCATCGTCGTGGAAGCCTTTCAACTTCGCCTATCATTATTTCTGGGGCCTCGAAGACATCATCGCCGTCTACACCGGCATGTGGAAGCAGCTTTCCTCCAACGGCAAGGTGGGCGGGCTGTTCCCCAACGATGCCGACGGCAATGCCTGGGGTGACCCCAAGAACGGGCTGAAGCCGGGCCTCGATGCCGCAGGCTTCAGCCTCAGCGATCCCGGCCGCTATCAGAACCTCTCGGACGATTTCACCGCGCAGGTCAACGCCTTCAAGGCGGCGAATGCCGAGATCGTCACCGGCGTGGTCATTCCGCCCGACTTCACCACTTTCTGGAACCAGGCCCGCCAGCAAGGCTTCAAGCCCAAGGCGGTGACGGTGGCCAAGGCGATCCTCTTCCCGCAATCGGTCGAGACGCTCGGCGACGCCGGCCACAACCTCTCGTCCGAGGTGTGGTGGTCGGCCTCGCATCCGTTCAAGTCGTCGGTGACGGGTCAGAGTTCGGCGGACCTGGCGGCGGATTTCACCGCCAAGACCGGGCGTCCGTGGACCCAGCCGATCGGCTTCGTCCATTCGCTGTTCGAGGTGGCGGCCAATGTCATGGGCCGCGTTTCGGATCCGACGAATGCCGAGGCGATCGCGGCGGCGATCGCGGCCACCGACATGACGACCGTGGTCGGCAAGGTGGCCTGGAGCGGCGCGGCGCTGCCGCCTTTCGCCGCGAAGAACGTCTGCAAGACGCCGCTCGTCGGCGGCCAGTGGCGCAAGAAGGCAAGCGGCGGCTTCGATCTGGTGATCGTCGAAAACGCCACCGCGTCCGAGATCCCCACCGCGGGCAAGATGGAAGCCCTGGCCTGACGCCGCCGAGGGCGGCGGATGCCGTCGCCCTCGTTCGGCGCGACCCGAGGATGACAGTGATGATACTCAGGCTGGAAAACGTCTCGAAGTCCTTCGGGGCCTTGAAGGTTACCGATGGCGTGACCGTCTCGGTGCCGCGCGGCGAGGCGTTGGGCATCATCGGCCCGAACGGGGCGGGGAAGTCGACGCTCTTCAACCTGATCACCGGCAATCTGCTCGCCAATGAAGGCCGCATCGAATTGCTCGGCCGCGACGTGACCCGCGCCCCAGCCATGGATCGGGTGCGCATGGGTGTCGGCCGCAGCTTCCAGATCCCGCAGCCCTTCGAGGGGCTGAGCGTGTTCGAGAACCTCTTGACCGCGGCCGCGTTCGGCCGGGGCGGCCGCGAGGCCGAGATGGTCGACGATTGCGCCCGCATCCTCGAAGAGACCGAACTTCTCAGGAAGGCCAATGTGCTGGCCGGATCGCTGAGCCTTCTCGACCGCAAGCGCCTGGAGCTCGCCCGCGCCCTGGCGACGGGCCCCGAGCTGCTGCTTCTGGACGAGATCGCGGGCGGGCTGACCGAGGGCGAATGCAAGGCGCTGGTCGCGACGATCAAGGCCATCCACGCCAAGGGAACCACGATCATCTGGATCGAGCATGTGCTGCATGCTTTGACGTCGGTGGTCGAGCGGCTTCTCGTGCTGGATTTCGGGCGCGTGATCGGGATCGGAGCGCCGGACGCGATCATGGCCTCGCAGCAGGTTCGCGAAATCTATCTGGGGCTCGAGGTCTGATGCTGCTGGAGACGCGCGCCCTCACCGCGAATTACGGCCAGTTCCGGGCGCTGTTCGGCCTGGATATCTCCGTCGCGGCGGGCGAGTGCGTGGCGATCATCGGCGCCAACGGCGCCGGAAAATCCACGCTGATGCGCTCGATCACGGGCGTGATCCGCAACGAGGCCGCCATGGTTCTGCACCGGGGCGAGCCCATCGGCGCGCTGTCCTCGGCCGAGATCATGAAGCGCGGCATCGCCATGGTGCCGGAAGGGCGCCGGCTCTTTGCCTCGCTGAGCGTCGAGGAAAACCTGCTGATCGGCGGGCAGGCGCGCAAGGCGCCGGGGCCGTGGAGCCTGGAGGCGGTCTACGACCTCTTCCCGATCCTGCGCGAGCGGCGCAAAAACCCCGGCACGGCGCTCTCGGGCGGCCAGCAGCAGATGGTCGCGATCGGCCGGGCGCTGATGTCCAATCCTGAATTGCTGCTGTGCGACGAGATCAGCCTCGGCCTCGCGCCCGTCGTCATCCGCGACATCTACGCAGCACTTCCCAAGATCCGCGAAAGCGGCGCCGCGATCGTGCTGGTGGAGCAGGACATCGGCAAGGCGCTGGCGGTGGCCGACCGTGTCTATTGCATGATGGAGGGCCGCGTGACGTTGGTCGCCAAGGCTGCCGATGTCACGCGCGAAGAAATCCATTCCGCCTATTTCGGAGTGGCGGCATGACGAGGCAGCACCGCATGCCCGCGCAATTTTCCCGCCGCCTGACGATGGGGGCGCGGCGATGATCTGGCTGGACACCCTCGTGCAGGGAATGCTGCTGGGCGGGCTCTATGCGCTGTTCGCGGCGGGGCTGAGCCTCGTCTTCGGCATCATGCGGCTGGTGAACCTCGCCCATGGCGACCTTATCGTCTTTGCCGCCTATCTGGTGCTGATGGGCGTCACGCTGCTTGGCCTGTCGCCCTGGGTCGCTGCGCTCATCGCCATGCCGGTGATGTTCGCGCTTGGCTGGCTGCTGCAGGCCGCCGTGCTGAACCGGGTGCTTGGCAAGGATATCCTGCCGCCGCTTCTCGTCACCTTCGGCCTGTCGGTTGCCCTGCAGAATGGGCTGCTCGAAGCCTTTTCCGCAGACAGCCGGCGCATTCCGGCAGGCGCGCTGGAGGGGGCCTCGCTCGATCTCGGGCTGGTCACGGTGGGCGTGATGCCGCTGATGACCTTTGCGTCCGCGATCTGCGCCATCGTGGCCTTGAACGGGCTCTTCTATCACACCGCCCTCGGCCGTGCCTTCCGCGCCACCTCGGACGACGCCGTGACGGCAGGCCTGATGGGGATCGAGCCGAAACGGGTGTTCGCCATCGCCACCGGGATCGCGATGGTCGTGGTGACGCTGGCGGCGCTCTATCTCGGCATGCGGGCGAACTTCGATCCCTCGATCGGGCCGGCGCGGCTGATCTATGCCTTCGAGGCGGTGATCATCGGCGGCCTCGGCAGCCTGTGGGGAACGCTTGCGGGCGGGATCATCATCGGCGTGGCCCAGACGGCCGGCGCGGCGGTGAATCCGGAATGGCAGATCCTGGCGGGCCACATCGCCTTTCTGGCCGTGATGCTGCTCAAGCCGCGGGGCCTGTTCCCGCGCGCAGTGGATTGAGGGCGGCATGTATCGGCTGACAACCCGCACCCGCGCCGGAACTGCCACGGAGATCGCCGTGATTGTTCTCGTCGTTGCCGGGCTCGCCTTGCCCGCCGTGACCTCGCGCGGTGTCATACAGGATCTGTTCTTCATTCTCACCATGCTGACGCTGGCGCAGATCTGGAACCTGCTGGCGGGCTATGGCGGTCTCGTCTCGGTGGGGCAGCAGGCCTTCGTCGGCATCGGCGCCTATGCGATGTTCGCTGGCGTGATCCTGCTGGGCTGGAACCCGGTTGCCGCGATCCTGCTGGGCGGCCTTGCGGCGCTGGCTCTGGCCGTTCCCACGGCCTTCTTCGCCTTCCGCCTGCAGGGCGCCTATTTCGCCATCGGCACCTGGGTGATCGCCGAGGTGACGCGGCTGCTGATCGCGCAATGGAAGGCGCTCGGCGGCGGCACCGGCACTTCGCTGCCACGCGAGGCGACCAGCAACATCATGGGCACGGATGCGATCCGGACGCTGTTCGGCGTGCGCGAGGCGGCCGCCCGCGACATTCTCGCCTATTGGCTGGCGCTGGCGCTGGCCGTGGCCGTCACCGGCTGCATCTACTGGCTGCTGCGCAGTCGCCTCGGGCTGGCGCTGGCGGCCGTGCGCGACAATGTCGATGCGGCCCAGGCGGTCGGCGTCGATGTCGGGCGGCTCAAATGGGCGGTGTTTCTGATCGCCGCGGCCGCCACCGGACTGACCGGCGCGCTGATCTTCGTTCAGACCGCCCGCATCTCGCCGGAGGCGGCCTTCGTCGTCACCGACTGGACGGCCTATGTCATCTTCATCGTCGTCATCGGCGGCATCGGCACCATCGAGGGACCCATCGTCGGGGTGCTGGTGTTCTTTGCGCTGCGTTCAGCGCTGGCCGACTACGGCAGCTGGTACCTGATGACACTCGGTCTCGCCGCCATCGCGGTGATGCTGTTCGCACCGAAGGGGCTGTGGGGGCTGATTTCGGCCCGCACCGGCCTGCACCTGTTTCCGGTCCGCCGCAGGCTGGCCGGTCCGAAGATCGAGGGAGGAATTTGATGGTGGATATCGAAACCGACGTGCTGATCGTGGGCACGGGCCCGGCCGGCTCGGCCACGGCGGCACTTCTCGCCAGC
This sequence comes from Mesorhizobium sp. WSM4307, assembly GCF_007003945.1. NCBI lineage: Bacteria > Pseudomonadati > Pseudomonadota > Alphaproteobacteria > Hyphomicrobiales > Phyllobacteriaceae > Mesorhizobium > Mesorhizobium sp. WSM4307. Next base: position 550,371 of record NZ_VFTB01000003.1, read on the forward strand.
TCCGGCGTGGCCAACATGGTCGTGAACCGCTACCGCTGGCTGTCGAATACGCCGCGTGCCCACATCACCAACCAGCGCACCATGGAAGTGCTGCGCGACCTCGGGCCGGAGGTCGAGGCCGAGGCCGTGATGCACGCCTCGCCGCAGGAGCTGATGGGCGAGAACGTGTTCTGCGAAAGCCTGGCCGGCGAAGAGCTTGGCCGGATGAAAAGCTGGGGCACCGACCCGCTCTCCAAGGCTGAACATCTCCAGTCGTCGCCGTCCTTCATGAACGATCTGCCCCAGACCTTCATGGAGCCGATCCTGTTCAAGACGGCGTGCGCGCGCGGCACGCAGGCGCGCATGAGCACCGAATATGTCAGCCATGTCCAAGATGCGGACGGCGTCACCACGACCTGCCGCGACAGGCTGTCGGGCAGGGACTTCACCGTGCGGTCGAAATTCCTCGTCGGCGCCGATGGCGGCAACTCGCTGGTGGCCGAGCATCTGGGCCTGCCTTTCGAGGGCAAGATGGGCGTCGGCGGGTCGATGAACATCCTGTTCCGGGCCGATCTTTCGAAATACGTCGCGCACCGGCCAAGCGTCCTCTACTGGGTCATGCAGCCCGGTGCCGATGTCGGCGGGATCGGCATGGGTCTCGTTCGCATGGTGCGGCCGTGGAACGAGTGGCTCATCGTCTGGGGCTACGACATCAACCAGCCGCCGCCCGATGTGACGCCCGAACTGGCAACCGGCGTCGCGCGCCAGCTGGTCGGAGATCCCGAGCTCGAGATCGAGCTCCTGGGCGCCAACACCTGGACCGTGAACAACTGCTTCGCCACGCACATGCAGAAGGGGCGGGTGTTCATCATGGGCGACGCCGCGCACCGGCATCCGCCCTCGAACGGGCTTGGCTCCAACACGTCGATCCAGGACGGGTTCAACCTCGCCTGGAAACTCGCCAAGGTCGTCAAGGGGCAGGCGGGGATCGGGCTTCTGAATAGCTACTCGGCCGAGCGAGCGCCGATTGCGCGCCAGATCGTGACGCGCGCGAACCAGTCGATCGCCGAGTTCGGCCCGATCTTCGAGGCGCTCGGCATGGATGGAGGCGTGGATCACGACAAGATCCAGAGGAACATGGAGGCCCGCGCCGACGCCACACAAGCCGCCGAAACGCAGCGCGAGGCGCTGCGCAAGGCCATCGCCTTCAAGAAATACGAGTTCGATGCCCATGGCGTCGAGATGAACCATCGCTATGCGTCGGGCGCCGTGGTGACCGACGGCCAGCGCGAGCCGGCTTTCGAGAAGGATCGCGAGCTGCACTATGCGCCCACGACTTGGCCCGGCGCGCGGCTGCCGCATGTCTGGGTGTTCGAGCGCGCGGGCAGGAAGGTCTCGACACTCGACCTTTGCGGACATGGCGAGTTCACGCTGTTGACCGGCATTGGCGGCGAGGCGTGGCTCGCCGCCGCGGAGACGGTCGCCGCGGAACTCGGTCTGCCGATCCGCACCCATGTGATCGGCCCGCGCCGCCCGATCGAGGACCATACCGGCGACTGGGCGCGCGCACGCGAAATCCGCGACTCCGGCTGCCTGGTGGTGCGCCCCGACCATCACGTCGCCTGGCGTTCCGAAACGCTGGCGGCCGATCCGGCGACCGAGCTGCGCCGCGTCTTCAAATCCGTTCTGGCGCGCTGAGGAGGATCCCATGACCGACGAACACGAACACGGCTATTTCACTGAAGCCAACTCGGCCGAAGTCGTCGTGGCGCGCAACAAGAACGCCAAGGACCAGCGGCTCGGCCAGGTCATGGAGGTCATCACCCGCAAGCTGCACGAGGCGGTGAAGGAGATCGAGCCGACGCAGGAGGAATGGTTCGAGGCGATCATGTTCCTGACGCGGACGGGCCAGATCTGCAACGAGTGGCGGCAGGAGTACATCCTGCTGTCGGATGTTCTCGGCGTCTCGATGCTGGTCGACGCGATCAACAACCGCAAGCCGTCCGGCGCCTCGGAATCAACCGTGCTGGGGCCATTCCATGTCGCCGACGCGCCCGAACTGCCGATGGGCTCGAACATCTGCCTCGACCAGAAGGGCGAGCCCATGTTCGTGCATGGCCGCATCCTCGACACCGATGGCAACCCGATCGCTGGCGCCAAGATCGATGTCTGGCAGGCCAATGACGAGGGCTTCTACGATGTGCAGCAGAAGGGCATCCAGCCCGACTTCAACCTGCGCGGCGTCTTCCGCACCGGTGCTGACGGACGCTACTGGTTCCGCGGTGCGAAGCCCAAATACTACCCGATCCCGGATGACGGGCCGGTCGGCAAGCTGCTCGGCGCACTGGGGCGCCACCCCTATCGCCCGGCGCATCTCCACTACATCGTCGAGGCCGAGGGTTTCGACGCGCTTACCACGCACATCTTCGATCCGGACGACCCGTATATCGATACGGACGCCGTCTTCGGCGTGAAGCAGAGCCTGCTCGCCGAGTTCCGCAAGGTCGAGGATGCCGAAGCCGCGGCGAAGGCCAAGGTTGCCGCGCCGTTCTACGACGTCGAGTTCGATTTCGTGCTTTCGCGAAAGAAGAAGTGACCCCCGCGCCGTGGGTGCCGCGAAGGCGCCCGCAAGCAGGTCGTATCGCGCAAAAATGGGAGGAAACTGATGGCCGCACTTGAGAAGATGTTCGATGTCAGAGGCAAGTCGGTGATCGTCACCGGTGGCGCCAGCGGCATCGGCCAGGCCTATGCAGAGATCATGGCCGAGCATGGCGCGAAGGTCTGCATCTTTGACCTGAACCCCGCCGGGCTGGACAAGACCGTCGCCGCGATCAGGGCAGCGGGCGGCGATGTCTGGGGCCAGGTCGTCGATGTCGGCGACCGTGCGGCGATGGCCCAAGCCTTCGACAAGGTTGCCGACAAGGCGGGCTCGATCGATGTCGTGTTCGCCAATGCCGGGATCGACGCCGGACCGGGCTTCAACAGCCCGACCGGCGAGAGGAACCCCGAGGGCGCCATCGAGAACCTGGCCGACGAGCATTGGGACAAGGTGATCGAGATCAACCTGACTTCGGTCTACACCACCATCAAGCATGCCGTCCGGCACATGAAGCCGAATGGCGGCGGCCAGATCATCGTCACGTCGTCCATCGCCTCGCTGATCAACGAGAGCATCGTGGGCACGCCCTACATGCCCGCCAAGGCCGCGGTGAACCATCTCGTGCGCCACATGGCGATGGAACTCGGCGCCTACAACATCCGCATCAACGCCATTCTGCCCGGACCGTTCATCACCAACATCGCCGGTGGCCGGCTGCGCAATCCGGCCGACCGCCAGGCCTTCGAGGCCCAGTCGCTCGTCGGCCGCATCGGCGATCCGGAGGAGATCAAGGGGCTGGCGCTATACCTGGCGTCGCCCGCCGCGTCCTACGTCACCGGCTCGCTGATCGTCATCGATGGCGGCTCGCTGCTGCGCATGACTTGAAGGAGCTTTGAACCGACGCCGGTCTCGTCGAGGGGACGGGCCGGCTTAACCCAGGGAGGAAATGACATGACCTACTACAACAGACTCGTGAAATCGGGTTTGCCCAGCCGCCGGACCGTGCTGAAGGGGATTGGGGCCGGTGTTGCGGCCGCCAGTACGCTGGCCATGCCGCGCTATGTGCGCGCCGCGACCGCTGGCAAGATCAAGCTTGGCTATCTCAGCCCCACCACCGGTCCGCTCGCCCTCTTCGGCGAGACGGACGGCTACACCTTGCAGAAGATCCGCGCCCTGCTCGGCGGCCAGCTGCAATGCGCCAACGGCAATACCTACGAGATCGAGATCCTCGATCGCGACAGCCAGTCCAATCCGAACAAGGCATCGGAAATCGCCGGCAACCTCATCCTGAACGACGAGGTGCACCTGCTCGTTCCGGCTTCGACCACCGACACGATCCTGCCCGCGGCCGAACAGTCGGAACTCTATGAGACGCCGTGCATCTCCTCGGGCGCGCCCTGGCAGGCCGTGATCATGCCGCGCGGCGGCGGCAAGCAGACCTTCGACTGGACCTACCATTTCTTCTGGGGTCTCGACGAAGCGCTGAATACCTTCGTCGGGCTCTGGAACCATCTGGAGACCAACAAGAAGGTCGGGATGCTGTTTCCCCAGAACATCGACGGCGAGACCTGGGGCAATGACGAATACGGCCTGCCGGCGCCGACCCGCAAGGCCGGCTACGACGTCGTCGTGCCCGGTTACTTCCAGCCGCGCACCAATGATTTCTCCGCCCAGATATCCGAATTCAAGAAGCAGGGTTGCGACATCATCGGCGGCATCACCTATCCGGACGATTTGAAGACCTTCGTCACCCAGTGCAACCAGCAGGGCTTCAAGCCGAAGGCGGTCACGGTGGCGGCGGCGCTGCTGTTCCCAAGCGGCGTCGAGGCGATGGGTCCGCTCGGCGCCGGCATGTCCTCCGAGGTCTGGTGGACGCCGGCCTTCCCGTTCAAGTCGTCGCTGACCGGGCAGGTCAGCCGCGACATCGCCGACCAGTGGGAAGCCGACGCGAAGCGGCAGTGGACGCAGCCGCTGGGCTATTCGCATGCCTTGCTCGAGGTCGCGCTCGACATATTGAAGCGCTCCTCCAATCCGCTCGACCGCCAGGCCAACCGCGACGCGCTGGTCGCCACCGATCTGCAGACGCTGGTCGGCCATATCAAGTTCGACGGTTCGCCGCACAAGAACATCTGCAAGACGCCGATCTTCGGCGGCCAGTGGGTGAAGGGCGAGAAATGGCCCTACGACCTGAAGATCGTCGACAACACGGTCAATCAGCTCTTCGCGCCCCAACAGGCGATCAAGCCGATCGCTTGGTGACATGAGCAGGGACGCGGACGGATCCATGGATAGGGCAATCCTGCTGACGGCGCGCGGCGTGTCGAAGTCCTTCGGCGCCGTCCGCGTCCTGCATGAGGTGAGTTTCGACGTGCATCGGGGCGAGGTACTGGGCATCCTCGGCCCGAACGGGGCGGGCAAGACGACGCTGTTCAACATGATCAGCGGCGATTTGAAGGCATCCGGCGGCGAGATCCAGCTCGGCGACACGGCGCTGCGCGGCGAGCCGCCCTTCCGTCGCTGCCAGATGGGAATCGGACGGACCTATCAGATCCCGCGTCCTTATTCCGGCATGACCACCTTCGAGAACCTGCTGGTCGCCGCCGCGTTCGGCGGGGGCCGGTCGGAGAAGCAAAGCTATGCTTTCTGCGCCCAGGTGCTGCGCGATTGCGAGCTTTCCGACAAGGCCAATGTCTCGGCCGGCGCCCTGACGCTGCTCGACCGCAAGCGGCTGGAACTGGCGCGCGCGCTGGCGTCGGATCCGAAGCTGCTGCTGCTGGACGAGATCGCGGGCGGGCTGACCGACGATGAATCGAAAGCGCTGGTGGCGCTGGTGCGCCGCATCCGCGACCGCGGCATCACCATCGTCTGGATCGAGCACGTGCTGCACGCGCTGCTGGCGGTGGCGGACCGGCTGTTGGTGCTGAACTTCGGCGAGAAGATCGCCGAAGGCGTGCCCGCCGAAGTGATCGCGCTGCCCGAGGTCCAGCGCGTCTATATGGGGATCGAGGCATGACGGCCGTTCTTTCCACCCGCGGGCTGCTGGCCCGCTATGGCGATTTCCAGGCGCTCTACGGCATCGACATCGAGCTGCACCAGGGTGAGGCCGTGGCCCTGATCGGCGCCAACGGGGCAGGCAAGTCCACCCTCCTGCGTTCGATCATGGGCCTGCTCCCGGTTGGGCGCGAGATGGTGCGGCTGCACGGCGACCCTGTCGGTGGTACCGCGACCGACCGCATGGTGCAGAAGGGCGTCGCCATCGTGCCGGAGGGCCGCCGCCTGTTCACCGGCATGTCGGTCGAGGACAATCTGCGCGTCGCCATCGACCAGGCCGCGCGCATGGGCGCCAAGGGCGGATGGACGCTGCCACGGCTGCACCAGCTGTTCCCGATCCTCAAGGAGAAGGCCCGCAAGCAGGTGCAGAGCCTCTCGGGTGGGCAGCAGCAGATGGTGGCCATCGGCCGCGCGCTGCTGTGCCAGCCGCGCGTGCTGCTTTGCGACGAGATCAGCCTCGGCCTAGCGCCCAAGGTGATCCGCGAGATCTATGCCGCCTTGCCCGAAATCCGTGCCACCGGGACGGCGATGATCGTGGTCGAACAGGATGTCGGCCTCGCCCGGACCGCCTCGGACCGTCTCTACTGCATGCTGGAGGGGCGCGTGACCCTGACCGGCAGGTCGGCCGAAATCACGCGCGAGCAGATCGGCAAAGCCTATTTTGGAGCGGGCCATGGAGTGGTTTGACGCCTTGGTGCAGGGGATCCTGCTGGGCGGCATGTATGCCCAGTACGCGCTCGGCATGGCGCTGATGTTCGGCGTCATGCGCATCGTCAACATCAGCCATGGCGATCTGGTGATACTTCTGTCGCTGATCGGCATCTCGATGGCTACGGCCTGGGGCCTGGGACCGCTGCCTGTGCTGATCGTGTTGGTGCCGCTCGCGGTGCTTATGGGCTGGGTGCTGCAGAAGGCCGTGCTGAACCGGGTGGTGGGCAGCGACCCGCTGCCTTCGCTGATCGCGACCTTCGGACTGTCGATCGCGCTGCAGAACCTGATGCTGCAGATCTGGTCTGCGAACAGCCGGTCGCTGCCCGGACATGGGATCGAGAGCCAATCGATCGAGATCGGCAGCGTCTATGTCGGCCTGCTGCCGCTGATCGTGCTGGCGGTCGCCACGGGCCTGACCTGGGGCCTCGATCTGACATTGAAGCGCACGCGCTTCGGCCGGGCGCTGCGCGCCGCGTCGGCCGATGTCGAGGCGGCGGCGATGACCGGCATCAACCCGCGCGCCGTCTATGCGATGGCGACGGCGGCGGCGGTCGGCATCCTGGGCTTTGCCGCCGTCTTCCAGGCGCTGCGGTCGACCGTCGCGCCGGCCGATGGACCGGCCCAGCTGATCTACGCGTTCGAGGCGGTGATCATCGGCGGCATGGGTACGGTATGGGGCGCCTTCGTCGGCTCGATGGTCCTCGGCATCTCGCAGGCCATTGGTTTCCGCATCGATCCGGGCTTTGGCGTGCTCGCCGGACACATCGTCTTCCTGATCGTGCTGGCGACCCGCCCCCAGGGCCTGTTCGGAAAGGCATTGTCATGAGTGCGATCCCCTATGTGGAAACCGAGGCGCCCGAAGTCCTGGTGCAGCGCCAGACCCGCTCCGGCCGCGTCGCGATGACGCTGGCGGTGCTGGCGATGATCGCAGTCGCGGCCATGCCGTGGTGGGCCTCGACCGGCACGATCCGCTCGATCCTGGTGTTATGCTGCTACATCGCCGTCGCGCAGATGTGGAACCTGCTCGCCGGCTATGCCGGCCTTGTCTCGGTGGGCCAGCACGCCTTCATGGGCGCGGCCGGCTATGCGCTTTTCGTGTTGGCGCAGACTTACGGCATCAATCCGTTCGCGGCGGTCTTCCTGTCGCTGCTGGTGCCGGCCGCACTTGCCGTGCCGATCTACCTTTTGCTTCATCGCCTGGACGGACCGTATTTCTCGATCGGCACATGGGTGGTGGCCGAGGTCTTCCGGCTGACGGCCTCGAACATGCCGTTGGTCAATTCCGGCGCGGGCATGTCGCTGCGCGTGATGAAGGATTATTCGGCCTTCGAGCGCAATGTCGCCATGTCGCTGCTCTGCGCCGGCATGCTGCTGGTCACGCTCGGCGGCAGCTACTGGCTGCTTCGCTCGCGCTTCGGCCTTGCGCTGATCGCCATGCGCGACAATCCGGTTGCGGCAGCCAGCCAGGGCGTGAATGTCGCAAAGCTGCGCTTCCTGGTCTATGTCGCGTCGGCGGTCGGCTGCGGCCTTGCGGGCGCGATCTATTTCATGGCGCAGCTGCGGATCACGCCGGGTTCGGCCTTCGACCCGATGTGGGCGAATGTGGCGATCTTCATCGTCATGGTCGGCGGGATCGGCTCCATCGAGGGCGTTCTGATCGGATCCCTGATCTTCTTCATCGCCGACCGCTGGTTCGGTGAATACGGCGCAACCTATTTCGTCGTCCTCGGCCTGATGACGCTGCTGGTGGCGCTCTACGCCCGTACGGGCATCTGGGGCCTGATCTCGAAACGGTGGGATGCGCCATGGTTCCCGATCCGACGCAAGCTCGTCGATCCGGACCGCTGAGAGGGAGGTTCTTATGAAAGCAGCCATCTTTGATATGGTCGGCAGTCCGCTGCGCGTCGGCACGGTGCCGGACCCGACGCCGGCGCCCGACGAGGTCGTCCTGCGTGTCGCCGCTTGCGGCATCTGCGGCAGCGACCTGCACATCACCGAGGATCCGGTGCCTTTCGGCATCGGCGGAGGCTTCGTTCTCGGTCATGAATTCGCCGGTGACATCATCGCGCTGGGATCACGCGTGGCGGGCCTTGGGGTCGGTGATCGTGTTGCCGTCGTGCCGATGCGCGGCTGCGGGCACTGCCAGGCCTGCAGGCGCGGCGATCCGGGCCGCTGCCCCGACATGGTGCTGATTGGTGGCGGCTATGCGCAATACGCGGCCGTCGCCGCGCGCCAGTGCCATGTCTTGCCCGAAGAGGTGGCATTGGAGGACGGCGCGCTGGCCGAGCCGCTCTCGGTCGCGCTGCACTGCATCGTGCGCTCGGGCATGAAACCGGGAGACCGGGTCGCGGTCCTGGGTGCCGGACCGATCGGCCTGCTCGTCGCCTTCTGGGCGCGGCGGATGGGGGCGTCGTGCGTGGTCGTGGCCGATATCCACAGCCATCAGCGCGACCGCGCGCTGGCGCTTGGCGCGACCGGGTTCGCGCTATCGGGCAACAGGCTGGCCGAGAACCTTGCCGATCTCTGCGGCGGTGCGCCCGATATCGTCTTCGAATGCGTCGGCAAGCGCGGTCTCATCGACGCGGCGGTCAAGGCGGTCCGGCTGCAGGGCACGGTGGTCGGCGTCGGGCTGTGCATCGGCGGCGACGAATGGGACCCGTTCGTCGCGCTGACCAAGGAAGTGAACCTGCTGTTCTCGGTCTTCTTCCATCAGTGCAACGAGTTCGGCGTCGCCCTCGATGCGCTGCGCGGCGGACCTTTCGCGCCGCAGGCGCTGATCACCGATCGGATCGACCTCTCGCCGGTTCCGCAGGTTTTCGAGAGCCTTCGCCGCCGTACCACGCAGTGCAAAGTGCTGATCCAGCCCGATCTTGTCTGAGGAGGAATAAGAATGACCGTTCAGTTCGAAACGCTCGACTACGATGTCGGCGGCATAAAAACGGTGGTGAAGGCCATCGGCAAGGGCAAGCCCGTGCTGTTCCTGCACGGCGCCTCGACGCTGGAAGGTTTCGACTTTGCAGCAGGTCTCGCCGACCGGTTCCGCGTTCTGTGCCCCAGCCATCCGGGCTTCGGCTTTTCGGGTGCCGCGCCGCATGTGGCTGGGATGTCCGACATGGTTCTACACTATCTGAACCTGCTCGATGCCCTGAAACTGTCGGAAAAACCTCATCTCATCGGCTTTTCCATGGGCGGCTGGATGGCGACGGAGCTGGCCGGCCTTGCCCGCGAGCGCTTCGACAAGGTGGTGCTGGTCGCGCCGGCAGGGCTCAACGATCCCGCGCACCCGGCCACCGATCTGGGCGCGGTCGCGCCGCAGGAGCTGCCGGCCTTTCTGGCGCATGACGTCTCGGCGGCGTTGCGCTATTTCCCCGACGGCTCGGACCCGGCCTTTGCGGAGGCCTTCGGCGCCGACCGCGCCCGCGAAGGCGAGACGCTGGGCCGCCTGCTGGCGCCATTCGGCATGGGCCATCCCAATCTGCGCCGCTTCCTGGCGCGCATCACCAATCCGGCGCTGGTCGTCTGGGGCACCAAGGACCGTCTGCTGCCGGCCAGCCAGGCGCCACTCTTCGTCGAGGCGCTCCCGGATGCACGCCTGATCCTGGTCGAGGATGCCGGCCATTTCGTCATGCAGGAAAAACCAGAAACGCTGAACAAGATCGGCGACTTCCTCGCCGGCTGATCACAACTCAAACAAGGAGGAGAAAACGATGAACAAACCCATCAAGCATGGCTCATGGGGAACGACCGTCGACCATCGCGACCTGCTGGAGAAGATCGCCGAGATCGGGCCGATCCTGGAAGCCAATGCCGCCGCCGACGAGGAGAGCGGCGAACTGACCCAGGCTACGTTCGAGGCGCTGAAGCCGCTGCGCATGTCGCATATCTTCGCCGCCGAGAGCCTTGGCGGCGCGCAGCTGCCACCCACGCAGGGCCTTGAACTGATCGAAGCGATCACCTGGCATTCGGGATCGGCGGGCTGGGTTTCGATGGTGCATTGCTGCATCGGCGCGATGTCGGCGGCCTTCCTGCCGGACAGCGCGGTCGCGCGGCTTTTCGCGCCGGGCACCGACAACCGTTTCTCGGGGCAGGGCGCGCCGCTGGGCATGCTGAAGAAGGTCGACGGCGGCTACCGCCTGAACGGCAAGTGGAGCTATGGCAGCGGTTTCAGCCACGCCACCTACAGCCACAGCGCCGCCTTCGTCGATGACGGCACCGGCAAGCCCGCCAAGGACGAGAACGGCAATGTCATCGTCATGTGCGCGCATGCGCCGATCTCCGAGCACAAGCAGCTCGGCAATTGGGACGTGCTGGGCCTCGGCGGCACCGGCTCCATCGACTATGCGGCCGAGGAGGTCTTCATCGCCGACGATCTCGTCTTCCCGATCCTGACCGCGCCGCCGCTGCGCCAGAAGGAGTTCTTCAGCCTCGGTGTCGTGGGCCTCGCCGCCATCGGCCATACCGGCTGGGCTCTCGGTGCCGGCCGGCGGATGCTGGACGAGATCGCCAAATTCGCCCGCTCGAAGTCGGGCCGCGCCGGGCTGATCGGCGAGAGCGAGAAGTTCTGGCACGACTATGGCCGCGCCGAGGCCCGCTATCGTGCCGCCCGCGCCTTTGTCTTCGAAACCTGGCGCGACGTCGAGGCGACGGTCGAGGCCGGCCACAGGATGTCGACGCGGCAGATCAGCCTTGTGCATCTGGCCAAGTCCGAGATTCACGAAGTTGGCGTCGATATCTGCAACTTCGCCTACCGCGCAGGTGGCGGTGCGTCGCTGCGCGCCGGTGTGATCCAGCGCACCTTCCGCGAGATGATGGTGGCGGCCAACCACTTCACGATCGCGCCGTCGATCGTCACCTCGGCCGGCCGCGACATCGGCGGCATGTGGAGCGACCGCGTCTGGCAGTTCTACGACCTGATCGAGAAGAAGTAGTCCGAAGGGCCGGGCGGGTGGACACCGCCCGGCCGCCTTTCCACGCAGCAGAAGAGACATGTCGATGAACGCGCCGCATCCGATGACCAACGCCTTTCGCGAAGCCTTTCGCCGCCATCCGGCGGGCGTCGCCGTGATCACGGCCGACCCCGGCGACAGACCGGTGGCGATGACCGTGTCCTCGCTGATCTCGGTGAGTGCCGCGCCGCCGGTCGTCGCCTTCTCGCTGTCGATGAAATCGACCTCGTCCGAGCCCCTGCTGCGGGCCGAGACCATGGTGATCCACCTGCTCCGCTTCACCGATATCGACCTGGCGCAACTCTGTGCGTCGAGCGGCGCGGAACGCTTCCCGCCCGGGGGCGCCTGGGCGCGGCTGCCCACGGGGGAACCGCGCTATACCGGCGTTTCGACCTGGTTTCGCGCACGCCGGCTCGGCCTGCTGCCGATCGAGGGCGCGACGCTGGTCGCGGCGGAGTTGCTGGAAGGCGAGGTACAGCCGGACGAGGTCCCTCCTGAGGCGCATTCGCTGGTCTATCTCGACCGTCGTTGGCATCGCCTGCACAAGGAACTGGACGGCGTGGCCGAGCTGCTCGATACGTCCCGTTTTCTTTAAGCCCGCCTGTGGGCGAGGCGGGCTCAAAATATCGCTCGACGATATGGCGAGTGGCCATCGCGCTGCCGGAAGGGCTGCCACCCGCCGGGGGTAATCCCTGTGCTACTTCGGATTCCTCAAGCCGTTTGTCTTGCGCCACGCCTCGTACTCTGCGCGGGCGTCGTCATGCAGCGGATAATAGCGTTGCAACGGGGCGCCCTGGAGGAGCTTCTCGCGCGAGAATACTTCCCAATCGTGATGCTTCTTGGCTTCCTCGATGACCTTTGCCGCCATTGCGACGGGAACCACCACGACGCCGTCGTCGTCGGCAACGATGATGTCGCCGGGGATCACCGTGACACCGCCGCAGGCAATCGGAACATTGACGGCATTGGGATAGATGCTGGTCTGCACATGATAGTTGGGCGTCCAGCCGCGCAGCCATAGCGGCAGGTCGAGCTTCTCGACATTGGGCCTGTCGCGCATGCATCCATCGATGACGATGCCGGCGCCGCCTCTGCCCTTGAAGTAGGTCGACATCATATCGCCGAAGACACCCGAGCTCATGTCGCCGCGCGCGTCCACCACGACCACGTCGCCGTCCTGGGCGTGATAGAGCACATGCCGATGCAGTTGCGTCTCCGGATCGGCATATTCTCCCTCGTTGAAGAGATCCGGCCGCTGCGGCAGGAACTGCAGTGTCAGCGCCGGCCCGACGATCGACTTGCCGTGGTTCTGCGCCACCGGTCCGACCATATGCGGATTGCGGAAGCCCATGTGGCCGAGCGTGCCGGCAACGGTCGCGGCGCCGATCTCCCTCAGTCCCTCGATCAGGTCCTTGGGCGGCCGGATGATGTCGGAGGTATGCGTCATGGTGGACTCCGGTTCAAATTGAACTACCAGTTGGTGACAGAACCATCGCGGCGCTTGAGGTGGGGCGCTTCCCAGAAGCGGAAGCTCTGCGCCTGGATCGCCGCCTCGTTGACCTCGACGCCGAGCCCCGGCAGATCGCCGACCGGATAGGCGGGGCCGTCGAGTTGCGGTTGCACGGGGAAGAACTCGGAACTGTCGAAACCCAGCTTTCTTTCCGGCACCCTGGTCTCGAGCCAGGCGAAATTGGGGACCGCGGCGGCGAGATGCACGGTCGCGGCCGTGCACACCGGGCCGAGCGGATTGTGCGGCATCAGGTCGACATAGTGCGCCTCGCTCCAGCCGGCGATCTTCATCGCTTCGGTGAGCCCGCCGACATTGCAGACATCGAGCCGGTTGAACTGATGGATGCCGCGCTCGATGTAGGGCAGGAACTGCCACTTGCTGGCAAATTCCTCGCCGATGGCGAACGGGATGTCGGTCATCGTGCGCAGGGATTCGTAGGCTTCCGGGGTTTCGTCGCGTATCGGCTCCTCGAGGAAATCGAGCACGCCGCGGTCGAGCTTGTTGCAGAAGCTCGCCGCCTCGGCCACCGACAGCCGATGATGATAGTCGATGCCGAGGACGGCGTCGTCGCCCAGGGCCTCGCGGGCCTTGTTCAGCATCCGCGCGGTCACGCCGATCGACTCGCGCGGCTCGAAGATGTCCTTGCTGCTTTGCCCGGCGGGGAAGAAGCGGATCGCCTGCCAGCCCTGTTCGTACAATTCGCGGGCTCGTTCGATGGCAATATCGCCCTCGGCCTCGTCTCCGGTCGAGGCGAAGGTGGGGACGCGGTCGCGCTGCTTGCCGCCGAGCAATTCGTAGACCGGCACGCCCAGCGCCTTGCCCTTGATATCGTGAAGCGCGATGTCGATGGCGGAAATCGCCGCCTGCAAAACGCGGCCGCCTTCAAAATACTGGCTGCGATAGGCCTCTTGCCAGATGCGGCCGATCTGCAGGGGATCGCGGCCGATGAGGAATTCGCGATAGTGTTCGACCGCGCCGGTCACGGCCCTCTCGCGGCCGCTCAAGCCGCTCTCGCCCCAGCCGAAGATGCCCTGGTCGGTCTCGACCTTCACCAGCATCTGGTTGCGCGTTCCCACCCACACCGGGTAGGGCTTGATCGCGGTGATCTTGAGCTTCGTCGTCATCAACGCCCACGTCCCAAACGCCTGTCTCAGGCGGCCTCGAGAGCCATTTCAGTTTCGCCGTCGAACAGGTGCATCCGCTCCTGGTCGAACTCGAGCCAGATCTGCTCGTCAGGTTTGACGGCAATGTTGGGGGACACGCTGATGTTGACGATGGCGCCGGAGAGCAGCGCCTGCACGAAGGTGACGTCTCCGGTTGGTTCCACCGTATAGGCCTTGGCCGGAATGGCGCCGGGGACCGCGCTTTTGTGGAGTTTGATCGTCGAGTGTCGCGCACCGAGCACGATCTTCCTGGTGGTCGCATTCTGGGCCTTGCGCGCGTTGCGTTGCGACAGCTGGAGGCTCCAGCCTTCGGCGCTCTTCAGGACGGTGTCGCCGTTTGCCGTCGATGCCTCCAGCGGAATAAGGCTCATCGCCGGGCTGCCGACGAAGCTGGCGACGAACATGTTGGCGGGATGCGCGAAAACCTGCGCCGGCGAATCATATTGCTGCAGATAGCCGCCGTTCATCACAGCCATCCTGTCCGCCATGGTCACGGCCTCGAGTTGGTCGTGCGTCACATAGACGATCGTCGCTTTGAGATCCTGATGGAATCGCTTGATTTCGGAGCGCATCTGCACGCGCAGCTTTGCGTCGAGATTGGAGAGCGGTTCGTCCATCAGGAACACCGCCGGATCCCGAACGAGCGCGCGGCCGAGTGCCACGCGCTGCTGTTGCCCGCCCGAGAGTTCGCGCGGCTTGCGCTCGAGCAACTGCGTCATGTCGAGCACCCGCGCCGCTTCCCGGACCTTCTTGTCGATCTCGGCCTTGGGCAGCTTGCGCATCTGCAGCGGGAAGGCGAGGTTCATATAGACCGACTTTTGCGGATAGAGCGCGTAGTTCTGGAACACCATTGCGATGTCCCGGTCCTTGGGGTCGAGGTCGTTGACCACCTGGTCGCCGATGACGATGTCGCCAGATGTGATCGGGATCAGCCCGGCGATGAGGTTGAGCGTCGTCGTCTTGCCGCAGCCAGAGGGGCCGACAAGCGCGACGAACTCGCCGTCATTCACCGTCAGCGAAACCTCGTTGACGGCTTTGAAGCCGCCATAGGTCTTGACGAGATCTTTGAGGACCACATGGGCCATCGGCAACTCCCTAGTGCTTGACCGCGCCTTCTGTAAGGGCGCGTACGAAGTATCGTTGCAGGACGAGGAACAGCACCACGACGGGCACGCTCATCATGAAGCTGGCCGCCATCAGGCCTGGAAAGTCCGTCGTGTTTTCCGAGAAAAAGCGCTGGATGCCGACCGGCAGCGTCAACTGCTCGTTCTTGGAGAGGAAGGTGTAGGCGTAGATGTACTCGTTCCACGCGCCGATGAAGGAATAGATCGCCGTGGCGATGATGCCCGGCGTCGAGAGCGGCATGACGATCAGGATGAAGGCCTGGAACCGCGTTGCCCCGTCGATGCGCGCCGCCTGTTCGAGCTGCACCGGGATGTTGTCATAGAAGCCCTTGAGCAGCCAGATCGCCAGCGGCAGGCCGAATGTCAGGTAGGTGAGAACGAGCGAGCCATGCGTGTTCACCAGCCCGATCGCGCGCATCAGGATGAAGAGCGGCACGAGAAAGATCACCGCCGGGAACATGTTGCGAAGCAAGACGGTGAAGAACAGAAAGTTCCGGCCCGGAAAGGTGAAGCGCGAAAACGCGTAGGCCGCGGGAACCGCCACGATCACCGAAAGGACAGTCGTGGCGGTCGAGACGAAAAGGCTGTTCCAGAAGAAGCGGAGGAAGTCCTGGCCGACGCTGTTCTGCGGATCGAGCAGCTTCTGGTAGCTGGCGAGGGTCGGTTGGTCAGGCCACCATTGCGGCGGGAATTGCATCGCGGCGAAGCCGGACTTGATCGAGGTGATCAGCATCCAGGCCATCGGCAACGCGGTGTAAAGCAGCATGAAGACGAGGAAGATGCGTCCGCCCCACCGCCATCCGTCTATGCGCATGCGGCGAGGGGCCTGGCCTCGAGGAGTTGTCTCGGCAATCGTGCTCATGCGCCCCCATCCTTGCGATCGTTGCCGCTGAGCGCGCGGACGTAGAAGTAGCCCAGCGTCATCAGGATGATGAACAGCAGCACCGAATAGGCCGATGCCACCCCCCAGCGCTGCCGGCCGAAGGCGAGCTCATAAATGTGGGTGATCCAGATATGCGATGCGTTCGACGGCCCGCCGCCGGTCATGATCCAGGGGATGATGAAGGAGTTGAAGTTGGCGACTGCCAGCAGCAGGATCGTCACGGTCGAGACATTGCTCAAATGCGGGAAGGTGACGTGCCAGAAGCGCTGCCACGCATTGGCTCCGTCGACCTTTGCGGCGCGCAGCAGCTGCTCGGGAACCGTCTGCAGGCCTGCCATCATCATGATCATGGCAAACGGAAATTCGCGCCAGATGTTGACGACGATCAGGGAGGGCAGCACCGTTGAGACGCTGTCGATGAAATTCGGCGGCCGGTCGGCCAATCCGAGGCCGACCAGCACCGCGCCGATGATGCCGAAGTCCGAGTGGTAGATCCACTTCCAGATATAGGAGGCGGCGACCGCGCTGATGACCCAGGGAATGATCAGAATGGCGCGCAGGACACCACGGCCGAAAAAGTCGCGGTGGAGCGCCAGCGCGGCGGCAAACCCCAGGACGAAGGAGATGACGGTGGATCCCACAGTCCAGATCAGCGTGTTCCAGGTGACCTTCCAGAACACCGCGCTGGTGAGGATGGCGGTGTAGTTGTTGAAGCCGATGAAGGTCTTGTCGCGAAGCTGCAGGCCAGGCGGCGTATTAAAGAACGACAGCTCGATCGTGTAGTAGATCGGATAGGCGATGACGACGAGCATCACGGCGATCGCGGGCAGCACGTACGCGTAGTCGGCGCGATGCTCCCAGATCTTGCGCAGCACGCCGGCTCCACCGGGTTGCAATCTTCGGCGAGCCTCGGCCTTGCCGGTCACGATCGTCACTTTGGCGTGCCCTTGTTCTTCGGAACGAACCGGCTGACCCTCGGAGCAGCCGGCTAAGATCGCAGGTCAGGCTCGGACTAGAGTCCGCCCATCAGGTCTCTCACCTTCTTGGCCGCGTCGTCCGCTGCCTGATCGACGGTCATCGCTCCGGTCAGGGCATTCTGCAGCATGTCCGGGATGATGATGTTCATGATCTCGGGAGATTGCGGCAGCGCCGGGAACGGGATGCCGTATGGCAGCATCGAGGTGGTGACATCGAGGAACTTGATCTTGTCCAGGCGCTCCTTCATCCATTTGGTCTTGAAGCCGTTGAGATTGCCCGGGTTCGAGCCGGCATAGGCCATCTTCAGCGACCATTCCGGGCTGGTCCACATGCAGATGATGGCCTTCGCGGCCGGTTCGTCCACCTTGCCGCCCTCGACATATTCGGGCTTCAGGATGTGGATGTTCGAGCCGCCGAACACGACCGCGCGCTTGCCGTCAGGGCCGGTCGGAATAAGGCCGTAGCGCATGTTGTCGATGACGGTCTGCGCCTTGTCCTTGTCGGTGCCGGTCGCCTTCTTCTGCAGGTCGAGCATGACGTTGTAGTCGGACGGGTGCGAGATCATCATGCCGAGCTGGCCGGCGAGAAACAGCGGCTGGTTGTCGGCCTGCTGGTTGGTGAGCGCCGAAACCGGAACCGACTTGTCGCGGACGTACATGTCGTAAGAGGCTTGCAGCGCCGCCTTGCTCTGCGGGCTGTCGAGTTCGATCTGCTGATAGGTCGGGTTCGCCTTGGCTTCGTCGAAGACGCCGCCGCCATAGGCCCACAACTGAGGCATGAAGCGATACGGGGTATTGCCGGCATTCTTGCGCGCCACGAGGCCGTAACCGGCAATGCCGAGCTTGTCGTGGATCTGCTTGGAATATTTGACGACGTCGTCCCAGGTTGCCGGAGCCTTGTCCGGATCGAGGCCCGCGCGCTTGAAGATATCGGCATTCCAGATGAACGCCATCGTTTCATTGTTGGTTGGAATGCCGTAGGTCACGCCATCCCAGGTCACGGCTTTCATGGCGCCGGGCCAGAAATCATCCGTCGAATACCCTACATCCTCGGGCTTGAGCGGCTGCAGATAGCCCTTTGAAGCGAACTCGGTGCCGCCCAGGATTTGCAGGCGGACCGCCATCGGCGCCGCATTGCCAAGGAGCGCCGTGCGGAACTTGTCCAGGAGATCGTTGTAGGTGAGGGCCTGTTCCTCGAGCTGGATGTTCGGATAAGTCTTGCGGAAGGTCTCGAAGAAATCCTTGTAGTACTGGCGCAAGAGATCGGGGTCGCCCTCGAACACGCCCTGATACCAGAAGGTCAGTCGCCCCTTGTAGTCGAGCGGGGTGACCTTGGCGCAATCGGCCGCCGTGTCAAATTCCTGCGTGCCCGCAATGGAGCGCACATATTCCGGCGACCACTTGCTCAAGTCGACCGGCGGAGCAGCCAGAGCCGGTGCGGACATCAACGATGCGATTAATGCAGTGGAGACAGTGCCGCGCAGGACGGCACCGCCGAGTGTGAACCTCGTCATAGGTATCCTCCAGGTTTCTCTCCCATGCCGCTCTGCATCGAGGCGAGCGGCTTTATTCGTCGACCGCGGGGACATCTCCTCAAATGTATCCCTTCGAGCGCTTTACACGTTTTCAGATCGCAGATTGGCTGTCAACGCAACAAATCGTACATTGTTTATGGAAATCGTGCGTGATATCGAAAAAGTCGTGTATTCATGGAAGGGGAACCGGCCTTGGCCGAAACGCGGGAATTCAAAGCAGAGCCACCCGAGGGGATCGATCCTCTTGGGGCCTCGAGCGAGGGCGCCTCGCTTTATGAGCTGATCAGGGAGGACATCATCGAGGGCCGGCTCGCCGCCAACGAGCGGCTTGTGGTCACCGATCTGGCCCGGCGTCACGGCACCTCGACCAATCCCGTGCGCGAGGCCCTGCAACTGCTGCGTGGGGAAGGCTTTGTCACCTTTCTCCCCAATCGCGGGGCGCGCGTGCGGCCCATAGACCAGGATTTTGTCCGCGATATCTACGAGATCGGTGTGCTGATCGAGCCGGCCCTGACGCGATGGTTCGTGAGCATGGCCACCGACGAGGACATCGCCGAACTCGAACGTCTTCAAGGTCTGATCGAAGAGAACAACTTCGCCGACACGTTCAGGCACAGCGAGCTGGACACCGCCTTTCACACCGTGATGTACCAGCGGCACTACAACCGCCATGCCGCCGAGCTTTGGTGGAAGCATCGCGAAGTGCTGCGCGCCGTGAGCCGGCGTTTCAATTTCACGCTCGCCCGGCGTGCCGCGATCATTCGCGAGCACCGCGAACTCATCGCACATGTGAAGGCGGGAAATGCCGACGAGGCAGCCGAACTCATCGCGCGCCATGTCGAGGGCTCCGGGCGGCATGTCCTCGAACACATGCGCGCGCGCAACGCCGCGCGGGCAGGGTAGAGCAATCGGCCCGGAACACCGCTCTTCGGGTCTTCCAGATAAAGGTAGTTGAGAGATGAAAATCACGAGCATTCGGCCGTGGCTGATCAAATCCGATGCTTCTTATTGGGGAGAGTACCTGTTCGTCGAAGTCACGACCGACGAAGGGGTGAGCGGCTGGGGAGAGATCACCACCACGACAAAGCTTGCCAACCGTGCGCTCTGCACGATCCTGCGACAGATCGGCGCCGCCGTGACCGGCGAGGATCCGGCGCGCATAGAGCACCTGTGGCACAAGATTTTTCGCAGCTTCACCTATATGGGCAGCCGCGGCGCCGCCGTCGAATGCGTGAGCGCCATCGACATAGCCCTCTGGGACATCCGTGGCAAAGTCCTCGGCAAGCCGATCTACGAGTTGCTGGGTGGACCGGTGCGCGAGGAAATCGCGCTCTACACCCATCCCAACCAGGCCAAATTCACCAGCAAGGAGGCTGTGGTCCGCGAAATCAGCGACATCGTCGAATCCGGGCACACAGGGCTCAAGTTCGACCCTTTTCCGCATCAGGGCCGCGGCGCCGATGGGCTGTCGCGCGAGCAGCGGGACGGCTATCTCGATGGCAGCATGACCCGCAAGGACGAGCGCGAAGCAGCCGAACTCACGGCTCTGATCCGCGAAACGGCGGGCCCCGACGTCGACATCCTCATCGATGCGCATGGCCGCTTCGACGTCCCCACCGCCATTCGCCTCTGCCGCAGCCTGGAGGAAGCCGGCCAGATCGACTGGTTCGAGGAGCCCTGTCCGCCCGAAAGCCTCAACGCGCTCAAACAGGTTCGTGACAAGGTCAGCGCCCCAATCTCGTGGGGCGAGCGCGGCCATACGAAATGGGATTTCGTGCCGGTGCTCGAGAACAAGCTCGCTGACTACATCATGCCTGACGTCACCTGGACCGGCGGCATTACCGAACTCAAGAAGATTTCCGCCCTGTGCGAAGCCTACTACATCCCGGTCTCGCCGCACGATGCCGCGGGGCCGATCAACGTGGTCGCGGGGGCGCAGGTGATGATGACCGTTCCGAACTTCTACAAGCTCGAAACGTCGGAGTGGAACCTGGGCAAATACGATCACCTCATCGACAGACCGCTCGATGTTTCGAACGGCAGCCTCAAGCTGACGTCGAAGCCTGGTCTCGGTGTCGAGATGAACCGCGACTACCTGCAAGCCCATGAGATCGAGCTGAGCTAGCAAGGCTCAACTTCGGCACGCGCCTGGGGCGACAAGCCCCCGACCAGAACGAGGACAAATCATGCCAAAAACGGGTGGAGCCGGCGAGGCTCTCAATCGGGTCAACACGAATTCCAAGCCATCCGACCTTCGCATCACCGACATGCGGGTGGCCGAAATCGTCGGCGCGCCGTTCACCTCGGCGCTGCTCAAGATCTATACCAACCAGGGCATCGTCGGGCTCGGCGAGGTGCGTGACGGCGCCAGCGCCACCTACGCGCTGATGCTGAAGAGCCGGCTGCTTGGCGAGAACCCTTGCGACATCGATCGCCTGTTTCGCCGCATCAAGCAGTTCGGCGGTCACGGCCGGCAAGGCGGCGGCGTCTCGGCGGTCGAGATCGCGTTGTGGGATCTCGCAGGCAAGGCCTATGGCGTCCCCATCTACCAGATGCTCGGCGGCAAGTTCCGCGATCAGGTGCGCGTCTATTGCGATACCGATGCCGAGAAACCGAGCGGCACCGAAACCGGAAAGCGCCTCAAGCAGCGCATGGACCGCGGTTTCACCTTCCTCAAGATGGACCTGGGCTTGATGCAGATCGCCCATGTCCCGGGCGCCGTGTCCGCGCCCGCCGGCGCGCTCGAAGGATTTCATGCCAATCCGCGCGGCCGTGGCGGCACGCTCGAAGAGCGCAAGGCCCGCAATCTCGCCTACGACGCGCAGAACGTGCAGCACCCGTTCACCGGCCTGCATTTCACCGAAAAGGGGATCGACCTGCTCGAGCAGTACATCCACGAGGTTCGCGAGGTGATCGGATACGAGATCCCGCTCGCCATCGACCATGTCGGCCACATCTCGCTGCAGGACGGCATACGCCTGTCGCGCCGTATCGAGAAATACGTTCCAGCCTGGCTGGAGGATGTGATCCCCTGGCAACACACCGAGCAGTACCGGCAGTTGCAGGGGGCCACCACGGTGCCGATCTGCACCGGCGAGGACATCTATCTCAAGGAGGGCTTCGAGCCGCTGCTGAAGAGCGGCGGCCTTTCCGTCATCCACCCGGACCTGCTTACCAGCGGGGGCATTCTCGAGACCAAGAAGATCGGCGACATGGCGCAGGATCACGGCGTCGCCATGGCCATCCATATGGCCGAAAGCCCGATCGCCGCGATGGCCGCCGCGCATGTCGCCACCGCGACCGAGAACTTCATGGCGCTCGAATACCATTCCGCCGATGTCGACTGGTGGGACGATATCGTCATCGGCCTGCCCAAGCCGCTCGTCAAGGACGGCTTCATCACCGTGTCCGACAAGCCGGGGCTGGGCATAGACGATGTGGTCGACGAGGTGATCAGCCAGCATCTGCAGCCCGGTGTCACGGGGATATGGCAATCCACCGAGCATTGGAACAATGAATATAGCTGGGACCGGACCTGGAGTTAGCCCAGACCCCCTGCCATCATTCCCGCCAGGCTCACAGGGCCAACCACCGACCATTCGTGTCGACCTCGCCCAAGGGAGAGGTGAAGAAAGAAACGGACGAAACCATGATCTACGAACTGCGTATCTATGACTGCCTGCCGGGCAGGCTGCCGGCTTTGCTCAAGCGCTTTTCCGACCAAACGCTGGCCATCTGGGAGAGGCATGGCATCCGCCAAGCCGGGTTTTTCACCACGGCGATCGGCGAAAACAGCAATCGCCTCACCTATTTCCTCGCCTGGGAATCGCTGGCCGAGCGTGAGGCGAAATGGTCGGCTTTCGTCACCGATCCGACATGGCACAGGGCCCGGGACGAGTCTGAGCGCGACGGGCAGATCATTGCCAATATCAGCAGCCAGCTGCTCACGCCGACAGCTTTCTCGTCTGTGAACTAGGACTGCGCCATGAAGATCACCGACCTGCGCTGCGCCGTCATCGGGCGGCATCCCATCGTTCGCGTCGTCACTGACGAGGGTCTCTACGGTCTGGGCGAAGTCGAGTTCACAAAGACCTATCTCAAGCCCTTCGTGCTGCATTTCCGCGAGGCGCTGATCGGCGAGGATCCGACCGACGTCGAGCGGGTGATGCTGAAGATCCGCCAGCGCGGCTCGTTCAAGCCCTATGGCGCCGCCGTCTCCGCCATTGAGCACGCCTTGTGGGACATCGCCGGCAAGGCGGCGGGCGTGCCGGTCTACAAGCTGCTCGGCGGCAAGGTGCGCGACAAGGTGCGGGTCTACAACGGCTCGATCCGCCGCAAGCGCGCAGGCGACCGGCCGGAGGATTACGCCGCCGACGTCAAATGGATGATGGAGCAGCCGCAGAATTTCTTCATGGTCAAGCAGGGAATCTCGTTCCACTCCAACATGAAGGACAGCATCGAGGGCTTCCATTACGGCGTGACGCAGAAGAAGGCCGGCTATCACGGCGCCATGGATCAGGGCGTGATCAGCGAGCGCGGTTTCAATCACATGCTCGACTGCGTGATCGCGATGAAGGAGGTGCTGGGCGACAAGGTCAGCCTGGCGCTCGACTGCGGCCCGGGCTGGATGCTGCCCGATGCGATCAAGTTCGCCCGCGCCGTCGAGAAGTACAATCTGATGTGGCTCGAGGACATGCTGACCGGCGACTATGTGCCATGGGTCAATCCGCAGGCCTATCGCGAGCTGACCACCTCCACCTCGACGCCGATCCATACCGGCGAGCAGATCTACCTCAGGCACAATTTCAAGGAACTGATCGAGACGCAGGCGGTGCGGGTGATCGGTCCGGACCCGGCCGATATCGGCGGCATTGCCGAGCTCAAATGGGTTGCCGAGCACGCCTATATGCACTCGATCCTGATGGCGCCGCACGGCACCGCGAACGGCCTGCTCGGCCTCGGCGCGCTGATCAATGTCTGCGCTACCTTGCCGGCAAATTACGTGGCGTTCGAATATCCCAGCGCCTCTGACCCGTGGTGGGAGGATCTGGTGATCGGCCTGCCGGCGCAGATCGTCAAGGACAGCATGGTGGAGCTGCTGGAAGCGCCGGGCCTGGGGCTCGATATCGACGCCGAAGCGGCCAGGAAGTATCTCAGCGAAGAGGATGCGGGCTTCTTCGACTGAACCATCCTTCTTTCGCCATGCAAGCAGGCGCCCTGGCACCTGCTTCCGACAGCCGCCCCGGGCGCCGCTTGCGGTGCTCAACGTCGCCGGCATGCAGCCCAAGCTCCCCTTTCCATGTTGAGGTCGACCGCGCCGGGAGTAATAGTCGCGGCGGAGTTCGTGAGGAGGAAGAGATGACGCTCAACTTCGACCCGAGAGCGAAGGCCACGACGCTCTACCATGGCGAATTCCGGCCGATGTTCGTCGGCGGCAAGTGGGTCGCGGCGCGGTCCGGCGAGGAGATGCAGGCGCTGAACCCGGCGACAGGCGAGGTGCTGGCCACGGTGCCGCGCGGCGGGGCGGCCGATGTCGACGCGGCCGTGGCCGCCGCACGCGCGGCCTTCGAAGGGCCGTGGTCGAAATTCTCGCCCTATGAGCGACAATGCGTGCTGTTGCGCATCGCCGACCTGTTCGAGACGCATTGGGAAGAGCTCAGCGTTTCCGACACGCTCGACATGGGGCTGCCGATCACCCGCACGCTGGCCAACCGGCGCCGTGTCATCGGCATGCTGCGCTTCTATGGCGGCATGGCGACGGCGTTGCATGGCGAGGCGATCGACAACTCGATCCCTGGCGAGATCGTCTCCTTCACGAGGCGCGAGCCGGTCGGCGTCGTCGGCGCGATCATTCCCTGGAGCGCGCCGACCGCCGCTTCGATCTGGAAGATCGCGCCGGCGCTGGCCACCGGCTGCACCATCGTGCTGAAGCCCTCGGAGGAGGCGTCGCTGACGCCGTTGCTGATCGCGCGTCTGATGCAGGAAGCCGGGGTGCCCGACGGCGTCGTCAACATCGTCACCGGCACAGGTGCGGAGGCCGGGGCGCGGCTCGCCGAGCATCCAGACGTCAACAAGATCGTCTTCACCGGCTCGACGCCGACCGGACAAGCGATCGCGCGGGCGGGCGTGAGCAACCTCAAGCGGGTTTCGCTGGAGCTCGGCGGCAAGTCGCCGATCATCGTCTGCCGTGACGCCGATATCGACAAAGCCGTTCCGGTCGCGGCGATGGCGGTGTTCGTGCATTCAGGGCAGATCTGCATCGCCGGTTCGCGGCTGTTCGTGGCGCGCGAAATCCACGACGAGTTCGTGCGCCGCGTCGCGGAATTCGCCGGCAGGCTGCGCATCGGCCACGGCATCGAGGCGGAAACCGAAATCGGGCCGCTGATCAATGCCAGGCAGGCCGGCAAGGTGGAGGGCTATATCAAGGCCGGCAGCGACGAGGGCGCCAAACTGGTCGCCGGCGGCTCGCGGCTGACGGGCGCGCTTTATGACGGCGGCAACTTCATCGCGCCGACCGTCTTCGGTGCAGTGTCGGACAAGATGACCATTGCGCGTGAAGAGATCTTCGGACCGGTCATCTCGGCGATGCCCTTCGACACGCTCGACGAAGCGGTGGCGCGCGCCAATGCGACGCCCTATGGGCTCGCCGCCGGCATCTTCACCACGCATCTCGGCACCGCGCACAAGCTGGCGCGCCGCATCAAGGCCGGCTCGGTCTGGGTCAACATGTACCATGCCATCGACCCGGCGGTGCCGTTCGGCGGCATGAAGATGTCCGGCTATGGACGCGAGGGCGGCATCGAGCATCTGCATGAGTATCTGGAGACCAAGTCTGTCTGGATCCAGACAGACTGACGGGTGTGCGGGGCTGACGCGCTGTGCGGTTCGCTGCGGCGCAGGCAAATCGCGGGACAGGCGAACCGTTGCAGGGGGAACCTTTGTTCGGCTGGTGATTTTTGCCTATATAGGAAATACGAATGGCCAGGAGGGTGTTGGCGATGACGACGAAACGGGTTGCGATCTGCGCTCTTGCCGTGGCGATGGCCTGTGGCATGTCAATGTCGGCATTCGCCGGGTCCAGGCATCGCCACCACCAGGCCGAGCCGGAACGCTACGTTCCCGCCGATGACGATCTCATCGGCTTCCTGTTCGGCGGTCCGCGCTACTACGACCAGCAGCTGTTCACGACGGCGGCGGGCGCCTGTTCCTACCATCGGGTCGGGCCGGATGCGAACGCGTTGAACAAGATCAACGATCATCATTGCGGGAAATAGCTGGCCGCTTGGCTGTCAGCGCAAGCCAGTGTCAGGCCCGGCAGTCAATTTGCAACTCCAGCAGCCTGAAACTGGCTGATTTCAACGGTTTGCAGCGGGACCCGCCAGTTCCGCGCGAATCTCGGTACCGTGTTCGTCGCGCGCGGGACCTATCGTCGGCGTCTTTTGCGCCCATCCGGAAAAGCGCGGAGCGGCGGCTGCCTGCAGGACGCCGCCCACCGCCAGCCAGGAACCACGCGCGGCCATGTGTGGATGCTGTGCCGCCTCCCATGGATTGAGCACCGGGGAGACGCAGGCGTCGGAACCTTCGAACAGGCCGGTCCATTCGTCGCGCGGTTTTGCGGCAAAGATCGCCGCCAGCCGGCTGCCGAGTTCCGGCCAGAGATCGCGGTCGAATTGCTTGGCGAATTGCGGATCGGCGGCGAGGCCGAGCCGGTCGAGAAACAGCGCATAGAATTTCGGCTCGATGCACTGGACGCTGATGAAACCGTCGTCGGCGGTGCGATAGACGCGGCACCAGTGCGGGCCGTCGAGAAGGCTTTGGCCGCGTTCGGCGACGAGCCCGCCGGACTGGCCGAGCACCATCAGCAGGTTCATCATGTGGGCCGAGCCGTCGACGATGGCCGCGTCGACCACCGTGCCCTGGCCGCCGGCACGCGCGCTCATGATGGCGGCCAGCATGCCGATCACCAGGTAAAGCGCGCCGCCGCCTATGTCGCCGGTGAGCGTCGGCGGCGCCATCGGCGGCTCGCCCGGCAAGGAGGCGTACCACAGCGCGCCGGACACGCCGGTATAATTCAAATCATGCCCGGCGGTGCGGGCGAACGGGCCGTCCTGGCCCCAGCCGGTCATGCGGCCGTAGACCAGGCCTGGATTGGCCGCGAGGCAGGCCTCCGGGCCGAGGCCGAGGCGCTCCATGACGCCGGGCCGAAATCCCTCGATCAGGCCCTCGGCGGTGGCGATGAGGCGCATCAGCACGGCGACATCCCCGGCATTCCGGAGATCGAGCGCGATGGAGCGCTTGCCGCGATCGAGCAGCGAGCGTTCGGGCAGGCCAGGCACGGGCGCCTGCTTGCGGTGGACGACGATGACATCGGCGCCGAGATCGGCGAGCAACATGCCGGCGAATGGCGCCGGCCCGAGCGCCTCGATCTCGACGATTCGCGTCCCTTTCAGCATTCCCCCCTCCACGGCGTTCAGGCCCAGAGTACGGCGCAAGGTGACGGTGTGTAACCCCGCTGTTTTGGCATTGAAGCACGCGCCGCTCGCATATACTTCAGGGCCATGAAAAAAATCGGTTTTCTGTCATTCGGGCACTGGACGCCCTCGTCGCAATCGCAGGTGCGCTCGGCGTCCGACGCGCTGCTGCAATCCATCGATCTCGCCGTCGCGGCCGAGGAGCTCGGCGCCGACGGCGCCTATTTCCGGGTGCATCATTTCGCCCGCCAGCTTGCCTCGCCGTTTCCGCTGCTGGCGGCGGTGGGCGCCAAGACCAGCCGCATCGAGATCGGCACGGCGGTCATCGACATGCGCTATGAGAATCCGCTCTACATGGCCGAGGATGCCGGTGCCGCCGACATCATCGCCGGCGGGCGGCTGCAGCTTGGCATCAGCCGTGGCTCGCCAGAGCAGGTGATCGATGGCTGGCGCTATTTCGGCTACCAGCCGCAGGAAGGCAAAAGCGACGCCGACATGGCGCGGCATCACGCCGAGGTCTTTCTCGACACGCTGCGCGGCGAGGGGTTCGCGCAACCCAATCCACGGCCGATGTTCCCCAACCCGCCCGGCCTGCTTCGGCTCGAGCCGCATTCGGAAGGTCTGCGCGAGCGTATCTGGTGGGGCGCGGCCACCAACGCCACGTCGGAATGGGCGGCCAAGCTCGGCATGAATCTGCAGAGCTCGACGCTCAAATTCGACGAAAGCGGCAAGCCCTTCCACATCCAGCAGGCCGAACAGATCCGGATCTATCGCGAGGCGTGGAAAGCGGCAGGACACGCGCGTGAACCACGCGTCTCGGTCAGCCGCAGCATCTTCGCGCTGGTCGACGACCGCGACCGCGCCTATTTCGGCCGCGGCAACGAGAGCCGCGACCAGATCGGTTTCATCGAGGAAAATACGCGAGCGATCTTCGGCCGCAGCTACGCCGCCGAGCCTGACGTGCTGATCAAGGAGCTGGCGCAGGACGAGGCGATCGCCGAGGCCGACACGCTGCTGCTGACCGTACCCAACCAGCTCGGCGTCGACTACAACGCCCACGTCATCGAGGCGATCCTGACCCATGTCGCGCCGGCCCTGGGCTGGCGCTGACGGCCGCGCCATGTAACCATCGATCGCGGTTGGCGATTCAGGAGGTTCACGGCATGGCGAAGAAGGCTTTGATTGCCTGGGGTGGTTGGGAAGGCCACACGCCCGAACGCAGCGCCAACGTCATCCGCGCACTGCTTCAGCGCAACGGGTTCGATGTCACGCTGGGCCAGGGCACGGCGATGTTCGCCGATCCGGAACTGTCTTCCTTCGATCTCATCGTGCCTGCCATCACCATGTCGACGATCGAAAAGGCCGAGCTGCAGAATCTGACCGCCGCGGTTCGCGGGGGAACAGGCCTCGGCGGCTTCCACGGCACGATGGGCGACAGTTTCCGCAACGAGCCCGACTACCAGTTCATGACCGGCGGCCAATGGGTCGCGCACCCCGGCAACATCATCGATTATCGGGTGGTGATCACACAGCCCGACGACCCGATCACCAGAGGCGTCGGTGATTTCGCCTACCGGTCGGAGCAGTATTACATGCATGTAGACCCCAGCAACGAGGTGCTGGCGACGACCACTTTCAGCGACGCGCATTTTCCGGGCATCGATGGTGTCGTCATGCCGGTGGTCTGGAAGCGAAGGTATGGCGCGGGGAAGGTGTTTTACAGTTCCCTTGGGCACACCGCGGACGAGTTCGCGGTGCCGGAAATGGCGCTCATTGTCGAGCGTGGTTTGCTTTGGGCGGCGCGGGGGTAGCGGCACGGGAAATCCCGTGAAAATCTGGGCCGAATTCGCTGGGACATCTACGGAGATATCCAATGAGTGATTTCAACTGGTCCACATCCGAGAAGAAGCTCGCGCGCCATGCCTTCGATACGGCTCTTGAGACGGCCCTCGCAAAGACGATGGCCGAATTCAAAAGCAAGGCCGGTGCGGTGACGCAGCCCTCCGAGATGTGGGAGCTGGAAGACTATTTGCGCGAACGGCGGCGGGACATCGATCGGACGTTCGATTACCGCTATTCCCAGCTTCTCTACGTGTTTGCGCAGCTCATTCGCGCAGGTTATCTCGATGAAAAGCTGCTTGTCGGCTTGTCGCAGGACAAACGAGACGTCATTCAGCGGGACTTGGCCTTTGTGGCGAGTCGCTCGGCCAGCTTTCCGTGACGGCCGGTCAAGACCAACCATGGCTTGGAAAAAATGGGATTTGCAAGAAGACTTCGAACCATGCTCGGTCTTCGACGAGCGCCAAAGCCGGAAAACATACCGCAGCACGCATCGATCGGGCGAAGAACGCTCTTCTACACAAAGCCCAGCAATATTTATGGCTGTGACGAGACCTCACCGCTTGAAATAGGAGCGTTCTGCTCCATTGCGGAGGAGACGCTATTCCTTTGTCGTGCCAATCATCCGACGCACTTTGTCTCGACTTTTCCATTCGAAGTTCACATGACAAATTCGATCGCGGCATATGATGATCTGGTGGTCAACGGGCCGACAAAAATCGGCAACGACGTATGGATTGGTCGACGCGCAATCATCCTGCCGGGAATAACCATTGGAGACGGTGCCGTTGTCGGAGCCGGCTCGGTCGTCACCAAGGACGTGGCGCCCTACGCGGTCGTGGCGGGAAATCCTGCCAGGTTCATCCGGAACAGGTTTACCGATGACCAGATCGCGAGTTTGCTCGCTATACGCTGGTGGGAATGGAGCGACGAGAGGATCAAGGCCGACCTGCCGACCTTCTATGGATCCATTGATGCCTTCATCGCCGCCAACCGCGCATCATAGCCCAACGGCGTCAATCCAGAATCCATGGAACTGCTTTCCGCTTGTGCCGAACGGCACATCATGCCCTCACTCAATTCCTCCCGTGATCACATAGGCGCCGGCGGTGCGTCCATCCTCCAGCCGCACCACCACTGTCACGATCGAGCCATAGGAGCCGCGCCAGACGCTGTGGAGGCGCTGATGCTCGGCGGCCGGCACGAGTGCACGCCCGCTGAAGCGCGCCCCGGCCCGCTGCATCGCGACCGGCTCTCCGTTGACATGGACTTTGACGTCGGCGTTCTTGGCTTCGGTTGGCTCGACAGGCAGGTCGAGCGTAACTGTGATCTCGTCCTGATCTCCGGACCTGCGCGTCTCAGCGGCGAGCGCGATGGCAAGTCGCGGCGCCGCGCTGCCACCGGCCTTGGCGCTCCGTCCTGAAAACACATCATCGGCCAGTTCAGGCGTGCGTGGCGGGCTTGTGCGGCGCTGGGTGGCGCGCTCGAAATCGCCGGCCATGCGCAGCAGATTTTCATCGTCATAGGCCTTGCCGGCGAAGGTCAGGCCGACCGGCATGCCGATGTCGGCCATCGTGCCCATCGGCACGGTGACGGTCGGGATGCCGAAATGGCGCCAGACAAGATTGCCGTTGGCGACCCAGGTGCCGTTGCGCCAGGCAAGGTCCGCCGACGCCTCGTTAATGTCGGCGTTGGCCGGGCCGACATCGGCGGCGGCTGGCAGCACCACGGCGTCGATGCCTTGCGCGTCGAGCCAGTCCTCGAAATCGATCCGCCGTGTCGCTTCCAGCCCTTTCAGGCCGTCTTCAAGCGTTGGGATGTCCCTGAAGGGCGTGACGCCGGATTTGGCGCGTTCGACATAGTCCGCCAGGTCGAAGCCGTCCTCATAGCGGTCGGGCAGCGTGCCGGGCGGCTGCGGGAAGATATTCGGGCCATCGACCGAAGCGAGATCGTGCAGGGCCGGGTCGGCGTTGGCGCGCAGGAAATCGTCCCAGCCCCAGATGCAGAGATCCCAGATTTCGCGGTCGGCGAAATCCGGCGGCACCAGCCCGCGCTCGACCATGGTGCGGGCGCCGGGACGGTCGCGCTCGTAGTTGGAGACGACGGGGAAATCGACTTCGACCACTTCGGCGCCAAGCCGTTCGAGGTCGGCCGCCGCCTGTCCCCACAGGGCGTGCACCGAGGCACGGGTTTCGATCGGTTTATCGGCCTCGCTGTCGCGGCCGATATACATTTTCGGCACGCCGAGCCGCTTGCCTTTCAGTGAGCCCGCAAGCACCAGATCGGCATAGCGCTGCGGCCGCACTTGAGAGCTTTTCGGCAGCGCGACCCAAGGCTGCGCACGCCAGAAATCGCCGCGCGTCTGCGGGTCGTCGGCGACGATCACGTCGAGCAGTTCGAGCATGTCAGGCATGGTCCGCGTGTGCGGCACCACGACATCCATGGTCGGCACCAGCGGCCAGTTGCCGCGCACGGAAATGACGCCGCGCGACGGGGTGTAGGCGACCAGCGCGTTGTTGGTGGCCGGCGCCCGGCCGGACGACCAGGTCTCTTCGCCGAGCCCGAAGGCGCAGAAGCTGGCGGCCGTTGCAGTGCCCGAGCCATTGGACGAGCCCGAGGCGAAGGCGGCGGTCAGGTAGTCGGCATTGTAGGGGCTTTCGGCGCGGCCATAGACGCCGCGCTGCATGCCGCCATTGGCCATCGGCGGCATGTTGGTGAGGCCGATCAGCACCGCACCGCCGGCGCGCAGCCGGGCGATGGTGAAGGCGTCCTCATTGGCGACCAGGTGCTCGAAGGCCGGCGAGCCGGCGGCGACCGTCAGGCCTTTGACCTTGTAGCTGTCCTTGGCGGTGTAGGGGATGCCGTCGAGCGGCCCGAGCAAGGTATTGTTGCGCCGCCGCTGGTCGGAAGCCGCTGCTTCTTCGAACATGGACGGATTGAGCACGGGGACGGCGTTGAGGCTGACGCCATGCCGGTCGAAATGCGCGATCCGCCTGAGATACGCCGCGACCAGCTCGACGCTGGTGACCGTGCCGTCATCGAGGGCGCGGCGCAGTTGATGGATCGTCGCTTCGACGAGATGAAGGCTGGCATCGGTCATCACGGGTCCCAGGCTGTTATCTGTATGCCATGGATGAGCGAGCCCGCTTCCTTCGGCAAGGGCCAGCAGTCAATCTTTGTCGGAACGTGGTTTTCCTGCCTTGCCGACAGTGCTCAGGCGTCTCCGCCGCTCTCCTTCATGCGCTCGATGATCGCGGCCATCAGCGCCAGGTCGCGGCGGGAATCGGCGAGGTCGGTCAGCGGCTTGGTGCCCTCGATGATATGCCGATGGAAAATCTCCAACTCGTTGGAGAAAGCATCGCCGTAAAGCGGCCCGAAGCTTTTCGTCACCGGGCCGAATGGGCCGGCTTCGGTGACCTCCAGCCGGGTCGGCAGGCTGCGGATGTAAGGCGTGTCGTAGATGATACGCACGCGCCTGGTGTTGGAGCGCACTTCGATCATGGCGTCGAACAGGCCGAGATCGTCGACCACCGCATCATAGAGACAGGCGAAATGGCCGTAGTCGAAGGTGACCGACGTGTTGGCGCCGCCATTGGTGCGGTGCGCGGCAACCACGCCCTTGGGCTCGCCAATGAGCCCGCGCATCGCCGAGATGTGGTGCGAGGACAGCGCCGTCAGCCCGCGATAGGCGCGCACCAGGTCGGCCGGCGCGTCGGTGCCGACAACCTCGCGGATCAGCGCGTCCCGCTCCCTGGCGCCGCGCGCCAGCAGGGCAGGGTCGATGTCGTCGGGGTAGAGGATGTTCTGGCTCTTCTTCAGGAAATGCCGGCCCTCCGAAATCAGGTCGAAGATGCGGACATGGGTGATGTCGGCATGATCAGGCAATTCGTCTCTCGCCTGGAGATAGGCCGGCGCATAGCGGCGCATGTAGCCGACGAAAAGGGTCTTCCCGTAGGCCGGCATCAACGCCAGCAGCTCGTCGATCTCGCGCACCGTGAGACAAGCGGGCTTTTCCAGCAGGATGTGCTTGTCGGCTTGCATGGCGGCGCGCACGAAGCGGCTGTGGGTGTCGTCCGACGACAGCACGAAGACAACGTCGATGTCGGGTGAATTGATCAGCGCCTCGGCCGTGTCGAAGGCTCTTGCGGCATATTCGGATGTGATGAGGGCCACCAGACTTGGCGAGACGTCGTAGACGCCCGCGATTACCCAGCGGTCGCGCTGGTCAGCCAGAACGGGCAGATGGATCGACTGCGCGACCTCTCCAAGACCCACAAGCCCGACACGAAGTGGCGCCACTCTCAAACTCCCTTGATTTCATTTGCGGGTTGACCGAGGCGGCCAACGATTGATTTCACGATTGGGCGATCACACCGCGCCGGTGACCAGCGCGACCAGTTCGTTGCCTGATGTCTCGGAGGCACGCACCGTCGCGGCCATCTTTCCCGCCCGCATCACCCAGATCTGGTCGGACAGGCGCCGCAC
Source organism: Mesorhizobium sp. WSM4307 (assembly GCF_007003945.1). Classification (NCBI taxonomy): domain Bacteria; kingdom Pseudomonadati; phylum Pseudomonadota; class Alphaproteobacteria; order Hyphomicrobiales; family Phyllobacteriaceae; genus Mesorhizobium; species Mesorhizobium sp. WSM4307. Next base: position 583,644 of record NZ_VFTB01000003.1, read on the forward strand.
CTGATCGAAATTGTGGCTGACCAGGATGACCGAGACCGACTGTTCGCGCAGGCGGCGGATCAACGCCTCGACATTGGCGGTCTCCTGCACGCCAAGCGCTGCCGTCGGTTCGTCCATCACCACCAGCTTGGCGCCGGAGCCGACGGCGCGGCAGATCGAGATCGCCTGCCGCTGGCCGCCCGACAGGCGGCGCACACGCTGGTTGATCGACGGCACGTTGATCGACAGGCGCGACAGCATGGAGCGCGCCTCGCGTTTCATCGCCTTGCGGTCGAGGAAAGCGAAGGGGCCGATGCGGCGCACGAGCTCGCGGTTGAGGAACAGGTTCTGCGCCACCGTCAGTTCGTCGATCAGCGCCAGGTTCTGGTGCACGGTCTCGATGCCGGCCTTGCGCGCTCCGTCCGGGTTGGAGAAGGGATGTTCGCGGCCATCGAAGACGATCGAGCCGGCATCCGGCACATGCACGCCGACCAGGCAGCGGATCAGCGTCGACTTGCCGGCGCCATTGTCGCCGATGACGGCGGTGACTTCGCCGCGGCGTGCCTGGAAGGCGACGTCGGTGAAGGCGCGCACGCCGCCGAAATGCTTGCTCAGGCCATTGCAGGCGATGATCGCGTCCGAGGCGGAGGAGGGGCTGACGGCGCTCATTTCTGGTACCGCATGATCAGCGCTGCCAGGACCACGATGGCGCCCACAGCAAGCGGTTGGTAGAAGGCCGAGACGTTGAGCAGCGTCAGCCCGTTGACCAGCGCGGTGAGCATCAGCGCGCCGATGGCCGGGCCCAATATGCTGGCGCGGCCGCCGAACAGGCTGACGCCGCCCAGAACCACCGCTGCCACCGAATTCAGGAGCAGGCTGGTGTTGATCTGCGGCTCGGCCGAGCCGATGCGGGCAACCAGAAGAATGGCTGCGATGCCGGCGCAGAAGCCGGAGATGGTGTAGGCGGCGATCTTGACGCGGTTGGTGCGGATGCCGAGCGCGCCGGCGCTTTCGACCTGGCCGCCGGTCGCCAAGAGATGGACGCCGAAGCGCGTGTGGTAGAGCGCGATATGCGCCACAATGACGGCCGCGATCGCTACCCAGACCGGATAGCCGAACGGTCCGAACGAGCCCGAAGCGAGTTTCAGCAGGAAGGTCGAGCCGACCATGGTCGGTTCGCCGCCCGACAGGATCAGGCCAAGCCCGGTGATGCCCGACAGCGTGCCGAGCGTCACCACGAAATCGGGGATCTTGCCTGCGGTGATGATGAGGCCGTTGAGGAAGCCGATGGCGCTGGTGGCGAGCACCGCGAGCACGCAGGCGATGAAGATGCCGTAGCCGGCCGCGTTGAGGAGACCGAGGATGATGGCGCCAAGCATGACGGCCGCCGCCAGCGACAGGTCGATGCCTGACGTCGTGACGACGAAGGTCTGGCCGATCGACAACACGACCAGGATAGCCGCCGCCAGCAGCAGCGCCTGCAGATTGGCGACGCTGAGAAAGACCGGCTGGGCGATGCCGAAGACGATGACGAGACCGACCAGGCCGACGACGGATGCCCAGTCGGCCCAGAAGGAAGGATCCAGGAGGAGAGCCGACAGGGAGGGGCGGCTCTCCTCCGCCGCGCCCGCCGCCCATTCGGCGGGCGCGTTGTCCGTGGGATTGCTCACTTCAGCATCTCGCGGAAGGGATCGGGATAATCGCCGCCGGGACGCGGAAAGTTCTTCAGCGAGGCGTCGGCATTGTCCTTGTTGATCAGGAGCACGGGTGCGGGCACGTTGGCGGGCAGTTCCTTGCCCTTGGCGGCCAACGCACAGGCTTCGACACCCATGGCGCCGACGACATAGGGATATTGGGCGACGGTGGCCGTGAGTTCGCCTGCCGCGATCGATTTCAGCGCGTCGACGATGCCGTCGAGGCCGATCACCTTGACGTCCTTGCCCGAGGTCTGCACGGCGCGTTCGACGCCGAGCGCCATGATGTCGTTGGCGGCGAAGAAGCCGGCGAGATCGGGGTGCGCCGCGAGGATGTCGGTGGCGGCGGTCAACGCCTTCTCACGATCCCAGTCGGCGCTCACCATCACCGCCACCTCGAGCTTGCCTTCGACGGCCTGCTTGAAGCCTTTGATGCGGGCATTGGAGCCGACATCGCCGACGATGCCGGCGATCAGCGCCACCTTGGAGCCCTTCGGCACCCGCTTCAGCATTTCCTCGCCGGCCAGCGCGCCGGCGGCGACATTGTCGGTGCCGATATAGGTCGAGACGGCAAAGCCGGCCGCCTTGGCCTGTTCGGGGTCGATGGTCGAATCGATGTTGACGATCGGCTTCTTCTTCTGGGCGACCGGCACCAGCGCCTGGACGAGGTTGGAGACGCTGATCGGGTTGACCAGGTAGCAATCGAAGTCCTGCATGGCCATGGCGGTCAGACGGTCGGCCTGGCCGGTGGCGTCGCCCATATTGGCGGCGGCCTGGACGCTGACATTGACGCCACTGGCTTTGCCTTGCTCCTCGATGCCCTTCTGCATGGTCTGGAAGAAGGGGTTGTCGAGGCCCTTGACGATGGCCGCGACCTTGGCCGCGTCCTCGGCGTGGGCCGAGACAATGGTTGCCAGCAGGCCCGCGCCAAGCGTCAGGCCGTTGAAGATGCGCATTTTTTTCCTCCGCTTCTTGATTGTTGGATGTGTCTTGTCGGCAAGCCCACGAACGTCCGTGGCCGGTGCTGCGAGAGCCATGCTTGCATCGGCAACGCCGCGCGGCCCGCGGCCCGGCGAACGCCAAACGTCTCGCGGACGACGGACCCGGTCGGGACCTTTTCCATGCCAGGCATTTCTCCTCCCAGAGCGCTGACCTAGCCCCATCAGCATTTGCGCATGTTTGATAAAAAATTGACACGCGTCAAGATTTAAAATGGTGCGAAGCGGTTTTGGCTCGTTGGGCCGCTTTCGACAGATTTCCGGAATTGCCGGCTCGGCAGGGGCGGGGCTCTCACCAGGCTCTGTCGGCACCGCCGCCGGCCCGTTTGCCGCCAAGCGGCAATCCATGGGTGCTGCCGTCGCTGTCGCCGCCGAGCAACTGTCAGAAAAATACTGGAGATCAGACATACCAAAACGGCTTGCAAGCGTAAGCTAAAGCTCGCAGAAGTTGTGGAAAAGCATGCCGTTTGAGAAGGCTTTTACCGTCATCCAGCATGAAAGGGGGGAATCATGCCTGACCACAATGCCATGATCCGCACAGCCATCGGACGGCTGCTTTCCGAGAAGACCGGAGTCGCGGTCATTTCGATGAGAGAGAGTATCACCGAGTTGCTGGCATTGACCGGCGCGGCGCACACCATCGAAACCTTGCAGGACATGCTGCTGGAAATGGCCGAGGTGCGCGGCATGACGGTCGTGCTCGACGTTTAGAGCAGTTCACCGTTTCCCGGAAACGGCGAACTGCTCCAACCTTGTTTTGATGCAATTCCCCGGGAAAGCGCTACGCGCTTTCCCGGGCGGCAGCAGGTAGCCGTTCAGCCGCGACCGGGCCAACGCGTTCTGCCTTGCCCGCTGGTGCAAGCGTGCCATCACCGTAGATCATGCGGCCGGCGCGGAAGGTGGCGCGGACGCGTGGCACGGGATGGCGGTCGGCCACCACGAAATCGGCCAGAAGGCCGGGCTCGATGGCGCCGCGATCGGTGAGCCCCAGGGCGTTGGCCGGGTTGGCGCTTGTCAGCGCCGCCGCCGCCGCGAGGCCATTGCCTCGCAGCTCCGCCAGGCCGAGCACGGCCGGCAGGATGGACGCCGGATGGTAGTCGCTGGCCAGCATGTCGAGCAAGCCGGCCTCATAGGCCTGCCGGGCGGAAAGATTGCCGGAATAGGACTCGCCGCGCAGCGCGTTGGGCGCCCCCATGGCGGTATGCATGCCGAGCCTGCGGGCCTCCTGCGCCGCTTCCAGGGTCACCGGGAATTCGCTGAGCGCGGCGCCCAGGCCATGCACCAGTTCGACCTTTTCCAGCGTGTCGTCGTCATGCGAGGCGAGCACGATGCCGGCGGCCCGGGCTCGCGCCGACAGGTCCTGCAGGGCGTTCAGCACATCGCCTTGCCCTTCGCGGCCCGCCATGCGCTTGCCGACGACCTCGGAGGCCGCGGCAACCGACATGCCGCGCTCCTTGGCGATGCGGGCAATGTAGAGCTCGACGTCGCGGTATTGACCCTGTCCGGGCGTGTGGTCCATCAGCGAGATCAGGTGCAGCCTGCCGGCGTCCATCAGCTTCCGCAGCGTGGGAAGCGCCGGGGTGAAGGTCACTTCGAAGCGGGCATGGATGCGGTGGTCGACCAACAGATGGTCCTTCAACCCGGCAATGGTGCCGATGATTTCTGTCGTATGGTCTTCCGAGCGCAGCACGCCGCTGGTGACGCTGGCGCCGATGAAGGAGAGCGCGGCATAGGCGGTGGTGATGCCGCAGGAGGCGAGCTTCTTGTCGAGCTCGGCAATGCCGATCCGCATCGGCACATGCACGCCGATGCGCGGCTCGACTTCCCTCTCCACCATGTCGCCATGCATGTCGATGAAGCCGGGCAGCAGCAGGCGGCCGCCGCCCTCGATGTCGGCGTGCCCGACAGGCTTCTCGCGAATCTCGGCGATCCGGCCGTTCTCGATCCTGACGGCGCCGTTGGGGATGACGCGGTCGCGCAGGACAATTTCGAATTCACTCAGCCACATGTCATGTCTCTTGCAAGGCAGCGATTTCAAGGTGGATTGCGCGGGCGACAAGGTCGGCGACATCGTTGGGATGATGAAGACGCCGATCATGGCGACGATGCGCCGGCTTGCCGACGCCTCGATCACGATCTCTCCAGGACATGTTTTCTAGTTCACTCGAATGCCGGTTTCCATTTGATTTTTATGACATTTTCATGAAAGCCGGCCTTGCCGGAGCCACTAATTCAGCCGGTACGTGATCGTTCCGACAGCCATTCGGCGGTTTGCCGGCTGGCCTGTTCGGCGGAAAGCTCAGGGATCAGCCCTTGCAGCAGGCCGTGCAGGAAGATCCCCGCAAAGCAGTCGCCGGCGCCGATCGTGTCGGGCACGGAGACCTGCTTCAGCGGCGTGACGTGATTGAGCGCCTTGCCGTCATAGAGCGAGATCGGCCCCATTCCATCGGTCAGCACCAGCGTCCTCAGGCGAGGCCCGGCAATCCTTGATGCCCGCTCCCAGATCGCGTGCGTGTTCTCGCCGGGAAAGTCGGCGCGCGATCCGATGACGATGTCGGCCGGGCGGTGCGAGGTGCTGCGCAGCGGAAACTGCGAGACCACTAGCGGGATCGTCCGCAGCGAGGCAACAAGACCGTCGTCGAGCACCAGGGCGTTGAGATAGGCGGCGTCGCCACTGACAGGCTCCGGTGCGGCGAAGAGAGGGCGCAGCTGGCCGCTGGTGTTCAAAATGGTGCGCTCGCCGTTCGGCTCGAGCAGGATTTCGGTGAACCGGGTTTCGCCGGCCCACATGGTGACGTAGCCGGTGTCGATGCCGCTCGCCCGCAATTCGGCGAGTGCCGCCCGGCCATGGCCGTCGTCCATCAGATTGCTGATCAGCCGGACATCATTGCCGAGCTTCGCCAACCGGGTGCCGGTGTGGAAGCCGCCGCCGCCAAGCCTGACAACACGATCGGAATAGGTGAGGCGCGCGCCCGAGGCGAGGGGCGAAGACAGCGACCAGACCTGGTCGTGATTGACGTGGCCGACAACGATGACTCTGCTCATGATCCCCTGCGTTCGGTCTTCGGTCGCCAGGCCTGGCGCCAGTGCATCGGCGATGAGGCCGCACGGGCATGCTCTTGGCGCACTATGACCGGGGTCGGCGTCACCGTCGACAAGCGCGTCTTCGTCAAGCGTTCCGGCGTCGGCACGGACGGAGACACCGTCCACGCCATGGCCTTGCGCCTGCCCGACGAACCGCTCAGGGCTTCCCAGAACCGCGATGAGGCGGAAAGCGGCCGGGAGGCGAAGGTCGCCTCTCAGCCAAACACAGCCAACAATTCACGCAGGCATTCCCGGATGCCCGCGCCGCCTGCTTACCCGCGCTTCTCAATCACGGCGTAAAGCACGTTGCGGTTCTCGCCGAAGAACACCTTGGCCTCTACCGCGTTGCGGTCGACGCTGGCGTTGACGATGTTCCACATGTCGACCTCCGAGCGCAGCAGCAGCACCCAGTCCATGAAGGTTTCGCGGTAGCCGGCGTCAGGGGTGCCCTCGGCGTAGTTGGCGAACAGGAATGTGCCGTTCGGCTTCAGCATCTGCAGGCAGGTCTTGGTGAGTTTCACGGCGACATTGTGCTGGAGGTAATCGTAGAGGCCCGAGGCGTAGATGAGATCGAACTTGCCGAGCTTGTGGCCCCGCGTCAGCACGGTCCGCACCGAGCCGTCGACGGCCTCGACCGCGGTGCCCTGGAAGTCGCGTGCGATCAGCCCCACGCTCTGCGGATCCTGGTCGAGCGCAACCCAGCGCTTGAGACGGCCCTCGGCCAGAGCGACGGAGCGATTGGCCTCGCGCAGATGGCCGGCGGCGATGGCCAGAACCTCGGTTTCGGGTCCGTTCTTGGCCGCCGCCTCGTCGACATAGCGGGTCAGGAGATCGCGCCGTTCGCGTGCCGCCACGCATGACGGAACGTTCTGGGTATGGCTGTAGAGCGCCTTGCCGATCTCCGAGGCGTTGGCCACACTCTCGGCAACATGCGGGGCGCAATAGATGTAGTCGAGCAGCTGCGCGTCGCCGGAATAGCCCCTGGGCTTGGTGAAGGACCAGTTCGTCAGCGGATCCTCCAGAAAATACTTCAGGATCGGGTGGTTCTGGGCCACCGGTATCAAGGCCTGCCAGACGTCGGGATGCACCTTGGCCCGCAGCGCGCTGAGCAGCGACAGAAGCCGGCGTACGATCTCGGCGGGATATTTCTGCTGCTCGATCTGCTGCTGTGTGGCGTGGAGGATGAGCGCCAGTTCCGCACGTGCGGTTTCGAACTCTTCGCCGTGATGCTCGAGCTTACCCCGGGGCAGGCTGCCGGCGATAATCTCTGCGGTAATCAGGCTTTGCCCATCGAACACGGTTTGCACACCAGGACTCCTTGGTTAACAGTCAGTTAACTTATTGCGTAGAATGCTCCATTTGCCAACGGCGCTTCGGGCGCATTTTATTGTTATGATTAATTTCCCGCTAACCATCTCAGTTTATTAGCGATATTGCGGATAAGATTCTGGGTCCGAGTTAACGCAAACTTGTCTGGCGCCATCGCATTTTACCGCGTGGCGATCGTGTCGCGTCCCAAGGAGTCGTCCTGCGTGGGGGCAGAAGCTGGAAGAGAGTTCGGAGCGCAAAATCCCCCAACCCGGGGATTTGTGAGCGAACGCGCGTCGTCCAGATCGGCCGATACGGTGGATGTGGAACCGTATGATCCGCGCCAGGAACTGGGGGTGGCGGAACTGCGCATCCTCTACCGCGCCGAAGCCCTGGCGAAGCGAAGGAAAGACGCCAGGCCTGGGCTCTGGATCGCCGTCGTCATCTATGTGCTGTTTTCGGTGTCGGACCTGCTGCTGATACCCGACGTGGCGGCCTACACGATCACGGCGCGCTTCGCGGTCGGATTGACCGCTCTGCTGACCCTGGAAACACAGCTTCGCCGGGGCGTGGCGACGGAGTGGCTCGACGTGACCTGCGCCGCGGCGATCATCTTCGGCTATGTCGGCTGGTTGTTCCCGGCATCCCTGGGCGCCAACAAGGAAACCGTCGCCTACTACATGGTGTTCGGCACCATTTTCATGATGAGTGCCAATCTATTTTTCACGTTCAGCTTCAAGGTGTCGATCATAACGTCGACGATCATATTGTGCATCCTGTACGTGGTGAACTATTTCCTGCCCGCCTCGCTGACATACAAGATGGTGTTCGGGACGTTCTACGTTTCGTGCTTCACCTTCACCTCCTATGTGAACTGGAAGCTGAATGAGGAGCGCTACAACGTCTTCCTGAACGCGCTGGAAGCCAAGATCCAGCACAAGGAGGCCACCGAACGCGGCAAGGCCCTGCTCAGACTGTCGCGGACGGATCCGCTCACCGGCCTGGAAAACCGGCGCGCGATCGACGAGAAGCTGCGCGATTACTGGAGCGACTGGCAAAAGCTTGGCAACGGCTTCGCGGCCATCCTCATCGATGTCGACTTCTTCAAGAAGTTCAATGATTGCTACGGCCACCAGGAAGGCGACCGCTGCCTGATCCATGTGGCCAACGCGCTGAGCGACCTGATCAAGAACTACAATGGCTCGATCGGGCGTTATGGCGGCGAGGAATTCATCGTGCTCGCCCGCATGGACAAGAAGGATCAGGTCGCGGAACTGGCGGAAGCCATTTGCCGCACGGTGGAGACCCTGGCGATCACCCATGAGCTCAGGCGCGACGGCATTTCGATCGTGACGGCGAGCGTGGGCGCCGCCTTCACCAGGGTGCAGGCCGGCGCCAAGCTGGAGAAGATCATCCACGAGGCGGACCGCGCGCTCTATCTGGCAAAGGCCAGCGGCCGCAATTGCGCCAGGCTGTTCGACCCGACCGATCCGCAGAGCAGCGACGAGAGCGAGAACCTCGCGGCGTTGCTGAAGATCGCGATCGGCCAGGGCCTCGTTTCACTCGTCTACCAGCCCATCCAGGATGTCGTGTCGGGCCGCGTCGAAGCGGTGGAGGCGCTGATGCGTCTCAAGATGCTGGACGGAACCCTGGTTCCGCCGAGCCTGTTCATTCCCGTGGCGGAACGCACCGGCGCGATCCTGGAACTCGGCCGCTGGGCCATACGGACGGTGTGCGCCGAGCTGCTGGCGGATGATCACGTCCCTCTCGTCAGTGTCAACGTCTCGCCGATCCAGCTCAAGACGCCTGGCTTCGCCGCGTCCGTCGCGACCATTCTGGGCGAGACGGGCGTGACCGGCAACAGGCTGGCCTTCGAGATCACCGAAGGGCTCGAGATGGAGATGCATTCGGACATCCTGCGCTGCATCAGCGACCTGAAGCTGCTCGGCATCAAGATCTGGCTCGACGATTTCGGCACCGGCTTCGCCGGTCTTTCGTGGCTGCGTCTGATCGATTTCGATACGGTGAAGATCGACCGCTCGTTCCTGCACGACTGCGGCACCCCGAAGGGCATGGCCATGCTGCAGGACATCATCGCGCTGGTGCGCAATCGCGGCCACCAGATCCTGGTCGAAGGCGTGGAAACCGACGAGCAGATCGCGCTGATGCGCGAGTTCGGCATCGACAAGATCCAGGGCTTCCGCGTCGGCCGTCCGGTTCCCGCCGCGAGTTTCCAGGCAAAGCGGGGCGTCCAGAAGCGCCCGTTCCTCAGGTCCGCCTGACAACGCCCGGCGAACTCACCCCAGCAGATTGCGCGCCGTGCGCATGAAGATCCTCGAGCCGATCGGGATCAGGTCGTCGGGAAAATCATAATCCGGATTGTGCAGGGAAGGGTGCCGTTCGCCGGCGCCGAGGAAGAACATCGCCGATCTGGCACTGCGGCCGAACAGGCCGAAATCCTCCGAGGCGCGCATCGGCAGGGCCTCTTGCCCGTGCACGACGCCTTCTTCGTCGAGCGCGCGTTGCAGGTGCTCCACCGCATCCGGCGGGTGCGCAGCGTCGCCCACACCTCGGCATGTGCGGGCGCGATGCCGAACACGGCTTCGCCCATCGCGGCATGGGTGACGGTGACCATGGAGAAATCGTCGTCGGCGAAGGTGGCGTGGCCGAGCGCGGGCAGCGCCGGCATCAGCTCCGAGATCGCCGGCATCGGCGAAATGCCGGTCTCGGGCATGGAGGAATGCGCGGTCTTGCCCTCGAGCACGATGCGCATGCCGCGCGAGGCGCAGTTGACCACGCCGGGCTTGAGCCTGACCTCGCCGAACGGCACGCCCGGCAGATTGTGCAGCGAGAAGGCGAAATCCGGCGCGATCTCGCCGTAGCGCGGATCGGCGACGACGCCGGCAGCACCATTGCCGGTCTCTTCCGCCGGCTGGAACATCAGCACGACGCGGCCGCTGGCCGGCCGCTCGCGCCCCAGCTGCCGGCCAAGGGCGGCGAGAATCGCCGTGTGCCCGTCATGGCCGCACATATGCGACTTGCCGGGCACTTGCGAGGCGTGCGGCACGCCGGACAGCTCCTCGATCGGCAGCGCGTCGAGTTCGGAGCGGAACAGCAGGGTCGGCCCGGCCTTGCCGCTGTCGTAGACCGCCGCCACGCCATGCCCGCCGAGGCCGGTCAGCACCTTGTCCGGCCCGGTGTCGGCGAGGAAGGCGACGACTTCTTTCGCCGTCTTCTCCTCCTCATTGGAGATTTCCGGCTGCCGGTGCAGCTTGCGCCGCCATTCGGTCAGCTCGACGATATCCCGGTTGGTCAGGGCCATGCGTTTGCGCCTCCGTTTGTTCCGATCGGCACAGTGTCGCAAACGCCGCTAGCGTACGCGATTGGGGCAGAGCGCTTTGAACTGGTCCAGGGTGACATCGTATGACGAGGCGCCGGAGCCATCGAGCACCACATTGTCATCGATCGATGTGATCAGGTAGTCCGTCGTCACCTCAGTGCCCTTGTTGCGGCCCTGGAACAGCATGTTGGCGCCATAGAAGGTGGTGAATTTGCCGGTCTTGCAGTTGGCCGTGATCTCGAAGTGCAGGGGCGACTTCATTTCCGCGTCAATGCACTCCTTGGAGAAATCGTGGCCATATTCGCGGCAGTAGACGCCGGCCTTGTGCCTGTCGTGCTTGGCCAGGATGCTGGCGTGCTCGGAGCCGATGCCCGACCTTTTGACGATGGTGAGTTCCATTCCCACCTTGTTGCCGTAATAGATGGTCCTGGCTTCGGCGGAAGTGGCCAGCAGCAGGGTGGACAGCACGAGCAGCAGATATCGCATGGAAACGCCTCCCTTTGGCCGGGAGGATTTCACGCAGGCGATCGCACGGTCAAGGCCTCGACGCACAGCCGCCGCCGATGGGCATGTCATCGGCGGCGGTGCAGCGCGCTTTCTGGAGCTGCTTACTGATTGATCTCCGGCTCGACCAGCTTTGCCAGGTTCCGCAGCGATTCCTGCCAGCCGAGATAGCAGGCCTCGACCGGGATGACGTCGGGAATGCCGGCCTGGGTGATGTCGATTTCGGTGCCGACCGAGACTTTTTTCAGGATCACAGTGACCTGGATCTCGCCGGGCAAATTGGGGTCGTCGAACCTGTCGGTGTAGCGCAGGCGCTCGCCGGGAACGAGTTCGAGATACTCGCCGCCAAAGGCGTGGCTGCCGCCCGTGGTGAAGTTGCGGAAGGACATTTTGAACGTACCGCCGACCTTGGCCTCGAACTGATGGACCGTGCAGGTGAAGCCGTTCGGCGGAAGCCACTTCGCCAGCGCGTCGGCTTCGACGAAGGCGCGATAGACCTTTTCCGGGCTGGTGGTGAGAACGCGGTGCAAACGTACGGTACCGGGCATATCCTGTCCTTTCATGATGCCTGTTCGATGTCCCAAGGACGAACGGGGCTTGACCGATCCGACACGGGCTCGCAAATTTTCGAGAACCGGCCGTAGGCTATCTCTGCATGTCGTTGTCGCAAAACCGCTGCACGCTTTTGGACGACATGCACTGGCGTAGGCCAATTCAGCCTGATTTGGGACTCGATTTTGCGGCGGCTGGACCAATCGTCGCAAACGACGAACCCGATAGCCATTATGAGGAGAGTGTTTATAACGGTCGCTGAAATCGCGATATCCAAGGGGAGACGATGCGCTACATACGTCCGCTTTCAATCGAAGATGCCGTCGGCCAATTGGCCGGATCGGCTGGCACGGCCGCCATTCTGGCCGGAGGCAGCGACCTCTTGGTGAGGATGAAGGGGGGCTTTGTCGAGCCCGACCTGATCGTCGACATCAAGTCGATCGCCGGCTTGAGCGAAATCCGCGAAACCGCGGACGGCTTCAGCATCGGTGCTGCCGTTCCCTGCGCCGTGCTGGGCGAGAATGCCGCCCTGAAAAAGGCATGGCCCGGCGTCGTCGAGGCGGCCAAGCTGATCGGCTCGAAGCAGGTGCAGGGACGCTGCACCATAACGGGCAATCTCTGCAATGCTTCGCCGGCCGCCGACAGCGTGCCGGCGCTGGTGGCCGCGGGTGCCAGGGCGGTGATCGCCGGCCCTTCGGGCAAGCGCACCATTGCCGTCGAGGCCGTGCCGACCGGGCCGGGCAAGACCTCGCTCGCCAAGGGCGAGATCATCGAGGCGATCCTGCTCGACAAGCGCGCGCCGCGTTCGGGCGATGCCTATCTGCGCTTCATTCCGCGCACCGAGATGGACATCGCCGTGGTCAGCGCCGGGGTTAACCTGACGATCGACGAGCATGGCGTCGTCACGGCGGCCCGCGTGGCGCTGGGCGCGGCGGCGCCGACGGTGCTGCTGGTGGAAGAGGCCGCCGAGGCGCTTATCGGCAGGAAGCTGGACGAGGCCGCGCTCGAGCGGCTGGCCAAAGTCTGCGCCGGCGCCTGCCGCCCGATCGACGACAAGCGCGGTACCATCGAATTCAGACGCAAAGTCGCGGGCGTGCTGGCCAGGAGAGCCGCAACGACCGCCTACGCACGTGCAGGAGGCAAATAATGGCTGGCATTGCAGTCTCGACCACAATCAACGGCGACAATATCGAATATCTCTGCCAGCCTGACGAGACGCTGCTCGACGTGCTGCGCGACCGGCTCGGCCTGACCGGCGCCAAGGAAGGCTGCGGCACCGGCGACTGCGGCGCCTGCAGCATCATCCTCGACAACCGGCTGGTCTGCTCGTGCCTGGTGCTCGGCGCCGAGGCGGAAGGCCGGCGCATCGAGACCGTCGAAGGGATGGCGCATGGCGACCAGCTGCACACGCTGCAGCAGAAATTCCTCGAGCATGCCGCCCTGCAATGCGGCATCTGCACGCCGGGTTTCCTGATCGCGGCCAAGGATCTGCTCGCCAAGAACCCCGACCCGAGCGAGGAGGAGATCCGCTTCGGGCTCGCCGGGAACCTGTGCCGCTGCACCGGCTATGACAAGATCGTGCGCGCCGTCCAGGACGCCGCAATTGTGATGAAGGGAGCCTGAAGATGAATTTCGATCCGCGTTTTTCCGGGCGTAAATTCGCATCCGTCGGCACGCGCCCCATCCGTCCCGACGGCGTCGACAAGGTGACGGGTCGCGCCCGCTACGGCGCCGACTTCAACATGGCCGGCCAGCTGGTCGGCCGCGTGCTGCGCAGCCCGCACGCACACGCGATCATCCGCAAGATCGACATTTCGAAGGCGGAAAAGCTGAGCGGCGTGAAGGCGGTGATCACGGCGAAAGACCTGCCCGACCTCACCGATGGCGATGCCGCCATGTACGACATCCTCGACAATTGCATGGCGCGCACCAAGGCGCTCTATGACGGCCATGCGGTGGCCGCGGTCGCCGCCGTCGATGCCCGCACGGCCAGGCAGGCGCTGAAGCTGATCGAGGTCGAATACGAGATCCTGCCGCATGTCACCGATGTCGACGAGGCGATGCAGCACCACGCCCCGCTGATCAACGACACGATCTTCACCGAGGGCCTGGAGGAAAAGCCGGTAAAACCCTCCAACGTCACCAAGCGCAGCCAGTTCGGCCATGGCGACGTCCACCAGGGTTTCGGCCAGGCCGACTTCATCGTCGAGCGCTCGTTCAAGACCGAGCAGACGCACCAGGGCTATATCGAGCCGCATGCCTGCGTGGCGAGCGTCTCGTCCGACGGCACCGCCGACCTGTGGGTCTGCACGCAGGGCCATTTCGTCTATCGCCAACACTGCGCCCAGCTGCTCGGCATGGAAGCCTCGAAGCTGCGCGTCACCTCGTCGGAGATCGGCGGCGGCTTCGGCGGCAAGACCCATGTCTGGGCCGAGCCGGTGGCGCTTGCCCTGTCCCGCAAGGCCGGACGGCCGGTGAAGCTGGTGATGACCCGCGACGAGGTGTTCCGCGCCTCGGGGCCGACCAGCGCCACCTCGATCGACGTCAAGATCGGCGCCCGCAAGGACGGCACCATCACCGCGGCCGAAGCGACGCTGCGCTACAGCGCCGGCCCCTATGCCGGCTCCTGGGCCGAAATCGGCGCCATGACGGCCTTCGCCTGCTACAAGCTCGATAACGTCAAGACCGTCGGCTACGAAGTGCTGGTCAACCGGCCGAAGACCGCGGCCTATCGCGCGCCGTCGGCGCCGATGGCGGCCTTCGCGGTCGAAAGCGCGGTCGACGAGCTCGCCAAGGAGCTCGGCATGGACCCGGTCGACTTCCGCATCAAGAACGCCGCGCAGGAAGGCACGCGCTCGTCCTACGGCCCGGTCTACGGCCCGATCGGCATCGGCCCGACGCTGGAAGCGGTGAAGAACCATCCGCACATGAAGGCGCCGCTCAGGAAAAACCAGGGCAGGGGCATGGCCTGCGGCTTCTGGTTCAATTTCGGCGGCCAGACCTGCACCGACCTCAACATCGGCATGGACGGCTCGGTGTCGCTCGCCGTCGGCACGGTGGACGTGGGCGGCTCGCGCGCGTCGCTGTCGCTGGTGGCGGCGGAGGAACTCGGCATCGCCTATGAGCACGTCAAGGCCATCGTCGCCGACACCTCATCCCTCGGCTACAACGACATGACCGACGGCAGCCGCGGCACCTTCTCCTCCTCCATGGCGACCATCTCGGCCGCCCGCAACGCGATCAAGATCCTGCGCGAGCGCGCCGCGCAGATGTGGGACATTTCCGTCGACGACGTGGTCTGGGAACAGGGACACGCGGTCGCCAAGGGCGAGAAGCACGGCAATCTCGGCAAACTGTCGCTGAAGGAGATCGCGGCCGAATCCGGCAAGACCGGCGGGCCGATCGCCGGCCATAGCGAGCTCGTCGCCGACGGCGCCGGCGTCTCCTTCGCCACCCATATATGCGACATCGAGGTCGACCCCGAGACCGGCTCGACCCGGGTGATCCGCTACACGGTGGTGCAGGATGCCGGCAAGGCGGTGCACCCGACCTATGTCGAGGGCCAGTACCAGGGCGGTGCGGCGCAAGGCATCGGCTGGGCGCTCAACGAGGAGTATATTTACGGCAAGGACGGAAGGCTGCAGAATGCCGGCTTCCTCGATTACCGCATCCCGGTGTGCTCCGACCTGCCGATGATCGACACGCAGATCCTTGAAATCCCCAACCCCAACCACCCCTATGGCGTGCGCGGCGTCGGCGAAACCTCGATCGTGCCGCCGCTGGCGGCGATCGCCAACGCGGTGTCGAACGCGGCCGGCGTGCGCATGACCCACATCCCGATGTCGCCGCCACGCATCCTGGCGGCGATCGAGGCGGAACGGGGAGAGTAAAGCGAGGTCTAATGGTCGAAGTCACCCTCTGGGGCGCGCTCGGCCAGCTCGCCGGCGGCAAGAGCAAGGTCGAGGTTGAAGCCAAGGACATCAGGGAACTGTTCAGGAAACTGGCTGAACAGTATCCCGGGTTTGAGCCGTGGATCGATCGGGGGATTGCGGTTGCGATCGACGGGACGATCTATCGCGATACGTGGAGCAAGAAGCTGCCGGAGGGGGCGGAGATTTTTCTGCTGCCGAGATTGGCTGGGGGGTGAGGGGAGGCTCGCTGCTGCGGTCGTTGATCGGGATCCGGCCAGTAGCGTGGACTTGAGAAACGGCTCGAATTGGCTTGGCAATTGCTTACCAGTTCCGCCGGCAAGTCATGCGGCTCCCATGACTGTTATGCACTGTAGGTGGACGCTGACCTGAAAGAGGGCCGATTTATTGGTCTGACCCGTTACAGACCTCTCTCGCTCGAGAACAAAGGCCGAATCATGCGGCCCTTCGCAGCGTCTGATGGCTAGTACTCTTGATCGTATTCCGGCAATCCTTGCGGTTGATTGCCTTGCCCCTGATGGCAAAAGCTACCAGTCTCGCTCGGCAACATGACAATGTACCGTAGCGATTATATCGGTGGAACGGCCACCGCCATTTTCGAGGTTGGTGCATGGGCGTATGGCATGCGACATGCTAATCGCGGGAGTAGGACCATCAGAGGATGAAGTCGGAGCGCTGCGACGGAATGAAATCCACAAAAATAGCCTTGAACGCTCAGCCTGAAGCGGATGTTATCTCATTCTATCGGGCCAACGAGCGCCCTTATGGCGTATTAAGCAATCTTTATCGGCGGGAGATCGAGTTCGAGGGGCGCATTTTCCCCACATCCGAACATGCGTACCAAGCCGGAAAGGCCCTCAAACCTGCAGTTCGCGAATGGATTTTGGCCGCACCGAGTCCTTCGCTTGCGGCCATGGCCGCACACGGTCTTTACACGTGGGACGTGGTTCCCAACTGGGCGAGCATAAAGTTTGACCGTATGCGGGGAGTCCTCCGTGCCAAGTTCACGCAACATTCTGATCTGGCGCAAATCCTAGTTTCCACTGGTACGAAAAGGCTGGTCGAAGTTGGCTCCGTGAACAATGCCGTCAATCGACTTTGGGGAGAGATCAACGGCAAAGGCAAAAATATGCTGGGTATCATGCTTATGGAATTACGGGACCAGATTTCCGGTCACACAGTAGGGCACGCTCCGCGATCAAAACGGGAAGAAGCAGTCGATCAACAGCAATCTGTTTGCTTAAATGCGCGCTGATTCCTGATGACGCCATATGAAATCGAACTGGAACAACTGCAAGCAAGCCTCGACAGAGCACTTGCTGAGTCGATCGAGCCTCTCAAATCGGCGATCGCCGGAGCAAGCCAATCGAGTGTCATTGCCGTGGGTTCTGGCGGCTCCTACACTGTTGCCTCCCTTCTATGCAGCCTCCACGAAGCCTATACAGGCCGCATTTCACGGCCGATTACCCCGCTTGAACTGATCTGCAATCCGACTTTGGCGTCCACCAGCCCGATTTTCATCTTCTCCGCTGAAGGCAAAAACCCAGACATATTGGAGGCATTGCAGCGAGCTCGTCAGCATAGCTCTCGGGCTGTCCATGTGATCACTAACAGGCAGAACAGCCCGTTAATGGATCTGGTCCGGTCTATGAATGACGTCACCCCGCACGTATTCGATCTAGCCCAGAAGGACGGATATCTCGCGACCAACAGCCTTGCCTTGAGCGCCTCCCTAGTTGCGCGAGCATTCGGCGAACTCGACAAGGATGGCCCGCCTAACCTTTTCAGGATGTCTGACATCCGCTTCGATCAACTCTCTTTGTTCGAATGGTTGGAAAGTGCGGGCACGTTTGCCAGCGAGGCCGTTACTCGTAGAAGCATGATCATCGTTTTTTCGCCGCGCCTCCGGCCCATTGCCGAAGATCTTGAATCGAGGTTTGCAGAATCCGCTCTGCTCTTCATTCAACTTGCCGATTTCCGTTCGTTTGCACACGGGAGACACCTGTGGCTCACTGAGCGATCCAAGGACACGGCGCTTCTAGTGATCACAGAGCCAACTGTTGGAGGACTTTGGCAGGACATGCGCGCGCAGGTCCCTCGCGAAGTGGCGACATTTGAAATGCCGCTGAACGGATCGACTCCGACAGATCTGATCGCGGGCCTTCTGGGCGGCATGCATCTTGTTTCGAAAGTCGCAAATGCCGCAGGGAAGGATATCGCCAAACCAACGATCTCCGAGCTTGGCCGCAAACTGTACTATGCGAAGCTGAGCGAATTGGTACCGCCGCCTGAAGAAGAACAGATCCGCGGCGAACACTCCAAATATGAGGTTCTGGGTGCCAGGTGGCCAAGTCGTCGCAGCAGCGGCAAAATTCGCCGAGCCCGGCTAGAGGCAGAAGCATCACTGGAGAGCCAGAAGTTTCGAGCGGTGGTCTTCGACTACGACGGAACATTGTGCAGCTCAAATGCAGTGGATACACCGCCGCCCGAGGCGATTTGCGCCCATATTCGGCGGTTGGCCGAAGCCGGCGTCATGATCGGAATTGCTTCAGGACGCGGCGGCTCGATAGCAGAGAGCTTCGAGAGTCTGTTCGATAAGTCTATTTGGCCGCGAATTCGAATGGGTCTTTACAATGGCGGCTGGATCGGCGAACTCGGCCACCGACCGCCCGCACAGGCAGGTTTGAATGATTTCCTCATTCATGCGAAACGGATTGTGGCGAGCTTGAAGTCTAGTGGTGTGCCAATTTACGTTGTACGAGAAAACCCTCCCCATCAGTTGAGCGTACGCTTCCAGAATGGAGTCAGCACCGAGGACATGTGGTTCGTCGTTGCGGACGCAATGAAGCAATCGGGGCTTGAAACCGGTACTATTCTTAGAAGCAAACATTCCATTGATATCCTTGCAAGCGGGGTCAGCAAATCGCACGTTGTCGCAAACATTGTGCAACGCGAGCGCATAGATCCCTACGAAATCGTCACGATGGGTGATTTGGGCGCGTGGCCGGGAAACGACTCGTCGTTGCTGCAGCATCGCTTCTCCCTCAGCGTCGATCTTCCATCGAGACGTCTTGACCGTGGTTGGAAACTAGCACCTCGGTTTAAGAGAGATGTTGATGCGACCTTGTGGTATCTGGACCGTATGCAGACCTCTAATGAGGGGAGTTTCAGCTTCTCGCTTTCCGGTCAGGAAGAATGAAAGACGTCAACGCTCAAGCTCTCCTCGCTCAAGTGATGGACTGGAAGGATTCCGAAGTTGTTGGACGTAACGCTACCGTTCTTCAATTGCTGGCTGAATATAAATATAATCACTATCAACGGTTCGGGCCAGGAAAACAATTTGTCGAAAGCTTGGCTTTGTGGCTAAATCAATTCGACAAGGATGATCGGCCGGTGGCGCTCGAATTGGTTCGAGACAAGCTGATCTTTATCTCCGAACGCGAGATTTCCCACCTTGTTAAACTTTCTTACTCCGATGTGATCGTTCAAGACAGACTCCGGTTGGTCGCCGAGGAAAATGAAATAGCGCCACACAAGGTCGCTTCATTGGCGACGCACCCCCGTTTCGAGGAGTTGAGAATCCGGTCGCTTTATCTTGGGCTGAGCGACGGCGCTCATACTAACGAACTTAGACGGGCCAGCAACGGAGCCATCAGTAATGAGCAGATCTGGCAGGCTTATGAGCTAGGAGACGCCAAGGCGGAGGACATGCTGGCAGCGCTTCACAAATCTCTGACGACCGGAAACTTCATTCCGCGCGCCGGTGCTGGTCAAAGTGACAAGGAGCGTTTTAGTCTCGTTTGGCTAGTGGATGATTTCTCTGGGAGTGGCAACACATATATCCGGTATGATGCAGAAGAGCGCAAATTTAAAGGAAAAATAAAGAAGATTTATGAGCGAATTTATGAGGGTGACCTGATCAACCCGAACTACTATGAAGTGTCTCTCCTTCTATATGTCGCGACTAGGCAAGCGATCGACCACATTGAGTACTGGTCAGAGCGGTTCACGAACGAAAAGGGCTATAAGCCACTGAAAGTACATGTGCTTCATCCGATCGAGAAATATAGCTCACTCTCGGCGCCCCTCGACGCTCCAATTATCGAGATCGCCAAACAGGATCGATACTACGACGAACGAGCTAGTGACGAACACATCAGGATAGGGGGCACACGCGACGCAAAGCTTGGCTTCGCGGCGTGCGCGCTCCCGTTAATCCTGTCTCATAATACCCCGAACAATTCGATCTATGCGCTGTGGGGCCCGGAAGACAGGTCGTTCTTCGGTCTGTTTCCTAGGGTAAGCAGGCATCGAGAGCTGTAATGGCATATCGCGCTAATCCCTTTCTTGAACGTATGTCTGAGCGGACAACGTCCGATCAGGACTTCGTTCACCTGTTCTCGCCCAAAATCCTAGAAAAGCTCCATGAGGACTGTTTTAAGGGTGCGGTCCACATTTTTCGCAGCCCGCCTGGCGGCGGCAAGTCGACAATATTGCGGGCCTTTACCCCTAACTCATTGCGGGCGTTTTGGAACGCCGGACCCAATCAGGCAGAAACGTACAAATTCCTGGTCGACCGGGGCGTGTTGGGTGAAGAGGATGGGCCCGTCACATTGGGCGTTATGGTATCTTGCTCGTCGGGCTATGCGGATCTGCCCCCCGGCGCGTCGAATGCCAGCACTGAGTTGTTTCGGGCACTCCTGGACTGCCGCATTGTAATGCGCACGTTACGCAGCCTGTCAGAATTCCTCAATAACGGTATGCCCGATGCGCTTGAAAACGTGCAACTACACTATGCTGCCGATGCCAATGGATTGAGGGCCATCCCTCTTCACGATACCGCAGCAACTATGATGAAATGGGCCGAAGACAGCGAGAGGGCCGTCTACGAGCATCTTGACATCTTATCTTCGAGCAGGGCGGAAGATCCTCCCCCCTCCCATGCCCGCTTTGAATCGGTGTTATGGCTGCAATCTGTCCGTTTCTCTTACAAAGGTCGGGACGTTGCGGTAAACCGGCTGTTGATGATCGACGATGTTCAGGCCCTACGAAAGGCACAGCGCTCGCTTTTGATCGATGAACTGGTCACGCTGCGACCGTCTATTCCGGTGTGGCTGGCGAGCCGAACCATCGCGTTTGGCGACGAGTTTCTATCCCAAGGCGCAAGAAGTGGCCGTGATGTGCGTGAATACGCGCTAGAGGAGTTGTGGGGGACCGGCAGCAACAACAGACAGTTCATAGCCTTCGCGCAGAGCATCCTTGATCGAAGATTTCAAATGCAAACTGTCGTTCCGGGTCAGGCGTTCGCGCAATACCTTCAGGAGAACTTTCCGCTCAACGAGTTGAACGATGCCTATGTGGAAGCGCAGTCGTTGTTCAACGTCTTCGCCGTCCGGCATAAGCGAAATATCCGTTATTCGGATTGGTTGGCCAATGCAGCAATTGGACCGCCTACGCCAAGCCTTGACGCAATCATAAACCTGTATGTAACCAGAATCCTAATCGCGCGAGATGAGGCAGACAAGCAGCTTTCGTTTGAGCTAACTCCGCTTCCAACTGAAGAGCTTCAAGAGCGTGACAGTGCCGCGGCAAAAGGTGCTGCTGAGATTTTTCTCAATTTCGAGCAGAAATTCCCATATTATTATGGCATCGAGAGATTATGCACACTGGCAACAAATAATATTGAAGAGCTTTTGTCTTTGGCGGCAGCGCTTTACGAGGGAATGAAGGCCAAGCAGGTTCTTCGACAACGGGCGTCCCGGGAGTTGCTGCCGCAGGAGCAGGAAAAAAGATTCAAGGAGGCTGCCGCAAGCAAACGTGATTTCATAACGCGCAACCACAAGGATGGGACCATGGCTCAGCGATTGCTGGATTCGATCGGCTTATTCTGTCGGGACCGGACGTTCCAGCCCAATGCCCCCTACGCTCCAGGTGTAACCGGCGTGCGGCTGTCCAACTCTGAGCTCTCGAAATTTGAGCGCACCCAGGACCAGACCAAGATCGGCAAGTTGAAAAAGGTGCTCTTCGAATGCGTCGCCGAAAACCTTTTGGTAACTCGAGAAAGTGCGGCAAGCACCAACCGCGAAGGTGGCACTGTGTTCTACCTTAACAGAACACTCTGCGCGCACTTCTCCTTGCCGCTCCAATATGGAGGTTGGCAGGAAACCACAATCCAGAAGTTATCGGACTGGATGGAAGGCGGCTATCAGCCTGCAGCAAAGCTCAGCTTGGGAGGTCGATGACATGATCTGGGAGAACTATGTCTTCCGTCGCGGAGTCGCGGTCGAAGACTTGTGGGATGATATGTATGCGGATCGTAAAACGAACCATCGTCCGATGCGTCTTCTGTACATCGCTGGTCGCGGTTTCGACCTGAGGGCAAACGATGTCATTTCCAAATATGTCGAGCGGCTGAACGCGTCTGGATGCCAGATTGAACAGGCGACCCTTCTTCTTGTCGGCTTTGGCGGTTATCAGTTGTCGTCTGAACTCGAAGAGTTGACGGAAGAAAATGCAGGCATTCTGGAAGAAATATTCTGTCGTGTTGGCAAGGTCGAAACCTACTTCATCGACGAAATAGAAGATGACGAGGAGCTGAATGCGACCATCATGCTGCGGCTTGGCGCATCCAAGATCCTTACATATCTAGACGACGTTACCGACGTCATCCTCGATGTCAGCTCGCTGCCTCGAATTGTCTATCTCACAATTCTTCTTTCTATCTTGGCCCGGATCGTCCCTGCGACGGATAGTCAAGACCGACTGACGCGTCAGGGCGTGACCTTCCAGGTTTTGGTCGGTGAAGATCCGGAACTCGATAGCAAAATCGCAGCTCTGGACCCAAGTAATGATCTCGTATTGATACCGGGTTATTCGGAGGCTTTTCAATCAGAGACGTTGCGAGATATGCCGATGGCGTGGTTTCCAATACTTGGGGAAAATCGCCTCGCGCAAGTGTTGAAGGTCGAAAGCAACATCCCTGATTGGGCGGAAATTTGTCCTGTTCTACCACATCCATCAAGAGATCCGCGGAGAGGTGACAAACTCCTCACGGAGTATGACAACGCGCTTTTTGTAAAACGGCAGACGCCACTCAGTAATATTATTTATGTTCATGAGGGTCACCCATTTGAGGTGTACAGGCAATTACTAGAGGCAATGCTACGCTTCCGAAGCACGCTAGCTGTCATCGGTGGTAGCCGTCTTGTTGTTACACCGCTCGCGAGTAAACTGATAACTGTCGGAAGCGCATTAGCTTGTTTCGAAATGAAGATGCGTTCCGTTGATACAACTTCTGGCGTTGCGATTCCTTATGCAGAGCCAAAGCGTTATATTGCGGATGTTGGTGCGCTGCGATCTTCGAAGCCAGATCTGTCGGTTCTCGTCCTAACCGGCGATCCGTTTCAGATATAGCTGGCGCACTAGTCACACTCCTACGCACCGATTGCCTCTAGGGGCTGCAATTGCTCGGCCACAGCCGACATGCGTCGTGAAATAGCCGTTTGGGAGCCGGCTGCGAAGGTCGACTTTGGGGTCCAATCTTCGTCATGTGGCCCCACCTCACAACAAAAACGTCTGCCTCTCCCGCAACGTCGCTGTGGTCGCCGCAATCCCCTCTTCAATCTCGCGCCTGCCCGCAAGGATCGCATCCCCCGCCGCGCCTAGTCATCCGACTTTGCCGGTGCCAACGCCCCGGCGCGCACGCGGAAACGCTCTTCATTGCCCACGACGCCAGCGAAGCGCGAATCCCGGTCGCGAACTTCGGCCTGATGCGATCCGTACCGAAACCCATTCCCTCCCTTGCCCCTACTTCCCAACCACCCCCGCCGCCTGCGCGCGCATATACGCCAACCCCGCCACCGCCAGATCCCCGACAGCCATGCCCCGGAACACGAACGCCGTGGTCTCGCCTGGGCCCTGCCGCCCCGCAAAATCACCGCAGACCAGGCCTGTCAGGTCGCCGGCGACCAGCGTGGGGTCGACCATGGGTTTGGGCATCTGCTTCTCCTGCTCCAGATCGTCAACGACGATGCGGTCGAGGCGGCGCATGGTTGCGGGCAGCCAGGGCAAAGCGAGGTCGGTGATGGCGGTGAAGCTTCCTGGCTTCAGCCAGTTGGCATCGAGGACCGGTTCGGGTTCGGGCACCAGCGTCACCGTCGACACCACCATGTCGGCGCCCTCCACCGCTTCCCTTGCCGTGTCGCAGGGGATTGCGTTCAAGCCGCGCGACCGCGCCATTTCGCAGAGCGCGTCGCGATTGCTTTTGCCGCGGCCGAAGGCGCGGATTTCGCGCAGCGGAAAGAGGTCGGCGAATGCCTCCAAATGGCCGCGCGCTTGCACCCCGCAGCCGATGAAGGCGACGGACGACGCATCATGCCTTGCCATGCGCCTGGCGGCGACGGCGCTGAGGCCCGCCGTGCGCTTGGCCGTCACCCAATTGCCGTCGACCAGGGCCAGCGGCAGGCCGGTCTCTGCGTCGAGCAGGGTGATCAGCGAATTGAGCGTCGCCAGCCCGCGCGCGGCGTTGCGCGGGTTCACCACCAGGGACTTGGTGGCCAGCACTGATGGCACTGAGGCGACGCCGAGCGTGGCCATGAAGTAGCGGTCGTCGCCCGGCCACACGGCGGCCTTCGGCGCGCACCAGACTTCGCCGCGCCTCTGGCCGACGATCTGGCGCTCGATCTCGTCGACGATTTCAGGCGTGGAGATCGCCAGGCGATCGAGAACCGCCGACGACAGATAGGGCAGGGTTTCGGCGGTGTTCATCATGTCATATTCCCCTGAGAAAACCGTCAGACTACACGATGTGCGCGGGGCCGAAAGCCTGGCGGCGCGAGCGGCGTGACGGTTGCCTGGCCGATCAGAACCGCGTCCAGCCATTGCCGGTCTTCCCGGCGGCTCGAGCGGCCTTGCTTAAAGCCGCGTTCTTGGGCTGAATGGCCGGACACGCCGCGAGGAGGGCATCGAGATGAGCCAAGACAGTCCAAGGCCGCTTGCCGAGATCGCCAGCTATCACGCCCATATCTATTTCGACGGGCAGGCCGAGCGGCAGCATGCCGAATGGCTGCGTCTGCGCATCGCCGAACGGTTCCGCGTGCGCCTGGGCAGTTGGCACGACAGACAAGTCGGCCCACATGAGCAGGCCATGTACCAGGTCTCCTTCGCAACCGGGATTTTCGGCGCGCTGGTTCCGTGGCTGATGCTGAACCATGGCGGCTTGAGCATCCTCATCCACCCGAACACGAACAATCCCAAGCGCGACCATCTGGTCGATCCGGTCTGGATCGGCCGGCCGCTGGGGGTGCATGGCGACGTGCTTCCGGACGAGCATGAGGCGGAAGAGGCGCTGGAGCCGAACACCGAGCCGACGCTGCCGGCGTAGACCGGCGTCGCCTGCTTCGCAGGGCATTGCGTGATGGCGTTGGGTGCGCTTCTATCCCGCCCGCCATGGGGGGTCATCATTTGTCTGCCAGGAACCAAACGTCCACCGGTCACGAAGCGAGCGAGGCCGGCTGGCTCGATCTTCATTTCGAATCGTCGCGGCCCGAATATGAGGCGGCCTTGCGCGACGCCGGTATCCGCCCGGGCTGGAGCGTGCTCGACGCCGGATGCGGCAGCGGCGGCTTCCTGCCGCTCATCGCAAGGGCCGTCGGCCCATCCGGCTTCATCGCCGCGCTCGACCTCGCGCCTGAAAACATCGGCCGGGTCGAGGCGCTCGCGGGCACGCTGCCCGAGCCGCCGGAAATTGCCACGCGTGTCGGCAGCATCCTGTCGCTGCCATTCGCCGACGCATCGTTCGATTGCGTCTGGTCCGGCAATGTCATGCAGTATCTGACGCCGGCCGAGTTCGAGCTTGCCGTCGGCGAGGCCAGGCGCGTGCTGAAGCCGGGCGGCATCTTCGCCGTCAAGGATTTCGATTCGACGATCCTGCAGATCCTGCCCATGGACCTGGCCCTGCTGGCGCGCTTCATGGCCGCCAGGCTGCAGGGGTTTCGCGACCGGGGCGTGCTCGGCACCGATTGCGGTTCGACGCTTCCGGCGCGGCTGCGGCAGGCGGGCCTGGAGGTCGTCAGCCGCAAGGGCTGGCTGGTCGAGCGCTGGGCGCCCGTGCCTCGCTTCACGCGCGACTATGTTCGCGACCTGCTGGCCTATTTTGCCAGCGTCGCGCCTGGCTACGCCTTGCCTGACGCCGACCAGGCCTATTGGCGGGAGCTGAAGCAGCGGCCCGATCGCCTGCTCGACGATCCCGACTTCTGCTACCGCGAGTTCTTCGTCATGGCGGTCTGCCGGATTTAGCGCTCGGCGTGAAGCTGCTCAAATCGCCGGCGCGCCGGCTTTATCTCGGGGCCACCCTCAACCGGCGTGCTTCCAGCAAGCGATGAAATGGCCCGATGCGACTTCCCGGGCGACAGGCTCGGCTGCGTGGCAGCCGGCGTCGGCCAGCGGGCAGCGGCCGGCGAAGGCGCAGCCGCCGGGCGCGGTGGCGGTTTGTGCTTCGGCCATGGTGGCGGCCTGTCCGTCGTTGGACGAGGCCGCCAGCAGCAACTGCGTGTAGGGATGGTTGGGGCCGGCGAAGATCTGGTCGGATGAACCGGTCTCGACCAGGCGGCCGCGATAGAGCACGCCGATGCGGTCTGCCATGTAGCGCACGACCCTGAGGTCATGGCTGATGAAGAGATAGGCGGTATCCCCTTTCTTCTGCAGGTCGTTGAGCAGGTTGAGCACGGTCGCCTGCACCGAGACGTCGAGCGCCGAGGTCGGCTCGTCCAGCACCACCAGCCTTGGCAGGCCGGCGAAGGCGCGGGCAATGGCCGTGCGCTGGCGCTGGCCGCCGGACAGCGTGCCGGGCTTCTGCCGGGATGTCGTGCGGGCGAGGCGCACCGAGGCCAGGAGGTCGCCGACGCGCTGCGGCACGGCACGGCGCGGCAGGCCGGCCAGCCGGCGCAGCGGCCGGCCGAGGATGCGGCCGATGCGCTGGCGCGGGTTGAGCGTGCGGTCGGGTGACTGGAACACCATCTGCACGTCGCGCCGCTCGCCGGGCCGGCGCCGCTCGACCAACGGCGCCACGGCCTTGCCGAACAGTTCGACCGTGCCCGCCGTCGGCGGCTGCAGGCCGGTGACGATGCGGGCCAGCGTCGACTTGCCGGAACCGGACTCGCCGATCAGTCCAAAGGTCTCGCCGCTGGCGATGTCGAGGTCGATGCCGTGCAGCACCGGCTGGCCGCCGAAGGATTGTCTTATGCCCCGGCAAGAGAGGGCGGTTTCGCGCCGCGGTGCGGGCAGGGCGCTTTCCGCTGGCTCCCCGGCCGGCGCGTCGGAGATTATGTCCACGGGGCTCGCATCCTCGGCCAGCCTGCCGTCGCGCTTGGTGCGGTTGAGCGTCGGAATGGCGGCGACCAGCGCCCGCGTGTAGGCGTGACGCGGGCTGTCGAAAACCTCCTCGGCGGCACCGGTTTCGACGATCGAGCCGGACTGCATCACCGAGACCCGGTCGCAGGAACGGCGGATCAGATTGATGTCGTGGCTGATCAGCAGAATGCTGGTGCGGTGCTCGCGGCGCAGATCGTCGAGGATGGCGATGATCTCGGACTGGACGCTGGCGTCGAGCGCCGTCGTCGGCTCGTCCATCACCAGCAGCGCCGGGTCGAGCGCGATCGCAATGGCGATGTTGGCGCGCTGCTGCATGCCGCCCGACAGTTCGTGCGGATAGAGCCGCAGCACGCGTTCGGGATTGGCGACGCGCACGCGGCTCAGAAGTTGCGCAGCGCGCGCAAACGCATCGTCGTGATGCATCGGGCGGTGGCGCAGGATCGTCTCGGTGATCTGGCCGCCAATGGTCATGCTCGGGTTCAGCGCCGAGCCCGGATGCTGGTAGACGGCGGCGATGCGGTCGCCGCGCAGCCGGCGCAGCTCGTTGGCGGAGAGGTCGCGGATCTCGCGGTTTTCGAAGGCCAGTTGCGCGGCTTCGACCCGGGCATGCCTCGGCAGATAGCGCAGCACCGCCAGCGCCACCGAGCTCTTGCCGGAACCGGATTCGCCGACCAGCCCGAGCGCTTCGCCCTGGCCGATCTTGAGCGAGATATCGTCGACCGCGCGGTGCCTGGCTCCGCGATAGGAAACGGAGAGGTGCTCGACGTTCAGAACTGACGACATTGTTGGCAAAACCGAAGGCATTGTTGGCAAAACCGAAGACATTGTTGTCAAAACCGAAGACATGGGGACGACCGGAAACCACTTTCTGCGCGCGCCGCGATCAGGGGCAATCGCTTCCGCTTTCATATGAAACAATCTCTATAAAATTACTCGAATTAAGCCTGGGCGCAATCTAACTTTCGCTGACTGGACAATTTTCGGGGCGCGGCCACAGGCCGCCGCACTGGCGGTTTTCCGCATCCGCAGGGAAGGAACAGAGATGTCGCACATGATCCTCAGCGCGTTCTTCTTCAATCCGCAGGGCGACCACCGCATGGCATGGCGTCACCCGCGCGCGCCGGGCCGCGAAGTGCTGGATTTCGACTATTATCGCGAGCTGGTGCAGGCGGCCGAACGGGCACGCATCGACACCATCTTCGTCGCCGACCACGTGTCGATCTGGGATTCGGTCAAGAGCGGCGTCGCGCACTATGCCAATGCCCGCCTCGAGCCGCTGACGCTGCTGTCGGCGCTGGCCGCCGTGACCAGCCATATCGGCCTGATCACCACGGCGTCGAGTTCCTACAGCGAGCCCTACAATGTCGCGCGCCTGTTCGCCTCGCTCGACCATATCAGCAAGGGCAGGGCGTCGTGGAACGTCGTCACCTCGGCGATGGACGAGGAGGCGCGCAATTTCGGCCGCGACGGCAATATCGAGCACGCCTTCCGCTATGAGCGCGCCGGCGAATTTCTCGATATCGTCAAGGCGCTGTGGGACAGCTGGGAGGACGAGGCGCTCCTTATCGACAAGGAGACGGGGTTCTTCGCCGATCCCGACAAGGTCCATCCGATCGACCACAAGGGCAAGCACTTCAAGGTGCGCGGGCCGCTCAACGTGTCGCGGCCGCCGCAGGGCCATCCGCTGATCGTCCAGGCCGGCTCGTCCGAGGACGGCAAGAATTTCGCCACCGCCCATGCCGATGCGCATTTCGCCATCTACAGCACCCGGGAAGACGGCATCAAATACCGCCAGGACATCAACGAGCGGCTGGCGCGCCATGGCCGGCGGCCGGAGAGCTTCAAGATCCTGCCCGGCATCCTGCCTGTCGTCGCGGCCTCGGAGGCCGAAGGCCGGGACAAGCAGGAATATCTGCAGACGCTTCTCCCCGACCAGGTCGGCATCGACCTGTTGTCGAGCTGGAGCGGCATCGACCTCTCGGCCTATCCGCCGGACGGGCCGCTGCCGCCGCTGCCGGACGAGAGCACCTTCAATGGCGGGCGCACCTCGCTCAACCGCGTCAAGCAATGGTCGAAGCAGAATCTCAGCCTGCGCGACATCGCCCGCAAACTCGCCAACAGCGGCTCGGTGCCGACGGTCGCCGGCACGCCGAAGCAGATCGCCGACCAGCTCGAGGACTGGTTCATCTCGGGCGCCGCCGACGGCTTCAACCTGATGTTCCCGCTGCTGCCCGAGGACTGGGTGAATTTCGCCGAGCAGGTGGTGCCGGAACTGCAGCGGCGCGGCCTCGTCCCGACCGAATATGCGCCCGGCACATTGCGCGATCGCTTCGGCCTTGACCGCCCCGCCAACCGCTTCGCCGAGCAGCGCGCCAATCAGCGCGCCGTGTCCTGAGGAGGCAGCCATGACCGCAGCCCCTAATCTCCAGCCGCGCGAAGCGACCGCTCCGCGTCTCGTCAATGTGCTGCACAGCCCCAAGCGTGTGCGCGTCAAGTTCGGCGGCCGCACCATCGCCGACAGCCGCAATGTGCTGGTGCTGCGCTCCAACCATTTCCTGCCGATCTATTTCTTCCCGCCATCCTCGGTCGATGCGTCGGTGCTGAAGCCGTCGCCGCATCGCGAGCCGCACGCCGTCGGCGGCGAGACCGCCTATTGGGACATCGACAGCGGCGACAGGCGCGCCGCCCATGCGGCGTGGTCGTTCACGGCACCCCCGGATGAAAGCCTGGCGCCGCTCGCCGGCCGCATCGCCTTCACCTGGAAGGCGGTCGACCAGTGGTTCGAGGAGGAAGAGGAAGTCTTCGTCCATGCCCGGGATCCCTATGCGCGCATCGATGTGCTGCACAGTTCCAGCCATGTGCAGGTCTGGTTCGACGGCGACATCATCGCCGACAGCCACCGGCCGGTGCTGTTGTTCGAGACCCATCTGCCGACGCGCTTCTATTTGCGCCCGGAGGATGTCCGGCTGGAGCGGCTGACGGCGTCCAACTCGACGACGCGATGTCCCTACAAGGGCATCGCCTCCTACTGGTCGGGCCTTTTGAAGGACGGTTCGGTGCGCCCCGACATTGCCTGGAGCTACCGCGACCCGATCGACGAAATGCCCAGGATCAAAGGGCTGATCGCCTTCTATCCGCAAGCGGTCGACCGCATCCATCTCGACGGCCAGCCGGCCTGACGGCGGCTTTTTCTCCCCCATCCTCCAATTGACGAGAGACTGACAATGACGAAACGTTCCGACATCGATTTGCTGCGCAACCAGTCGACGCGCGGCCATACCGGCGACATCTGGAATGTCGCGGTCGACGAATATGCGCAGGGCTTCCTCAAGCGCCGCGACCTCCTGAAATACGCGGCACTTCTAGGCCTCACCGGCTTTGCCGCCTCGCATGGCCTGTTCGCACCGGGCGCGGCAAGCGCGGCGACGCCTGGCGGCACGGTCCGTGTCGGGCTCGGCCAGCCGACCAAGGCGATCGATCCCGTCACGATCACCGATCCGGCCAGCATCGGCGTGATCAGCCAGGTCGGCGAGTACCTGATCCTCGACGATCCCAAGGACGGGCTGCAGCCGAAGCTTGCGCTGTCCTGGGAAGCCGACGAGACGGCCAGGCGCTGGACGTTCAAGCTCAGGCCCGGCGTGAAGTTCCACGACGGCCGCACCGTCACCGCCAAGGACGTGGCGGCAAGCTTCGAACGGCTGGTCGATCCGGCCAGCGGCTCGTCGGCGCTGTCGGCCTACAAGGGCATTCTCTCCAAGGGCGGCGCCAAGGTCGTCGACGACGAAACCGTCGCCTTCGATCTCGACCAGTCGAACAGCAACTTCCCGTTCTACGTTTCCTCCGACGTCTACAATGCCGTCATCGTGCCGGCCGACTATGCCGGCGATTTCGAGAGGACCTTCAACGGCACGGGTCCCTTCAAGCTGGAGTCCTTCCGCCCCAAGCAGGGCGCGAGCTTCGTGCGCAACCCGGACTATTGGGGTGACAAGGCGCTGCCCGACCGCGTCGAGATCAAGTTCTTCGACGACGAGCAGGCGCAGGTGCTGGCGCTGCAGGCCGGCCAGCTTGACGTCATCCCCTCGACCACGCGGCTTGAGCTGGCGATCGAAGGCAATCCCAATTTCAAGCTGCTCAGCGTGCAGGCCAGCTCGCATGATCCGGCGCATCTGCGGACCGACCAGGCGCCGTTCACCGACAAGCGCGTGCGGCGCGCGCTGGCGCTGACCATCGACCGCGAGGCCGTGGTCAAGGGCCTGCTCAAGGGCCGCGCCGTCGTCGGCAACGACACGCCGTTCGCGCCGATCTTCCCGTCGGCCGATCCGTCCGTGCCGCAGCGCAAGCAGGACATCGCCGAGGCCAAGCGGCTGCTCGGCGAGGCCGGCGTGCCCAACGGCTTCGAGGTGACGCTGACCACCGAACGCGCCTACGACATTCCCGACTATGCCGTGATCATCCAGAACTTCGCCAGGAAGGCCGGCATCGACATCAAGCTCAACGTGCTGCCGCAGGACGCCTATTACGGCTCGGCGACGTTCGGCAGCTCGCCATGGCTGGACTCCAATCTCGGCATCACCGATTTCGGTCATCGCGGTACGCCCGATATCTTCCTCAACGCGACGCTGAAGAGCTCGGGCGCCTGGAACGCGGCGCATTTCAACAGTCCGGACTATGACGCGCTGCTCATCGACTACGGCAAGGCCCGCGACCTGCAGGCGCAACGGTTCGCCGCCGGCAAGATCCAGAATTTGCTGCTCGACGAGACGCCGCTGATCATCAGCTATTTCTCGCAATACAGCCGCATCGTCTCCTCGAAGGTGGAGGGCGTGCGCTTCACCGCGATCTCGCATCTGCTGCTCGACAAGGTGTCGTTCGTGTGAGCGGCATCGCCTCGATGGCGCGGCCGCTCGCGGTACGCGCAGGCTCGCTGCTGTTGACGCTGTGGCTGGTCAGCGCGCTGGTCTTCCTCGCCGGGCAGGTGCTGCCCGGCGATGTCGGCCGCGTCATGCTCGGCCCGTTCGCCGATGCGCAGGCGGTCGCCGAATTGAACCGCAAGCTCGGTACCGACCAGCCGATTCTTGCGCAGTACTGGCACTGGTTCAGCCGGGCCATCACGGGCGACTTCGGCGACTCGCTGTCGATGCGCGCGCCGGTGGCGCCGTTCGTTCTGTCGAGCATCAGGAACTCCGCGGCACTGGCCGGCGTCGTGCTGCTGTTCCTGGTGCCGGTCGGCATCGGCGCCGGCGTCGTCGCGGGCCTGCGCTCGGGGAGCCTTGCCGACAGGCTGATCGTGCTGACCGGCGTCTCGCTCTCGATCGTGCCCGATTTCGTCTCAGGCCTGCTGTTGCTGATGGTCTTCGGCCTGTGGCTGGCCTGGTTTCCGATCACCGGTGCCGCGCCCAATGGGTCCGGTTTCTGGACGTCCAGCTACTATCTCATCCTGCCGGCGCTGCCGCTGGTGCTGAACCTGATCGGCTATGTGGCGCGCATGACCAGGGCAGGGGTTATCGAGGCGCGCGGCGCGGACTATACGCGCACCGCGATCCTCAAGGGTCTCAGCCCCTCGCAGGTGCTGTTCAAGCATGTGCTGCGCAACGCGATGGTGCCGACGGTGGCGGTCATCGCCACGCAAAGCGGCTTCCTGCTTGGCGGGCTGGTGGTGATCGAGGCGCTGTTCGGCATACAGGGTCTCGGCAATTTGGTGCTGAGCGCCGCCAAGGCGCGCGATTTCCCGATGCTCGAGGCCGGCGTGCTGGTGATGGCTGCGATTTTCGTGTCGACGGCCGCGATCGGCGATCTCCTGCAGGCGCTGCTCGACCCGCGCCAGCGCCGGCGCAACGCGCCATGACCGATCTCGCCCAGTCTCCCATGCTCGGTGACATCAGGCTCTCCTGGGTCGGCCGGCTGCGCGGTTTTTTGCCCGATCTGGCGCCGTCGACCGCGATCGGCTCGGTGGTGCTGCTGTTGTGGGTTGCCTGTGCGGTGTTCGGCGCGCGGTTCGTGCCGTTCGATCCCTATGCCGAGGATTTCCTGTCGATGATGACGCCGCCCGACGCGGTGCACTGGTTCGGCACCGATCAGCTCGGGCGCGACGTGCTTTCGCGCATCGTCGTCGGCTCGCGCGACATCCTGCTGGTGGCGCCACTGGCGACGCTGGCGGGCGTGGCCGCCGGCAGCGTCATCGGCCTGGTGCTCGGCACCTTCGGCGGCCTGGTCGATGCGGTCGGCGCACGGCTGCTCGATGCCGTCATGTCGCTGCCCTTCATCGTGCTGGTGACGATGGCGCTGGTGGCGATCGGCCCGTCAAACCTCACCGTCATCGCGGTCATCGGCCTTGCCTATGCGCCGCTAGTGGCGCGCACCGTGCGCACCGCCACGCGCGAACAGCGCGAGCGCGACTATGTCAGCGCCGCCCGGCTCGCCGGCGAGGGACGCCTGGCGATCATGTTCCTCGAAATCCTGCCCAATGTGCGGGAAACCATCCTGATCGAATTGATCACCCGGCTAGGCTACGCCTTCTTCTCGATCGCGACGCTGAGCTTCCTCGGCCTCGGCATCCAGCCGCCATCGGCCGATTGGGGGCTGGCGATCGCCGACGGCTACGGCTTCCTCACCGGCGGCAAATGGTGGGTGGTGGTCTTCAACTCGGCCGCGATCATCTCGCTGGTCATGGCCACCAACCTCATCGCGCAAGGCATCGGTGCCTTCGAAAACAGCGACAAGTAGGCGGTAGTCGAACAGGTTGATCGGCGCGGGGCTGACTCTTTTCCCGATGCTCAAACGTCTTTGCTACAGTGAAGCAATGGAGCAGGGTCGATGAGCCTCAAGGACAAGAAAATCGTGGTCACCGGTGGCAGCCGTGGGCTTGGCCTGGGATTGGTCGAAGCGCTGGTCGAGCATGATGCCCAAGTGACGGTCGTCGCGCGTGGCGCCGAAGCGCTGGAGGCGGTCCGTGCGCGGCTCGGGGTCGCCACGATTGGCGCCGACGTCACGGACGAGGACGCGGCCTATCGTATCCTTGGCGAAGTCAGCCCTGACATACTGGTGCTGAATGCTGGCGCCACACCCCGGATGGGGCGGCTGGATCAGCTGAGATGGGAGGATTTCTCCGTCACCTGGGAGACCGACGTCAAGGCTGGCCTGTACTGGCTGCAGGCGGCGCTGAACCTGCCGCTCAAGCCGGGCAGCCGGGTGCTGGTGGGATCGAGTGGTGCTGCCGTTACCGGATCGCAGATGTCCGGCGGTTATGGCGGCTCCAAGCGCATGCTCTGGTTCATGGCCAAATATGCCAATGGCGTCTCGCAGGAGAAGAAGCTCGGCATTCGCTTCCAGGCGATCCTGCCGCGGCAGATGATTCTCGGTACCGGAACCGGCGACGCCGCGGCAGGCGCCTACGCAGGCTCCATGGGCATCACGCCGGAACAATTCGTCACCCGCTTTGGGGCGCCGATGCCGCCCCGGTCGTTCGGTGACAGGGTGGTTTCGGTGCTGGAAGACCCGCAATATGCCGAGGGCGTCGTCTTCGGCCTCAATGGCGACGCGGGCGTGACCATCATGGAAGGCGCGGCGGCTTGAACGAACGAGAGCCTGGTGTGGACCGCGATCGACGCGAAGGACTGCTTGCCCTTGCCGCCGCGCTGCGGCCAGAGCTGCACCGCTATTGCGCGCGCCTGATGGGCTCCGTCATCGATGGCGAGGATGTGGTGCAAGACACCTTTGCCCGGGCCTTCGTTGCGCTGGACGAACTGTGCGCGGTGCCACAGCTCAGGCCCTGGCTGTTCCGCATTGCCCACAACAGGGCGCTGGACCTGCTGCGCAGCCGCGCAACCCGCGTTGCGGAGCCCATCGAGACGGCGCTTGAAATCGCCGATGACAGCAAAGCCGATGCGGTGGAGACGCTGATGCGAAAGGAGGCAATCGAAACCGCCGTGTCGCGCTTTGCGGAGCTCCCGGTCGTCCAGCGCAGCGTCATCATCTTGAAAGATGTGCTCGATGAGCCCCTGGCTGAGATCGCGGCCCTGCTTGGCATTTCGGTCGATGCTGTGAAAGCGCACCTGTCGCGCGGCCGTGCCCGGCTTCGGGAGATCAACGCCCAGGCCAGCCGGCTTCCCGATGCGCGCATCGCTTCCGCCAAAGTGGTCCGTTACACCGATCTGTTCAACCAGCGCGACTGGGATGGCTTGCGTGCGCTGCTTGCCGATGATGTGAGACTTCAGCAGTCCATGCACCCGTCACGATCAGGTGCGGCCGATGTTGGGATGTTCTTCACGATCTATGCCAAGAGCGAGGGCCTGTGGCTCAAGCCGGCATGGGTCGAAGGCCGCGAGGTGATCGCGGTGTTCGAACATCGGGCGGCCCCGAAGCCAACCCATTTCATGTGGCTGGAGTGGCGGGAAGGGCGCATCAGCTTCATCCGTGACTATCGCTATGTCGGCTATGTTGCCGACGATGCCAGGCTGGTTCTGGCGAGCGACGTCAGGTCTTTCGGTCACGGAATCAAGCTCTGATGTCTTGGGGCTGCGGGTTCCTGGTCGAGCAGGCCCTGGATGGTGGCTGCAACAGCCGCATAGGGCTTGGGCGGAAAGACGCCGCCATTCGGCATAGCGTCCGCGCCGGCTGTTGCTGGCCCGAGGTGACGATGATCTTGACCGGGCCAGCGGTCGCGCACGATCGGTTCCCGAAGCGTGGAATTCTCCTGACGCAATGGTCGCCTATTCGATCGAATTTCTTTGCAACCCGTTAATTTGGCCATGCCGTTAATAAGCGTCTGCTAATGCATGCCGGCCGGAACCGCGTAGCGGTTTGGGATAACGGCATGCGCAAAACTGTCTGGTTTGGCGCGGGGTAGCAATGACCAAGAATCTCGGCAACGCACGCTATGTGCCGCCCAAGGACACGAAAGTTTCCTTCTTCAGCAAGGCAGCGCCGGCGCTGTTCCCGCTCGTCGTGGCGGCGTTGGGCTACATGATCGGGCGACAGTTCTTCGGTCTGTAGGTTCCGATAGCTGCGCCGGAATGATCAGGCGTTGATTTCGGCCGCCGCCTCGTTGGCATTGGCGTCGGCCCGCTTGACGCGTTCGCTGGCCAGAAGCACGACCGGGCAGGCGACCGCGGCGAGCACCGCCGTCGCGGTGTCGCCGAAGAACAGCTCTTCGCCCGGCCGTTGGGTGACACCCATCACCACCATCGCGGCGCCTTTGGTCACCTCCCTGGCGATCGCCCTGTCCGCCGTGGCGCGGGTGCGGATCGCGGTATCGACGGCGACGCCGTAGCGGTCCGCGAGATCGGCGACATCCTTGAGCACGGCTTCCTCCCGGCGGTGCGAGACCGTGCCCGGCCGGCTGCCCTGCCTGGCCTGCGAGACATAGAGTACCTTGACGCGGGCGCGGTGCGGCCGCGCCAGCGCCAGCGCGAAATCGGCGGCGCGGCGCGCGACCTCGGTGCCGTTGACGGGGACCAGTATCGTCGTTCCGGCGCGCAGCGCCGGCATCTTTCCATCGGCCTTGGCGCCGTTCAGCACGAGGCAGAGCGGGCCGTCGAAACCGCTGCTGACGTCCTTCAGCGCGCCGCTGAAGGTGCCTTTGTCGGTCAGCATGTTCTCCAGTCCGACCAGCAGAAGCCCATAGCCCTTGCGGGCTTCGGCGGCGATTGTCTCGGCGCTGGCCTGAAGCTCGGTGCGGGCTGTGAGGTGGACCCTGTCGACAAGCGTGTCCTCGGCCTTGCTGACGGCCCTTGCGCTCCTGGCGGCGCCTTTCTTTACCTCCCTGGACGCCCGTTCCGGGCCTTTGTCGCCGACCTGACCGGCGAGCCTGCCATCCTGGAGATGAAGCAGAGTGGTCGGCATGCCGCTGCCGCCGCCGACCAGGCCTGCAAGGTAGGCGGTGAACTTGCCGACCGGGCTGTCGTCGACCAGCAGCAGCAGGCGCTCCAGCCTGGAAACGAAGCCGCGTTCGTCGAGCAGTTCGCGATCGACGCGCTGCTTCTCGGCATGTCCAACCGGCAGGCGGCCGAGCGCCCAGCGCAGCATGGGCGGCATGGCCAGCGTGGTGATGACGGCCATGGTGACGATCATCGTGAACAGATTGTGGGACAGGATGTTCATCGACAGGCCGATGCTGGCGACGATGACCTCGGTCGAGCCGCGGGCGTTCATGGCGCTGCCGACGGCGGTGGCTTCCTTCAGCGACATGCCGGCCAGCCGGCCGCCGAGGAAGGCGCCGCCGAACTTGCCGATGCTGGCGATGGCGACCAATGCCAGCGTCAGCAGCGCCAGCGTCGGGTCGGTAAGCACGGTGAGGTCGGCCGACAGGCCGGCCATGCCGAAGAACACCGGCATGAACAGCGCGGTGATGAGGCCGCGCAACTGGCTCTCAATGTGGTCGGACAGTATCGGCGATTCACCGACCAGTATGCCGGCGACGAAGGCGCCGAGCACCGTGTGTACGCCGATCAGGTTGGTGATCAGCGCCATGACGCCCATGATGATGAGGATGACCGTGATGACGGCGTATTCGCTGCGGAAAGAGTCGTTGCTCCAGCGGATCAGCGTGAAGACAAGCCGGCGGCCGATGGTGAAGGAAAACACCATGAACAGCGCCACCTCGGCCACCGTGGTGATGAGCGGCAAGACCTGCAGGCTGCCATTGGTGGCGATGCCGAAGGTCACCGCGATGACCAGCCAGCCGATCGTGTCCTCGATGATGGACGAGGAAATGATGACCTGGCCGAGATTGCGGCGCATGAAGTTCATCTCGCGCACCACCATGGCGACGATCTTGACCGAGGAGATCGACAGCGCCGTGCCGAGGAACAGCCCGGCGACGACGCGCTGCCGCGGGTCGGACAGCAGCGAGTCCGGCAGGAATTGTGCCAGCGCGAAGCCGAAGGCGAAAGGCACGACGACGCCGGTGATCGAGATCGAAAAACAGGCCGCCCCGACGCGGCGCACCAGGCGCAGATCCGTCTCCATGCCGGTCAGGAGCAGGAGAAGCAGGATGCCGAGCTGGGACACCGCATCGATCATGCCCTTCTGCGCCGGATCGCTGGAGAAGATCAGGTGCTGGGCGTCGGGCCATATCCATCCGAACAGCGAGGGCCCGAGCAGGATGCCGCCGATCAGCTGACCCATAATCGCCGGCTGGCCGTAACGCTGGAAGATTTCGCCGAGGCCGCGGCCTACCAGCAGGAGAAGCACGATCTCGGCGACGAACAGGCCCTCGGCCGAGCCGCCCATGCCCGACGCATGTCCGGGCGCCTGGGCGGCGAAGGCGCGGCTTGCCGGTGCCAGGGCAAGGGTGGCCAGCACGAGGGTGGCCGCGAGGCGGCCTGACGTCGTTGCCGGTTGCCGGTTCATGGGTTCCCTCAAACGTCGCGGCGGACTGACCATGACAACGCATGGCC
This sequence comes from Mesorhizobium sp. WSM4307, assembly GCF_007003945.1. Classification (NCBI taxonomy): domain Bacteria; kingdom Pseudomonadati; phylum Pseudomonadota; class Alphaproteobacteria; order Hyphomicrobiales; family Phyllobacteriaceae; genus Mesorhizobium; species Mesorhizobium sp. WSM4307. The sequence goes on from NZ_VFTB01000003.1 coordinate 621,798, forward strand.
GGCCTTTGCGTTGCAGCCGCCTGTTGCCGGAATTGGAAGTCGATCATCCGGTCAGACGTGGACATCGCCAAAGGCGAGTTCGCCGTCGTCGCCGGCCGCGAACACGACTATGGCAAGCAGCCCAATGTAGAACGCGGCCACGAACGCGACGATGGCGATGCCTGGTATGGGACCAAGGGCGGCGCTGTCGACCGCTTCGCGCAGCGAACCGCCAAAGCCGACCCTGGTGCCGACGGTTTGCAGGCTGGGTGTCGAGATCTTCAATACCCAGGCCAACAGCAGGATGAGGAAAAGGTAAATGTAGTTGCGGCGCAGGCGGCGCACCAGGGCGGCACGTTGCGACAGCAGGAATTTCGGCGCGCGCAGGCCTTCGCCGACGATGAGCAGCCAATCCGAGGCGAAGTCGGGCTGCGGCGAAAAGATCTGCGCGAAATAGTGACGTTCGAACTGGCGCACGCGTGCGCGGTAGAAGTCGAAGAAGCGGTAGCGGCGCGCCTCGATCCACAAAAGCAGCAGGATCAGCAGCATGGCGAACAACAGCACGCCATGATGCGCGCTGGCCGTCGACAGCGAAACCGAGAGCATCGCCGCCACCACGGTGATCGCCCAGTTCGTGGTCCTGTCGAGCCGATCGCGCCAGCCCGCCATGCGCGCGATCTCGGCGCGGTGGAAATGCGACAGCGTGTTCACGCGCTCCGTCGATGAAAGGACGGGACCCGCGGGCGTCGCCGACGCATCGTTCATGGCATCCTCCGGCAAGGACTAAAACAGTTTGCCGGCAACATAGTTCCCTTGGGCTACTCGGCGTGATTGTAAGAACGCCCGGTCATTCCGGCTCGCCGATCCAGTCGACCACCAGGGCGGTGGCGCCAAAGACTGCGCCGATGGCGCACACGCAGGTCCACCCGCCCCAAGTCCAGGCAGCGCCGGCCAGCAATGAGCCGATGGCGCCGCCGATGAAGAAGATGCCGACGAACAGGCCGTTGAGCCGGCCGCGGGCCTCGGGCTGAAGCAGATTGACGGCACGGCGGCCGAGCGTCTGGTCGCCGGTGACGCCGATGTCGAGCAGCACGGCGCTGACGCCCATCAGCACCAGCGATTGCCATGACGCACCGGGCTGAGAGGCGCCGGCCCAGGCGGCGAGCGCCATAGCGCCGATCAGCACGAGGTGACAGGCGATGGTGGCGGATCGCGTCCAGCCATGGTCGCCGGCGCGGCCGAACAGCGGCGTGACCACGGCGCCGCCGGCGCCGACAAGCGCGAAGAGCGCAATGCCGCGCTGGCCAAGGCCGAAAGGCGGCTGTGCGAGACGCAAGGCGACCGCCGTCCAGAACAGGCTGAACGCCGCCATCACCAGCGCCGCAGTCAGCGCACGCCGCCGCAGCACCGGCTCGCCGCGCAGCAGGCCGAACAGCGAGGCAATCAGCGCGCCGTAGGACGATTTTGCTTCCGGGCGCCGCTGCGGCAAGGTGAAGGCGAGCACGCCGGCGAGCAGGACGAGCGCGGTAGCACTGAGGCCGTAGAAGGCGCGCCAGCCCCAGGCGTCTGCGATGAGGCTGGCCAGCGGCCGCGCCAGCAGGATGCCGATCATCAGTCCGCTCATGACATCGCCGATGACGCGGCCGGCCTCGCCGGGCGGCGCCATCGAGGCTGCGATCGGCACCAGGATCTGGATCGCCGAGCAGGCAGCACCGAGGACGAACAGGACGACCAGCAGCGAGGCGATGGTGGGCGCGAAGGCAGCGGCGCCCGCTGCAAGGGCCGCCGTCAGGAGCATGCGCAAGATCAAGGCGCGGTTCTCGGCGAGATCGGCCATCGGCACCAGGAAGAACAGGCCGGCGGCATAGCCGAGCAGCGTGGCCATGGCGACGAGGCCGACGCTGGCGGCGCTGGCGCCGAGCGACGGGCCGATCAGCCCGATCAGCGTCTGCGGCGCGAACAGATTGGTGACGATGATGCCGGTGGAGGCGGCGAAGAGCAGCGTCTGCGGGCCGGTGATGGTGCTGGCGGGCAGCCGCCCGCATAACTGGCCGTCCTTGGTGTCGAGCATGAGGTCCTCAATAAACTTGCATATTGTTTGAGGACTTTATGCCGAAGTATTATCATGCTACAATTCAATCAATTCGATAATGATTATGCGAGATGTGCATGAACATCCATGACCTCGAAGCCTTCATCGCCGTGGTGGAAACCGGCTCGATCGTCGGCGCCTCCGCCAGGCTGAACCTCACCCAGCCGGGCGTCACGCGCCGCATCCAGAATCTGGAGGATGGTCTGGCGACAGCACTTCTCGACCGCCAGTCGAAGCCGCTGAAGCCGACAGCTACGGGGCGCGAGGCCTATGAGCATGGAAGGCGGGTGCTGCGCTCGCTGGACGATCTCAGGGCGGGCGTGTCGCCGCAAGGCGAGATCAAGGGCGAGTTCCGCCTGGGTGTCATGCCCTATCTCTCCGACGCAGCACTAGCGCTGCCGCTCGACACGCTGCGTGCCGCCTTTCCGCAGCTGACGCTGCGCATCACCTCGGGCTGGTCGCCAAGGCTGGTGGAGCAGGTGGCGCGCAGCGAACTCGACGCCGTGGCGGTGTGCCTGGCCGAAGGCCTGGCGCCGCCGGACGAGCTGGTCTGCGACGATCTCGGCGCGCAGTCGGTGCTGCTGGTCGCGTCCCCCGGTCTTGGCGTGCCGAAGCCGGCGAAGCTCGCCGACCTGTCGCGCTTTGCCTGGGTGATGAACGAAAACGGCTGCGGGTTTCGCGCCTTCATCCGCCAAAGTTTCGAGGCGGCAAGGCTGCCGTTCCAGGTCGGGGTGGAGGCGCTCAGCGTCGACCTCAGAATGTCGCTGGTGGCGCGCGGCCATGGCATCGGCATCGTCACGCCCGGCGCCTTCGCCGACAGCCGCTGGCGCGACGCCGTCGAGGTCATCGACTGCCCCGACTTCAAGCCGCAAGTGCGCGCCTGGCTGCTGCACCGCCCGCCCGCCGGACGGCTCAGCCGCCCGATCGCGCTGTTTCGAGATGCGCTGATCGACGGGCTGAAGGTGCCGATGCCGCTGGTGTCATGAGTTGGTGGCCAGTTGTCGTGAGAAAGACTCCACTCCGGGGGAGGGTGCCGTGTCGGTCAACATCTGCGTGTATTGGGGCCCCAGGCAACGCCCTCTCGACGAGTTGATCCCGCAAGCCGCAGCGTACTTTCGCGTTCTGGCGAAAGCCGACCCAGGGCTCGCCCGTTGGGCGCCCGTGGGCCGATCGCTCAAGCAAGCGATGCTATCCGAGCCTTTCGATACGTCGTCGCCGGAGGTTTTGCGACGCTTGCTGTTGAAGGGGCAGAACAAGACGGATATTGCGCCGCGCCAGCCCATTCCGGAACTTGGATACAGGCTGTCGCTTTGGAACCAGCGTCATGGGAATCTAGAAGCGTCGACCTCGGTCCATTGCGGTGCCTATTCGCAATATCTGTCCGAAGACAGCCAGAACAATGCCTTGCTCGAACTCAGCTTTCGCAACGAAGAAGGTCTTGCTGTTGGTGTTCTCCTGGATGTGTTCCGGGAGGCCATCAATATATGGCAGCCTGTCTGGGGGACGATCTGGCGACATTTCCATGGCGCGCATGCCGCTGGTGCACCTTGGGACCCGAGCCATGTTCAATACGCCTTCTACCAGTCGCAAAGCGGGTTGGGTCCAGCAGGCCGAGAGATTGGGAGACAACAAGTGACGGCCGATCGAGGACGCCTCTGGATCAATGATGCGGTGGCGCCGTTCATGGAAAAGAGATTGCCCGCGCTGCCTGCAACCCCACCCTCTTGACAGGCTGCTCCTGGTCCCAACACCTTCAACCGATGCAGAACTCCTGGCCAGACATCGTTGGCTCCATCCAAGGCAGGCGTTTGGGTGACGCGGCCGACCCGTTTGCTTCGGCGCTCGGCGGCGTAGAAGCGCTTGCCTCGTTCATAGCAGGCGGTCCTTTGAGTTCCGTTTTGTTTGGATGGATGTCGATGTTTGATCTGTGTATTCAGCAGGTGGATGCCGAGCCTTATTCCGGGCCTTATCTGAAGGTGAGCCCACTGGCGTCCGGGCGGATCGAGTTTCGATATGTCGACACCGCCATGGTGCGAAGGCAATGGCACAGGGAGACGACACCCGATGCCGTGGTGCCGAGGCTCATCCAGTTCATGGACCAGCTTGGATGGATTTCAGTTCGCTGAGTTGCGGCGTGAAAACCTGTTCCAGCAGGCGGGCGACAGCTGCCGTGCCGGTCAGGTCGGGTGCATTGTGGCCCTGGCCGGCAAGGGCAAGGGATTGTGCCTGGGGCAGCGCGGCGGCCAGTTGCTTGCAAGCCTGGACAAGGAAAGCGGGGCTTTTCGATCCCCAGTCGCGAACGGCCTTGTGCAAGGCGGCCAGATTGCCCCAGGCGGGCGTACGTGCATTCGACGATCACTTTGCATTACCAGGTCTTGACCCCTCCGCAACGAACCCCAGATCGACCATGCCGCCGCCAGATGGGCCGGTGCAGACGCGGGCGTCAGCTTCATGGGCGGTGACCGTCGAACTCGGGCATCATGTGCCGGAGCGTTGCGGGAGACCCGCGACCGGGCGAGGGCGTTCCCAAAGGTTGAGCGGATCGGACCAGAAGCAGAGCGAAAACAGCAAGCACGGATCAGGCTGGCAGCGATGCCGGCTTCAGACGGCGCATTGTCCTCCGGAGCACAGCCAGTGCATACGAACGTACCAGAAACAGGATCAAGAAAGGAGAAAGTGCAATGACCATTCGTGATCTCATGCCGTGGAGCCGCGACACCAGCCAGTCTGCGACCCTCTTTCGCGAAGGCGATCGGGACCCGTTCATGGGCCTGCATCGCGAGATGAGCCGCCTGGTAGATGACATGTTCCGCGGCTTCGAGTCGCGGCTTCCGTCCATGGGCAGGTTCTCTTTGGCCGGCACCGGTTGGCCCAGCGTGGAAATCTCCGAAACGGACAAGGATATCCGCGTGACAGCCGAGATACCCGGCATGGAGGAGAAGGACATCGAGGTGTTGCTCGATGATGGCGTCCTGACGTTGCGCGGCGAAAAACACTCCGAAACCGACGACAAGGAGCGTCAGTTCTCCGAGCGGTTCTATGGCCGCTTCGAACGTCGCATCCCGATCGGCTTCGAAGTCGCGGAGGACAAGGTCGCCGCCGACTTCCGCAATGGCGTACTGTCCGTGAGCTTGCCGAAGTCCGAGAAGGCGCAGAGCAAGGCTAAGCGCATTCCCATCGGCGGCAAGAGCACCAAGCACTAGAACAGACCTGCCGGGCGTGCGTGCCGCGCACGCCCGGCATTGACTGGCGGGATTTCGCGCCGGTCGCCCTTGAGAATCCCCCAGCCTTCGGCAACATGGCGGCAAGGCTGGGAGCGCAAGGATGAACAAGGCCATTTCCGCCGTACCGCGCAAGGCGCCGATGGCGCTGACCGAGGCGCTGGTGGCGCGGACCATGCGCGTGGTCGCGGATGCCGGGCCGACGCCGGGCATGGTCTATATGACGGACGCCGACTATGCGCGGTTTCGCGACGAGATCCTGGCCTCTGCGCCGCCCGGACCGCTGAAGCTGTTCGCCTATGGCTCGCTGCTGTGGAAGCCGGCAGGCGAGGTCCGGGGTGGCGAGCGCGCGGTGGCGCGGGGCTGGCACCGATCGTTCTGCTTCACGGTGCAGCGCTTTCGCGGCACGCTCGAACAGCCCGGCCTGATGATGGCGCTCGACCGCGGCGGCCAGTGCCAAGGCATGGTGTTCGAAATCGCCGAGCCGGTCGCCGAAAATCTGGAAGCGCTGCTGCGCCGCGAGATGACCATCCTGCCCGCCGTCAACGTGCCGCGCTGGCTGCAGGTCAGCACCGAGGGCGGGGCGAGCCGGGCGCTCGGCTTCGTCGTCGATCCCGCCAATCCGCGCTATGCCGGCAAGCTCGACAAGCCCGCGGTCGCGGCGACGCTGGCCAGGGCCGTCGGCCACTGGGGCTCGGGCGCGCAGTATCTGTTCGAGACGATCCGCCACCTCGACGCCTGCGGTATACGCGACCGCAATCTGTGGCAGTTGCAGGAACTGGTGGCGCAGGAGATCGGCCGCGCCCATGGCGCCATCTAGCCTTCAGCCGGCATTGCGGACATTGCGCGAGCCAGGAAATCTCGAAAGCTCTCCGGCTGCCTATCCGTGAGTATGGCGAAGTCTCGGGAGACCCCGCCATAGCGGCCCTCGGCGATCGACGCGCACAGCGTCGTGAAGGCCCGCGGCCAGGGTTCGTCGAGGCGCGCCGACGCCGAGGCCAGATATTCGCTGAGGGAGCAGGGGTGATAGCGCAGAGGCCATGCTGTCGCCTCGCCATAGCAGGCGGCGATTTCGTTGAAGCCCAGCGCCCGGCCTCCGGTGATCGTGTAGACCGCGCGGGATGTGTGAGCCCCAGTCGCCACCGCGGCGACGGCTGCTGCAACATTATCGCGCGAGACCGGTGCAACCAGGCCCTGTCCGGCAGGCAGCACCAATTGTCCCGAGGCGGGCGCAAGCCATGTGTCGAGGATGAAATCACTGTAGAGGCCGCAGCGCAGGATGGTCGAGGGCACGCCGCTGGCGGCCAGCCGGCGCTCGGCGTCGCGATAGGCGGGCGCGTAGTAGAAGGGCGAGGTCTCGCCGATATCGACGATGCTGGTGAAGGTGATGTGGCGCACACCCGCCGCCGTCGCGGCCGCGATGGCGTTGGCGTGATGGCGCGTGACCGCATCCGCAGCGCCATCACTTGAAATCAGGACCAGCCTGTCGATGCCGGTGAAGGCTGCTTTGAGTGTCGAGGCGTCCTCGTAGTCACCGACGCGTAGTGCTGTTTCCCGGGGCAGGCGCCCTTGCCCTGCCTCGAGCTTGCGGACCAGCGCGGCGACCTCATGGCCTGACGACACCAGCCTCGAGACGACGGCGCGTCCGATATGGCCGGTGGCTCCGGTGACGAGGATCATTCCTGCCGCTCCAATCTACCGCCGCTTCAATCTACCGCTTGACGAACATATATCCCTGCGGTTATACGTCAACCAATAGCCAACGGGTTATCGATCTGAGATGCCGGATACCCATGACATGCTCTTCAGGACACTGGCCGACCCGACCAGGCGGGCGATCTTCGAACGGCTGTGCCGCCAGGGCGAGCAGACGGTGGGGGCGCTGACGAACCAGTCCGGCGTGTCGCAGCCGGCGGTGTCGAAGCATCTGGGCGTGCTCAAGCAGGCCGGTCTGGTGCGCGACCGCCATGAAGGCCGCCAGACGCACTACAGCGCGCAGCTTGGCGCGCTGGCGCCGCTGATGGACTGGACACGCCAGATGGCCGGGTTTTGGGAGAGCCGGTTCGATGATCTCGAGGATTTGCTCAAAAGGATGGATCAGTGAACGATAGTGCCACTGAAAACCGCACTGTCGTCGTCGAGCGGCAGATTTCCCATCCGCCGGAAAAACTCTGGCGCGCGCTGACACAACCGCATCTGATCGAGGAGTGGCTGATGAAGAACGATTTCAAGCCTGATGTCGGCCACCGCTTCAACATCAGCGCCGATTGGGGCGGCGTGCTCGATTGCGAGGTGCTGGCCGTCGAGCCGAACAAGACGCTGTCCTACACCTGGAACCTCGCGCACCAGGATCCGGCATTCGATCTCAGGAGCGTGGTGACCTTCACGCTCACCCCAACGCCAACCGGAACGCATCTGCGCATGGAGCAATCCGGCTTCCGGCCGGAGCAGCGGCGCGCCTATGGCGGCGCCAAGATGGGCTGGCCGCAATTCTTCGAGAAGCTGGAGCAGCTTCTCGACCGGACAGATTAGACCCGTTGTTTTGACGCAATTCCGGACGGAAAACCGTTTCACACTTTTCCTGGAATTGCTCCGCCGGCCGATCGAACCCAACCCCTGACTTCACCGGGCGGCACACCGCCAGCAAAACCCATGGAGAAAGACGATGAAGATCAAACTGACCAGCATCTATGTCGACGACCAGGAAAAGGCGCTTGCCTTCTACACCGGCGTGCTCGGCCTGACCAAGAAGGCCGATTTCAGCAATGGGCCGTTCCGTTGGCTGACGGTCGCCTCGCCGGACGAGCCCGAGGGCACCGAGCTGCAGCTGGCCCTCAACGACCAGCCGGCCGCCAAAACCTATCAGCAGGCGATGTTCGAGCAGGGCCAGCCGGCGGTGATGTTCTTCACCGACGACATCAAGGGCGATCATGAGCGCATCAAGGCACGCGGCGGCACATTCGCCACGGCGCCGACCGAGGTGACCGGCTCGACCATCGCCAAGCTCAATGACGGCTGCGGCAATCTCATCCAGATCACGCAGCTGGTGCGCTGGTAGCGCGCCTGGTTTCACACGTTTTCACGGGAGGTCATTTTGGATTGGAGCACATGGATCAGGCAGGCGCATCGCTGGCTGTCGATCATCTTCACGGCGACCGTCGTCGCCAATTTCGTCACCATGGCGTTTGGACAGCCGCCCGCCTGGGTGGTTTATTCGCCACTGCCGCCGCTCTTCCTTATGCTGTTCAGCGGCCTCTATATGTTCGTGCTGCCCTATGTCGCGAAAGGACGCAACGCACAGCGGGCCAATGGATAGGAGGAAGGCGCATGGCCAAGTCGACCCCGGCCAAGGATGAGCCGAAGCTGCTTTCCGGCGGCAATCCGCAGATCGCCAAGGGTTATGGCGACGCTCCGGTGCAGGCCTATATCGCGGCGATGCCGGGCTGGAAGCGCGAGATGGGCAGGCGGCTCGACGCGCTCATCGGGCGCACCGTGCCCGGCGTGCACAAGGCGGTGAAATGGAACTCGCCTTTCTACGGCATCGAGGGCGAAGGCTGGTTCCTCAGCTTCCATTGCTTCACCAGATACATCAAGGTGACCTTCTTTCGCGGCATGTCGCTGGATCCGGTGCCGCCGGGCGAATCCAAAAGTCGGGACACGCGCTACCTCGACATCCATGAGGACGACGCGTTCGACGAGGCGCAATTCAGCGCCTGGGTGAAGCAGGCCAGCCAATTGCCTGGCGAGCGCATGTGAGCGCATTATTGTCCAAGTCTCGAGGAGAACAGCATGACCGGATCGCAGGAGAGCAAATCCCCCTCCGAACTGATCGACGGCAGGATCACGGAACTCGGCGACTGGCGCGGCGACATGCTTGGCCGGCTGCGCGCGCTCATCCATCAAGCCGATCCCGATGTCGTCGAGACCTGGAAGTGGCGCGGGGTTCCGGTCTGGGAGCATGACGGCATGATCTGCACCGGCGAGACCTACAAGAGCATCGTCAAGCTGACCTTCGCCAAGGGCGCGGCGCTGCCCGACCCCACGCGGCTGTTCAACTCCAGCCTCGAAGGCAACACGCGGCGGGCGATCGATTTTCAGAAGGGTGAGGAAGTCGACGAAGAGGCGCTGAAGGCGCTGGTGCGGGCCGCCGTGGCGCTGAATACTTCCAAGGCTCGAAAGTAACTGCGTCATGGGCCGTTATCCAACGGTCGACGTCAGCGCTGCCCCTCACTGTCCTGCCGGCATCCTCTCCCCGTAAACGGGGCGAGAGGGCCTGGCCGCAACGCCGGCGCATTTTTTGCAACGCTGGCGATTGGCGAAATAGCCGACAACAGCGTCCCTCGCCCCGTTTACGGGGAGAGGATGCCGGCAGGCAGGTGAGGGGCAGCGCCGACGGTGGAAGTTGTGGCGATTTCGACGCCCACGCGACCATGGGATCTGCCAGAAGGCAGCTGCTGATATCGCCTCGCACCCCCAAAACCAGCCGTGTTTACGATCTGGGAAGCCTGATGGTGCTAGATGTCGCCGGATGATGGCTGGCCGCCTCGGCCGGCCCCCGGATGGATTTGCCATGAACAACCCGATGCGCATGCCGTGGGTGGACACGGCCAAAGGCCTCTCGATCATCCTCGTGGTGATGATGTACGCGGCCTACAACACCGGCGAGTACACGGGCGGCGTCGGCTTCCTCCACTATGTCATCGGCTTCGCGACGCCGTTCCGCATGCCGGAATTCTTCCTCATCTCCGGCCTGTTCCTGTCGCAGGTGATCGACCGGCCGTGGCGGCGCTACATCGACCGGCGCGTCGTCCACTATCTCTATTTCTATGTGCTGTGGGCGATCATCTCGATCGGCCTGAAAATCGGCATCTTCAGCCGCGATCCCGGCGGCATGCTGCACGATCTGGCAATGGCCGTCATCCAGCCCTACGGCGTGCTGTGGTTCGTCTACATGCTGGCGGTGTTCGGCCTTGCCGCCAAGCTCTTGCGGCAATTCCGCGTGCCGGCCTGGACCGTCATCCCGATTGCTGCCGGACTTCAGATGTGGGCGCCGCATCCCGACAGCTATGCGGTCGAACAATTCGCGGCCTATTTCGTGTTCTTCTACCTTGGCTTCGTCATGGCGCCGCTGGTGTTCCGCCTCGTCGAATGGACGCAGCCCCGCCCGATGCTGGCCGCCGCCGGCCTGCTCGTGTGGGCGATCGTGAATGGATTGCTCGTCTATTCGCCTGGATATGCCATGCATCCCGTCGGTATGCAGATGGGGCTGGCGGCATGGCCGCCGCTGCATCTCACCCTGGCCGTCGCTGGCGCGGTGGCGCTCTGCGTGCTTGGCGGCTTGCTGTCGACATTCGCCTCGATGGAATGGCTGCGCTGGCTCGGCGAACATTCGCTGGTCGTCTATGTCGCTTTCACCATCCCGATGTCGCTCTTCCGTGGCGCCGCACTGGCAAGCGGCCTGCTGACCGATACCGGCGTGCTTAGCCTGGCGGTGCTGCTGGTCTCGATCATCAGCCCCGTCGTGCTCTACCTCATCATCCAGCGGGTCGGCTTCGGCATGTTCCTGTTCGAACGGACGGCCTGGGCGCATATCGACAACAGCGCCCCGCAAGCGGCACCGAGCGCGGCGCTGCCGGCGGCCGCCGGCCAATCAAGCCGGACATAGTCGAGCAGCGGGAAGCCTCAGCCATCCCGCAGCCACACCAGCATCTCGCCCGGTTCACGGTTGTCCCAGGCGTAATAGGGGATGGCGGTCAGGCGCGTCTCGACGCTGGCCGGCGGCTCACGCCGGTAGAGTCCGTCCTCCCAGCCGTCGCCGGCATCGGCTCGTGCCGTGGCCGAAAGCGTCACCACGCCGCCCAGCAGTTCGGGCGCCTGATGTGCCTCTATGCTTGCCGTGCGGGGCAGGGTCAGGCGGTGCAGCCGGCCGTCATTGTCCGATGCCTCGACGCAGTAGATCAGCGGCCCGCGCGACAGCGCGACGCGGCCGGCATCCTGCCTGACCTCGGGATTGGCGTAGAGCCGCTCGATCGGCATTTCGAGGTCGAGCCGGACGCGGTCGCCCTTCTGCCAACGGCGCCGGATCGCGGCATAGCCGTCGCTGGTCATGTCTTCGAGGTCGACCGCCTCGCCATTGATCTGAAGCGTGGCGCTGCTGCTCCATGCCGGCACGCGCAGATGCAGCGTGAACTCCACCGGCGCTTGCGGTTCGACCGTGATCTCCACGGCGCCCTCCCAGGGATAGCGGCTTGCCTGCGTGAGCTGCACCGGCGTGCCCGCAATGTCGAAGCGGGCGGTGGAATCGCCGTAGAGGTGCACGGCAAGCGCATCGTCCGCCAGGCTGTAGAAATAGCTGCCGATCGAGGCGACCATGCGCCCGACATTGGGCGGGCAGCAGGGGCAGCGGTGCCATTTCCACCTGTTGTGCCGGCCCCGGCTTTCCAGCGGGTTCTCGTAGAAGAACAGCGAGCCGTCGAGCGACAGGCCGGAGATCGAGCCATTGTAGAGCGCGCGCTCCATCATGTCGGCGTAGCGGGCGTTCGGCCCCATGCCGAGCATGCGGCTTGCCCAGAACACCAGGCCGACGGCGGCGCAGGTCTCGGCATAGGCGCTCTCATTGGGCAGATCGTAATCGCTGGTGAAGCCCTCATTGTGCGCCGACGGGCCGAGCCCGCCGGTGATGTAGAGATTCTTCGTGGTGAGGTCGTCCCACAGCCGGTCGAGGGCGACGCGCAGGCTATCGTCGCCATATTCGGTGGCGATGTCGGCCATGCCCGAATAGAGGTACATGGCACGCACCGCGTGGCCGACGACCTTGTCCTGCTCGCGCACCGGCCGGTGCGACTGGCTGTATTCGTAGGTCTTGAAATGATAGGCCCTGGGGTCGGCGCCGCGGGCGCGCGCCTCCTCGTCGAAATAGTGCGGCTGCTGGCCGCGCTGGTCGATGAAGTACTTCGCCAGATCCATGTATTTCTGCTCGCCCGTCACCCGCGCCAGCTTGACCAGCGCCAGCTCGATCTCCTCATGGCCGCAATAGCCCTTCTTCTTGCCGGGCTCTGGTCCCAGCACCGAGGCGATGTGGTCGGCGTAGCGGCACATAATGTCGAGCAGCTTGCGCTTGCCCGTCGCCTGGTAATAGGCGACCGCGCCCTCGATCAGGTGGCCGGCGCAATAGAGTTCGTGGCAGTCGCGCAGGTTCGTCCAGCGCTTGCCGGGCTGGATGCGCTGGTACCAGCTGGAGAGATAGCCGTCCTCCTGCTGCAATTTGCCGTACATGTCGATGACGGCGTCGATCTTCTTCTCCAGCCGGGGGTTCTTGCGCCGGTAGAGCGAATAGGCCGCGGTCTCGATCGTCTTGCCGAGATCGGAATCCCAGAACATCTGCGTCGTCACCGTCGAGCCGGTGAATTCGGCGCCCTGGCGGTCCGCTTCATCGGGCGAGGGCGAGTGGAAGGGAATGACGATGCCGGGCGATGGGCGGTCCGGATCGATCTGCTCCAGCATGCGCGCCTCGACGCAGCGCTCGTAGAGGATGTCGGCGGTGCGGGTCGCCACCGCATCGGCCCGGTCGCCCCAGAAGCCTTGCACATCGACCTGCGGCACCGGCAGCGGCCGGAAGGCGAGTTTCGGCTTTCGCTTCGAGGCGGGGCGAGGGGATGGCGATTCGGTCATGAACTCACTCCATTCAGTCTGTTATTTGACGGCCCCGGCCATCAGGCCGCGGATGTAGAAGCGCTGCAAAGCAAGGAACAGGATGAGACACGGCACCATCATCACGGTGACGCCCGCCTGCACGGCGCCCCAGTCGATGGCGCCGAAGCGGCCCGACTGCAGTGCCGTCATCATCACCGGCAGCGTGAATTTGGACTGGTCGGTCATCAGCACCAGGGCGGCGAGGAATTCGTTCCAGGCGCCGAGGAAGGCGAACAGCGCGATGGTGACGACGCCCGGCCAGACCAGCGGCAGCATCACCTTCAAAAGCATGGTGGCGTTGCCGGCGCCGTCCATGCGCGCGGCCTCCTCGATCTCGCGCGGCACCGCGTCGAAGGCATTGCGCATCATGAAGATCGAGAACGGCAATTGCAGCGTCACATAGACGCCGACCAGGCCGGTCAGCGTGTTGTGCAGGCCAAGCTTGGTCAGCACCAGGAAGATCGGCGTCAGGATCGACTGGAACGGGATCATGATCGTCGACAGGATGAGGACGAAGAACAGGTCCTTGAACGGAAAGCGGAAGCGCGAAAAGCCGTAGCCGGCCAGCACGCTGACGATGACCGACAGCAGGACGGTCATCACCGAGACATAGATGCTGTTCTGCGCCGAGACCCAGAGCCCGTCGCCGAAGGAGTTCAGCGTGGCATAGTTTTCCAGCGAAAAGCCCGTGGTCGGCCAGGGTGGCAGCGGCGGCAGGCGCGCTTCGGCCGCCGGCTTGAAGGCCGAGAGCGCCGTCCACACGATGGGTGCCACGAACAGCACCGAGGCGATGATGCCGGTGGAGTGCCTGGCGAGGCGGGCGGCAAACTTGCCTCTGGCTGATATCGCCTGCGCCATCAGTCGAGCCCCTCGGGCTTGCGCAACAGCCACAGCTGGATGAGGCTGAGCGCCACCAGGATGACCAGCAGCACCATGGAGAGTGCCGCGCCATAGCCGAGCTTGAACGACACGAAGGACTGGTTGAAGATCCAGTAGACCGCCGTCAGCGTCTGGTTGCGCGGCCCGCCGCGCAGGATGATGTAGAACTGGTCGAAGGCAAGGATCGAGCCCGCGACCGACAGGATCAGCGCCAGGGCCAGCGTGCGGCGCATCAGCGGCAAGGTGATCGCCTGGAACCGCGCGAACGGCCCGGCGCCGTCGATGACGGCGGCCTCCTGCAGATCCTGCGGGATCGATTGCAGGCCGGTCATCAGGATGATCATGGTGAAGCCGGCGACCTTCCACACCACCATGGCGATGATCGACCAGAAGGCCGGCTGGAAGGTGGCGAGCAGGTTGAACTTCCTGTCGATCAGGCCGAGGTCGTAGGCGGCCGGGCTGAACAGGCCGGAATCGACGTTGAGCAGCCATGACCAGAGCAGGCTCGCCGAGGCGAAACCGACCACCGCCGGCATGAAGAAGAAAGTGCGGTAGAGGTTGGTCAGCGGCCGCGGTTTCTCGATGAAGATCGCCAAGGGAAAGGCGACGGCGAAGATCGCGATGGTGACGACCACCGTGTAGTAGCCGGTGAATTTGAGCGCGTTCCAGAACCTGGTGTCGCGCAGGATCGCCCAGTAATTGTCGAGGCCGACGAAGGCGTGCTCGCCCATCAGCGGCCAGTTGTGCAGCGACATCCACGCCGTCATGCCGAGCGGGATGACGAAGAACACCATGACCAGCGCCACCGCCGGCGCGACATAGATGAGGCCGATCCATTGCCGGCGCCCGGCGCCGACGAGTTTCCGGGCGCGGGGCGGGGCGGTGGTGCTTGCGATGATGGTGGTCATGCTTTGCCTGGTCTTGCGTCGCATTCAGTTGGCCGCCCTACCTCCCCCTTGTTGGGAGGTAGGGAGCACGCCGGGCCCCCCCCCCCCGCGTCACCGACTTGAGCGCGAGGCGGAGGTC